>JAAVDH010000013.1 GCA_014801865.1 Bacteroides sp. | reverse complement strand
GGGCATCGTGACCGATAATAACTCTTGAAAAGCACCCGAAAAATCCTTTGTGATGAAAGCAAAAATTTCCGAACTCTCTCATAATTATTAATTTGGTTTAAATTCAAACACTCTCTAAGACATACTCCTAACACTTTCCAAGTTCTATTAGCGCCCTTCCCATGCTCCATCGCCGTACCAAACTACCGCAGGGCCGGGACGTCTGCTGACAGTCTCGGCCCTGCAAGGTGGGATCAGGGGGGTATGTTTTAGATTTTGTATTAGAAGAATGTCGTTATAAGAAATCCGTAGGTAACAGATTGATATTAATCATCCGATTACTTGCATACATAATCCGACTACTTTCCGAAGAGCACTGAAGTACCGAGATCGGTAAGGTAGGGCTGCACTTCGTAGGGATAGAGCCATACATCGATAGCACCCATAGAGTGGGGAGCGATGTCATAGGGGTTGTAGTGGAATACAACCTCACCGTTTGACACGTATACCATAGGACTTACGGGTATATCGTTGGTAAAGAAACCGGCGGCCACGAGATCAGATGCAGGCACCTTATATTGGCGGGCGATAGCTTCACGAATCAGGCGAGCGAGAGCATCTTCAGATCCTGCCTTGAAAAGGTTGGAATTTGTAAGCACCTGCTTTGTAGCAAGGAAATATGTAAAGGGATAAGATGTTGCATTGGGGTGTGCACCTCCCGTGTAAGAGTAGCCGCTCACCTGATATGTCAGCAGTGCTTCCTCAGTCTGAAGCAGCGTACCTGTCACTGCCATTTCGTAAGCCTTACCGTTATCGGCTGCATCGGCAGGTATTTTATCAACGCGAGTAAAGGCATCGGTTGATTCCACAAGGTTTACGTCTGAGACAAATGAACGTATCGAGGCATCAATGTCGCTCTTCTTGTCAGATGCGAAAGCTAGGTTGAGAATAGAATCCTGCAGCACCTTGATGTCAAGGCCGTTTACGTTGACAGGCCACAATATCTCGGCACCGATGCTAAGATAGGCGGTATCTCCGTTCTGCACCACTCTGTAATTGGCCGATGCAGACTTGTTGACGATATTAAGGTCAAAATTTTTCACCTCAATATCAGAGGAGGTCTGTGAAGTTGCGGTTGAGTCAGAGCCTTCACGAGAGCATGATGAGATAACTGAGCCTGTACCAATGAGGAGAAGGCCGAGAGCGGTAACTGAGAGGAAGAAGCGTTTCATAAGTTCTTATATCCTTAGTATGAGTTTATAATCGAATTTGTATTCACTGCGGAATTAGTTCCGAATGGATGAGCATCTATTTCGCTCGTCACATTATTGTAACACCTCGTTGCCCATTTTTGTTTTTTTAAAGACTGCTTTTCTAATAAAAATTTCTCCGACCCATGGCAACCTCATAGAAATCTCACTGTATAGAGCATGATCACCACCGATGGCATACCACTGTTTAGCAGTTAGTTATCCAACATACACACTTGCGGAAACTCGTCCATACAATAGATTTCAACATCCATTGCAGTATAACTTAATACCGACGATACTCTTCACTCCGACACCCAGATTATACATATATCTTTCCCTCCGATAGCAACTTTCGCATAATTTGGTTGTATAATTGCCCGAAAATTATTTACTTTGCATCCGCAAATTGAATTTACTAATCTAAAAAAGAACAGAATTATGTCAGAAATTGCATCACGCGTGAAGACCATAATCGTTGATAAGCTCGGCGTTGACGAAAGCGAAGTAACCCCCACTGCAAACTTCACCAGCGACCTCGGTGCTGATAGCCTCGACACCGTAGAGCTCATCATGGAATTTGAGAAGGAATTCGGTATCACCATTCCCGATGACAAGGCTGAAACCATCGCTACTGTAGGCGACGCCATCACCTACATCGAAAACGCTGAAAAGTAAACCACGCTTTTGCTTTTACCCTATCAGGCGGGTTGTCCGAGAACTATTCGGCCATAAACCCACTGACAAAAAAATAGCTCCCCGCCGGACATTCCGCGCCAGCCGGGAGCAATTTTTGCAGACCCACGTGTCTGTTTTATACAATAATACAAAATTGTTACTCACTCCCGAGCCAAACCAACCACTGATTACATGGAATTAAAGAGAGTAGTAGTGACAGGCCTCGGTGCCATCACCCCGCTGGGCAACGATGTTGCCTCCACATGGGAAGCCGCCATCAACGGCAAGAGCGGTGCCGGCCCTATCACCCATTTTGATGCTTCCAAGTTCAAGACACAGTTTGCCTGTGAGGTCAAGAACTTCAATGCTGCCGACCACATCGACCGCAAGAAACTCCGTCAGCTTGACCTCTATGCCCAGTATGCACTCGTTGCCTCACGTCAGGCGATCGAGGACAGCGGACTTGAGCAGGCCTCCAATCTCGACCGCAACCGCGTGGGAGTAATCGTATCATCAGGTATCGGCGGCCTCCACACCTTCGAGGAAGAGGCCGGATACTATGCCAAGAACGAGGAGAACGGTCCCAAATTCAACCCCTTCTTCATCCCCAAGATGATTGCCGACATAGCCTCTGGCCACGTCTCAATGGAGTATGGCTACCACGGCCCCAACTACGGCATCGTATCAGCCTGCGCATCATCCAATAACGCCATAATCGACGCCTTCAACCTCATTCGTCTCGGCAAAGCCGACGCATTTGTGACCGGTGGCGCCGAAGCAGCCATCTTCCCTGCCGGTGTAGGCGGCTTCAACTCCATGCACGCCCTGTCGACCCGCAACGACAGCCCCGAGACAGCCTCACGTCCCTTCAGCAAGAGCCGCGACGGCTTTGTAATGGGCGAAGGCGGTGTGGTACTCGTGCTCGAAGAGCTTGAACACGCCAAGGCTCGCGGAGCCAAAATCTACGCCGAAGTAGTAGGTGGCGGCATGTCAGCCGACGCTCACCACATCACAGCCACTCATCCCGAGGGTCTCGGCGCCAAGCTCGCCATGCAGATGGCTCTTGACGATGCCGGCATGAAGCCCGAAGACATTGACTACATCAATGTACACGGCACTTCTACCCCCGTGGGCGACGTATCTGAGGTGAAAGCTATCGTCGACCTCTTCGGCGATGCAGCCTACAAGCTCAACATCAGCTCCACCAAGTCAATGACCGGCCACCTTCTCGGTGCCACCGGTGCTATGGAAGCTATGTTCAGCATTCTTGCCGTGCAGAACGATATCGTGCCCCCCACCATCAACCACGAGGAGGGCGATGACGATGAAAACATCGACTACTCGCTCAACTTCACCTTCAACAAGGCTCAGAAACGCCCCGTAAGAGCCGCTCTGTCAAATGCCTTCGGTTTCGGTGGACACAACGCCACCGTCATCGTCAAGAAGTACGAGGCATAAAACACAAAAACTCTGACATCACTTTATACACGGTCGTGTGTCATTTCCCTATGACACACGACCTATTTTTTTTCTCTAATCATAATTTTTCTAACTATTCACATGACCTTGACGCTGTCTTACTATTGCGCAAATCAGAGATAAGTAGTAATTTTGCGATAAATTTAGCTTATTATATAGATTACAAAAATCACATCGCCAATAATCCATCACACAAGTTTCATGAAACTCAACATCCAGGCGCTAATTGCCGGCGTAATTCTCGCTCTAATGCTTCTTACAGGTTGTGCTACACCCAAAAATGTGGTCTACTTCCAGGACACCAAGAATGACCAGATTATTGATGTAGCCAATCCGTTGAAAATCACCGTACAGCCCGAAGATAAGATTTCGATAGTAGTACACTCGAAAGATCCTCTTCTGGCAAACCTCTTCAACCTTCCTTTGGTTACCAGTCGCGTAGGCTACACTACATCCAACACCTCACAGCTCAGCCAGCAGATGAGCGTATACACTGTTGATGCCAATGGCATGATTGATTTCCCTGTCCTCGGAAAAATCAAAGTGGAGGGGAAGGATCGTCACGAAGTTGCCGATTTTGTAAAAAACGAACTGATTAACCGTGACCTGATTAAGGATCCTACCGTTATCGTGGAATTCGACAATCTTTTTGTAGCTGTGCTTGGTGAAGTTAACCATCCCGGCCGCTATAATATCAATCGTGACAAGATAACAATACTTGACGTCATAGCTATGGCCGGTGACCTTACTATCTATGGTGACCGCCAGAATGTGACCGTAATACGTGACGATGGTACCGGCAAGGAGATTGTATATAAGCTTGATCTTCTGTCAGCTAAGGAGGTTTATTCATCACCTGCATTCTTCCTCCGTCAGAATGACGTAATCTACGTAGAGCCCAACAACGACCGCATACGTCAGTCTACCACCAACGGTAATACTGCCCGTCAGGCCTCATTCTGGGTATCTTGCGGTTCACTTCTGATATCACTCGCCGTACTTATCTCAAATCTCGTGAAATAAGTATAAACGATTATCATCATAGAGAAAATCCTAAATTCCATCATACACTCATAAAACAGACTATAAGGATATGAGCGAAAATAAAGAAACTGCTGCTTTAGCTCCTGAAAAAAGCGGTGAGTCCACAATGAGTATACAGGACATTATCAGCCTGTGTCTCACCCATTGGAAATGGTTTGTATTCTCCCTGGTGATATGCATGAGTATAGGTACAGTATATCTCCTGCGTACACCGAAAGTATACGTTGCTACCGCTTCAGTCCTCATCAAAGAGGAAGGCAAGGGCAAGAATGCCATTTCAGCTGACGTAAGCGGATTCAGCAACATGGGTATATTCACTACCAAGACCAATGTAAACAATGAGCTTGCCTCCATAAAGTCACCTTCGGTAATACTTGAAGTGGTGCGTCGCCTCAATCTTGACAAGAACTACACCATTGACGGCACGTTCCATCGCCTGACTCTATATGGAGAGACATTGCCCGTACAGGTGCGTTTCATCAATGCCCCCGACAATCAGGGATGTTCCTTTACCCTCTATCTTGATCGCGCCAAACGTGAAGTGAAGCTTAATGATTTCAAGTTCAAAGGAGAGGAATTTGACGAAGAGGTTATCGGAGCTTTCAACGACACTCTGACAACCCCTGTCGGCAAGGTTGAGATCGTTCCCACCACCTATTATGACCAGCCTCAGAACGAGACTATCGATAAGATCTACGTTAGCCGCAGCAGCCTTCAGGCTGCCGTAGGAAAATGCAGCGGTAGCCTCAATGCCGATATCACTGACAAGGAAACGAGCATCATTGACCTCACATATCACGACGTAAACGTGCGTCGCGCCGAGGAATTTATCAGTACCCTCATCTCGGTATATAACGAAAACTGGGTGCGTGACAAGAACCTTCTTGCCACTTCAACCTCAAAGTTCATCAATGAACGTCTGGGTGTGATAGAAAGCGAACTGGGCAACGTGGACTCCGACATATCGTCATATAAGTCAGAACACCTTATCCCCGACCTCAGCGCCACCACTGCAATGTACCTCGGCCAGAATCAGGAGGCTTCAAAAGCAATCCTCGAGCTTAACAACCAGCTCTACATGGCCCGATACATCCGCGACTTCATCTCTTCAAGCGCCAACAACTATCAGCTTCTCCCGGCAAACTCAGGCCTTCAGGGAAGCAACATCGAGAGCCAGATTACGGCCTATAACGAAAAGCTCCTGCAGCGCAACTCACTCCTGGCCAACTCATCACTCTCCAACCCCCTTGTACAGGACATGGATGCCAACCTGTCATCTATGCGCAACATGATTCTCGGCAGCGTTGACAACGAAATCAACGCTATCACTACCCGCATACGCTCTTACAACAACGCACAGAACCAGAGCACATCACGCCTGCAGTCTAACCCCACTCAGGCACAGTACCTGCTCTCCGTAGAGCGTCAGCAGAAGGTAAAGGAAGCGCTCTACCTCTTCCTCCTTCAGAAGCGTGAGGAAAACGAGCTGTCGCAGGCCTTCACCGCCTACAACACCCGCATCATCACTCCTCCCATGGGCAATCCCTCACCCGTATCGCCCGTGAGCCGCAACATTCTCCTCATTTCATTCCTTGCCGGTATACTGATTCCCTTAGGTATCATCATACTGCTTGAGAACATGAACACCCGTGTACGAAGCCGTAAGGATCTCGAATCACTTACCGTACCCTTCGTCGGTGAAATTCCCTTTGCTGCACGTCGTCGCAGAACCCTTAAGCAAAGAATCACCAAACCTATCAGCCGCGCACAGGGTGATAAGAACGAACGTAAGATTCTCGTCAAGGAGGGTTCACGCGGCATGATCAACGAAGCGTTCCGTGTAGTACGTGGCAACCTTGAGTTTATGCTTGGCACCGACGGCTCCAAGAAGGTAATCATGGTAGCATCTATCACTGCCGGTTCAGGTAAGACATTCGTTATCTCAAACCTCGCTGCCACATTCGCCCTCAAGGGTCTGAAGGTAGTGCTTGTCGACCTTGACCTTCGTAAGGCTACCCTCTCGAAACTCGTAGAGGATGAACCCCAGAACGGCGGTATATCAGATTACCTCAGCGGCAAGATCAACAACTGGAAGCAGATTGTAGTACCGTCGCCCACTACCAAGAATCTTGATATCCTCCCCGTAGGCACCATACCTCCCAACCCTGCCGAGCTTCTTTACATGCCTGCTCTCGAAAAGATGGTGAAAGAGCTGCGTGAAGAATACGACCTCGTGTTTATCGACTGTCCTCCTGTCGACATCGTGGCCGATACCGCTATCATCGCTCCTTACGCAGACGTATCGCTCTTCCTTATCCGTGCCGGCCTGCTTGAACGCGATATGCTGCCCGTAGTAGAGAATTACTATCGTACACAGAAGTTCAACAACATGGCTGTGCTTCTCAACGGTCTCATGACCAAGGGCGGACGCTATGGCTACAAGTATGGCTACAGATACGGCTACAGCTATGGCTACGGTTATGGTTACGGCTATGGCTACGGTTATGGTTACGGCAATTACAATGCCTATTCAAAGGACGAATAACCCATCATAAAATCTACTGCTATATAACAACAGTAGAGAGCTATCGAACAAATTCACTCTAAATATACTCAGGCGCTGTGTCATATCCTCTGATACAGCGCCTGAATAATACAACAAGCACTCACCCTCACACACAAAATAACTATGTGGCCATTTAAAAAGAAAAATATCAAACTTGCCGAGACAGGCATATTCG
This sequence comes from Bacteroides sp., assembly GCA_014801865.1. Taxonomy (GTDB): domain Bacteria; phylum Bacteroidota; class Bacteroidia; order Bacteroidales; family Muribaculaceae; genus Paramuribaculum. The sequence goes on along the minus strand of JAAVDH010000013.1, from coordinate 55,116 downwards.
ACGGATTTATCGACTGGCATTGCCATCTGCTCCCCGGAGTAGACGATGGCGTGAAGGAACAGGAAGAGACCTTTGAGATACTCTCACTGATGGAGTCATTAGGCTTCAAAAAGGTATATCTCACGCCTCATATCATGGAGGAGATACCCAACAATCCGTCAGACCTCAAAGAGCGATTCAGCAAGCTCTGTGAGGCCTATACAGGCTCACTGGAGCTTCATCTGGGTGCCGAGCACATGATTGACTTCCTCTACACCAAACGCCTCGCAGAAGGCAATGTATTGCAAATAGAGCCCACACGCCAATGGCTTCTCGTAGAGACATCATTCATCAATCCCCCCATGGGACTTGACGACATCATAGCCAAGACTTTTTCAGCAGGCCACTTCCCCCTGCTGGCCCATCCCGAACGTTACTGCTACATGCGCGAGAGCCAATATAAGAGCCTTAAGCAACGTGGTGTGCTGTTTCAGCTCAATCTCCCCTCTCTCGCGGGCATGTATGGCCCCGAAGCGAAAGCCAAGGCCGAATACATACTTGAAAAGGGCTGGTATGACCGCATAGGTACAGACACCCACAGCATGCGTGTATTCTCTACCATGGTAGATTCTTCAGTGTCACGCCGACTGGTGCCTAATTTGCTCCAACTTCGCCAGGATTAAGAGAGTGTTTACGGGTATACCGCTCTCAGAGGAGGCATTACAGATGAGATGTTCCTAAGAGGCTGCGTCATAATTAACATATCCTCCAGCACATCCCGGAGGAGGTGTGCCGATTCATCGGCTTGCCGCTTTGCTCCGCAAAGAATAGCCGTGGGTGAGCCGCAGGCGTAACCCGCGGGAAATCATATATGCGAATAAAAAAAGACATCCCGGAGAGGATGTCCCGATAGTCTACTATCCTTTATAATAAGGAATTATTTAGTTTATCGGGACATCCTCTCCGGGATGTCTTTTATTGTGTGTAATCTTATTTCCCGCGGGTTACGCCTACGGCTCACCCACGGCTATTATCGGGGCATTTCCTCCGGAATGCCTTCTTGGATAACACTATACATATTTTTGACATAGCTCCATCGGCACATCTCTTCCGGGGTGTAGAGGGGTGCCGATAAAGAGGAGGGAGAGGATATTCGCGGAGGGAATGGAGTAAAAAAATACTCCCGGGCGTCAGGCCCGGGAGTAGTGATATTGATGATTGTCTTAATCCTGTGGGAGATTAGAGGACGGTCTTAACTACGGTTGAAGTGCCATCGGCCTTGATGTCCTTGCGGATTACGAAGCCATTTTCGGGCTGAGCCTTAAGTTCGCGGCCCTGGAGGTCGAAGTACTTGCTGGCTACAACTTCGCTGTCAGCGCTTACGCCTTCAACAGCGAGGGTGCCCTGACCGAGGATGATGTGGAGGGGCTCAGCAGCGTAGGCGTTGATAGTGATAACGCAGCTATTGCCTTCCTTACCGTCGAGGGGATCAGCGAGGATAGAGAGAGTCTGGAGACCGGTCTGCTGATTGTAAGCGCCAAGTTCTACAGAAACCCATGATTCGTCAGAAACAGTGATTTCGTCTTCTGAAACAGCCCAGAGGCTTTCAAAGGTGAAATCAAATTCATCACCACCTTCAGAGATGCCCTTATGAACATCGCCGGCTACCTTAGCACCTGCCTCTACGCAGAAGCCATACATAGCATCGGTGAAGAATGCGTAGCTGGTGATAGCCATGAGATGGGTCTTAGTTTCGTTAGCATAGTAACCCCAGGGTGACTGCAGACAAGCCTCAGTAGCCTTACCGTCGAGGTTATACTTAACGAGGTTGCAGTTGTACATAATGTTACGGAAGGGGTTGCTATCGTCAGCATCATAAGTGTAGCTCATGGGCCAGAGGGGCTGGAAGTAGGTGATGTTAGGATCTGAGTCAAGACCTGTAATCAGGAAAGCTACACGGCTATTGATAACGATAGGCTCGTCAATCTCAAAACCGAATTCGTCAACGCTCTTGAGGGGGAAGTTATATACACCGCTGGAAGATTCCTTAGTGTAGTCGCATGTGCCCTGAGCGATTTCCTTAAGGGGCTGATCGTTCTCATCAAGAGAAACAACCTTAAGGGTAAGAGTACCGGCACCCTTGAATTCAGCGCGGCACCATGCCCATACATTCTGAATCATATAGGGTGATATAGGCTCGGGGAAGATATTACCGAAACCGCTATAAACTACGTCGCTTACTACAGCAGTGGAATCTTCCTCGAGGACGAGATCGGCTACGTATTTACTCCACTCCTGGTTAACCTGAGAATCCTTAGTGTTATTTACACCGAGGATATGACCTGATGAGAAACGGCCATCTTTTTCGAAAGGACACTCAACATTCATGCGGTTAATGGGAGTCATACCGAAAGTACGCTGAGAGTTGAGAGCCTGAGGACCGGCACCGTAGAGTATCTCAAGAGGATACTGTGTATCTACTGTAAGATCGATCTGGTCGATATAGTTAGGACCGAACGCAATCAGCGAGGGGCCTCCGAATACGCCGAAAGGAGCTGAGAAAGTGATTGAATCTTCAGTTGAGTTGAGTTCGGGGGTATCGCCATCTGCAGAATCGGCCCAAACGTCGGGATAAGTCCAGCTGATGCTCTTAACGCCGGTAGAAGCGCTCTTGAAAGTGATAGGCTTGTAAGCGCCGGTGCATCCGATATTGTTGTTGAGAGTATACTGGTCCTGAGACATACCCATATAGAAGAGGTTAGAGGGCAGGGTAATGATAGCCTCAGTAGCCTCGGTTACGTCCTTGGGAGAAACAACATTGCGCACTGCCTTAGTGGCTACGCCGGGGGCAGCTTCTACTTTTGTTGCCTTCAGAGCTTCTGCCGGCAGCAGGGGCTGAGCTGCAAAAGCTGCGATACCGGTCGTAAGAGCGGTAGCAAAAAGTAAACCTTTTTTCATTGATCTAAATTAAGTAATTAATTGATTAAATTTCTTAGAAAGTACCTTGCGACCCGGGACAATTCCCGGAGTGAGTCGAAAAGACTCATCAACAAGCCCCAAAGTTACAAAAAAATCCTAAGAAACGTTCGCATATTGAAATTTTTTCTGCGGTAAAGCCTAAACGGCATTCAACGTATCTCAGGAAGGTAGTAAAATAAATCGCTCTTCCCGTAGTTGCCCGAAGTGCGTGCAACTACGGGAAGAGCGAATGATATGCTAAAGAGTAGGATTAGCGCTGGAGATTAGCGCTGAAGCTGATTCCATTGTCACCAACCCAACGGATTTCGTAGGGGCACATGACATTATCAGTATCCAGGGTGTATGTTCCGGCAAATGACTTGAGAAGGGTCTCACACTCAGGTATCATCTTGATAAGATTGGTGAGGTTACCATCCATTGTGCCATCAGGCTCAATACGGATAGTATTGTCATCCACACGGGTAATGGTCAGGTAAAGATAAGCCTTGGCAGTACCGAAGGTGAGGAAGATCGAGGGAGTAGGAATAGTGTTGATATTCGTAGCGGTGATACCGAAACCATTGAAATCACGCTGGCCACGGAAGTTCTGGGTAAGACCGGCCTTAACCTTGTCAAGCAGCGCTTCATTCGATGCGCCCAGTGCACAGTCCTCAAAATTCCATACATGTTTCTTTGCCACTTCTACAGAAGAATTGCGCATAATGTCGGCCAGCATGGGGGCACGGAGCACTACATCGGGATTTGACACACCGAGCAGCGAGCCGTCGGGCTGGAACTCGAAGCTGTTTATGGTAATTACCTCATTAGAGTTGGCACGAGGAATTTCCAGGTCGTGACGGAAGCGGAGGCCGTCAAAGGTAATGATAGCATTCTGTTCTACAGTCTGCATAATCGAGTCGCCACCCTGAGGATAAGCCTCGAAATATCCGAGATGACCCTCCATGTACTTGTCAGACACTTCGGTGATGGTAAAGCGCTGGTCAGTGGTAGTCTCGTGGAGAAGAAGTGTGCCGAATTCGGTGCATACGTTGTTGTGGCAGTTCTCATATACTGTCTCAAGGTAGGCACGGTCGTCGGTATCTACGGGCAGACGACGAAGCAGAGCCTTATAGCCACGCTTCTTACCCTGGAGGGTAACAACCTGATCATCTTCGCTGACATTCATCACGATGAACTCATAGTCACCTTCGTGACCGGTACCGGTTTCGTCGATATCCTTATCGTTAAGTTCGGTATTGGTAGGACCACCGATGATATTCTCAGGCGATGAGAATACATGGAGCACCTTGTTGTAGCTGTTGAATGAGAGCACAGGGCCGTCATCGCTGATCATACCCCAGAGGGAGTTGTCGGTAGAGAAGGAGGTGGTAGGTGTCCACTTATTGTTGCCGGCCACCTCAACGCTGCCATTCTTATCGAAAGTGACAACGAACACATAGCCGGGCTCTTCAGTATTTGCGAAATACTCCAGGGCCCACTTGCCACCCTTGTCTGTAAACACATTGGCATAGTCCTTCTTGTACTGCTCAAGACGGTTAGCAGCGGTATCGTCGAAGATATCATCCTCCTCGTTCTTGCAGGATGATACTCCGGCGGCCAGAGCCAATGCTAAGGTGAAATAAAATATCTTTTTCATTAGAAATGTGTCGGATTAATGTAAATTACTCAACTACGGATAGATTATTCGATATCGGTAATCTGACTACGGAGCGCAGTGATATCGAAATTGTTCTGACGGGTCTGAACTTCTTCGCGCAGCTTGTCAATATCAACGTTCCACTGCTCGAGAAGCCAGTCGCGGGCTATCTGAAGCTTTTCAAGGATGATGGCACGGCCGTCGACCTTGTCTTCGTCCACTACCTCAAACACCATATCTTCACCTAACTGGAGATTAAGACGTGTAAGGTAGTTTTCGATATCTTCTATCTTATTATATACGCGGCCGGTATTGTCCTGAAGCGAAACGTGACCGTCACCGAGGCTTACATACTGAAGGGTATAGGTCTTGGTGTCCTTCTCCTTGGCTGCGGCGTTGGCGTAATAATAGTAGCAGTAAGCGCTGCTTTCGTCATTCTCATCCTCGCCGCTATACCATCCTCGGTCAGCACACCAGAGGAGCAGGTCATAGTCTTCGGGGGTACGGGTCACGTAGTTGGCCACAGTTTCGGCGAAGTCCTCGCGATATTCCGAGCTGGCGTAGTTGGTTATATAGCCGAGTGAGGTGCAGAGACCGGAATTACGCTTGCCCCAGTTGGAGGAGTCGTAGTGACCGTTGCTAAGCTCGTTGAAGCGGGTGGGATATGACTTCTTCTGGTGAAGGATGTGGGTGAGCTCGTGGTGCATGGTGCGGAAGTAGTATTCGTTCATGCGGTAAGAGTCATTGAGATCCATGCCGTTCACCTTGAAGAGGGTAATCTTGATACCACCCTCGGCAAGACCGAGCACCTCGGTGCCTTCGGTAGCATTGTGAGCCGAAGATCCAATGAGGTGGAGCATACGGGGGCCGTTCTGCTTCAGCAGGAGATCGCCGCATACAGCCTTATAGGCATCAAACCAGGTGTACTTCACCAGCAGGGCGAGGTCAACAGCCTTCTGATACTCGGCGGGGACAAGATTGTAGTTCTTGTCGGCCTCTACGTCGGCCATCTTGTACTTGAAGTCAAGATTGTAGACATCGCGGAAGTTACGGTTGAGCCATGTATCAAACTGATATGTCTTAGACGAGGGGTCGGCTTCGGTGGGTACGTCCGGGAAGATCGTCTCCTTAAAGTCATCGTCGTTGCAGGCGGTGAACATAGGAGTCATCGCAGCCACAACCATGGGTATGAAGAGTGATTTGAACTTTATCATGAGGTCAAAAATATTTTAGAGGAGATTACTGTGATACCATTACATAACCGCTCTCAGGACGAGCCTTTTCAAGATTCTCGTCACGATAGGTGGGCTGCATACCACCCTGTAATGCCTCGTAAGGAATCTGGATAGCACGACGCTTGTCAAACTTGGTGAGGGTCTCTACGCGGGCTTCCTTGCCGATTACGTGAGAGTACTCGATAGCATAGCGCTTGAGGTCGAAGAAACGCATACCGGTGTGTACAGTCTGAATACGACGGAAGTGAAGCATGCACTGGAGCAGGGGCTCGATGTCGTCGTTAACGCTGTATTCACAGGGGTAGAGCTCATCGATATTGAGGGGCTTCACGATACCGTAGCCGAGATCGGGATCGGTATAGAAGTCGCGTACACGGGCTTCGGTGAAGTCATCATAACGGTTGCTGCTCTCAGCGCCGGGGTTATTACGGAGTGAGGTTTCCCAAACCTGAAGGTCATCAAGGGCGCTCTGTTTCATACCGAGATAAAGCTTAGCCTCGGCACGCATGAAGAGGGTTTCTTCGCCGTTGAACTCTGACACTGTCACGTGAGGATAACCGATACCTGAGTGCTTGTCGGTATACTCAAACTGCTCGGTGAGATTGTGGAGAGCCATGCAACCCCAGTCGGAACGACCGTTTGATATACTTACATTGAAAGCAGGGTTCATTGAGAAAGCCTTCTCCTTACCGTTTTTGTCAACGTAAGAATAACGAGACCAAGTCGGACCGGGGCCCTGGTAAGCCGCACGCTTGGCATCACGGTTCATCGAGTAGCGGCGTCCACCGGTGAGATGACGCATAGCTATAGAGTAGGTAGAGATAAGCAGGAAGTTGCGGGGCTTGGTCATATTCTGCTGGAAAAGACCGAAGTCAGAAATATAGTAGAAATCACCAGAGTGTGACCAGATATCGCTCATATACTGGCTTACATCCACGTCTTCACCTCCGAAAGCCTTATTACAGTGCTCAAGCACCTTCTTATAGTCGCGCTTGTGGAGATAGAAGCGGGCGGCGAAGGCGTGAGCGGCCTGTGTATTGAAGTGGTATTTGGGAATCTCGTAGAGTGAATTGTCAATACCTGCGAGACCTTCCTCAAGGTCCTTCTCGATATTTTCATAGAAGTCGGCGAGGTTACCGCGCTCGTAATTGGGGCGTACGGTTGTCTCAGGCTTGGTCATGTAGGGAATACCCTGGATAGCCTTTGACAGCTCGGGTCCGCGATACTGTTCGCAGAAGATTTCAGCGAGAACCCAGTGACAGAAGGCACGGAGCATCAGAGCCTCAGCTTTGATGGCAGGCAGCTTGGAGGCGTCGTCACGGTCGTAGCCTGAGGCCTCAAACTCCTCTATCTTTTCCAGCACTGAATTGGCGGCAGCGATTGAAAGGTAATAACCCTCCCAGATACCACCGGGGGTGTCAGTACCGGTTGAGCTTGACACATCCTCGAAAGCGAAAGTTTCGTCATCACCGAGATCGTAGGCGCTAAGATTGTAGCGGGTACCATTTGCATCAGGAGAGTTGTTGTCGACAACATTGTCGCTCATCAGCTCGCAAGGGATGAAATAGTTATATGCCGGATAGGAATCGTTGAGCAGCAGACGAAGGTGTTCGGCTGTCTTGAGTTCCACACGGTTGTCAGGCATTTCGTCGAGGAACTTATCGCCGCATGAGGCCGTGGCCAGCGCCATAGCGCTGCCCACGAGGGTCATGAGAATATATTTTGATACTTTCATTTGGAATTGCATTGAAGTATGGTGTGTGTAGAAATGCGCGTTAGTTTAGAGTCCGAAACGCAGAGTGAAAGTCACCTGACGGGGGGTAGGAGCTGCCACACCACCTGAGTTGAAGAATTCGGGGTCCTGACCGTTGAGCTTCTTGTCAGAGTAGAGAAGCAGGAGGTTGGTACCCTGAAGCTTAACAGAGGCATTGTTGATGCGGAGTGCGCGGGTTATCACTGAGGGAAGGTCATAGGTAAGTGACACTTCCTTGAGGCGGATGAAACCACCGTCGGCCACACGGGCGGTAGAGTAGTTGTAGGCGCTGTAGGCACGACCGATATAGCTGTCATTGAACACCTGCATGGTAGAGGCAATAGCAGGGATATTGGTGTACTTTTCATCGCCGGGCACTACCCAACGGTTCTTGAACTCCTTAGGCATAGAGCTGAGGTCGCTGTATGCTGACGCGAAGACAGGGTCAAGACGAAGCTTGTTGCCGAAGGCATAGGTGAGGAACACATTGAGGTGGAATCCCTTCCAGTTAAGAGTGTTGCCGAGACCACCCTGCATGGTGGGATCTACGGGACCCTCGTACTTCAGGAAGCCGAGCTTGTCATACTCCTGGAAATTGATGTCAGAAGTGGTGACTTCGCCATTTTCGTTGATGATCTGAGGAATACCGTTCTCGTTAAGACCTACGAAGGGAATCGAGAAGAGGGCGCGTACGGGGTAACCCTCGATGGCATAACCTGAACCCTGAATGAGGTTCATGACCGATGAACGGCTCTTGAGGTCAGTGATCTTATTCTTCGAGTAAGCGAAAGTGAAGTCAGTGTTCCAGCTGAAGTCACGGCTCTGGATGTTACGTGAGCTGATGGTGAATTCCACACCATGACTCTTCATGGATGCGTTGTTGGCCCACTTGCGGAGCTGACCACCTACACCCTGAGTGTATACCTGACCGATAAGGTCGAAGTTGTTACGGGTATACCAGTCAACTACTACGTTGAGGCGATTGTTGAGGAAACCGAGGTCGGCACCTACGTCAAACTCGTGCTTCTTCTCATAGGTAAGCTCTGAGTTGGCGAGCTCATAGAGAGAGAGAGCCTGCTCGTAAGCATCAGTATCCTGACGCCAGGGGCGTGAAGGACGGTAGATGGCGAGAGCATTAGAGATGCTACTGGGACCGGCGTCAGCGGTGAGCGAGTAGCTCAGACGCAGCTTGGCGGTGGCGAGAACGGGGTTCTGGAACCATGATTCAGCATCGGCGTTCCATGCACCTGACACGTTCCAGGTGGGGAGCCAGCGGCTTGAACGAGCCTTACCGAGACGGTTGGTACCCTCGTAACGGATAGTACCGTTGATGATGTAGCGCATGTCGTAACCGTAGCTGGCAGTACCGATATATGCGGTAGAACGGCGCTGCTGTTCGTCAAGGCTATAGTAGTTTGAATTCTCCTCGTTCATCTGCTTGAAGAGTTTCCAGTTGACGAAGGGTATGTTACCATTTTCATAGCAGATACCCCAGCCCTGGAAGTTCTCGAATGTACGAGAAATCTTCTGAGCCTCGAAACCACCGAGGGCACTCACGTTGTGTACGCCGAAGGTACGGTTGTAGGTAGCGATGAGTCGGAGGTCATACTGACTCATTGACTTGAGATCGTGGAAGTAGATACCACCCTTGGGAAGTACGCTCACGGGGAGTGAGTTGGGATCATCGGGGTCGGTATAGAGGTAGCGGTTGGCAGAACGTATGGTAGCGTTCTCGGGATCGACACCGGCGCGGTAGGCGTTGGCCATGTTAGAGTTGTCCATCACATAGTGGTTCTGCTGTGAAGCGTTGTGACGGAATGCACCGGTAGCAGTGAACTTGAAGCCACGGAAGGGGGTCCATGTGAGGTCACCCTGGAACTTAACGTCGGTCACACCAATCTCTATATAGTTTTGATTAAGCTCATCAAAGATATTGAAGTCGGTGTAGTTACGGGTAAGTGTGGCGCGGGGGTCAGTGGTACGCGAAGTATTGAGCGCGTATGAGTAGGGGTTGATGTCAAACGAACGCTTAACCTCACCGTTTACGGCGTCGATTTCCTGCGACAGTGTGCCAGGAGCCTTCTGCTTACGGTAAGAGTCGCTGGTGGCCAGCTTGATCGAGAGGGTGTTTGACAGCTTGTAGTTGGCATTGGCGTTGAAGGTGTAACGGTCAACGTTTGAATCGATGTACCAACCCGGATCGTTCATATAAGAGAACGAGGTGTAGAATGTACCCTTGTCAGTACCACCCGAGATGCTCACTGAGTGACTCTGCATGATGTTGGTCTTGAAGAGTTCGTCAAACCAGTCGGTGTTGCGGAACTCAGCCTGACGGAGGTAAGCGTTCTTGGCGGCATCGGTGTTAGCAAGTGCATACTGACCGGTCACGGGGTCGTAGGTGTTCATGAGCTTGTACATCGTACCGTAGACACCCGAAGTAGATGAGTTAACGAGCGATGCGAGGCTCAGCCAGCCCTTCTGCTCCATCTCCTTATATATACCCATCTGTTCCTGAGAGTTGGATATATTGAAGTCGTTGTAAGAAGGCTTGAAGCGGAGAGTAAGCTCACCGGTATAATTAATAGAGGTGTGTCCAGCACGACCCTGCTTGGTAGTCACGACGATCACACCAGCCATGGCGCGAGCACCATAGATAGATGTTGCCGAACCGTCCTTAAGCACCTGGAATGACTCGATGTCATCGGCGTTAAGACCGGCCACCGCAGAGGCGATAAGAGTGGTGGCGTCACCTGAGGAAAGAGCGTCGGCTTCGAGGTCGACGGCATCTTCAAGTATCACACCGTCCACAACCCACAGAGGCTTGGAGTCGCCATATATAGATGTGGCACCACGCACACGGATCTTAGGTGCGGTACCGAATGTACCCGACACGTTCTGCACAGACACACCGGCGGCGCGTCCTTCGAGCGAACGGGATATATCGGCCACACCGGAGAGGATAGCATCCTCAGCGTTAATCTTCGCCGTCGCTCCGGTAAATAGTCGTTTATCAACTGTGCCCATACCGGTGACAACCACGTCGCCGAGTTGTTGAGCATCTGAAACCAGCTTCACGGTCACATCCTTCTCGGAGGCTTTGAATTCCACCGTTTTCATACCGACGTACTTGACCTCGATAGTTGATTTAGAAGAAGGGACGGTGAGGGCAAATTTGCCGTCAATGTCAGTGGCAACGGCATTGGTAGGCTTTCCCTTGAGCATGACGGTGGCACCGATAACCGGTTCGTCATCGTCGGCAGAAAGCACAGTGCCTGTGACACGCACCTGGGCAGCTACGCAAATACTGGTGAATAATGCAACCAGTAACAGCAGGTATTTCTTTCCCATTGATTAAAATGAATAAAATGTGATAGATGTGTATTGCCTTAAAACGGAGTTTCAGGCGGGATTATTATATTATTCTAAAAATTTAGAACACGGCATTGAAGCAAAGGATTTCTCCGACCTCCGAGAAGCAATAAACCGGAAGGCGTTTTAGCCCTATGATTCCAATGACGCTTGGATGCAAAGTTACTAAAATTTTTGATGAACACGAATTCAGCGGATGCTTTTTTCGAGCATTACGACTCCAAAATGTGTTTTACAACATACTCAGAAAACACAAATCGTAATTTTACGTATCATTTTGTCACTTTTCACCACCGACAATATTCACCAGACGCATCGTCGCGCTTGATATTTGACAGCAAAGACTCAAAATAACACAAAATCTACTTACAGACTGCTATCATAACTTGAAGAGTGTGAAAAACTGTTAAAAACATCAAAACTATCTCTTTTACAGGCAAAAAAACAACTAAACCCCGACCACATCCTTAGAAGGATAGTAGTCGGGGCAGAGTATTATATCCGAGTCAATCGAGGTTATTCAGCAGACTGATCGGCGTCGACGGGAGTCTCGGGACCGCCGTAGCAGCCGGCGACATCGGGGTTGTTCTTGCCACGCACACCGGCGTTATTGTTGCTCTCGGAGATGAGGATCGGCCAGTTCATCCAGGCAGGACGGCCGGGAGTGTTGTAGAGCAGATTAGCAGGCCAGTTTGATCCGGCATAGTTACGGACTATGGGGTAGTTGAGGCGCTTGATATCGAAGAATGCCTGACCCTCACCCCAGAGCTCTACGCGCTTCTGGAACACGATTTCCTCAACGACATCTTCGGTTGACGATACGGTACACTCATAGTTGGGGTCGCGGTATGACATGAACTGCTCGAGAAGAGCCTTACCGGCAGCAGCATTAGTGTGGGCCTCAGCCTCAGCCTCGATAAGCATCATCTCTTCGACACGCATCAGGGGCACAGCCACTACGCAAGACACATTGGGGTCGGCAAGCTCACGCATGGCGCAACGGAACTTCACGCCGGCCAAAGGAGCATAGTATGCAAAATAGGGGGCTGATTCTTCATTGGCGAGCTGTACTTCATTCCACAGGGGTGAATCCATATCATCGGGAATCCAGGTATACTTACGGAAGTCCGTGTCAGAAACGCGGTCGTACATAGCCTTATTGACCACAGGAGCCACGCATGAGGGACCAAGCATCATCACACCGGCGTAACCAAACTGATTCTCGGGAGACTGGAATGAAATCCAGTTGACGATACCGGTGCTGACGGCGTCATCCTCCTTGACATACTGGAAACCCCAGATCCATGATGGATTGGCGAGGCTGTTGAAGCCAGAGGTAGCGTCATTCCACTCTGAAGCTGACAGGGGGTAGCATCCGCTCTCATCCACAGCCATTGCGGCATATTCGGCAGCCTTGGGATAATTCTCATCCCACATATAGGCGCGGGCCTTGAGGCCGTAAACGGCTGCGAGCGTAGGCAGGGTGCGCTCCATAACGGGGCTATCCTCTATATGCTCTTCGGCATAGTCAAGATCGTCAAGGATAAATTTGAGCATCTCGGCATGGGTGGCGCGGGGATTGTTGCGGCCCTCCTCCTCGGTAGTGTTCTCGGTAACGATAGGCACGGTGAGGCCGATAAGGTCGGCATTAGCAAACGCATCATTGGGGAGGAACTCGTATATACGGGCCATATCAAGATAAAGCATGGCACGGAAGGCGCGGGCCTGACCACGCATACCCATACGTTCGGGAGTATCCTCGTCGGCGCTGAATTCCTTCAGGGCTATGTTGCAGGTCTGTACTGCCTTGTTGTAGAACTGCCAGAGGAACTGCTCCATAGCAAGGCTCTGGGTCATATATCCCCTTGAGAAGTTTGTGAAATGGTCATAACCGTCCTGTGAGCCATCTGTTGTGGTAAGGTCAGCTGTCTGAACATCGCGTATGCGCATGATGGCCGGATAGCCGAAGTCGTAATGTTCTTCGCGACCACCTGAGTTAAAGGCAGTCAGATATGATGGCATAGCCATCAGAAGAGCCTCATCGCGGGTCGAAGATGTCTCAAGCATACTGTCTGTCACAGTTGAGGTAGGTGTCACCTCGTCAAGACAGCTTGTGAGACCAAGGGTAGCCACTGCTGACACTGCCAGAGCAGCATATTTTGAAATATATTTTGATATCATGTTGTAGAGAAGCATTAGAATGTCACATTAATACCGCCTGATACAGTACGGATGGGTGCATAGAAGGCATTGGTGGTTTCACCATTGATTGACTGACGGGGATCAAGACCCTTACGCTTTGACCATGTAGCGAGGTTGTCGCAGTTGAGGTAGAAACGTACACGCTCGATACCGATCTTACGGGTGATATTGCCGGGCAGAGAGTAACCGAAATTAAGGTTCTGGAGAGTCAGGCATGAGGCGCTTGTAAGCCAGCGGTCTGATACGCCATCATTTTCTCCTTCCATATACTGCCATACGGGGATATCGGTGGGACGTTCTGCGGTCCATGAATCAAGGGCATCCTTGTGGATAGCATAACCGCGGTGGCCCGAACTGGGAGCAGTCATGAGGGTCATATAGTCGGTGTCAAGCACCTTGCCGCCGAGCTGATATGTGAAGTCAACAGAGAAGTCAAATTCGCGCCACTGGAGCTTGGTACCGAATCCACCGTAGACCGAGGGAAGAGCAGTGCCGCAAAGGTAGTAATCAGCGCCTGAGAATGAAGTCGTTGTCTTACGGACGGTGTTGCCATTCTCATCAGTGTCCTGATAGTAGTAGAGAGCATGACCTCCATCGTCAGTACCGGCATAGGCCTTCATGTGGTAGGTGTAGATTGACTGATTCTCACCGATGAAGTAGTTGCCTGATGAGAAGCCGGGATGCATCTTGCCATTCTTGAGTTCGGGACGTTTGAGAGTCTTGTTCTCTTCGGCAAGGCGGGTAATGCGGTTCTTATACCATGTAAGGTTGGCATTGATTGACCATGTGAGGTCACGGGTGTTGATAACAGTACCGTTAAGTTCGATTTCAAAGCCCTTGTTGACCATGTCACCGATATTGTCATAGTAGCTGGTGTAACCCATCGACGGAGGCATAGGGAAGCTGAAGAGCATGTCAGATGTCTTGCGCCAGAAGCCTTCGATCTGACCGCTGAGGCGGTTATTGAACAGGCCGAATTCTACACCGGCATTGAGGTTACCACCCTTTTCCCAGGTGATATCGGCGTTGCCCTTACGGTAAGGCTTTACTGAGGCCACACCATCGGAGTTAATCACTTCGTATGTGTCGCGATAGAGGAAATCAGGTATACCGTCGTTACCTTGCTCACCATAAGAGAACTTCAGCTTAAGATTATTGACCCATTCGTATGGCTCCATAAACTTTTCAGAAGAGATAAGCCATGCTGCACCTATAGACCAGAAGTTACCCCAGCGATGTGAGGGATCAAAGCGACTCGAACCGTCGCGACGGAAAGAGGCACTGCCGAAGTAGCGGTTGTCGTAGTTGTAGTTCACGCGGCCGAACCAACCTTCGGTGTTATAGTCGGTAGTGTATGAGGTAGTGCTTCCTACGATAACATATCCGGCCATTTCGGGAGCGAGGGGCAGAAGGCTGTTGCTGCGGTTGCCGGTGAGGTAGTCATACTTCTTCCAGTAGTTTTCGTGACCGAGAAGTACGGCTACGCTGTGGAGACCGAAATCGTGGCTCCAGTTAAGGAGCTGCTGGAACTGATAGTCGAGAGTGCCGGCAGACTCAACATAGAGCTGACCGTGCATGTCGGCGTACTGACCGTAGTAGGGGTTTACGTAGCTCTTGGAGCGGATATTGGTATAAGAGAATGCGTTGTTTGAGGTAAACTTGAAGTCGCGGAGGAAACGCACTTCAAAGAATCCGTTACCGTTAACGGAGTTGGTGCGATAATCGTTGCTGTCAAGCTGCTGCTGCTGCACAGCGTTAGAGCTGCTGAGGATAGGACGCACACCATACCATTCACCATCACCATAGTCATAGAGACGGAGACCGTTGGCGGGGTCGGTCATGATCTGACCCTGAGCATTGCGGATGTAAAGGGGATAGATGGGAGCAATCTGATTGGTAATGGCGAAGATGTTGCCTGATGAAGTTGCGCTGCCGGCATCCTGCTCGCCCATATTGCTGCCTGAGGCGTTGGTGTACGATACGTTACCACCGATCTTAAGCCATGACTTAGCCATAATGTCGGCGCTGAGTCGGCCGGTGATACGCTTGTAGTTGGTATTGTCTACGATACCTTCATTGCTGAGGTAACCGAATGAAGCGAAGAAATTATACTTATCGTCGCTCTTGCTCACACTGAGATTGTAGTCCTGACGAAGACCGTGCTTGTAAGCCGCGTCGCGCCAGTTGTCGGGAGTCAGATAGAGCTGCTCGCCGGTATAGGGGTTGGTATAGATGCTTCCGAGGGTAGCGTTGGGGTTAAGCTTAGAGCCGTCAACAAAAAGGTTCTCACCTTCGGGATAGCTGAACACGCTGTAGCCTCCAAGCTGATTCACAACATTGCGGTTTACGAAGGCAAGAGCATCAGCAGGAGTCTGCTCATTATTTATAGCATAATTGTAATATGCACGACCGAAGGCCTCCATATAAGCACGGGGATCGTCGATAGTCTCATAATCGGAGGTCGCCTTTGAGTTTGAGCCCCAGCTTGCATCGAGGGTCACGCGGGCCTCGCCCTTAGCACCCTTCTTGGTAGTGATAAGAATCACACCGTTGGCACCACGAGCACCGTAGAGGGCATTTGACGCTGCATCCTTAAGGATGGTCATGCTCTCGATATCGTTGGGGTTGATATTGTTTACATCGCCTGAGTAGGGAGTGCCGTCCAGCACGATCAGGGGAGAATTGGATGCATTTACGGATGACACACCACGAATACGTATCGTGGGGTTTGACGCTCCGGGTTCGCCGGTCTGATTGTTGATCTGCACACCACTCACCTTACCTGTAAGGGCATTGAGTGCATTATTGGCCTGAGTCTGCTCAATGGCAGAGGCGTCAATCACTGTAGCAGAACCTGTGAAAGCCGAGCGCTTGGCTGTGCCGTAAGCTACCACCATCACTTCGTCGAGCTGAGTCTGTGAGCTATGAAGCTTAATGAGGAGGGGTTGTCCGGTGATATCCACCGTCGCGGTGGTCATACCTACATAAGATACTTTGAGCTGGTGACAATCATTTGCTACCTTAAGGGTAAAGTTGCCGTCAAGGTCAGTAGCGGTACCTACGTTACCTGCCATTCCAACAGGTACAACGGTAGCGCCAATCAATGGCTCGCCGTCATTTTCGAAGATCACCTGACCTGTCACTGTGCGGGTCTGAGCTGATGCCACAACCACGGCAAACAGAGCCAGCATTAGTAGAAAGAACTTCTTCATACGTTGCTTTAAAAATTAGACATTAAAAATTTTGGACTATAAATATTTGCTTTTCGTGAGAAAAACATCGTAAAAACTTACCCACTGTTTTCGGCGGGCAAAATTACAACATTTTCACGTTATACAACATATTAAAACCCTATTTTGCTCACTTTAAGTTAAATAAATTTCACATGCTATCACCCAACGCACTGATTACTTGCCTATTAGATGTTAATATTTTTTATCTTTTTTCACAATCTGCCAATCATGACAACAGAGTTTGGCTCTTCACTACTTTAGCGCAATAGTTTATCTTAATTACCAATAATGTGACGGCGCCAATCATGATTCCAAATTTCCCCCCCGCTTACACCGAAACGGCCCTACAGCACCTCCTAAACTCTAAACAATTGTTAAAATATTAATTTTATAGGCCCGAACATTTGGTCAGGTCCCGGATAATGCATACTTTTGTGCGTGTGTTTTTCATAGTATTAGATTAAGATAAAGGTTTAAAAGGAAAAGAGACGTTGTGAAACGTCTCTTTTTTTATATTCATATATGGTGTTTACCCCATTTTTCGCTACTTTTGTGACACCGCTACTCCTTATTATATAATATAATCACACCCGCACACTACGGTATGAGAATACTCAAGATTTACCCCACATCGGTCAACTCCCTATTTATAGAGGAGGCCGTGAGACACCTTCAAGACGGTGGACTCATAATCTATCCTACCGACACGCTCTATGCCATAGGATGCAACGCTCTGTCCAACTCCGCCATAGAGAAGGTATGTCAGATCAAGAACATCGACCCGCGAAAGGAATCACTCTCGGTGGTGTGCGCCGACATATCCATGGCAAGCGAATATGCCCGCATCGACAACCGGGCGTATCAATTGCTTAGAGAGAACGTACCCGGACCTTTCACATTCATACTTCCCGCGGCCACTACCCTGCCCAAAGTATTCAAAGGGCGTAAAGAAGTGGGTATACGCATACCCGACAACCCCATAGCCATAGAGCTGGCCCGCGCCTTAGGTAATCCGCTGCTCTCCACCTCCATTACCTTTGATGAGGATGAACCCGAGAGCGGAAGCCACCCCGAAGAAATAGCTCTGAGATACGGCTCAGAACGTCGTATCAACCTGATGATCAATGGCGGTCGCGGGGGTATACAAGGCTCGTGCGTAGTAAACCTCACTGACTCTTCATCGCCTGAAATCATCCGCGAAGGCCCTGTGGAACTAAAATACTGACCTCTCCCCTACTCCCCCATGAATATGGAGATACAGCTTCCACCCCGTATACAGGGGCAGGCTCCTACACTTGACGAGCGTACACGGCGCACGGTAATTATCGGCGCAAACGGCGCAGGAAAAACGCGCTTCACTGACCATCTTGCCTCCACCCTCGGATCACGTGCATACCGCATGTCGGCCCTTAAAGCGCTTTATGACCGTCGCGACCGCGACGAATCACCCTCGTCAATTGACTCTCTCTATGCCAACAGTGAGTCAACGCTATTTACCGGACAACATTCTAACGATGACACCACTCAGCTTGAACGGCTGATGATGCTGCTCATGCAGGACGAGATGCTCAATCTCCTCTCATATAAACTGTCGGAACATAAAGAGAATGGGGCAGCACTGAAACCCACACGCCTTGACAAGGTGATAGAGATGTGGCAGGAGATATTCCCCGAAAACAAGGTGCTGATAGAGAACGGCCACATACTCTTCTCCAGCGCCACCACACCTCACGACGACCGCTCAAAGCGCTCGCTGCTGCGGCTGTCAGCCGGCGAAAAAGCCGTGCTATATTATATCGGGGCGGCACTCTATGCTCCACGCGGCGGAGTACTGTTTGTAGAAAGCCCCGAACTGTTTCTCCACCCCACCATACTTCAGGAGGTATGGAACCGTATAGAGACACTGCGCCAGGACTGCACCATGGTGTATACCACTCACGATCTGGAGTTTGCTTCGTCACGCGAGGACGCCGAGGTAATATGGGTGCGCCGGTTCAGCCCCGAACAGCATGCCTGGGACTATGACACATTGCCCCCGCGTCAGGGTATACCGGATGAAGTCTACATGGCCATCATCGGCGCACGACGGCCGGTGATATTCATCGAGGGTGATGACACTCATTCGATAGACTCCAAGCTATATCCGCTCATATTTACGGGCTACACCGTAAAGCCGCTCGGCAGTTGCAACAAGGTAATCGAAGCCACACGCTCGTTTAACGACCTGAAATCGTTTCACCACATGGACAGCTACGGCATAGTTGATCGCGACCGCCGCGACCGTAAGGAGGTGGAGTATCTGCGCGGCAAAAAGATAATGGTGCCCGAAGTTGCCGAGATAGAGAATATACTTATGCTCGAGGAGGTGATTCGCGCCGTAGCCTCGTGGCGCCACAAGAATGAAGACCGTGTGTTTGCCAAGGTAAAGCGCTCGGTGATAGCCATGTTCCGCACTGACCTCCATCAGCAGGCATTGCTTCATACACGCCACAGGGTAAAGCGCACCGCCGAGTACCGCATAGACGGCCGGTTTGCCAACATAGGTATGCTTGAGGAGCATGTGGCGAGACTGCTCAGTGAAATCAATCCCCGAGGACTATATGAGCAATATTGCCGCGAGTTTCGCCGCTATCTTGAAAAGGAAGACTACAGCAGCATACTGAGAGTATATAATCAGAAGGCCATGCTGCCCGGCAGCAATGTGGCCGGACTCTGCGGACTGAGCAGCAAGGAAGAATATGTACAGGCCGTACTCAACATTCTGCGCCATGATTCTCCCGAAGCCACCCGCATACGTCAGGCTGTGCTCCGCTGCTTCTCCCTCACCAATCTCATCAATTAGAGAGAGTTTGAATTTAAACCAAATTAATAATTATGAGAGAGTTCGAAAATTTTTGCTTTCATCACAAAGCATTTAAATTCAAACACTCTCTTAAAGTCACAAGATAATCGACCACTCAGCAGTATGTCTTCAAAGATAAAGTCATGGATCGAAGCCGTGCGTCTACGCACTCTTCCGGTGTCAACGGCCGGAGTGATACTGGCCATCGGTTATGCCGCAATGGCTTCGCCGACAATCAACGTTACCGTTGCCATATTATGCCTGCTCTTTGCCATACTGGCTCAGATAGCCTCCAACTTTGCCAACGAATACTACGATTTTCGCCACGGACTTGATCGTCCGGGGCGAGAGGGGCCGCGACGCGGAGTGACCGAGGGGGATATCACGCCACGGGCTATGCTTACGGCCACTTACGCCACTCTCGGAGTGGCCTGCGCAATAGGTCTTTCGCTCATTTACTGGGGCGGATGGTGGCTTCTGCCGGCGGGTGTGGCCATTGCGCTCGGTGTAGTAGCATACTCGGCCGGGCCCTACCCGATGTCACATCATGGCTTAGGTGAGGTCGCGGTAATGATATTCTTCGGTATTGTACCCGTAAACCTGACCTATTACGTCATGACGCTCCAGTGGTCTTTGCCCGTTTTCATAGGGTCGCTCACCGCCGGACTGATGGGCGCGAATGTACTGATAGTCAATAATTATCGCGACACCGATGATGATATGGCGGTAGGCAAGCATACTTTGGCGGTCATCGCCGGACGACCGGTAGTGCGCACTCTGTATCTGATTAACGGCATTGTAGCCATGCTTCTCGCCCTGCCCGTATGGATGGGTATGGAAGGCGCATGGTGGCTGTTCCCGCTGCTCTGCCTTGTGCCTCACGTAATGCTCTGGCGATTTATGGGCACTCATACGGGTGCTTCGCTCAATCCTCTGCTGGGCATGACATCCATGCTCATGCTTTTCTATGCCTTATGTTTCACAGTTATAACCTGCTTCGTATCATAACAGATTCCATGGATAATTCTACTAAAGATAACCTATATTTCGACCCCATGCGCTACAGTCGCCAGACAAGCCTGCCCGACTTCGGCATGGAGGGTCAGCGTCGACTCACCGATGCCCGTGTGCTTGTGATAGGTGCCGGAGGACTTGGAAGTCCGGCCGCCCTCTATCTTGCCGCTGCAGGAGTGGGCCACATATATATAGCCGATGGCGACAATGTGGAAGTGTCTAATCTTCAGCGCCAGATAATCCACACCACTGCGCGTGAGAACACCCCTAAGGCACTTTCAGCCCGCACTGCCATGCTGGAACTGAATCCAGACATAGAGGTGACGGCCTTAGTGGAATTCATCACTCCCGAACGCCTGGCTGAACTTATACGCGATATACGCCCCGACTTCGTGATAGACGCTACAGACAGTTTCGATGCGAAGTTCTTCATAAACGATGTGTGCGTGGCCGCCGGCACACCCTGTTCATACGGGGCGATATACCGCTACGAAGGACAGTTGACCACATGGATTCCGGGCAGTCCGACCCTGCGCGATCTCTTCCCGTCAGTGCCGGTCCCCGAAAAGACCACTCCCATAGGCCCGCTCGGAGTCGTGCCGGGAATCATCGGCACCCTTCAGGCTGCCGAGGCCATAAAGCATATCACCGGAATAGGGTGTCTGCTTACAGGCACCCTCCTGTATTTCAATATTTTGACCATGGATTTTAACCGTATCACCTATACCTCACGATGAACGACAGCAATATTACCTCACCGCAACAGATAGTAATCTCCATAGGACGCACCTTCGGCAGCGGAGGCCGCATCCTCGGCCAGAAACTTGCCGCACGACTCCACATAGGCTACTATGACAAGGAACTCCTCGTAGAATCGGCACGACGCGCCGGTGTGAGCCCCGAGTTTTTCGAACGTAATGATGAGCGATTCCCCTCGTTTCTCAACGGCATGTTCTCCTTCTCCATGGGATACAGCCCCCTGAGCTACTATGCCGGCGCCACTTCGATAAGCGATGACAGCCTCTATCGTGCCCAGAGCGACTTCATACGCCATCTGGCCGACTCAGGTTCGTGTGTCATCGTGGGACGCACCTCCGACTATGTGCTGCGCGATTTTCCCGGATTGGTGAGCATATTCGTACACGCTCCGATGAATGTATGCGTAGACCGCATCGTGACCCGACAGCCCGAACTCACACGCGAAAAGGCCCGCAAACTTGCCGAACGCGTCAACAAGCTGCGAGCCAATTATTATAGCTTCTATACTGACCGCACATGGGGTGCGGCTTCGTCATACGATATGTGTTTCGACACCTCCCTGATGGATATGGATGCACTCGTGGAGGTAATCGTGGATTATATCTCCCGACGCTTTCCCAATCACTCCTGACGGCGTACCGGAACGGTAGCGGTGGTGTACTCCAGCAGTGAGTTCACCGCCGATGCCACAAGGGATATACCCATTATGAGCACTACCACGCTCTGAAGCGTACGGATGCTTGAGAAAAGGATTACCAGTCCGGTTACTATCAGCAACGCAGGTACCACATAGAGGAATCCCGGCAATCTTAGGTCGCGCGTCCAGTAGGCAATGTTCACTACGTGATAGATACCGATGAATATAAGCAGCGCACCGAAGGCATAGGCGAGCACGCCGACAAAGAATGAGGGATTGATAAGCATCCACAGACCTAACGCCACGGCTGCCACCGACACTACGAGGGTGGGAGCATTACCGACGGCCGTGGACTTTACTACAGCCTGCGAATCGCCCTGTGAGGCTCCTCCACGTAATCCTTTAACGAAATCATATACTCCGGGCACTATGAGCATTACACCCACAGCCATGACTACCCAGCTGAGCACATCGAGGCGTCCGTGCCATATTATCAGAAGCACACCTGCCACAAACATCATAAGCACGGTGAGCCAGTTGAATCCTTTTTTCATAATCAAGCGTTTTTAAACAGTTACATAAGTACGTTTTTATCTATTAATACGCTTTATGACAGGATTATGTTCTGCGAAATCAGACGAAATACTGAATTTCTCTCCTGATATCACTGCTGAACTCTAAGAGAGTGTTTACTTTTAAATCAAATTTAAACACTCTCTAAAAACTTACACCTATGCGCAGGCATGCGAAGTGAAGTCCGGCACTGAAGTCATATTCGCGGGAGTCGACGGAATAGGAGCGCAAATCATTGAACACGTAGCTGAGTATGATATAGCTGCGGAAGTTTTGTGAACGCGCCAGATGAAATCCCACACCGGGGGATATAAAGAACGAGGGATGGCTGTCGCCCTTACTCTCACTATTGAAAGAACACCCCGCACGCATATCCATAAAAGCCAGCGAGGGACGCGAAGTGAATGAGGTGCGCAATATACCGTAGACGGGATAAGTACGCAGACTGGTGTTGACCATCGTATTGAGGCCCACGCCTATGCCGGCCATGTCAATGAAGGACGACCGATAGCCGAAGTATACATCGATGTTGATAGACGACATGTTGTTGGTGGTCATGTCAATAGCACCACCGACATCAGCACCCCACGAGAAATGAGGCACTGCGGCTACGGCCGATGGAGCTGTGCAAAGCGACAGCAACATTGCCGCTACGAGCCCTGATAACTTAATGAGATGCTTCATCTGAGTTTTTTTCGAGTTTCATACATGCCCAACGGTTGTCTTCGGTAACCTCGCACAGTGCGAGTCCCAACGATTCGGCCACGGGTCGCACCACCTCCACATCCTCTATGTAAAAGCCGCTGAGTATCACCGTGCCACCCATGCGCACCGCACGCACGTATGCGGGCAGGTCGGCCGTGATGACATTACGGTTGATATTGGCCAGAAGCAGGTCGGCATCAGTTATACCCTCAAGACATGAGGCATCGCCAAGCTTCATAGTTATCTCGGGATGACCGTTGGTACGCACATTCTCCACAGCATTTTCGAAAGCGAAGGGGTCTATCTCTATACCGGTAACATCCGTAGCGCCACGCATGGCTGCGAGAATGGCGAGAATACCTGTGCCGGTACCGACGTCCACCACCTTACGCCCCTTGAGATCAAGGCTGAGTAGCTGACGGAGTATGAGCGAGGTTGTTGAGTGATGGCCGGTGCCGAACGCCATCTTGGGGTCTATCACTATGTCGTAGGGACACTCGGGGATATCTGTATGAAACGAACTGTGTATCACACACTTGTCATCGACCACTATGGGACGGAAATAATGCTTCTCCCACTCCGCATTCCAGTCCTGCCCCTCTATGGTGGTGGCATCTGCGGTGATTACTGAGTCAAACGGGAAAGCCTCCACTACCCTACGGTTTATTTCGGGAGTATACAGTTCGCTCTTCACATAGGCTGTGAGGCCGTTGTCATCGGGAACAAACGATTCAAATCCCTCTTCGGCAAGCAATGCCGCGAGCACGTCGGTCATAGTCTCGTCGCAGGGCTCGAGATTATAGCGCACTTCTACGTAGTCGTTCACTTGTAAAAATATGTATTATATATGTGATGTAATGATTGGTTAGTAAGGCGTAAGGCACTTTACTTCCTTAGCCGCCCGACGGTCTTGAACACCTGGCGACCAAGGCGATAGGCTATGATGCCATAGTCGAAATAGTTGAGTGCTCCGAACATGCGCCCCATAATGCCTGTGGCTGCTTTATGCGACTTCTCGCCATGCATGACATTTTGATAAGCGCTCATGAGCTTCACCTTCTCCATCTCGATACGGGCAAGTGTGAGCACTCTCTGGTAACGTATCTCCTCCAGAGTGTAACCCTTCCACGGCTTCACCTGTTCCATGGTGATGTCGCTGTTTTTTTCTTCTTTAATATCTCTCATAGTTCTTTTCTATATGATGAGGGGTTATGCACGTGATGGAAAAAAGTATCACATCAGAAGCACACGCGAAATGAATCGCGCCACGGGGTCGATAATCAGCGGTTTGCGCAAGAGGAATATCACCACTCCCAGCACAATATAGATACCCGCTACTATGGCGTAGGCCCAGCCCATGGGAAGTGCGGAGGCAAGCCACTGTACGGCAGCAAGCGACAGAAACAGGACAACGAGCACCGCGAGCATGGCCAGTATCAGCGCGACGGCTGTGGCCGACAGCAGCACTGTCACCTTCTCGGACGCTGTGAGTTTCAGCTCCTGCACATTGAGTTTAAAGTAGTTGAGAGCTATGCTCCACAACCGCTTGAATGAGTTTTCGCGATTGTCCATATCCTTAAGATAGCTTTGGATAATATATATACGCATGCAAGGCCCCGGGTGAAAAGTAGTGTGCAATTCTCCCGGTGCCTCAGCGCGCCTTGGTTACCTACGGCACGTTAATCGTCAATCTCCGTGGTCAGCTGCTCCACCAGAGCGTCGATCTCTGTTTCTGAGCACAGGATACCCTTCTTACGAAGAAGCTCCTTGATGCGACGACGCACATCCACGCCCTTTTCAGGAGTGAGAAGCAGAGCGGCTCCGGCGCCTACGATGGCACCACCGAGGAATGCATAAAGAATACTGAGGTTATTCATGATTTGCTATGAGTATTTTTTGTTTTTCTATCTGACTGTTGGGAGATAACACACCTTATTTTCAAAGTCTCAGATACGCTGAGACTAATCCTGAACTATTTTCAGGGATTATCTCTGTGATTCCAGCTCTTCTGCGATTTCGTCAGCAAGAGCTTCCATCTTGCTGCGCTGCAGCTTCACGCCCTTTTCCTTGAGGAATTTCATAATCTGGTCACGGGTATCCTCACCCTTCTCGGGAGCAAAGAGAAGACCTACTGTAGCGCCTGCTACGGCACCACCTATCACTGCTAATACGATGTTTAATGCTTTCATCTTGAATTTCGATTGAGTTTTTATTTTTTATTACATCGTTATAACACTGCCACTCGCAAAATTGTTGAGCGACAGCCGAAACATTATGTCCCAAAATTACGATAATTACTCCAAATCACCAACTTAAGTACGCCGTAAAAATTATTTATACTATCTTCGGGAGTGTTTTCAGATGATTTTAGCCTGGTGGCGGAGGCTTGTGACGAGCTATACAACTGAGTCAGAGAGTGAGAAGTACCGCTGTGGCTCACTCATACGATAGCAAAAAGCATGACGGGGCGATCCTCCCGGACCGTCCCGTCATGTTAATGTTTTGTATCAAACAATAGCGCGTTTACATTCGATTAATTATCCGATACAAAATTACTATGACGCGGCAGACTGTGCCATACCTATTTTCAATGATTTTTTATGTCTAACAGGTAGCGTCACTAATCATTTATAGTGATTCACGGGTATTTCAGCAGCTCATAGGAGATAAATCCACCGTTTTTCAGGTAGGATATGTGAGATTTTCGGGACGAATGAAGGACAACACCTCATCAACGTAGACACGGGCGGCACGACGCGCCTCGTCAAGATCCATGAAGGTATAGTTGCCACAGTCGCGGGCCGATGCGCCGGGCACTTCGCCCTCGAACGAGGCCACGAATTCCATCGTGTCCTTTATCAGAGGAAGTATCTCTTCGGGAGTCGACTCGCCTGAAAGCAAAAGATAATTGCCGGTGCAGCACCCCATCGGGCCCCAGTATATCACTCGGTCTTTCCAGTCGTCACGGTTGCGCAGATACGTTGCGGCCAAATGCTCCATGGCATGCAAAGCGCGAGGCGACAGAGCTTCCTGACGGTTAGGCTCGGTCATACGTATATCGTAGGTAGTCACGCTGTCACCGCCGGGCAGACGGTCGACACGGCTCACATATATGCCGCGCAGCAGGCGGTTATGGTCTATGGTAAAACTCGGTATCTTGTTCATTTTTAAGAGAAAAATCAAAGGGTTGTCAATTCTGTAAGCAGATTCTGAAGCATACCGAAAGTCTGACGCGGCGCATCGTCCCAGAAGTTATTGTACTGCGCTATATTATCCTCGCCTCCGGGGGTATCGCTCACCACACGCATAACGAAGAATGGCACACCGCGCAGATAACAAGTCTGAGCTATCGAAGCGCTTTCCATATCCACCGCTTTTACTTCGGGGTAAAGGCCACGTATGCGGGCCACCTCCTCGGGAGTTGACACAAAGATGTCGCCCGAAGCGATGAGACCGTGCTTCACACCATTGCTCTCTGCCAGGCAGTCGAGTCCACATACCTCTTTAGCACTTTCAAAGAAGCGGGGACAGCCTGCGGCCTCACCCCACTCGGTGCCGGGGCCGCACCACACGTCATGGTAGGCCACCTCATCACCCACCACCAGGTCGAGAACACGGGTTTCTCCCGTGCCTCCGGCCACACCAGTGTTGATGACCAGATCGGGATGAAACATATCTATCAGTTCCGAGGTCACGAGTGCGGAATTAACCTTACCGATGCCACACTGCATAGCTGCCACGTCGGCCGAACCGATGCGACCGGTATACACTGTCTTACGGCTCAAAGGGGTCTCAGCCTCCGTCTTATCGGCCAACAGAGGGAGGAGGAGATTAAGCTCCTTTCCCATCGCTACTATTATTGCTATCTTCATTTATTTTATCTTATAAGCATTATTGATATTCTAAATACTTTGCGCATCATATCTGATCATCACATATCGTGATGCGCCGTCAGGCACTCTGAAGTGACGCGAGGTGCGCAGGCCGCACACCCATAGTATCGTCTCTTCACCATCGGGGGCTGTGAGCACAAGCAACCTGACGCGCGCCTTATCATCGCGGGCTACTTTAGCGTCACTCAGTACATCGCTCACCTTGCGGCTTCCCTTCATGCCGAAGGGCTTTATGCGATCACCTGCCCTCCAGTGTCTGAACGACAATTTCCCTGCACTGAGCACCTCTTCACTGAGATATATCACAGTCGGGTCATTGCCTGTAACCTTCAATGATCCCTCTATAATCTCCGCCATAGGGTGAGGATGGATTGAATCTATAGGAGCTATTGGATTTTTCTGCCCATCAGAGAGTTCCGATTGTTCTGATTGTTCTAATTGCTCCGATAATTCCGACTTTCTTCTCAGATATCCGCGGTCAAGCAACCACTCCGTACCGCCACGAGGCCTGAACATACGCCCGCTCTCTGCGGAGCTGCGTAATATATCGCGGCACTGCGTCATATTGAACCCCTCTGGCTGAAGTAGTTCATATAAAACCATTTCAGCCACATTGGACATCTCAGCGAAGGTCTCAGCGGGTGACTCATTAATAGACTCGTTTGATACCCTATACACCTCTTTAACGGCCTTTACATCAACGCCCTTTTGCGACACGAAGCGCCCGGACAGTTCTCCGCACATACTGTCATACAGCGTGCGGTTAGCTCCCAGAAGAGCCAAGGAAGCAGATATACGTTCCTCGCAGTCGGGAAACATGGAGCGCAGGGCGGGCATAACTACATTACGCAGTTTATTGCGCCTATAGTCATTGGAAGCGTTGCTCGAGTCATTGACCCACTCTACGCCAAGCGTATTGAGATAACGCTCTATATCTCCGCGCGTCAGGCCGAGAAGCGGACGCATCACCCGCCGCACAGTGTCCCAGGGTCTCATGCCGGTGAGTCCGCGCAGACCGCTGCCTCGCAGAAGATTGATGAAGAATGTCTCTATATTGTCCTCACGATGATGACCTACGGCTACGGCTTCGCTATCCGTTTCGCTCAGGACACGCGCAAATACATCGTAGCGCAACTCGCGGCATGCCATCTCTATAGACTCGCCGGTAGACTTCCTGCGGGCCTCCACATCGAAGTCAAAGTTCCTGAGAGGTATGGTAAGGCGGCGGCACAGGTCCTCAGCACTACGTGCATCACGGTTACTCTCTTCGCCGCGCAAGTGATAATTGCAGTGTACGGCCGTAACCCGATAACCCAACCGATGAAGCGCCACTGTAAGAGCCACAGAATCGGCACCACCGCTCAGGGCAGCCACCACGCAAGCTCCGGGGGCAGGCATATCGCCCGTCTTCACGGCCATGGCCACGGCCGATTCAAACTGATTAATGAATTCCGTATCGTTCATCGCCCTCAAAGTTACAAAAAAGCTCACAAAGATGGGGCGTCTACCGTAAAATGCTATCGGGGCTTTCAGATGAATGTTCGTGCCTGAGTGAGGTTGAATCGGATTGTCGGCGACGGTACGGGATTTTATTAGTAATTTTGCCGTATGAGATTGAAGAACGTTCCACAGCATATATATATATATCTCATGGGATTCATGGGACTTATAAGTCTTTTTGTCACGTCAGGTTGCCTGACAGGATGCTCGTATCATACGGACAGTGACACCAGTGGCGATGAAAAGCCCATCGTCACCGTCAGCCTCGCACCTTATGCAAGCCTCGTAAGCGACATTGCGGGTGACCGTATGAGGGTGTCGACACTCATGCCAAAGGGCGGTGATCCTGAGACCTATGACCCTACCGTAAAAGATATCCGTCGCCTCAACGGGTCTACACTGTATCTTATGGCCGGGAATATGCCGTTTGAACAGCGTATGGCCTCACAGTTGCCGGCAAACGTCAAGACCGTAGATCTCTCGGAAGGCATCGATTTGCTTTACGGCACTCATTCACATGGTAACGCACATAGCCATTTGCATGAACACCAACATGGACTATCACATAGTCATGAGGCAGGGGAGATCATAGACCATGAGCACCACCACGACGAGTCGGCTGACCCTCACACATGGAGTTCGCTGCGCAACGGTAAGATAATCGTGGCCAACATAGTCAAGGCCCTGTCAGAAACCGATCCTGACGGAGCCGGGTATTACACCTCACGCGGAGCAAGACTGACTCAACGTATCGATTCGCTTGACGCCATGTATACGGCGGCATTCGCAGCTCAAAACGGATGTACATTTCTTATTTGGCACCCCTCGCTGAGCTATCTTGCCCACGATTACGGACTCCACCAGCACAGTCTTCTGCAAGAGAATAAAGAGCACTCCGTAAAGTCACTCAAAGCTACGCTCGACTCAGCTTCAGCCATATCGCCCAAAGTGCTCCTGCTTCAGCCTGAATCAGATATTCCGATAGCCCGTTCAACGGCTTCGTCATTCGGAGTGCCTGTCGAGACAATCAATCCCCTCAATCCTGACTGGATGGGGGAGATGATACATACTCTCGACGCTCTCACCTCCTCAGTCAAGTAACCACACCAAATTACTCAGGCTGCTATATCTGCTATAATAACTCCGATTTCTCCTATCTCTCATAACTCCAATTACTCCCATCGTGTCTTCCCTGATTTCTCTCAACGACGTAACCATGCGCTTTGAAGGGCGCACCGTCCTTGACAACATAAGCCTCGACATCAACAGCGGCGACTTCATGGCCATTACCGGCCCCAACGGGGGTGGCAAAACTACCCTGCTGCGGATAATACTGCGACTGCTTAAGCCCACATCAGGTCGGGTTGTCTACAACCAGGACATAACAATAGGCTACCTTCCGCAGAAAAACCATATCGACTCGAAATTCCCCATTACTGTCAGGGAGGTAATAGCCTCGGGCCTTATCAACTCGCCTCTCCGCAACGAAAGCACTGCGAGAGTCGAGGATATGCTGCGGCTTACGGGTCTGACAGAGAAAGCCAACGACTCACTGGGACAACTGTCGGGAGGACAGATGCAGCGCACACTATTGGGACGTGCGCTCATAGCCTCACCATCTTTACTTGTGCTTGACGAACCTCTGAGCTACGTCGACAAACATTTTGAACATCATATCTATGATATAATACGCGACCTGGCCCCTACGACAACTATAGTACTGGTGTCGCACGAGATGTCAACCATAGCCTCACTGGCCAACCGCCATATCATAGTGGACCGCACGCTCCACTCATGTCATTCACACACCCACTTCGTGCACTATTCGTGCGAAGAGTAGCGCCACACCATCCATCCGGCCACAAACGCTCCTGTTACGGCTCCCAGGCCATCGGCAAACCCGTCGGCCCACTCAGCCGAGCGTCCGGCCTCCATGCTACTCTGCAACCACTCGATACCTACTCCGGCCAACGCTGAAAGAAGCGCACATAGTGTCACTGACACGCTGCGGGGCATTATCCACTTACCACTACGGCGACTCCAGTCAAGACACAACGCACCCGCAAGGGCACCGAACATCAGGAAATGTACCACCTTGTCTGCCCCCTCAAAGAGAGTAATCGGTGTGTCGCCCAACGGAGCGGAACTAAGTGTCAGATAGCATATCACCGCCGTCACCACCAACGTAGGAAGCCATCGCGGCGACTTGCGGTAAAGGTTCATGAAAATTGCTAAAGATTTCATGACTCAAAATTACACATTTTTCCGTAATTTTGTCGCTTAAACGGTGGCCCGAGGCCACTACTATCCATACCACCATTCAAGAGACTCTGCATCATGGCAACAACCCTTGTGACTACTGACTACAAGTTTCCCGGGCAGACGGCAGTCTACCACGGCAAAGTACGCGACGTTTACACCATCGGCGAAGACACGCTGGTGATGATAGCTACCGACCGCATATCGGCATTCGACGTGATACTCCCCAAAGGCATCCCCTATAAGGGACAGGTGCTCAATCAGATCGCTTCATACTTCCTCGACTCTACCGCCGACATTGTGCCCAACTGGAAACTGGCCACACCAGACCCCATGGTAACCGTGGGCAACAAATGTGAGGGCTTCAGAGTGGAGATGATTATCCGCGGCTACCTCGCAGGAAGCGCATGGCGCGACTATAAGAATGGTGTGCGCGAACTCTGCGGAGTAAAGCTCCCCGAAGGAATGATCGAGAACCAGAAGTTCCCCGAACCCATCATTACTCCCACCACTAAGGCTGATGCCGGACACGATGAAAACATCTCTCGCGAGGAAATTATCGCTCAGGGCATAGTTTCAGAAGAAGATTACAAGGTAATGGAGGAATATACCCGCCGACTCTTCAAAAAAGGCTCTGAGATGGCAGCGGAAAAAGGCCTCATCCTTGTCGACACCAAGTATGAATTCGGCAAACTCGACGGTAAGGTAGTGCTCATCGACGAGATACATACCCCTGACTCTTCACGCTATTTCTATGCCGAAGGCTATGAGGAGCGTCTGCGCAACCACGAACCTCAGCGTCAGCTCTCAAAGGAATTTGTGCGCCAGTGGCTTATCGACAACGGCTTCATGGGTCAGCCCGGTCAGAAAGTTCCTGAGATGACTGATGAATTCTGCGAGACAGTATCACAGCGCTACATCGAGCTGTATGAGCACATTACCGGACAGCCCTTCGTGAAGGCCGACGAAAGCGACCTCACCAACCGCATAGCCGTCAACACCCTTGACTGCCTGCAACAGATCAACCGATAACTCCGTATAATGAGTTCTGACTGCGAACAAATTAATCCCTACGGCCACGACGGCCGCCATAAATCACAACAGGTAGAGGCGATGTTTGACAATATCGCCCCTGCCTATGATTTTATGAACCGGGCCATGACGCTCGGCATCGACAAAAGTTGGCGTAAACTGGCCGTCAATCTTGCCGCACGCGAGGAATCAAGCAAGAAAGTACTTGATGTGGCCACAGGCACGGGCGACCTCGCCATTGCGCTGGCCAAGGCCATGCCCCGGGCATCAGTAATCGGTATCGATCTCTCGGAAAAGATGCTTGAAGAAGCCCGTAAGAAGGTGGCTGAGGCGGGTATAGCCGACCGTGTGGTACTAATGCCCGGCGATTGTCTTTCGCTGCCGTTCGACGATGCGACTATGGATGTTGTCACCGTAGCCTTCGGAGTACGCAACTTTGAAAACCTTGAGCGCGGTCTGGCCGAGATGCGCCGTGTGCTCCGTCCCGACGGACGCCTCATAATGCTCGAACTATCCGTACCTCAGTCAAGAATCGTGCGTCCGCTATACCAAATCTACACTCGCGGCGTTATACCTATGGTGGGTCGCATGGTGTCAAAGGACACAAGCGCCTACAGCTATCTGCCGGCGTCTATAGCCGCTGTACCTCAGGGCGATGACATGGTGCGCCTCATCCGCAATGCCGGATTCAAGAGCGCCGTATACCGTCCTCTCACTTTCGGAGTGTGTACGCTCTACGTAGGTCAGGCCTAATCCAAGGGCGCTCTCTTACACACAACTATCTCTCTCTTACTCAGCAACATGAATGACATACTTGTACGCGGTGCACGCGTAAATAATCTTAAAAACATATCAGTTGACGTCCCGCGCAATCAATTTGTGGTCATCACCGGACTTTCCGGATCGGGAAAATCATCACTGGCCTTCGACACTCTGTATGCCGAAGGTCAGCGACGTTATGTGGAAAGCCTCTCGGCCTATGCCCGACAGTTTCTCGGACGCATGGCCAAGCCCGAGGCCGACCTAATCAAGGGGTTGCCGCCGGCCATCGCCATCGAGCAGAAGGTCAATACGCGCAATCCGCGAAGCACCGTGGGCACTTCCACGGAGATATATGACTATATGCGTCTGCTTTTCGGACGCATCGGACGCACTTACTCACCCGTCAGCGGCGAGCAGGTCAAGAAGCACACTGTAGCCGACGTTACAGCCACGGCCGCATCCTATCCAGAGGGAACCCGCATCGCTGTAGTGGCTCCTGTAACCCTTCCTCAGGGACGTACTCTTGCCCAGCAGCTTGACGTATATATCAAGGAAGGATACTCGCGACTGATGAAGGATGGCGAGTTTGTGACCATCCCCGACCTTCTTGAAAGTATGTCAAACGGTGACGAATCCTCTCTGTATGAATCCTCCAATGGTATTGACCTGGTAATAGACCGTCTGGCAGTAGCTAAGGATGGCGACGAGATGTCGCGACTGGCCGACTCTGTTGAGACAGCGTTCTTTGAGGGCCACGACCACTGCTCACTCCTTGTATGGAGTGATGGAGAGGTACATCGCCACGACTTCTCAAAACAGTTTGAAGCCGACGGCATGGTATTTACCGAGCCTTCGGAACAGATGTTTAACTTCAATAATCCCTACGGAGCGTGTCCGCGCTGTGAAGGCTTCGGCAAGACTATGGGCATAGACGAACGTCTTGTAGTGCCCGACCCTACACTGTCGGTTTATGACGATGCCGTAGTGTGTTGGCGCGGTGAAAAGATGAGCGAAATCAAACACCATCTCATCCACCTCGCCCCCTCGCTTGACTTCCCTATCCATCGTCCCTATAAGGATCTGACTCCTGCGCAGAAAGACTTGCTGTGGCACGGCAACGACCGATTCCCCGGTATTGACGGATTCTTCAAATGGGTAGGCGAGAATCAGTATAAGATACAGTATCGCGTGATGCTGGCACGTTATCGCGGCAAGACCATCTGTCCCGACTGTCACGGCAGCCGTCTGCGCAAGGACGCTTCATACGTAAAGGTCGGCGGCCGCTCTATCGGTGAACTGACACGTA
Source organism: Bacteroides sp. (assembly GCA_014801865.1). Lineage (GTDB taxonomy): Bacteria > Bacteroidota > Bacteroidia > Bacteroidales > Muribaculaceae > Paramuribaculum. The sequence continues at coordinate 21,448 of JAAVDH010000013.1, read as the reverse complement.
TGCCGGTAGCCGAGCTGCGTCGATGGTTTGAAGAACTTGAGTTGTCTGATACGGATATGGCCGTGGCCGAACGACTCCTTAAGGAGATACGCAACCGCCTCGGATTTCTCAATGACGTCGGGCTTGGCTATCTTACCCTTGACCGACTGAGCAATTCACTGTCGGGTGGTGAAAGTCAGCGTATCAACTTAGCGACATCTCTGGGCAGCAGCCTTGTAGGCTCGCTTTATATACTTGACGAACCGAGTATCGGACTTCATTCGCGCGACACCGAAAGACTCATATCCGTGCTGCGCAAGCTACAGCGTATCGGCAACACGGTAGTGGTCGTAGAACACGATGAGGACATCATGCGTGCCGCCGACTACCTGATTGACGTAGGTCCCGATGCCGGACGCCTCGGAGGAGAGATCGTATATCAAGGTCCGATCTCCGAAGCTCTTGCTTCTGAAACATCATCACCTGATAACCAACCGATAAACTCCCCATCATATACCCTGCGCTATCTCAACGGTGACCTCTCGATACCCCTCCCCTCACACCGACGCAAATGGCGCGACTTCATAGAAGTAAAAGGAGCCGCCGAACATAATCTCAAGGATATTGATGTGAAGTTCCCCCTCGGGGTACTCACGGTGGTAACAGGTGTCAGCGGTTCAGGCAAATCGACCCTTCTACACGACATCCTGTATCCGGCCATGCTTCGCCACCTCGGTGAGCCCTCAGATGCTCCCGGTCTCTTTCGGGAACTGTCAGGCGACCTCTCGCGTATCACCGCGGTGGAGTTTGTTGACCAAAATCCAATAGGCAAATCCACACGATCCAATCCAGCCACCTACCTCAAGGCTTTCGACGAGATACGCCGCCTCTACTCCGAGCAGCAAGGAGCGCGACAGATGGGATTCGGTCCCGGATACTTCTCATTTAACAGCGAGGGTGGACGCTGCGAAGAGTGTAAGGGCGAAGGCACTATCACCATACCGATGCAGTTCATGGCCGACCTTGTGATACCTTGTGAGGCGTGTCACGGCAAGCGTTACAAACGCGATGTGCTTGATATTACATACCGAGGCAAGAATATCGCCGACATTCTTGACCTGACTGTCGACGAAGCCATAGAATTCTTTAGCGAAGCTTCCGGTACGGTAGAGAAACGCATTGTCCGCCGACTGCAACCGCTGGCTGACGTAGGCCTCGGATACATCCGTCTTGGCCAAAGTTCGTCTACTCTGTCAGGAGGTGAGAATCAGCGCGTTAAGCTCGCTTACTATCTGTCGATGGAGAAGCCTCAGCCCACCATGTTCATCTTCGACGAACCTACCACCGGGCTGCACTTCCATGATATACGTACCCTCATGGACTCCTTCAATCGCCTCATCGCGCAGGGTCACACCGTGATTATCATCGAGCACAACCTTGACGTAATAAAATGTGCCGACCACATCATAGATATAGGTCCGGAAGGTGGCGATCGCGGTGGTACAGTCGTTGCCACCGGCACTCCTGAGGAAGTTGCCGCCAACCCCGCCTCCCACACCGGACGCTACCTTGCTCCCCGCCTCCAATAACCCCTTCAGTTCAGGCGAACTACGCGGTATAGCAACATAAAGAGAGTGCCGTAGGCACGATGTCGAACGACATCTTGCCTACGGCACTTTTTCTTACGGAATTGAACTTAAGAAGCGGGATTAGAGGTTTTCGAGGATGGTACGCATCTGCTCGGCAACGTCGGGGTTGGAGGAGATGACATTATTCTCCTCAAAACGGCTTTCATTCATATCGAAGAGAGCGGGTGCGTAGTCGTGGCCAAGCTCTATGCCCGTATTTGGTTCGACGGCACGCTTGTCTCTGCCCGGGGCAATGTACTTCCAGCGGGGTGTACGCAGCGTGAGCGAACGGTCGGCCGCCATAGCTACGGCATAGTCGCGCGACTCATCGGAGCGTCCTGTCCAGGTCTGCACGTAAGGTTTACTGTCGGGAGCAGCACCGGCGGGGTGAGTTTCGGCTCCGGCTATTTCGGCCAATACGGCGAAGTTGTCAATCTGCGATACAAGCGCATCGCTCACCTTGCCTTCGGGAGTAATGCCGGGCCAGCGAACAATCATGGGTACGGCTGTGCCTGCTTCAAAGGAGCCGTACTTGCCGCCGCGCCACGGACCTCCGGGACGATGATCGCCGAGAAGCCCCGGAGCACCGTCGCGATAGCCGTCATCAACGACCGGACCATTATCGGATGTGATGATGAGCATGGTATTGTCCGCAATACCTAACGAGTCAAGGGCGTCATCAATCAGCCCAACAGTATAGTCAAACTGCATGATGGCCTCACCGCGCAGTCCCATGGGGCTGAGTCCGCGGAATCGTTCATGAGGATAGCGAGGTACATGCACATCATTAGTACATAGATATATAAAGAACGGCTCGCCATCAGCTACAGCTCCCGCCATGAAGTCAATAGCGTGTGATGCTATGGAGTCGGCTATATCCTCATCGCGCCAGAGTGCCTTACCGCCACCTTTCATGTAGCCTATACGGCTGATACCGTTGACGATAGACATGTCGTGACCATGGCTCGGATGAAGCTTCGTGAGCAGCTCCGGATTGTCCTTTCCGGTAGGTTCACCCGGGAAATTCTTTCGGTAACTCACCTCAATCGGGGCTGAGGGGTCATAGTTGGCCACCTGTCCGTCCTCGAAGAACACGCAGGGCACACGGTCGGCCGTAGCCGCCATGATATAATGATGGTCAAAACCTATATCGGCGGGGGTCACGTCGAGAGGCTTGTTCCAATCCTGCTTACCGCCCTCGGAACCGAGTCCGAGATGCCATTTGCCTATGGCCGCCGTACGATAACCCGCGTCATGCATCATGTCGGCCACAGTATATGTATCGGCCGGAATGATGAGTGCCGCATCGCCGTCGGCAATATTAGTGTTAGGCTTACGGAAGCAGTATTCACCCGTCAGGAGCGAGTAGCGCGAGGGAGTAGATGTAGACGCACAGGCATGTGCATTGGTAAACATGACTCCCTGCGAGGCTATGGAGTCTACGCGAGGGGTGTTTACACGGTGTGCGCCATAGCAGCTCATGTCGCCGTAACCAAGATCATCGGCAACAAGAAGTATCACATTTGGGCGTTTGGATGATGTAGCGGTGTCATCGGCAGCAGATGATGCGGCAGAAGCGACAACCGGGGCCGACAGGGCCACCAAGGCGGCAGCCGTGAGGGCAAGACTTTTTGCTGGATTAGATTTCATGGAGGCAAAATTAACACTTTCGACCATACCCGCAACACTTTTGCGGAGGCATTTTAAGACTCCGTGATGCTGCTTATAATGTTAATGTATTGTTAATTCGCATAAAATTAGTAATTTTGTGCAATTTTAACAATCAACCCTCAATATCTCTCCCTCATCTCCCTCCTCGTATCTATCTACATCTTTCTCCTCATTGCCAACATAAAGCTGAATATTGCAACTACCAATTATTATTTCACAGTTTTTCAGTTAGACAATGAAAAGACTCTTTTCCTTCTTCATCGTGCTGTGGATTGCCACAATGGCAACATTCGTATCAGCAGCCGATCTGAATTGTAAAGGTATTGTCGTGGACACTGACGGCGACCCCATCGTGGGTGCTACGGTGTCAGTTACAGGTGGTCGCCCGCTGGGTACCACCGATCTCGACGGACTCTTTAACGTAAAAGTACCCGAACAGGTAAAGTCGCTCACTATCACATACGTGGGCTACCACCCCGAAACACTTGAGGCTCGCCGCAATATGGGCACTATCATCATGAGCGTGGAGACTACCATGCTTGCCGACGTAGTAGTGACTCAGAGCATTGCACGCAGCCGCGAGACCCCTGTGGCAATGTCACAGCTCAACGCTGAGGCTATCGAACTCAAGCTCGGCAACCAGGAACTGCCCGAAGTACTCAAGACCACACCCGGTGTGTGGGCCACAAAGGACGGCGGCGGCTTCGGCGATGCTAAAATCAACATCCGTGGCTTTAAGTCAAACAACACCGCCACAATGGTCAACGGTGTACCCGTCAACGATATGGAGTGGGGCGGTATCTACTGGTCAAACTGGAGCGGTCTCGGCGACGTAACCTCTTCGATGCAGGTGCAGCGCGGACTCGGTGCCACCATCATCTCTACCCCCTCACTCGGCGGTACAATCAACATGATTACCAAAGGACTTGACGCAAAGAAGGGTGGTTCAGCATGGTATGGTCTGGGCAATGACAATTCCATGAACTATGGCATTTCATTCTCTACCGGCCTGATGAAGAACGGCTGGGCACTCACCTTCCTCGGTTCGCGCAAGACCGGTGACGGATACGTGCAGGGCACCTCATTTCAAGCCTTCACCTACTTCCTCAACATCTCGAAGCGCATCAACGAGAAGAACCAGATTTCACTTACAGTAACCGGCGCTCCCCAGATTCACAACAAGCGCAGCTCACAGGACGGTCTGTCAATACAGCAGTGGCAGGATGTAGCCAACTACATGCCCAAGGGTCAGGCTTACCGCTACAACCCCACCTATGGTGTAGGTCTCAACGGTGAAGAGAAGAGCTCACAGTACAATGTTTACAACAAGCCCGTGGCAATGCTTAACCATATCTGGGAAATCAACCACAAGTCATCACTCTCAAGCGTAATCTACGCTTCGATAGGCACCGGCTACGGTTCGAGCGGTCAGGGTGCACAGATCGAGGGTACGACCAATACCTACTACAGCTACTGGTATGGCTCAAGCAACGGTGACCTCAACTGGAAGAGCATCACAAACAACGGCGTAACCTACAATCTGCGTCACGACAACGGCTACTTCGCTTACGACCAGATTCAGCTCATGAACCAGAACTCTACCAACGGTTCGCTCATGGTGATGTCTAACTCAGTAAACAACCACCGCTGGTTCGGCGGCATCACCAACTACAAGAACGAGGTGATCGACAACCTCACCATCACTGCCGGTCTTGACGTGCGTTACTACTACGGTATGCACACTAATGAAATCTCTGACCTCTACAACGGTGCATACTTCATTGACTACTACCGCAACGCCTCGAACAACACCCGCTACGCCAACGACCCCGCAGCCCGTGCAGCGTATGCCAACAAGAAGTTAGGTGTGGGCGACGTAGTATACCGCGACTGGGATAGCCGTATATGGCAGGAGGGCATCTACGCACAGGCCGAGTACAAGACTCTTGACAACAAGCTCAACCTTATCCTCGCCGGCTCGATGAACCTCAACACCTATACCCGCTTTGAAAACTTCTACGTAGATGAATCAGAGCGCGAATCACCCAGCAAGACTTTCTTTGCCGGCAACATCAAGGCAGGTGCCAACTATAACATCAACCGCTACAACAACGTGTATATCAACGGTGGATACATCTCACGCGCTCCCTATCTGCAGAACGGTGTGTTCGTATCGCCCGCCAACTCCAACGCCATCAACCCCGACCCCCGCAACGAGAAGGTGGAGGCAGTAGAAGTAGGCTACGAATTCCACTCGCCCAAGTTCACCGCCAAGGTCAACGGCTACTACACCCTGTGGAAAGACCGCACCCTCATCGCCTCATCGACATCACAGTATGACAACAGCCGCAACACCGCTACCATGAACGGCGTAGACTCACGCTACATGGGTGTGGAACTCGACTTCGTTTACAAGCCCACAACATGGTTCGAACTGTCTGGTATGCTCTCCATAGCCGACAATACATGGCAGAACGCTCCTAAGGGTTACTTCTACAATATGCAGGGTCAGGCTCTGTCATCACTCGGCGACCGCAACACCGCCCCCACATTCACCACTCCCCTGGCTCCCGACCACATATACGCCACCATCAATCAGAAAGGTGTAAAGGTAGGTGGCTCGGCTCAGACCACCGGTGCACTCGGCGTACAGTTCCGTCCCTTCACCGGCATGCGCGTGGGTGCCGACTGGACCTGCAATGCCAACAACTACAGCGACTACTCCATCAATGACTCCAAGAGCGTGACTCTCGATCCCGGTAAGGAAATCGTAATCCACGAACCCTGGAAGATACCCTTCGGCAACCAGCTTGACCTCAACGCCAGCTACAGTTTCCCCGTGACCGGCGATGTACGCTGCACATTTGCCGCCAACGTATACAACGTGTTCAACAACCAGTATATCGTTGACGCCTATACCAACTACAGCACTCCCGGCACCTGGCAGGACGCCTTCCGCGTGTTCTATAGCTCCGGCCGCACCTTCAATCTCAAGGTGAAGTTCACTTTCTAATCATGCACCCCAGTCACAAAAACAACTGACATGAATAAATATATTCTCAAAGCCCTCGTTGCCGGTGCCTCCGTGGCGTTCATGGCAAGCTGCGGCGAAAACTCATGGAATGATCACTATCTTGACGGATTTGACTCAGGGGTCAACTATGACAAATCCGTAAAAGGCTCATATACCCTCACCGAGGATGACTATGAGACCATCTCGAAACAGCTCGAGGCCGAGGCTCCCGACTCACTCAAGGCCGAAGCCAAGGCTATAGCCTCCAACAAGTTCTTCAACAAGAGCGGCGCATATCCCGCACAGACAGCCGTGCTCGCTCTGCTGGATACCCGTGACTTCCCCTACTACTACGCCCCCGACGGTTCGAGCGTCGACGTGACCTTCAGCGAAGCCGGAGCACTCCCCGAAGAGCTCACCGCAATAGCCGGAGCGCAGACCCTCACCGTATCTACCGAGGACTATCAGAAGGTTTGGGGCAGCGAAACAGCCTTCATCAAGGCTTTTGCTCCCGATGCTTCAGCAGCAGACAACCTTGTAGCAATTCTCAGCGAAAAGCTCACTGCCGAAGAAGGTGACTATGCTGTTGTTACCTACAATGAGGCCTCTGAAAATCCCCTCTACGGCATCCCCGCTCAGGCCGAAGCCTCTGCCGAGCTATATACCGCATCGAAGCTCGAGGCCGGAAAATATCTGATGTACGACAAGACTACCGGATATCTCAGCGGTAATCTGACAGAAACACAGAACTACGGCTACCTCCCCTCAAGCGAGATAACCGCTAACGGCAATACCATTTCGGGNTTCAACACCGCTACCGCAGTGTGGGAATTCGAAAGCGCCGGTGCCGAAGGTGAATTCTACATCAAGGACGGTCTTGGCCGCTACTACTATCAGAGCGGCACATACAACAGCTTCAACGTTAGCNCCGACANCGATGGNGACGGTTACGTATGGNTTGTGACTTCTGAGGCCGACAACACCTGGAAAATACTCAACAAGGGTGTGTCAAAGTGGATTCAGGGTCCCTCAGGCACCTATACCACATGGGGCAGCTACAACTACGACAATGGCAAACTGCCCTCGCTCTACACCATCGCCGAGGCAGGTGAGCCCGTCGAGATACCCCTCGTGACACCCTCGTATGCGACTGTCAACGCCGTATATTACTACAACGGCACCAAGTGGGCTGAGGCTACAGGAGTCATGGCACTCAATCCCGCCGACTACACCGCTATGGGCGTAGCCAACAACAAGCTGACCGATCCCGCTACATACATACCCATGTATCTGCGCAACCGCAANCCCTACGCCATGCAGGGCGACATGGAATACGTAGTCTACAACGGCACCCACGTTGACCTCTTCGTATATGACGGTAGCGCATGGACCCTCAACAACAANTCGCTCGAGACTGTTACCGCACGCTTCACCCGCACCGCCGGCGAATGGAAGTTCGTGAAGTATATGGGCAAAGCCACCTTCGTTCTCTTCGACGAACAGCAGCTGATGCTTGACCGCAAGTATCTGCTCGTGAGCGAAGGCAATGCNGCTGTTGCCGTGGATCCCACCGCGTCATACTCTTACCTGCTCACAACCGCAGTAAGCGTAGGCGACGACGGACAGATAGTGCTTCCCTCTGACGAAAACGCCTACCTGTTCGCCACCTCTTACACCGCCGACGGAGTTACCGTAAAGGCCGACGAAGGTCAGTTCATGATCGTAAGNGCCGACAACAANTATCTCTATCTCAAGGGCACCTACAGCAGCGCCAACCTCAGCGATGCTCCTACNGTGACCGACGGCAAGATTGAAGACGGCTACCTCTGGACCGCCGAAAACAATGGCGACGGCACATGGAGCTTAGTAAGCGTACTTAACGGCCGCAAGTGGTTCTTCTCAAGCAAGTANAAGAACTTCGCNGCCTACGAAACTCAGAGCGANGTGGACTTCTATCCCCAGCTCTTCATGCTTGATGGCGAATAATCAGACATANTCTAAGAGTATANANNATTNTATAATGAGGGTCGTGNGACTTATATGTCAGCACGACCCTTTTTATATCCCGAACTACACCAAAATTTTGAGCTAAGACGGGCTATTTATGGGTAAAACGTGGAAATTCAGGGAAAAAGTGCTATATTTGCGGGCTGAAAAGACTCAGTCGAATTTTTAACTATTTAATAATATACCAAACACATGCAAAAAGGAAAAACAGGAAGCATTGTGGCCGGAGTAATCGCTATCTTCTTGGTGCTGATCTGCCTCTTCTACCTGTCATTCACAGNGGTGACNAACCACTATGAGGACAAGGCTGAAGCATACGCCACCCAGGAAGCAGGTAACGCCGGCGTCAATTCCGACACTTACCGAATGGCTTACAAGAGCTACATCGACTCAATCTCTCGTGAGAAAGTGTTCCTCGGCTACACATTCAATGAAGTACAGAAACTCGGTGTAGGCTTAGGCCTCGACCTCAAAGGAGGTATGAACGTGACACTTCAGGTGTCGGTTCCCGACATTCTCCGCTCAATGGCCAACGCACAGGGNAACCCCTATTTNGAACAGGCCATTGCCAACACTGACTCAATCGTCAAGGCTACACACAGCAACGACTACGTTGACCTCTTCATACAGCAGTACCGNAAGCTCGACCCCCAGGGCGACCTCTCAGTAGTGTTCAAGGACCAGGTTAAGCGTGGCGCCTCAGCTCAGGAAGTAGAGTCATCACTCAAGCAGGAGGTTAAGGACCGCGTAAGCTCATCTACAAACGTGCTCCGCAGCCGTATTGACCAGTTTGGTGTAGTAGCTCCCAACATTCAGGAGCTTGAAAAAGACGGCCAGATACTTCTGGAGCTCCCCGGCGTGAAGGAACACGACCGTGTGCGCGAGCTTCTCAAGTCATCAGCCAATCTGGAATTCTACGAGACCATGCCCGTCACCGAGTTCCAGAGCGCACTCTTTGAACTTGACCGCACTCTCCGCACCGACTCTACCGGCAACGGCAAGGGTCTCTCTGACTACTTCCTCCAGATGGGCAACCAGTATAATCCCATCGAAGTAGGTGTGGCTCTCAATACCAACCGTGCTGTCATCGACTCACTGCTCAACAGCCCCGCCGCCAAGCGCCTCCTCCCCGGCAACCTCAAGCTCGCCTGGGAAGTAAAGGGTGAGATTGTGGAAATGCCCGACACAATCACCAACCGCAACCGTCGTGTTGAAATCTTCCGTCTGCTCGGTCTTCGCACTGCCAACGGCCGTCCTGCCCTCTCAGGCGACATGATTACAGCCGCTACCAGCGAATTTGACCAGATGCAGGGTGGCAACTATGTGTCAATGACCATGAAGCCCGACGCAGCCCGCCAGTGGGCACGCATCACCGCTGCCAATATCAACAAGAGCGTAGCTATCGTACTTGACGACCAGGTATATTCAGCTCCCCGCGTAAATCAGGCTATCGAAGGCGGTCGCTCACAGATTACCGGNAACTTCACCACCGACGAAGCAAAGGACTTGGCCAACGTGCTCAAGTCAGGTAAGATGGCTGCTAAGGTTGATATCATCTCTGACACCGTTATCGGTCCTTCACTCGGTCAGCAGGCTATTGAAGACGGTCTGTGGTCATTCGTAGTAGCCCTCGTGCTCCTTATGATCTTCATGATGGCCTTCTACGGAGTTATCCCCGGTCTGGTGGCTAACCTCGGTCTGGTATTCAATATCTTCTTCACATTCGGTATCCTCGCTTCGTTCCAGGCAGTGCTCACCCTGTCGGGTATCGCCGGTATCGTGCTCGCGCTCGGTATGGCTGTGGACGCCAACGTGCTTATCTTCGAACGTACCAAGGAAGAGCTTCGTGCCGGTAAGAATGTACGTACCGCCATCGCTGACGGTTACTCAAACGCATTCTCCGCCATCTTCGACTCTAACCTCACCTCTATCCTCACAGGTCTTATCCTCCTGTTCTTCGGTACAGGCCCCATCAAGGGCTTCGCCACCACCCTCATCATCGGTATTATCTGCTCATTCTTCACCGCAGTATATCTGACACGCCTGGTGTTCATCCTCGGTGCCAAGAGCAAGGCATTCCAGAAGCTTACCTTCACCACCTCGCTGAGCAGCAGGATGTTTACCGACACTCACATCGACTTCCTTGCCAAGCGTAAGGTCAGCTTCACTGTTGTAGCTGTAATGTGTGTGGCCATCATCATCTCACTCTTCGCCCGCGGCCTCAACCAGGGTATCGACTTCTCAGGCGGACGTAACTATGTGGTACAGTTTGACCACCCCGTGAAGACCCACGAACTGCAGGCTCAGCTCGCTCCCCTCTTCAACGGTGCTCAGGTATCGGTAATCACCATCGATGACAACACCAAGGTGCGTATCTCTACCAACTACAAGATTGACTCTGAGGACGAGAACATCGACAATGAAATCACCGACATCCTTTATGAGGGTCTGTCGAGCGAACTCAACGGCATGTCAAAGGCCGACTTCTCAACCACCAATGAGAATGTAGGTATGATGTCGTCACAGAAAGTAGGTCCTACCGTAGCTAACGATATGCGTACCGATGCTATCATCGCCGTAGTGCTCGCACTCATCGCTATGTTCCTCTACATTCTGATACGTTTCCGCAACATAGCCTTCTCACTCGGTGCACTTGCCGCTGTAGCATTCACCGCATTCACCATCGTAGGCTTCTACTCATTCTTCTGGGGCGTATTCCCCTTCGCCATGGAAATTGACCAGTCGTTCATNGCCGCTATCCTTACAGTTATCGGTTATCAGATTAACGACACCGTGGTGGTATTTGACCGTGTACGTGAAAACGTAGAGCTCTATCCCAAGCAGAACTTCTATACTACCATCAACGCCTCGATCAACTCTACTCTTGGCCGTACGGTGATGACCTCAGCTTCGACACTGCTCGTGCTGCTGTGTATCTTTATCCTCGGTGGTGACGCCATCCGTTCGTTCACCTTCGCCATGATTTTCGGTGTGGTTATCGGTACTCTGGCCACCATATTTGTGGCAACTCCCGTAGCTTACCTTACCGATGCACGCAAGAACGCCCGCAACGCCAAGAAGTAAACAACAACAACGCCACTTACAGTATTAAGCCTTCTCAAGGCTTAATACTTCCAATACAGAATGACTCAGGCCGTATGTCATTGACATACGGCCTGGGTCATTCTTGCACCGGGATTATTCCTTGTAGTAGACCGGCTTATTAAAGAGCCGCACTACTCCATAACTTATAGCGGCAACGACAAGGAGCGGCAGAAATAGAATAAAGCCGTTGGTCATCTCCACAGTAAGAAACAGCGCCATAAAGGGAGCGCGTATGGCTCCGGACATCACTCCTGCCATACCCATAAATGCGAAGCCCGACACCGGGAGATCAAGGCCGAATATGAGGTTTACGCTACTGGCGAAGAAGAATCCGAGTATACATCCTGCAAATAATGTGGGGGCAAAATCACCGGCCACACCGCCGCCGCAGTTACTGGCCGAAGCGGCAAAACATTTCGTCAGTACAATACCTCCGGCCACTAAAACTATGGGCCAACCGTCAGTAGCCATCCGCGAGAACGCACTACAGTTCATCATAGCATGTAAATCACCATTGAGAAGATGGCCCATCATTCCGTAGCCCTCACCGTACATTGCGGGAAAGATAAAGAGAAGTACCGCCAACACCAGTCCGCTTAGCCCATTCTTTATCCAAGGATTGCGTATACGGCCGTAAGTGCGGTCCATAAGCGCCATGATATAAGAGTAGTAAACCGAATACAGGCCGCAGACGATGCCAAGTCCGATGATCCATGGCGCCACAGAAGCGTCAAACTGATGCATCTGTACATAAGATAGGTCAACGGTGTATCCCGAGAGTACATAAGCGGTCATGGCCGATGTGACACACGCCAGAATGAGTGCCATGACGGACATCGTGGTCAGTTGCATCTTAAGCACTTCGAGCGTAAAGAGCGCTCCACCCATCGGAGCCTTGAATATGCCTGCTATACCTGCGCCAGCTCCGCATCCGACCATTATCATCATCATACGGGGCGACACCCTGAAGAGTTTACCTATGTTGCTCCCGACAGCTGCACCGGTATACGCGATAGGACCCTCAGAACCGGCCGATCCACCGAATCCGAGTGTAAGCGAACTGGCTACCATGGGAGCGTATGTGAGGTACGACGGCAGTGAATAGTTTCCCGCAGCAAGATCGGCACTAAGTCGGCGCGAACCATGTGTGAGATTTGCGTGAATGACATAGCGCTGATATATGCCCGTAAGTAGAATACCCACAACCGGTATCGCAAGCAAAGGAATATTCACTCCATGGATGTGCATTCCGGAAGTCCAGAACAGAGATATGTGGCGTATCACCACCTTAAGCAAGGCGGCGAACGCACCCGACACCACTCCCGTCAGAAAGGCAAGTGTAAATAGAAAAGCCTGATCATTGACCTTACGACTACGCCAACTGAGGAATGTCTCGAACTTACGTACTATATATGATGATATCTCTGACATTAAACATACAACACACCTCCCCGACTGTAGGTTCTCTATATAAGACAAAACACCCCGGACACCTTGCCTTTCATCTCACGACAAAGTGTCCGGGGAATAAACGCTGAGAATAAGTAAATCGTAAAAATTATTTTATACTATCTTCGAGAGTATTTTCGGATGATTTTGTAGACTTACGTTATTTCTTTATCGTATCGGAGTTCTGATTGTATGCCTTAGCCACACACTTCCATTCGCCGTTAAGCTTTAGAAGCAACAGGAAATCGGTAAAGTCTATACGTCCTCCCCAACCCTCTTCGAGTACTCTGACTACGGCCACAGTTTCCTCTACGGCAAGCACATCTATTCTCGCCTTGAAATTTTCTCCTGCACCTACAGTATCTACATTATGATAAAATTGCTCGATAGATCCGTGTTCAAGTACTCCGTCAAGCACTCCGAACAGCACGGCATCATCTGTAAACAAAGTCTTTGCGTATGAGCTATTGCCCTCGGCAACACTCTTAACGAAGTTCTCGGCGGCTTTTGCCACAGCTTCGTATTCCTTGATTTCGTCTCTCATATTATATTATGTTATATTATTTTCATGCAAAATTATATGCATATCACACATAAGTCAAGTACCGAAAAATTATTCATATATGGAATAATTTTTCGGTACTCTGATTTTCAGGAGTATTCATTAACTTTGTGCCGCTATGGCTTACGAAAAAAAGATACCCATTGATCTGGATTGCCCCTTAAGACTGACTATGAGCCTTATAGAGTCAAAATGGAAATCCTGCCTGCTGGACGAATTGCGTAACGGAGGCGAAATGCGTCCGAGTGAACTCCATAAATGCCTGCCTGAGGCCGCCCCCCGCGTGCTTGATATTCAGCTCAGGGAGATGGTCGAGGACGGACTTATTGCCAAAACTATTTTTCCCGAACTTCCTCCACGCTCTGTATATAGGATTACGGATTTAGGTAGGAGCCTGTTACCAATCATTGATGCCATGCTCAAATGGGGCGAGGAGCACATGGATCTATTTGAACGTAAGTATGGCAAGCCACAAAGTAAACCTTAAGCAAAAATTCTGACTGAATAATAGTGTACCCATCCTGACCTTATCTTTTGCTTAAGTAATAAAGTATAATTGCAATAGAGGTAAGTATCTCTGACATAGCAAGCGCAAGCCATATACCACTATTACCCAAAAACATCGGTAACAGTATAAACGATGGTACCAGCAGAATCACCCCTCTAAGCAATGAGAACACTATTTAGACATAAAAATTGCCGGATAAGAATTGAGGTTTTACCCGGTCATCTTATCCGGCATTATTTCATGCCCTCCGATGAGGATTACAAAACGCAGTCATTTATCGGCACTGCAAAGGTAGCTATTATTCCCATAAGTTAGTCGTAGAAATTATTCTGAAACTTACTTATCGCCCATACTTTCATCACTCGGCGTGGGTCTTGAGCCACTCGCTACGTACTTTATCAGGGAGATGCGTTACTTTGAAATCAGAGAATGTAGCCTCAAAGCCATTTCCATCGGGACAGGCGGCGAACATACCTATTTTTACAGGATGATTGGCCTCTACCCATGCGTTGCGCATCATGTGATACTCCTTATCGTCAAACGAATAGAATATCTCTATGGCATCCAGGCGACGCACGGCCTTAATCCAGATATAGTCTACAGGGCGGTCAAGTGCTATGACNCTCCAGTCTGACGTCTTGTGGGTGACCACGGTGCTGAGGTTATACTTGCCGTCAACGAACTCTATTCCGGTCTTGATATAATTCTCATGATCAAGACGTATCATCATTCCGGCCTGATCAAATCTCACCTTATAATCGCCTGAGACCTTAACCTTTGCCTCAAACTCACCGCCGTATTCGGCGTAATAGAAAGGTGCGTCATCAACAGTAAATCCATAGTGAGATATGCGCCAGTAGTCACTGTTGGGGGTGACATTCATGGTCAGCTTACCACCGTTGATACTCCAGTCGGAGGGTTCGTTGTACCAATTCATCTTTTCGAGGGTCTGACCGCTCATTATCTGGGCCGATGCAAGCGTAGCCCATATCATAAAATGTCTTATCTTCATATTAAATAACCATTGTGATTGATTAACTTTGCAAAGTTAAATAGCAGAGATATAATAGCCAATGGTAAAAAATAACCATCCTGACGGTAATAGAAGGAAACTTGACGAATTATTGCGTTCAGACACAATGTCCGACTCTCCTTCTGATTCATTATCACGCATAATAGCTTACGCCCGCATGGTGGCCGAAATTGAAAATTCTATCGTAGTGGTCAGTGATATGAGCGAGGGACGAAGCCATATCATAATGGGAGGATTTGCCCGTTCGCTTAATCTCGAAGATTACAGAAATGAAGATTCCATCTGGGAAAGGCGTATTCTTTCACTGATGTCGCCTGACGAGCAAGATAAGAAATATCTCGCCGAACTGCGATTCTACCATTACCTTAGACACGTGCCCAAATGTAAGAAATCGGAATACATCCTCTGCTCCAAACTGCGGTTTAGATTCCCGGATGGAGAGATTCACGATGTACTCCATCGTATGCACTACATCTTTGACGACAGGATGGAAACCGTAAGGTATGCTATCTGCACCTATGGTCCTCTCTGCTTTGACTTCCCGGGCAATAGCATGGCTATAAACTCTGTTACCGGTACAACAGAAGAGATTACTGTGTCTGACAGCAGTACCATTCTCAGTACACGTCAGAAACAAGTACTTACGCTGATTGATACCGGATTGAGAAGTGCTGAGATAGCCTCAAGGCTCAACATCAGCATACATACCGTAAGCCGTCACCGTCAGGAGATACTCGCCAAACTGCAAGTAAAAAATACCCACGAAGCGTGTCGTCTCGCTAAAAACCTGCATATTATCTAAGAGAGTATGTTTCTAAGAAAAATACTATTCATAGCGTCAGCGGTAGTATACCTGTTTGTGAATACAGATTACTGTCTGGCGCAGCATACCTACGATGAAAGTGGCCCGAATGACAGTATTCAGAACCGACAGCTCGATGCCGTAGTCGTGACGGCTCAGTCAGCACGTCAGCGTCTGGAAAGAATCGGACTTGGCGTAGAGTATATCGAACTGGCCACGATGGCAAAAATGCCGATGCTTTTCGGAGAGAATGATATCATAAAGTCCATTTCTCTATTACCGGGAGTCAGAGCCGAGGGCGACGGTTCGGGAGGATTTGAAGTCAGAGGCGGCAATTCGGCTCAGAATCTGATAATGCTTGACGGCATTACGCTCTACAATCCCTCGCATGTGTTAGGTATATTCTCTACCTTTAACGATAAATCGCTCGCGCGGGCCACTCTTCACAAAGGCCCGATACCTCCGGGCTTCGGCGGTGCGACATCTTCGGTGCTTGAAACGTCGCTCGCACCCGGGGATATGGAACGATACCATGCATCGGGAACCATCGGCCTGCTCGCCGCCAAGATTATGGCCGGAGGCCCGATAGTCAAAGATAAGTTATCAATGGCCGTCTCTGCACGCCGATCTTATGTTGATGCCTTCCTGCAGATGGTACCGCAATATCGCGGCACGGTAATGAATTTCTATGATGTCACGGCCATGATGCGCTATAATCCGAAAGCAGGCGAGTACGTTGACCTGTCATTCAACGTCGGTCACGACAATATGGCTATCAAAAGACTGATGGGACTCTACTGGGGCAATCTCGGTGCATCACTTAACTGGCGCTTACGCCGAAGCGACAAGGTGTCATTCACCACCACTGCGGCTTATACCAACTATGCACCCAAGATGGCAATGACCATGATGAATGTAGAGCAGACCCTAAAGGAGTATATACATAATCTGTCGATCAATGAGAGGGTGCTGATTACAGTAGGCGATACCCACAGCATAGAATTAGGACTTCGATCAGAGCTTCTGAGGGTTAAATCAGCCGAACTCGAAGTGGCGGGCAACAAAGAGAAGGATATCCGTTCGGGATGGCAGAATGCCCTTTGGGTCAATTACGAGGGTGAATTCTCCCGACGCTTTGCCTTGTCGGCCGGTGTGAGGCTCAGTGCGTTTTCCGCACTCTCAGGCAACAGATATAACGACTTCGTATGCTCAAGCGAACCATACCCTGATTTCAACGGTCATACTTATGTCACTCCCGAGCCCCGCATCAATCTGAAATATAACATCTCTTCGCTCCACAACATTAAATTAGGCTACAGCATCACAACCCAGAATCTCCATTCCATACGCTCAAGCGCCACGAGTTTCCCCTTTGACCGTTACGCCATAACATCCGCCACCGTAAAACCGGAAAAATCGTCGCAGTATGGGGTCGGTTACTCCGGAACCACACTCAACGGTGCATACGATTGGTCAGCCGAGGGCTACTATAAATCTATCTCAAACGTATATGATTTTGCAGACGGGCGCACCATGTTTTCACGTATCAACCTCGAGAGCATCATCATCGGCGGTAAGGGTCGAAGCTATGGAGCAGAGTTTATGGTGCGTAAGAATACCGGGGCGCTA
Source organism: Bacteroides sp. (assembly GCA_014801865.1). GTDB lineage: Bacteria > Bacteroidota > Bacteroidia > Bacteroidales > Muribaculaceae > Paramuribaculum. The sequence continues at coordinate 4,062 of JAAVDH010000013.1, read as the reverse complement.
ACCGGATGGATTTCTTACACCATTTCCAAGACACAGACAAAGATTGACGGCATAAATGGCGGGCGATGGTATGACGCCACGAACGACCATCGCCATGATCTTACCGTAACGGCCATATATACGTTTAATGACCGCTGGAATCTGTCGGGCTCATGGATTTACTCTTCAGGACAACCGCTGACGGCTCCTGACGTGAAATATCAGCTTGACGGTACTACCTATTACTATTACTCTCAGCGCAACGGGTATCGCACACCGCCGATTCATCGTCTTGATCTCTCGGCAACATGTACACGTAAAGGACGCAGCTTCACGACCCAATGGGCCTTCGGAGTCTACAATGCCTATTGCCGGTACAATCCCTACGTAATATTCTTCGAGGATGATCCCTCGAAGCCGTCAGGCACCCGCGCCGTGCAGCATGCACTTTTCGGCCTCATTCCTTTCGCTTCATACACCATACAGTTTTAAGATGAGAAGACTCATACACTCTATACAGCTTATAATCGTAGCTCTGTCATTTCAGGCTTGCGAGAAAGAAATCGATATCAGCTACAAGGATATCGCTCCCCTTACCGTCATCGAAGGTGAACTCTCGCTACAGGGAACTAATGTGAGGATAACCATGACGACCCCTATGGATGAGCCGATGGATACAACGCTGCTCACTGACGCCGACGTGACACTCTATGACCTCACCGAGGGCACAAGCGAAGTTCTCATAGCAGACTCATCAGGTGTATTCACTGGCTCAATGGCCGGAGTGACAGGACATCTGTATGAGCTGACGGTAGTCCGTGACGGTAAAAGCTACTCCTCGCGCTGCGAAATGGCCCCTCCTACCGATCTGCCGGCACTGGAATTCAATTGGATAAAGATGCCCTACGACCATGTGGCCGTACTTCAGGTTACGTTCACCGACAATAGTGCTACTGACGGCGACTGCTTCTGGGTGCGACTGTACCGCAATGGCAAAGCTTACATGTGGAATATCGTTACCGACCTCCATTCCACCGACGGAGTGATTAACGATATATTCATGACCTCGCGACGCGATCTTGACGAAGAGGACGAAAAAACCGCCCTGCGCGACGGTGATATAGTGACGGCTTCGGTATCACCAATAAGCCGCGATATGTATGACTACCTCGAGGCCATTTCATCCGACAGCAACGGTCCGGAACTCTTCACAGGCGACTTTTGCCTCGGCTACTTTCTCGCATCACCGACTCTCTCAGCCTCTATCACATTTCATCCCGACGAAATAAAAGTCTACTGATTTGTAAATTTGACGATTAATGATTACTTTTGCACCGCAAACAAGGCAATGCCTTGTGGAAGATTACATTTTCTTGGCAATTCGGCTGCATAGGCGCTGAAAGAAATGGGACGGCTCTTCTTCCATGCCTCAGGCAAACAAAATATGACATAACCTGCATCCCGTCTTGCAGAATTATTCAGACAGCGGCGCTGTACAATATTCATCACAATGTGATTCATTCTATATGATTCGCACTGTGATTTATACTGATTCACACTATTATTTATAGTGTGGCTACTCATTGTGCGGCACCATCACCTCTGTCGGCATGATTCGAAGCAAGAAGGACAATAATACGAAACTCTCAAGTGAGTTGTTAGCTTCTTATCATAAAGCTGACAACTCACTTTCTTTTTTGAAACCTTTATTAACCATAATATATTAATCTTTCACAAAAAAGTTTCTCCGGCAATCGCACTTTGCCGGAGAAACAATAATCTCGGGAAGTAAGACAATCTGCATCTGCGTTATAGATGATAGAAACATAATACAGATCCTTTAAATTAATTCTATATTTCTGAATTCCAGACACTTTTCATGACTCAATAATATGTAGTCCAAAAATAATTATTATTTTTGCGAGCGAATTGGCATTATTCAGTTCAAAACATATTGAACAAAAAAATACGAAGCGTTATGCTTATCTTATAGTTTGAGGACGTAGGAAATTCACAAACCTGTGCGAGAGATAGCATAGTGGTTCTCAAGCATATAGCGTGGACTGCTATTATTACATCTGCACAAATGGTTTCCTACTACCTTCAAACTAAGACGTGGCATAGTTGGCTCACGTTTTATATAACATAGGTACTAAATATTATAATATGAAGATAAGAATTGATTATCTGCTTTTAGTTGTTATGCTTTTCGCATTGCAAAGCTGCTCAAACGATGATGAGCCCAAGCATGTAGATCCCGAATACCTTTCGGGAGAATGGTATCTTACTAATATTCGTGGTTGGGAGTATGATGATGATGCTCACAATAAAAAATCTGAGTTTAACGAGACTTTCATCTTTGATAGTAAGGGTATCCCTGTCAGTGACAACGCTATAGACGCCCATAAAATTAATATTTCAATAGCTGGTGCCGACTATATGAATATTACCGATTATTATTGGGATGTATATGATAAGGAATGGAAGTTCAACGAGACCGGTGAAGTAAAACTAAAGGATAATCAACTCATTGACGGTACAATGAAAGTTACAATAACAAGGCTCTCTGATACCAGCATGACAACATATCAGAAAGATGAGGACGAAGAAACTTATATAACATATACCAAGCTGCTATATTAACTCCATTTAAGATCATATTAATCCATAGCTTGTGGAAAAATCACAAGTTATGGATTTCTTTTTAGAGAGTGTTTAATTCCTTGTGTAACGAGTTGGTAACGTTATTTTACCGTTCTTCTCCGACGGTTTCTCAACCGCCTCGGAACCCCCTGCTTCCGTAGTACACGGATTACAAAATGTCCGTGAGCCTCACAAGCCCGAGGGTTCATTTTAACTCTTCTTTTACAATCTATTAAATTCTATTTGACTTATTTCAAAACAATTCTGAATGTGTGCCGAACCTTACCAACTTGATTATGTCGGTTTCCTTATCCCACCATATCAGTAATGTGTCGTTTTCCACATGGCATTCCATGTGTCCACGATAATTGCCCGTCAGGGGATGAGGTTTGTTTTCGTCCGGTATAGGCAATTCATTTTGAAGCAATCCGAGAATGAGCTCCAATTTCTCGATAACCTTAGGCCGATTTTTATATCGTTTGAGATCCTTCTTAAACTGAGTGGTTATCTTCAGAGTCTTCATAGAGAATCCACGAAGTTGCGAAAGTTGGAGAGATCAAGCGTCTCTAAATTATCAGAAGTCTCCGCTTCCTTCATTGCAGCCAAAGTTGTCTTATTAGGCTTTTCTGAAACAAAAGCGAGCAGCACACTCTCAACAAGATTGTTGAGACTGCGGTTATGTTTCTTAGCCTCTATCTGGAGACGTTCTAGCAAATTCTCACTCAATCGAAACGAGGTCTGTTTTCTTGTTACTGATGCTGTATTCATAGTCATACCATTTTGTAATACAAATATAGTGCATTTGTATAACACATCCAAATTTTGGGTAGTTCAACTACCGATTCTTTTCTTATATTTCCGGCATATTCAAGCAGCCATCCTTATGGGATTAATCCATCGAAGAACGGAAACAGGACTTTGTCTCTGTACGGTTTATCCGACAGAGGCAATGTCAGACTGACGGGTATAGCCGAATCAGATGTTAAATACTCCGGTAGATACATGAACTCATACCCGGCTTCATCCTCAGTCAGTATGCCTGCAAGAGTAGTACTGATAAAAACCTTTGCTTGTTTCATGCCTCAGAAACTTTCATTGATGCCATTTCCGCCCCAAATAAAGCAAGAACCTGGTTGACTTTATCAAGTCGCAGAGTTTCTTTTCCTTATTATCAGCAGGCCACGAGCTGAGACAGTTCCATTTTTACGGAATCCAGTAATACATAGGTTTCTTACGGTGGTCAGTAACCCATTCATCAAATTCTACCATATTTGATATTCCATCAGCAATCACTGCCTCATAATATTCCACGCCATGATAGTCTTTGTCAGAAGAGGTCTCAAATTTCAGTCTAAGGATGGTGTCTTTCTGAATTGGAGTCATTATCTCCAATATTCTGTCAGCCATTCTCTCAAAATAGCCATCATACTCAGTTCCCTC
>JAAVDH010000012.1 GCA_014801865.1 Bacteroides sp. | reverse complement strand
ATCTTTTGGGTGCTTTTCCAAAGTTTTCATCGGTCACGATGCCCGCATCGCTCCCTCTTCAACTTTGGAAAATCCCGCCAAAATCTTCATTTGTGATAAAATCATTTAAAAGTAAACATACTCTAATAGGTGAGTTATGAATGNAGCAGTCGGTAGGTGTGTGTGGCTGGAAAAATAAGTAAGGCCGTGTGTCAAAATTAATGACACACGGCCTTGAGATTTTTTGCTGAAAGATATATATTATTCAGCGGCGGCTTCGCCTTCGGCAGCGGGAGCTTCTTCGGCAGCAGCGGCAGCCTCAGCTTCGGCCTTGGCGGCAGCGAGTTCGGCTTTCTTCTTTGCTACTTCCTGAGCCTTGGCCTGATTCTTGGCCTGCTCGTCGGCGAGACGCTGCTTGGCAGCGATCTCTTTCTTGTCGGCCATAGAGGTGCGGAGTGCATCAATAGCGGCCTGCTTCTTGCTCTTCCAGGCATCGAAACGACGCTGAGCTTCAGCTTCGTCAAATGCGCCTTTCTTTACGCCACCCTGGAGGTGNTTCATGAGAAGAACGCCTTCCTGTGAGAGGATGGTGCGTACGGTGTCGGTGGGCTGAGCACCAACGTTAACCCAATACAAAGCTCGTTCGAAGTTAAGTGTAATTGTAGCAGGATTAGTGTTCGGGTTGTAGGAACCTATCCTTTCAATAAACTTACCATCACGTGGTGCCCTGCTATCGGCGATAACAATAGGATAGAACGCATAGTTTTTACGACCATGACGTTGCAGTCTGATTTTTGTTGCCATTCTTAAAAAGTTGGTTTTGTATGGTTTTTGCGACCACAAAAGTAGTGTTTTTCTCTGAGAACTACAAATATTAATGCTCTCAAAGTTGCTACTGTGTGATTGTCAGCGGTTTATGGCTGCNTTTAGTTGACGCCGCTAACGAGTGTGGCGTTGCCTTCGAGGGTAATTGAAGATGCCATTGCGGGTACGAGAGCGCTCTGACCGCGACGAAGTTCTATGGTGTTACCGCGATCGTCAGTTATGGTGCAGTTGCCGTCGGTNCATGTCAGGGTCATGAATGAGGGTGTGGCACTCAGGTCTAAGGTTTTGGTACCGTTGACGGTGATGAGGCGNACGTCAAAGTGNGAGCACTTCACAAGCTCGGCTACACCGTCGTGCATCTCGCCGGCCTTCGTAACGTATGAGGGATATACGGTGTAATCGATTGCATCCTTGGCGAGGTCTACATGGAGTTCGCGGGGGAGGCCTGTCTTGGCGTCGCGGCGGTCGAAGTCGTATACACGGTAGGTGATGTCACTCGTTTCCTGTATCTCACACAGGAGGTTGCCGGCACCGATAGCGTGGATGCGGCCTGCGGGGAGGAAGAATACATCGCCGNGGTGTGACTTGTGGCGGGCCACTACGTCCATTATTTTTTTCTCATTGACCAGGGTTATGTAGTCATCGGGGGTGATTGACTGTGAGAGTCCGGCATAGATGTTGGCATCAGGATCGGTGTCCATGATATACCACATCTCTGTCTTGCCGAGTGAGTTGTGACGCTTTGCGGCGAGTTCGTCATCAGGGTGGACCTGCACTGACAGGTCACCGGCTGCATCAATAATCTTCACAAGCAGGGGGAAAGTGGTGCCGAAGCGGCGGAAGTTCTCTTCGCCNACGAGTGNNGCNCCNTANTCNTNGATNAGNGCGGGAAGGCTCTTGCCATCCTCCTGACCTCCGTCGACTACTGATTCATTGCCAGGCACGCCGGATATTTCCCAGCTCTCGCCTATCTGTGTCTGATCGGTAACTATGCCCTTGAGAGGCGCTATCTTTTCACCGCCCCAGATCGCGCTTTTGAGGATGGGACGAAATTTAAGTGGTGGAATATTCATGAGTCAATCCTTTCGTGGGATGTGTTAATACGTTTTCAGGTACAAAGTTACAACTTTCCACTCAATTTTAGTCATAAAAAAGTTGGATTGGGATTTGGAAAAATGAACCGTGGGACTTAACTTTGCGTTATAATAACAAAAGCAAGAGAGCTGATAACCTCATTNCACTTCCTCATTCCATGAGCGACCGAGAGAGGGGCNTGAGATTACAAGATACACCACATCAAAGTTGATTGGGAAACTCATCAATTATAATCAACATTCCGAGACAAGCTTAATCGTCTGATGGCGGGCCCCATCCCCGCGAGGGGAGGCTTTGATAGCCCAGGCGGATTACAAAGGACGGTGAGCACTCAAATCCTGTCTTTCGGAGTTTCATCGCATCCTTTGGTGTGGGTAATATAACCGACGTTAAGTGTTACAGCACGTAACGTCGGTTTTCTGTTGATATACTTTACTAACTTATGATATTCTCATCTAAAGCCAAGGGCTATGTGCTGGGAGCGGTTGCCGCAGCGACATANGGACTTAACCCTCTGTTTACTCTGCCGCTCTATGAAGTAGGTATGACTTCTGACTCAGTGTTGTTTTTTCGTTACCTGCTTGCCGTGCCGATAATGGCTATAATGATAGTGGCCCGCGGGCGTAGCTTCAATCCCGGACGNGGCAATCTTGCCATGTTGTTTGTTTTCGGTCTCATANTGGCGTTGTCATCGCTCGGATTATTTCTNAGTTACGATTATATGGATGCCGGCATAGCATCCACAATGCTGTTTGTATACCCTGTCATGGTGGCTGTGCTTATGGCCATCATTTATCGCGAACGCATATCGGGAGTGCTCGCNGGAAGTATTCTGGCATGTNTTGCCGGTCTGTATCTGCTCTATAAGGGCAATGGCAGTGGCGATCTCAGCCTGACGGGCACATTGCTGGTGATGTTGTCNTCGCTGTGCTATGCACTATATATAGTAGGGGTCAACCGCAAGAGTCTTCGCGATGTACCTACGCTGGTGGTTACCTTCTATGTGCTTCTCTTCGGATTGATTGTATTCGTAGTGTCAATCTTTGCACGCNGCGGCCTGACTCTGCCCCCTGCCGATCATTGGTATCTCTGGGGGTGTNTTTTAGGACTGGCTATATTCCCTACGGTTGTGTCTTTTCTGTGTACCACGGTGGCGATACAGTCCATTGGCTCTACCCCCACGGCTATTCTTGGCGCGCTTGAACCCGTTACGGCGGTCGTGATAGGGGTTGTCGTATTTCATGAATCATTGACACCGAGGATAGTGCTCGGACTATTACTGATAATTATCTCTGTATCAATTGTGGTAGGTGCTCCNTCGATTCATAAGCCCCTCCATCGCATACGTCGNCTCTTCCCCTCACTTCGTCGAAAAAAGCAGGAAAAGTGATNTNGGCAGGAANTTTTAGGCTCATTTAAGAATAATATNTGTATCTTTGGGTGTTGTAAGCAACAAAACACCTTAAGAAAACTAATCCATACACTAACTCATAATCAAAAACAATAATACCACATGTTACGACCTGAAGATAAAGCCATGTTGGAATCTAAGGGCATCNCTGAGGCCCAGGTGGAGGCTCAGCTTGAGCGTTTCCGTTCCGGTTTCCCCTATCTTGCGCTCGTAGGTGCAGCGCGTCCCGGCCAAGGCATCAAGGTGCTTGACCATGAAAGTGAAGAATCAGCCATAGCCCGTTGGAAGGAGTATCTGGCTCATGGNGGTGAAGTGACAAAGTTTGTTCCCGCTTCCGGAGCTGCCTCACGTATGTTCAAGGCACTATTTGAATTTGTAGATTCGGGTGTCGACAAAGCTCCTGAAGGGTCTGCCCCTGCCGCTCTGCTTGCTGANCTNACCAAANTNNCCTTNCTTNACNGANCTTAATGNNGCNTGTGANCGTCTNTACGGNGCNGATGCTGCCGCNCTTCATGCTGCCGGACGNGANCGNGAGGTGATTGCCGCCATNATCCTTCCCGANGGCATGAATTANGGTGCANTACCNAANGGTNTGCTNAAATTNCATAGNTATCCNGNTGGNAGTCGCACNCCNGTNGAAGAACAGCTCACCGAGGGNGCNCAGACNGCNGCCGGAGCNGANGGAAAGGTNCGTCTGCATTTNACNGTGTCNTCNAANCANCGCAANCTCTTTGANGANAAGNTTNNNGANGCNATNCCCGCCACGANGAAGCGCACCGGNGCNCAGTTTGANGTGACNATGAGCGANCAGAANCCCTCGACCGANACCATNGCNGTNAANCCCGATAATACNCCCTTTCTTGAAGACGGNCATCTGCTCTTCCGTCCCGGAGGACACGGAGCACTCATCGCCAACCTNAATGATATAGACTCAGAGGTGGTGTTCATCAAGAATATTGATAATGTGGTGCCCGACTCACTGCGCGAATCAACCGTGCGCTATAAACAGGTGCTGGCAGGTTATCTTATGCAGATACGTGATGTGATAGAAAGCTATCTCGTGCGCCTTGCAGCAGGTGATTATACCCGCGATGACCTCAACGCTATGGTTGAGTGGATGAAGCAAGAGTTGTGTATTACCGATGAGCGCACNGCTACTATGTCTGACGTNGAACTTGCNGCCTTCGTACAGGCNAAACTTAACCGCCCCCTTCGCGTGTGCGGTATGGTAAAGAACGAAGGCGAACCCGGCGGTGGTCCNTTCATTGCCGTAAANCCCGATGGTTCATCCTCGCCTCAGATACTTGAAAGCCATCAGATAGACCCCTCCAATGAGGAATATCAGAAGATGCTTAGCGAAGCTACCCACTTCAATCCCGTAGACCTCGTGTGNTGCATCAAGGATATCCATGGCNACCACTTTAACCTGCCCGATTACGTAGACCCCGCCACAGGCTTCATTTCNTCAAAGTCAAGCCACGGCAAGGAACTGCGCGCACTCGAGCTCCCCGGACTCTGGAACGGTGCTATGAGCGANTGGAACACNGTCTTCGTAGAAGTNCCNATCTCNACNTTCAACCCCGTCAAGACAGTCAACGACCTCCTCCGTCCCGCCCACCAATCCTGATTTTACATACTTTTATAGATTAAAGGCGCCGTGTCAAGTGTTTGACATAGCGCCTTTATTTTATACCTATCTGTAACTGATATCGCCGAATAGTTTATTCAAGCTCCATCATATCAAAGAACATCAGTCGAGTATGGTCGTTGAGAATCTTCTCCGACAATANTTTAAAGCCATTCTTTTGGTAAAAATCTATGGCAGAGAGATATGCATCTACGGTTAAGTATCTGAATGCCGAGTAACCGNCACGCTCAGNGAGCATACCCTTAAGCAGATTCATCAAGTCAGTACCGATATTTCTGCCCCTATATCGTGAAGAGACAGCAAATCGTCCGATTTTAATTNNCGGATAACTCCCGAATTGTTTANGCTCAGGAAATCCTCCCTTGATTCTCTTCCATTGGCTGTTCGTTACATCCTGACGGCTGATTTTGTCATTAAGAAGGCAAAAATAGGCCACGATATTGCCATCATCTTCAAGAATATATGATGTCGCAATACGTTTGTCGAGGAAGCCTTTGGCATCCTCGACNAGAAAATTATTTAAATCTTCATCTCCACAATCAAATCCCGCGAGTACTGTATCAGGCGTAAGTCGTACAAGTTTCATCTTCTAAATGCAGATGGTAATGTATTCCTTGGCCTTCTGAACAGCCTCCTTGAGTTTTCTTGTGTTTTCAGCGCGTTTCTCCTTGCTGAGCTCTTCAACTTCTATCCTGAGTTTCTCAAAGCGTACAGCATCAGCTCCGGTAAGAATCGGCGTTTCTGCTATTGGTCTTGCCATAATTTGTCTCCTACTTATTATAGTTTACAAAGATACAACAATTTATGCACACTTTGGTGCTTAACATCAAGATTGTTATAAGTAATTCCGAAAAACTATATTATACAACAATAGTAGTATGAAATGTTCTCAAGAGCTACCTGTTGTGTGCCGTACTGTGGTTTACTCTGCGTAGAGATTCTCTGACTGCTGGGGGATGTATTGCTCTACCAGTTTGGCGATTTTCTTCAGGTCGGGTGTCTTGTCGGCGTAGTTAATCAATGTGCCGATAGGGTAGAGGTCAGGATCAGACGCAGACTGAAAATCGGCAGCGTCTTCAGAGTAATCACCATCTTCAACAGCATCCTCCTCAATAGCGTAATCGCTGTACTCAATTACCCGGTCGGCATCCTGATGTCTCTCAATACTAACCAATAATGTAGTGGGGATTATGCTCAACTGTGGATCTACGCCCCAGCTTTCAGGGTCGTTTATAACCTTTGCCACATTAGTGGCTATGATATCCGTAAGTTCTTGCCTTGTCATAGTATAGTGTATTTTAAAATTGCATATTATTATCTTTGCAATATAACGCAGGGGTGTATGAAATGGTTCCAACCTCACTTAATATGATTCGGCAATTATCGTCAAAGAATAATAAAGAGACTATCTAACTTTTTGATTGTTAGATAGTCTCTTTGAAAAGTTTAGTGTAATAGTTCTTAGCCGGGTTGTAGACGACTAAATGTATAGTTCTCTACCGTAGGTTAGTTGTCGGAGCGGGAGGGGAGGGTGCCGCGGGGGGCGGACTCGGGCTGCTTGATGCCGTCGCGGATAAGGAGGGCGTCAATGGTGGGGTCCTGACCGCGGAAGCGGCGGTAGAGGAGGGCGGGGTGCTCCGTGCCACCGCGCTCAAGCACGTTGGTGCGGAAGGCGTCGGCAGTAGTCTTGTCGAAGATACCGTTCTGGAGGAACATGGCAAAAGCATCGGCATCGAGCACTTCGGCCCATTTATAGCTGTAGTAGCCGGCTGCATATCCTCCGGCGAAAATGTGGCTGAACTGAGGCGACATCATGGTGCCTTCAACAGGGGGGAACATGGCCACAGATTTTCCTGCCTCGGCCTCGAAGGCAGCGGCATCAATGGAGTCGGCGGGAACGGTGATGGTGTGCCACGCCATGTCGGTCAGGCCGAAGTTGAGCTGACGCAGACATTGGTAGGCAGCGCCGAACTGCGATGAGGCGATGAGTTTCTCCACAAGTTCGGCAGGGATGGGTTCGCCGGTCTCGTAGTGCTTGGCAAATCCGTCGAGGAATTCCTTCTGAGTCAGGTAGTTCTCATTAAACTGCGAGGGAAGTTCCACAAAGTCGCGGTAGACGTTCGTGCCTGACAGCGATGAGTAGCCCGTCTGTGACAGCAGGCCGTGGAGTGAGTGACCGAATTCATGCAGGAATGTCTCCACTTCATAGGGGGTGAGAAGTGAGGGCTTCGTAGCAGTAGGTTTGGTGAAGTTCATCACGATAGATACGTGAGGGCGGCTGTCTGTGCCGTCAGGATTGTGCCACTGCGGTTTGAATTCTGTCATCCATGCGCCGGGACGCTTCGTCTCACGGGGGAAGAAGTCGGTATAGAGCACTCCGAGATAGTTGCCGTCGGGGGTAGTAACCTCATAGGCTTTCACATCGGGGTGATATACGGGGATATCCTTGTTTTCAGTGAATTGAAGTCCATACAGTTTGGTGGCCAGGCCGAACACTCCGTCAACTACGTTGGACAGCTCGAAATAGGGGCGCATCTCCTCCTCGTTGTAGCTGTAGCGGGCTTCGCGAAGTTTGTTGGAGTAATAGCTGTAGTCCCAAGGCTGTATCTTCACAGGCTTGCCCTCGAGCGATGAGGCGTATTCGTTGATAGCCTCAAACTCCTTCTGCTGGGCCGGTATGTAGGCATCGCGCAGGTCATTGAGCAGTTTGTAGACATTTTCGGGCTTTTCGGCCATGGTGTTTTCAAGCGCGTAGTGAGCATAGGTAGGATAGCCTAAGAGATTGGCTATCTGTCGGCGAGTGTCGGCTATCTGCTTCATCACTTCTACATTGGAGTATTCACCCTTAAGATTGCGGCCCATATAGAGGCGATACATTTTCTCGCGCAGGTCGCCGCGGTCGGAGTACTTCATGAATGCCATATAAGTGGGCTGCGCGAGAGTGAAGAGATACTGACCCTCCTTACCTTTCTCCTTGGCGGCAAGTGCGGCAGCCTCAACTATGCCCTCCGGCAGTCCAGAGAGGTCGTCGGCTGTAAGCCATATTTCATACGTGTTGACCTCCTTGAGTACATTCTGTCCGAATCGTGTGGTGAGTTCGCTCAGAGTGGCTGACAGCTTGCGGTAAGTGTCGCGGTCGGCACCTTCGAGCAGCGCACCGTTGCGGGCAAATGAGTCGTAGGTATTCTTCAGCAGTGTAGCCTGCTCGGGAGTGAGATTCAGTTTGTCGCGGTTGTCATATACGGTGCGTACGCGCTTCCATAAGTCCTCGTTGAGCGATACGGTGGTAGAGTAGTCGCTGAGTTTCGGGCTCACGCGGAGCGATATCTCCATCATCTCATCGTCGCTCAGCGCCGACAGAAGAGGGTAGAATACGTTGAGCACACGGTCAAGGTCCTTGCCGGAGCGTTCAAGCGCCTCGATAGTATTCTCAAACGTAGGAGCCTGCGGATTGGAGGTGATGGCGTTGATATCCGCCAGAGCCTTGGCTATGCCAGAGTCAATGGCAGGTTCATAGTCGGTCACCTTTATTTCATCAAACGGAGGTGTATTATGAACGGTGTGAAACTCCTGCGCGAAGGGATTGGCAGGAATGGTCTGTGTCTGTGCTTGCATTGTTGCTGCTGTAATTAGTGTTAATACGGCAATAAAAGTTTTTCTCATCGAAGTGTACTTAATAGATGGTTCATTCCTTTGTAGTTCCGGCTATAGCTTTGTCGGCCACTATGTCAATCAGAAGCGGGTCGGCTCCCAGTTCTACGAGGGTAGGACGGTCCGAGGTCAACTCTGCTTCAAATCGGCGCACATCATATTCGGTATGGCGCAGGAAATTGCGGTAGCACCGGAGCGCCTCCTCAGGATGACCCGTGACGAGTCCGAGATGGCCCATGTTGAGCATATCAGTGACAGTCAGCGAATCCTCGCGGGCTATGCGGTCGTAGTATCTGCGGCTACGGTCAAAGTCGCGCGTAAGCAGTGAGCACCATGCTATGGGGCGCATACACTTGCGCGGTGAGTCACCCTCGAGGAACTCCACCTTGGAGTACAGTCGCAGAGCCTCGGCATAGCGCTTGGTGTGGAGCATACATCCTGCCAGATTGAAAGTGACGCTTATATTATCCGGCTTCATACTGTCAAGTCGCTGATAATACTCTGTGGCCTCTTCATATCGCCCGAGAAGTTTGAGTATCTGTGCTATGCGCTGAGTGGTCCATACGTCCGAACCGAGAAGGTCGGCCCTTTCATACCACACAAGGGCTTCCTCCAACTTGCCAAGTTGTTGCAGGGAATATGCCAGTTTTTGATATATAGATGTGTCTGGAGCGCTGTTGTCGGTGAGGCGACCGAATATCTCAGCGGCCTCACTGTAGTATTCGCGTTTGAAGTAAAACTCAGCAAGCACCAGCAGGGTCTCTCTGTCAGACAGGGCTTCGTCGGCATACTTCACTCCCACCAGATTGACCGGAGCGGCAAACGGATCGCTGAACTCCCCCTTTCGGCGGAACAGGCGGAAGAATCTGTACAGGTCCTGCACATACCTGTTGGCTGCCTGCTCGCGTGAGGCCGCTTCGGGAAACAGTACCGACATATTCTGTTGCAGCATCATATCGGCATGTGCTCCGAGCTGACTCTCCATCATGGAGCGTTGTGCGGCCGGAATCATCCCCAGCGAGAATATAAAGGAGTACTTGTCGCTGTCGCACAGCGCGGGCGATGCACCAATGGCATTAATCAGGCTCTGCACCCCCTTGCCGGCAGCCGCTACGGAAGTATGGTCGGTATGGAAGGGGAGAAACCAATTGCTGATGGTGTTGAAGAAGGGAAATGTCTTCAGGTTGCCGAATGAACTCATCATGACATCCGCTCCCTCCTGTTGCAGCTCCGACATCTTGCGCAGCTTGTCGCCAATATCGCTCTTGTCAAGCATGTCCATCCACTCTGGATTTTGTTCGGGATTGAGCAGGTCATCAAGTGTAGCCTTGTCCTCGCCTGCCATACGGTCGAGTTCGGGGCGCAGTTTCATCAGTGACGGGCCGATATCCTCGCGTATGGTGCGGGTTATCTTTTCCGTATCGCGGGTGCGGATAAACTGCATGAACACCATCTTCACATCTCTGGCCCACCCTTTATGTTCTGTCAGCGCCTCTCCCACCGGGATGAAATGGCGCATGCCTGCCATACGGTCGCGGTGGCGCCACATGAGTAGCAGCAGTGCACACAGGGCCGGCATCTCTAGGTCAGTGTCGCCGCTCAGATATGGCGATGCGAGAAGCATCAGCCGGCGCTCGTCGCACACCTCAAGTCCCCCGAGCATCACGGCCGACAGCGTAAGGCGGCGGAAGTAAACGGGCAGGGCGGGGGAGGAAAGCACCGAGGCTATAGTGTCGGCGTCGATCTGTGTGAGAGGATATGCCGTCCAGATACGGTTGAATATGGCCGTCTCAAGGCGCTCCATCTCAGGCTGATATTTAGCAGAGGCAGAGTCATTGCCGGTAAATGAGGCCATCGAAGCTTTTGAGGCCAGTGAGGAGTATTCGCTCACGAGTTTTGTCAGGGAGTCGGGAGCCTGAAGGTTTTCGTAGCGCAGGGTCGAGAAGTAGAGTGAAGGGTCATCGGCCGACTTCAGATTTCGTGCGGCCTCGTCGGCTATGGCTTGAGCTTCGTAGCCTATCCTGCTGTATATCTTGTCGCGTTCGGGGTCGGCCGAACCAAGCATAGCATAGTCGCTCATCAGGTTGTACTGATTCTGTAACTCCTCAAGGCGTCTCTGGAGTTGCCAGGGAGCCTTTGACAGGTTGAGATACGATTGAAGCGCTGCAAATGCCTGAGTCATCCTGTGGTGGCTCAGTGATGTGGTGAATAAGGTATATGAGTTTTTGAGTTCGTCAGATTTGGCCATGCAATATTTGTCTTGTTTTACAAAGATAATAAATAGCTTTCACAGTCGCGCGAAATGATTGTGAAATAAATGTTAACCGTCACATCAACGAGTCTGATGTTCAATCCACTCGCGGATAATGTAGCCCTATGTCGGATAAAATAGTTACGGAAAAATTTCATTAATTATAGCGAATAGTGTATTTTTGCGGTCTGAAACGACAAATGGATTTTAACATGAACCAGACTAAAAAGCTTAAGATCAGAGATCTTACTCTTCGTGACGGTCAGCAGTCGCTGTTTGCTACCCGTATGCCCCAGCAAACTATCGACCGTCTGCTCCCTCTGTATGAAAACGCAGGTTTTTATATCATGGAGTGTTGGGGTGGAGCGGTGCCTGACTCCGTTATGCGCTACCTCGATGAATCACCCTGGAACCGCCTGCGTAAGGTCAGTGAGGCCATGAAGGGTCGTTCGCTTCTTTCAGCTCTGTCACGTGGCCGCAACCTCTTTGGCTATGTGCCTTACCCCGACAGTGTGCTCGAGGGATTCTATAAGGAAGCTATAAAGAATGGTCTGAATGTAATGCGTATCTTCGACGCGCTCAATGATATTGACAATGTGCGCGAGTCTATACGCCTTATTAATAAACTCGGTGGCATTGCCGACGGTGCTGTATGCTACACCGTCGACCCCAAGGAGGAAGCTCCCGCACCCGAGAAGAAGGGCTTCTTCGCCCGCTTGTTCGGCAAGAGCTCGGCTGCCCCCGCTCCTGAGAAAATCTTCACCGACGAATATTTCGTTGAGAAGGCCAAAGAGATGGAAGCACTCGGCGCAAAGATTATCACCCTTAAGGATATGGCCGGACTGGTCAATCCCATGCGTGCTGCCTCAATCATCTCGAAGCTCAAATCTTCAGTAAGCGTACCCGTTGACTTCCATACCCACTGTACCCCCGGCTACGGTCTTGCATCGGCTGTTATGGCAATACTCAATGGTGTTGATATACTTGATACCAATATCTGGTGGTTTGGTGGCGGTTCGGCCGCTCCCGCCATTGAGCTGATTTATATCTTCTGTCAGCGTATGGGCGTAGAGATAGAGTGCAACATGGAGGCTGTAGGTGCCATCCGCAACGAACTCCTCTCGGCCCGTCAGGAGCTTAAGGACTTTGACCTCGCTCCCATGCCTGTCGCTTTCGATCCTCTTAACGATACCCTTCCCGCTGAGGTTTCTGCCCGCTTCGACCGCGCTATCGAATGTGCCAAGGCCGGTGATGAAGACGGACTTCTGGCCGAATGCCACGCTATCGAGGCACACTTCGGATTCCCCAAGCCCAACGAACTGGTGAAAAATGCCGAGGTACCCGGCGGTATGTACTCCAACATGGTTGCCCAGCTCAAGGCACTTAAGGCAGAAGACCTGCTCAACGATGCCATGGCGCTCATCCCCAAGGTGCGCCGCGATGCCGGTCTGGTGCCCCTCGTTACCCCTACCAGCCAGATTGTTGGAAGCCAGGCTGTGAGTCTTGCTCTCGACCGCAAGAAGGGTAATCCCGACTATAGCAACGCTTCCAACCAGTTCATCTCTCTCGTCAAGGGTGAATATGGCCATACCCCCGTGCCCGTTGATCCTGCCTTCCGCGAGAAGATTACCGGAGATGCCGCAGAACATGCCTACGACGTCACCTCATACAAGAAGCCCGAAAACCCCGTGCTCGAAGACCTCGGTGGGGTGAAGCTCGCTTCTAATGATGAGGAATACCTCCTGCTCGAACTCCTTCCCTCTGTGGCCAACGGCTTCCTCCGTCGTCGCCGCACTGAAGAGTTTGAGGCTGCTCAGGCCGAAAAAGCTGCTGCCGCCAAGGCTGCCGCTCCCGCCGAAGCTGAGGTGAAGGATGTGGCTCCTGTCACCGGTCCCACTCTCAACGCTCCCATGGGCGGACGCATCATCACTGTCAATGTTAAGGCCGGAGATGCCGTCAAGAAGGGCGAGGTACTGCTCGTATACGAGGCAATGAAGATGGAGAACGACGTTGCCGCCGAGCGCGACAGTGTGGTTAAGCGCGTATTCGTCAAGCCCGATCAGGTGGTAGGCACTGATGCCGTGCTCATCGAGTTTGAGGACTAAGCCTCGGGGATAGAATGATTTCGGCGAATAAAAATGCTTCGCCCGCTTAATTTGTAAACATTTTCCTTATAATAGCGCGGCAAAAGGTTGTGTGATAAATAAAAAATCGCTACCTTTGCCGCGCCATTACGATTAATCCGCCCTACCAGCGGTCAAATCAAATTACCCGTAACTACTAACTCTCAATAGTAATGAAAAAAGACATCCATCCTTCGAACTACCGCGAAGTAGTATTCAAAGATATGTCAAACGAAGAGGTGTTCATCACCCGCTCTACCGTAGCCGCTAAGGAAACCATCGAAATCGACGGCGTTACTTACCCTCTGGTAAAGCTTGAAATCACCAGTTCTTCTCACCCCTTCTTCACCGGTAAGCAGAAGCTCGTTGACACCGCAGGTCGCGTTGATAAGTTCATGAGCCGCTACGGTGCACGCAAGAAGAAGTAAAAAAATTAGCGTCTTATAGACTAATCCCTTACACTGCCCCGTGGCGACCATCGTTGCCTACGGGGCAGCTGTTGTTTTAATAACCTTACTTACCGGTCATACTCTTATGGCGAACACAGCATTGGAGTTTCGCGAAGCGCTGGCACAGTGTCGCGGTATATTTGAGAAGAAGTTGCAGGATTACGGTGCATCGTGGCGCATAATGCGTCCGTGCTCAATCACCGACCAGATATATATCAAGGCCAAGCGCATACGCACATTGGAGACAGAGCGCGAATCAATGGTTGACGAGGGAATACTCCCTGAATTCATAGCCATAGTCAACTACGGTATCGTAGGTCTCATACAGTTGCAGCTGGGCTACGTGGATGCTCCGGATATGGATGCCGCGCAGGCTCTTGCGCTCTACGATGAGTGGGCTGACAGAACATTTAATCTCATGCTTGCAAAAAATCATGATTACGGTGAGGCATGGCGCAGTATGAGAGTGTATTCCTATACGGATTTGATTCTTACCAAACTCGCCAGAACCAAGCAGATTGAAGACCATCAGGGCGTGACGGTAGTGTCCGAAGGTATTGATGCCAACTATATGGACATCATCAATTACGCTGTCTTCGCCATCATAAAACTCTCCTGACGATGACGCTGAAGCAGGTGTGGCATTCCCGTGGGCTCATGGTTACCGCCGTATGGCTGGCCCGTATCATTGTGGGTGCGCTGTTCGTGGTGTCCGGACTGTCAAAGGCTGACGATCTCTGGGGGTTCATATATAAGATAGAGGAGTATCTCAGGGTATGGAATGTGGTCTGTCCACGAAGTATAGTCCTTACGGCCTCGATGCTCATATCCGGTGCTGAATTTGTGCTCGGCTCGCTTCTCATGCTCGGGCTTTACCGCCGCTCGGCCCCCGCACTGTTGCTACTCACGATGTGTGGCATGCTGCCGCTCACGTTGTATATATATATGTATGCACCTGTGGCCGATTGCGGATGCTTCGGTGACTTCCTTATTCTCTCGAATGCAGCTACATTCTGGAAAAACGTGGCGCTCACGGTGCTGCTTGCGTGGCTGCTTGTGTTCAACCGCCGCGTAAGCGGGCTTTTCAGTATTCCCGTTCAGTGGATTGTGGGTGGGATACTCAGCTTCTACGTGCTCTTTGTGGGTATGGTGGGCTTCGGAGTGCAGCCCATGATTGACTTCCGCTCATTTCCGGTAGGCGCGTCTCTCGTTGCTCATTCTGACTGTGATGAGGCTTCCGAGGAATTTGAGTTTATCTATGAAAGTCCCTCGGGTGTGAGGGGTGTGTTTACCACCGACAGCCTTCCCCCCGATGACTGGACCTTTATAGATCGCCGACAGACCTCCGGACGCAGTGCCGACGCGCGGTCGGCTACCGAGTTTGTGATACTTGACGGTGACGATGATATCACCTCGGAGGTGATTCAGGGTAGGGGAGAGGAGATGCTGCTGCTTATTCCTGACCTCTCGCGTGCCGACGTTACCTATACCTTTGCCCTCAACGAACTTAATGATTATATCGGTTCCCATGGCGGTTCCATGGCAGCTCTGATTGGCACATCATCCGAGGGACTCGATTCGTGGGCCGACCTCTCCATGGCTTCCTATCCGCTGTTCTCGGCCGAACCTACACTTATCAAGGAACTTGCCCGAGGTAATATGTCATTGGTATATCTGGTCAACGGAGTGATAGTATGGAAACGTACCTTGTCATCGCTTGATGCCCAGGATTTGATGGAGATTTCTGTTCAGAACGAGGACTATCTACGTACGCTTGACCCCGAGGTATACAATCTGTTTATCGGTTTTACGGTGGTAACAGGTATCGTATTGTTTGTTCTGTGGCTCCTTGACCGCAGCGGCCGGTTTATCGGAGGCTGGTGGCGACGGCGCCGACGTGATGCCGCGCATAAAGTCGATGCCGCGCAAAATCCGTCATAAATTACCATAGACATATCCCTGACAATTTATTAACACGTACTTAATGAAGAATATATTAGGATCTTTTGCTACACGACTTTATATCTACATCACTCTGGTAAGTGTTGTGGTGTTTGGCGCAATTGCGGCAGTGAGCTATTATTATAATTCAAAGCGCGACTACGATCAGGCATCGCAGACCACTATACTGATGCTCAAGGATGTCATACGTAGTCTTGACTTCCAGATGGCTGAGGCTGCCCGCAACGCTGAGTTTTTCTCAACGCGTATCATGTCTGTGCGTAATAATCCCGATTCACTGAAGGTGGTGCTTGGTGAGCAGATACTTGCCGACACCAATACGGTGGGCGCTGGCCTGGCGCTCGTGCCGTCAAGAAATGGCGGTCGTGCCTTCTTTCAGTTTATTGATATGGATTCTACCGGGCGGTATACTTATGAGCGAGTATTTGATCAGACATACGATTATACCGGGCGTCCGTGGTACTCCGAAGCGTTGGAGTCGAGAACGGCACATTGGATGGACCCCTATATTGATGTCGGTGGTGATGAGGGCTTCGTCACCTCCTTCACGCGTCCCGTCAAAGATGCAGCCGATAGTGTGTGTGCGGTTATGGTGTTTGACATGTCATTTGTGGAGTTTATTAATGATCTTGAAGCTCTTCGGCCTTATCCCGAGAGTTTCTTTTTCGTGGTGAGCGATGACGGCACCTATCTGTCACATCCCGAGTCTGAATTGGTCAGCACACAAAGTATTTTCGAGCGTGCTGATAAGATGGAGAGCTCGGGTCTGGCCAATGTGGGCCGTAGTATGATTAACGGTGCTACCGGCTCGAAGCTTATCAGTTTCAATGGTGAAGATAATCTGGTGTGCTATGTTCCCATGCGTTCGGTGGGATGGTCGGTGGCGTGTGTCACGCCTTATAGTGCTGTCACCAAACGTCTCGGTATGGCCGAATGGATGATGCTTGTAATTATCCTTGTGGGACTCGTGGCACTGGCTATCATCATAAATATCATCGTGCGCCTTACCACCCGTCCTCTTGAAGATATAATAGAAGCATCCCATCACATTGCTTCGGGCGATTTTTCATTTGTCATACCCGAAAGAAGTTCAGGTGATGACCTCGGCAAGGTGTGCAAGGCGTTTAATGATATGCAGTCATCGCTGCAGAAGTATGTTGATGAGCTTACCGAAATAACTCAGAATCAGCAGCGCGAACAGTCGATGGTTGATATCGCCAAGACTATTCAGGAAGGTATGTTGCCACGGGTGTTCCCTGTGTATCCTACCCGACCGGAGGTGGATATATATGGGCGAATGCTTACGGGAGTAACCCCGTCGGGCACTCTCTATGACTTCCATACCACCAAGGATCATCTGTTCTTCATACTTGCCGACGTAAATGGCTCGGAACTTGCGTCATACCTTATGATGGTCATGACGGTGAGCTTATTCCGCAGTTCGGTTATTCAGACCGATTCGCCCGCCGGTATCATATCGGCTATCAATACGCTGGTGTGTCATAACAGGGCGATGAGCCTTACCGAAAAGGTCTTTGTGGGAGCGCTTGAGCTTGCTACCGGTAAGTTTACTTATTGCAATGCCGGCCACAGATGGCCCGTGGTATTTGGAGAGGAGAATCGTCCCCGACGCCTTGACGGTAAAATGCAGCCCGAGGCCGGTGAAAATCCCAATGTAGATTACTATAACGAGGAGATGAAGCTATATCCCGGAGATGTGGTAGTGAGCTTCAATGAACATGCCGCAGGGCTGAGTGACCACATGGGTCGGTTGATGACCCGAGATGATCTGTTTAATGTCATAGAAACTATTCTTGAGAGAGGGCATAATGTGTCGCTTCAGAAGGTGGTCAATGACATTCTCGGTGCAATGCTTAATCATATTGACCATGGTCAGCTCGAAAATGACCTGGTGGTTATGGCCATGGCTTTCCGACAAGTGTCGTCGGCCGCCTATATCCGTGAATCGATATCCATCAAGAGTGACCTGAATGAGATTCCCTCGTTATCTATCTTTATCAATGACTTGAGCGTCAGAGCAGGTTGGGATTCATCGTTGAGTCACAAGATTAATATTGTGCTTGAAGAAGGTGTGTCAAATATCATTACCAACGCATATCCCGAAAACTATGCAGGAGTGCGTCCTGAGGGCACCATTACTTTATCGGTGCTGACATCAGCCAACAGTGTCAGCCTGCGCCTGATAGATGATGGTGTGCCCTTTGACCCTACCGCTGAAGTAAAGCAGGCGCATGACAGTCTCTCGGATGAAGATGACAAAGAGCGTCTTCCCAGCGACCATCAGGCTCTCGGCTATTTCCTCATCCATCAGATAATGGACGAAGTGGAATATGGCCGCGTCAACAACCGCAATCAGGTCATCATGCGCCTTTACCGCAAATAACAGCCAATCTTCTCTCCCTTAAAGAAGCTTCCCCCCAAAAAAAACAGTTTCTTTTCCTGGAAAGAATATCTCTCGTTACTGAAAAATAGAAACAGACCCCTTACGGGAAAAACCAATTACGGCGGATGTGCGTAATGCGCATCCGCCGTAATTGTGATAAGTGTGTCTTTGGTGGCAGTGTCCCTTGGGACTGTTTCTTCCGCCTCTTAGAAGCAGTCAAATGACAGGCGTAAGGTAACTACCGGATAGGCCGTGAACTTATGTATTATATCTATATACTCTCCCGGCCGTCCTGCTATATTCTCCACATCATGAGTGAGGTCTACTCCCTCGTGAGTGATTATCGTAGGTCGTCCTCCCCAAAACATCACGCCGAGGTCTACATCAAGATTCAGGCGCTTGGCCACCTGTGAGCCGAAGCCAAAGCCAAGGTAGGGGCGGAAACGATTGACCATTGCCCAGGCCTGTACCTTGCCGTCTTCTCCGGGCTTCATCATGTAGGGCACCGTGTTGCCGTTGGCATCACGCTCCTTGTAGTCGCCCACGTGTATGCCCATCTCGCCTTTGTTGGCAAAATATCCGACTACTACATCTATCTGTTCCGGGGGCAGGTACATATCGCCCCATATGGGGGTCTCGATGAAGTCGGTGGTCATGAAGTACTCGCGCATCTGGTTAAACATGTTGATGGCTACGAGTGAGGGGGCCTCGTTGATGGTGTTTACGGCATGTCCTACTTTGTCTGACCCGTAGTAGAAGCCTGCCGTTACGCGCCATCGGCGATCATTCTGCCAGGGATATACGTCAACAAGAAACTTAAGGTTCCAGAAGTTGGGCGTTCCGTCCATTTCTACCTTTTCGTCCACCTTGATTTTAGTGAAGTCATACATTATCTCTTGCAGACGGTCGAAGTTGCCGCCATTTATGGCTCCGTCATTGTAGGATGTGACACTGAAGTTAAAAGGAACGGCGAATTTTGGCATCCAGTCAATGCCGGCGCGCAGGCGTACCCAGTCAGTGACGTGAGTCGATACATCCAGCCCCACGCCCGTAGAGCCTACGGTAAGGCCCGCTGAGAGGTGGTTGAATATATTGCGGTCGTGCTTCAGGGTGAGCAGAGGTTGTTCGTTGGTGCTAAATAATGGCTCGTCCTCTGAGAGGGCGGGCTGAGCGAATGCGGAGAGAGCCGATCCGACGATTAGTATAATCGTGATGAAAGGGTGGCGGATCATTGTATACGTTAAAAATGTGAAAATGATGAGTGTGTACTATTATTAAGAAAGTGCAAATATAGTTATTTTTCGGGTAAGTAGACATAAAAAAAGTTGAAGGTAGTGTTAAACTTTCCGAGGGGTACGCTTGTTATGAGATTGTTGTCGTTATTCGGATTCACATCGGCATGATTTCATGATGTTAATAACACTGAAATTTGGTGAATTAAGAAACGTTTCATACCTTTGCCCCAATATTATGCCTTTTCATATAATGTCTATTCATCATCATTATTGAAAATAAATAGATTGCTGTAAAAATGTGGACTATACTACATTGTTAATTATTTGTATATATACTAACCTAACTAACTAAAAATGAGAAAGTTCATTAGAGGATTATTCATTGCGACCGCCGTGACGGTTGGAATGGGTACCACTTTTACTTCCTGTAAGGACACTGATAACGACTATCAGTTGGAGGTAAACAAGGGAATTCTGGATCTCAAGGGTCAGATTTCTCTTCTTGAGACTCAGCTTAAGAATCTTGAAGACGCACAGAAGGGTTGCAAGGACCTTTGTGAGGCAAAGCAGGCTGAACTTGAAGCTGCTATTGAGGCTCTTGATACTGCACTTGGACTATTGGACCAAGGCAAGGCAGACAAGTCTACTGTTGATGAGCTTCAGAAAAAGGTTACAAAACTCGCCGGCGAACTTGCTACCGCACAGGCTAACTATACCACTCTTCAGAGTGAAGTGACCACTCTTAAGCAGGTAATCGCTCAGGCCGCTACCAAGGAAGAACTTGACTCTATAAATGAAGATCTTCGTGAAGTAATCGCTACTCTCAGCACTACCATCGAAAGCAATGGCGAGGAAGCTGCCAAGAACCTTAATGACTATAAGGAAAAGGCAGACTCTATCATGGAAGACCTTCAGGCTCAGATTGATGACCTGTCTGCTCGTTGCACCGTTGACTGCGACTCTCTTAAGAATGCTTATCTTACTTTCGAGGGCAAGGTTAACACTTTCATGACCTCCGCACAGCAGAGCATCAATTCTCTTAACACCACTGTGAGCGCACTCACAACCATGCTGAGTGACTACAGCACAGTTAAGAGCAACGCTGCTACAGCTCTTTCAAAGGCTCTTAACAATGAGCTGATGCTGGCTAATCTCTCTAATACTCTTCAGAACCTCCGCTCGGAATTTGAGGCTCGCGACAAGGTGTTCTCTGATTCTCTGACAATTCTTGACACTAAGGTTCAGAAGAATATTGATGATATCCAGTCTCTTACTACCCGTATGAACAATGTCGATAAGGACATTCTTGCTCTCTACGGTAAGGTTGACACTATCAATGATAAGATTGACGCTATCAATATCAATATAGACTCGCTTACTACACGTATCGGTAATGCTGAGGCTACTATTATTGAGCACACCGCAGCTCTCAAGGCTCTCAACGAGCGCGTTGACCAACTCATTAATGGTCTTGAAGCCCGTCTTGACGCTATGATTACTTCTATGAACGTTGAGGCTACCTACAACCCCGTATTCGGTACACTTTCTTCACCCTTCGGCATCAACTCACGCTTCCTCATGGCTTACTACGGTAAGACTACCCGCGGTGATGTTGACTTCCCCACAGCTTCTACTGCACTTGAATACCGCGACCTTGAAGCTCCCGTCCTTACCTCTAAGGATATGCAGATGCTTAAGCCTTCTGTAGAGCAGTACGGTGGCACTTATGTTCAGGGTCAGGATGCAGAGGGTAACTACACCGGTAACGCAGGTGCCATCTACTTCCGCCTCAACCCCGGTAACGTAGACCTCGAAGGTAAGACCTTCAGCCTCGTTAACACTCTTGACAAGGAGTCAGTTGTCAAGATTGAAAACGTACAGAAGTGCGATAAGGAACTTCGCTTTGGTTATACTTTCGGCCGCTCACAGGAAACCAACGGTTTCTACATGGCTCAGGCCACTCTCGCTCCCGAGGATGTATATAAGGCTAAGATTGAAATCGAGCCCGGTCTTAAGTCAGCTGTAGGTAATGTACTTAAGGACATTAAGAACAAGAACTTTACAGACATGTCTGACCTGCTTTATATGGCAAATCTTCTCTTTAAGCAGTTCGACGGTATTCTCCCTGCTCTCTCTCTTAAGAGCGAATGGACATACAACGATGCCAACGGTCTGCCCAATGCCACCGCTGTTTATACCCACTCTGACATTGCCGCTACCTGCTTCAAGCCCCTCGGCTTCGGTGCTCTCTATGATCAGACCTTCAACAAGCTTCCCCTGTTCAACCCCCTGACTGAGTTTGATCAGCTCATCAATCCCAATGACTTCACCATCAATATCAAGATTGACCCCATCGAACTCAAGGACGCTAATATCACAATCCATCTTGAAAACGTTAAGCTTAACGATCTTGGCCAAATCACTGTAACCGCTGATGTCAAGGACGAAAACGGCAAGGTTATCGGTCATCTCGAAAATGTTAAGGTTAACTCTGCATCCTTCGCTCAGGATATTGCTGATGCTGTAAACAATAGCATTGACGGTTGGAACCAGGAAATCGCAAACAAACTCAACAATGAGATTAACGCTATCCAGAGCGATATCCAGAATCAGGTTAATGACCTGCTCGAGAAGATCAGCGGCCAGATCAATGGTTCACTTAAAGATATGGTTGACAAGCTTAACAACTCATTCAAGGATAAGTTTGGCTCTACTTTCGACCATCTCAATGACTTCGTGAAGGCTTACAATCAGTTCGCAAGCTGGATCAACCGCTTCCTGGCAAATCCCAACCACTACATGCAGCCCATCATGCTGTATAAGACCGATGGTTACCACATCGTATCTGAGGTTAAGGAATATCCCTCAATCTTCCACCACAATGGTGGTGACGCTATCTGGCTCTATGCCACCACTCACAACGCTGACATTATCTCACCCTGCTTCAAGAAGTTTGTAGGTGTGTCTAACGTTTGGAAGACCGGCGACGAATCAGTAAGCGCTCAGAACGGCGATGCAGCTGCCAAGAAGCTCCTTGATACCGCTAACGCTAACAAGGAAGGTAACGTTGACACCGTATTTGACGGTAAGCAGATCCACGTGGTTCTCCCCGTACCTGCCAGCGCTAAGGGCTATACTTACGAGGTAGTTTACCAGGGTCTTGACTATCATGGCCTCACCTCAACAATGAAGGTTTGGTTCTCTGTAGTTGACTAAATCAACCCATCGTTGAGTAATTGTGATAATCAATAAAGAAATAAGGACAATGAAATTAAAGAAATATATACTGTCCGCTTCTTTCGCGGTCTGTGCGCTTTTCGCGAGCGCACAGGCTCAGGAAGAGGTGACTGAGACTGTCTTCCGCCCCTATTGGTACGGACAGCTTCAGGGAGGAGTTCAGGAGACTCTCGGAGAGACATCCTTCGGTAAGCTTCTCGCTCCTAATGCCCAGATTACTGTAGGACGCCAGTTCAATCCCGTATGGGGTCTGCGTCTTGCCGTTAATGGATGGCAGAGCAAGGCTTCGATTGATTTTGAAGGACGTCACAACTGGAAGTGGAACTATGTAAGCCCCACTCTTGACCTTACCTGCGACCTCACCTCACTCGTTGGTGGCTATAAGCCCAACCGCCGCTGGTATTTCGGCGCATTCGCCGGTGTAGGTGCCAATATCGCTTGGGATAATAAGGAGGCTAATTGTGTTAACGACGCTCTCAAGCCTTTCGTAGGAGGTGAAAACGCACTGTTCGACATTTGGGATGGCACCAAGGTGCGCTTCGTAGGTCACATGGGTCTTAACCTTGACTATGCCGTCAGCTCACGTGTACGCCTCGGTCTCGAACTCCAGGCCAATGTGCTTCCCGATACCTACAACTCCAAGCGTGCTAAGAATGCCGACTGGTATTTCAACGGTCTGATTGGTGTTAAGTATGCTTTCGGCGCCACCAAGGCTAAGCGCAGCCGCATGGTTGACGTAGCTCCCTGTGAACCTCAGGTTGTAGAGAAGATTGTAGAGCGCGTTGTAGAGAAGGTAGTGGAAGTTCCCACTCCCGTAGCTGCCGAGCCCGAAGTCGTTGAACCTTTCCGTCGCGACATCTTCTTCACCATCTCAAACACCACTGTTGACAAGGCTCAGATGGGTAAGGTACAGCAGGTGGTTGACTACATGACCAAGTATCCCGAAAGCCGCGTAGTCGTTACCGGCTATGCCGATAAGGGTACAGGCACACTCCGTATCAACCTCCGTCTGTCAGAACAGCGTGCAAAGGCTGTAGCTGAGGCTCTTATCAACAACGGTATCGATCCTAAGCGTATCGAGACAAAGAGCATGGGCGAGGATGAATTCCAGCCCTACTCTGATCCCGTGCTCAATCGCGTTGCTATCTGCATCGCCGGTGAATAAAAGCACTCTCAGATAATTAATTATACGAAACCACACCTGTAGATCGTTTAATTCTACGGGTGTGGATTTTCGGTTTTAATCCACAGTTCTTAACTATCATTATTACAGGTCGGCTATTGGCTGATAAATCATTATCTCTCAAATCTTTAATTCTCTTTAATGAAGAAACTTTTACTTACACTATGCACGTTGCTCGTGTCAGCAACACAAACCCACGCTGCGTTGGAGGGGAATGGCTACTATAGAGTCAACAACTATGCCTCCGGCCGATATATCTACGTCGAAGACAATAAGGGAAGCGTCGAAACAACAGCTATGACTGCCGATATGGCTGCTATTGAACTATGGAAAACCCCCGATCGTAAGTATAGCGATCCAGCTTCAATTATCTATTTCGACAGCAAAGGTGGTACATCCTATGACCTGATAGCTCAGGGTACGAGTGTGCACGGTATAGTTGGCTTATATGTGAGTGTAATGGAGTATCCGGCTGGAAGTAAGCAGTATCTTTGCTATGCTACCAGCAACTCGCTGACCAAGTATCTCTGTGATTCGGAAAAAAACACAGATCTTGATAAGGGATGTATCGGCGATAATGGCTCGGGCGACTGGAGAAAATGGCAGATAACGCCCGTGTCAAGTTCGTCATCAGATAGTTATTTTGGAGTACTTCCTCAGGTTAAAGCCGGTAATACTAACTACGCCACGTTCTACGCTTCTTTCCCCTTCAGTTTCGCAAGTAGCGGACTTGAGGCCTACACCATAAGTAAGGTTGAGAATGGCATGGCTGTACTCAAGAAAGTGTCGGGCGTGATCCCCGCGGCTACCCCGGTGCTCATCAAATGTGCAGGCTCGACTCCGGCCTCCAATAAATTAAATCTCGGTGGTTCAGCTTCAGCGATATCCGGTAATCTTCTTAAGGGAGTATACTTTAATAATTCCTCAAAGTCTCACAATAATCAGACGGCTTACAACTCTTCTACCATGCGTGTGTTGGGGCTTATGTCTGACGGTTCGCTCGGATTCGTAACTACTACCGCTAAATATCTTGAAAAGAATCGTGCTTATCTCACAGTTCCCGCCGGCTCTCCAGAGCAGATAAAGGTGGTGACCGAAGAGGAGTATAACAATAGCTTTGTCACTGTAGCCGTCAAGAGCGCCGACTCAAAGCAAGGCACAGTATATGTAAATACATCAGGCACTACATCGGTTAAAGTGGCCAAAGGCTCTTCTGTGACTCTCAACGCTACTCCCATAGCCCCCTATCAGTTCTCTAACTGGACTCTTGACGGAAAACAGGTAAGCACCACCGCTTCATACAATGTGAAAGCTGATGCAAATGCCACATATACCGCAAATTTCAAATTGTCGAAGTATGCCGTAACCCTCTCGGCCACTAACGGCACCCTCTCAGCCACAGCCGGATCTGCGGCTCTCGTGTCGGGTCAGTCATACGACCATGGCACTCAGATAACCATTACCAAGGCTCAGCCCAACGATGGCTATGAGTTTTCTTCGCTCAAGGTAGGTGATAAGGACGTTACGTCTGATTTCAAGACAAACGGTAAATACACTTTCTCCCTCTCATCTGCCGTTACCGTTACTGCCACATTCACCAAGATACCTGACTATATTCTTACTCTCAGTGCCCCTAATGGTAAGCTTACCGTCGTCAGCGGTGGCAAGGAGGTGACTTCAGGCACTTCACTGCGCCGTGGTACCGCTGTCACCATTACTTCTGCTGTAGCAGCCGAGGGATATGAACTGACCGGTCTTAAGGTAAACTCTACTGACGTACTTTC
Organism: Bacteroides sp.; assembly: GCA_014801865.1. Classification (GTDB taxonomy): domain Bacteria; phylum Bacteroidota; class Bacteroidia; order Bacteroidales; family Muribaculaceae; genus Paramuribaculum. Next base: position 8,386 of record JAAVDH010000012.1, on the reverse strand, counting down.
AAGCTTCGTCAAGAACGGCAAATATGACTTCACCATCACTGAGGCCACTACCGTCACCGCTTCATTCACAAAGATACCCGAATATCCGGTGGTAATTGACAGCGAGCACGGTACTGTCATGATCGAAAGCAATGGTAATAAAGTCGCTTCTGACAATCTCTACCGTCGCGACACCAAAATGACCATAACCTCCGTTATGGCATACGACGGATATGAACTGACAGCACTTACTATCAACGACAAAGACATACTTGATTCATACCTCAGGAATGAAAAGTACGACTTCACGGTAACAGAACCTACCGTAGTGGTCGCTGTATTCTCAAAGATACCTGACTATTCGATAACATTAAGAGCCGACCATGGTACCATTGTGGTGTATGACCCGAGCGGCCATACTGTAAAGAGCGGTCAGATTTACCGCCGTGATACCGAACTGGTCATTAAGGAACTTACCGTAGACGAAGGCTGGCGTATCGTAGGCCTCTCACTCAACAATCAGGAAATTCTCGGTTCATTCAATAACTCTCCCGATGGTTACGCATTTAACATTACGGAGGATGTTGTCATCGACGTAGAGTATGTAGAAGTTGTTCCCGATCCCGAACCTCGCGTATATCACAGCACCGAGGGCAGTGGCCGTATGATAGTGTCGCTCGACGATGTTTCAGATCCCGAACTTGCCGAGGCACTCGAAAGCGGCAAGCCCCTTACCTACAATCCCGACGGACAGAATCTCTACATCTATCTTCTCCCCGCCGATAATATGATGGTAGGCTACTTCATAGTTAATGGCATTACTCTTGAAGAACTTGACGATATGGGTCTTGTTTCCGAGATGCCCTATGGCTATAAGATAAGTTATGTCATCACCGATAATGACGCCAACATCAGTGTAAGATTCGTAGATGATCCCTCATCCATCGCGACTATCTCAGGCGCCTCACAGCAGGGCGATGTCAAGTACTTCGACCTCAATGGTATGCCTGTAAGTGCTGATCACCTCATCCATGGCACCTACATCCGCCTTCAGGACGGTAAGGCCACCAAGATACAGGTGCAGTAAATCGTAAAATATACTTTATTCCTATATTCTTATAAAGATGCGGGTACAAGCGCTCAAAACCGCGATTGTTCCCGCATCCTTTTTTGCCATGAATCCGGTATGAAAACCAACTCATTTATCACCCTTGCGGCCATGATGATACCCGCTTTCTACGGGTATGCCGAAAATCTGATAGTCATCGAAACCGATAACATCGCGTTAGTCTACGACGTAGCCGATGACAATCGCATGTATCAGCGCTATTTAGGAAAAAAACTGCAAGATACTAAAGAGTATAGCTTAATTCCCAACGGCCCCGAAGCGCATCTCACACACGGCATGGAGGACTATTTTGAGCCGGCCCTGCATATCAATCACCCCGACGGAAACCCCTCTACTCTGCTGAAATATAAGGGACACGAGAGCTCAACGCTTGACGATGGGGCCATTCAGACAGTAATCACACTCGCCGACCCTGTATATAATGACGAGGTGAAACTCTTCTACACCGTCTATCCCGAACACGACATCATCAAGACACATACCACGATAACCAATGGTGAGAAGCGGCCCATCGAGCTTGAAAAGTATGCCTCCTCGATGCTTCACTTCTCCAACGGCGACTACTATCTGACTCAGTTCAACGGTGATTGGGCCTCGGAAGCCAATGCCATAGAGACAAAGCTCGAATACGGAAAGAAGCAGCTTGACACCAAGCTCGGCACCCGCGCCAATCTCTTCTGCTCACCGTTCTTCCAGCTCGCTCTTGACGCCCCCGCATCGGAAACCTCCGGCGACATACTCGTAGGAACCCTCGCCTGGACGGGCAACTACCGCTTCACCTTCGAGGTTGACCACAGAGGCGAATTGCGCATAATCTCGGGCATCAACCCCTACGCATCACAGCGCACCCTCGCCAAGGGCGAGACCTTCACGACCCCTGAATTTATCTTCACCCTCTCCAACGAGGGCCGCGGCAAAGCCAGCCGCAACTTCCACGACTGGGCCCGCGACCATCAGCTCTACAAAGGAAATGAAACCCGCATGACCCTGCTCAACAACTGGGAGGCCACATACTTTGACTTTAACGAGGAGAAACTCAAGAATCTCATGGGCGAAGCCAAAGAACTCGGCGTAGACCTCTTTCTGCTTGACGACGGATGGTTCGGCAACAAACATCCCCGCCACAATGACACCCAAGGTCTGGGCGACTGGGAGCCTACCGCCGATAAACTTCCCAACGGCATAAAGGCTCTTACCGAAGCCGCCAAAGCAAATGGTATTAAGTTCGGTATATGGATCGAACCCGAGATGGTGAATCCTCGCAGCGAACTCTTCGAGAAACATCCCGATTGGGCCATCTCTTTTCCCAATCGCGAACCCTACTACCACCGCCACCAGTTGGTGCTTGACCTTACCAACCCCGAAGTGCAGGACTATGTGTTTGGCGTTGTTGACCGCCTCATGACCGAAAATCCCGACATAGCCTTCATGAAGTGGGACTGCAATACCCCCACTACCAACATCTACTCCCACTACGAGAAGATGAACCAGACGCATCTCTACGTCGACTACGTTCGTGGCCTCTACAACGTGTTGCAGCGCGTTCAGGACAAGTACCCCGATCTCATGATGATGATGTGCTCCGGAGGTGGTGGACGCAGTGACTACGAGGGTCTGAAATACTTTACCGAGTTTTGGCCCAGCGACGACACCGACCCTATAGAACGCCTCTATATCCAGTGGGGATTCTCACAGATATTCCCCTCGAAGACGCTGTGCTCACACGTCACTACCTGGAACCGCGCTACTCCCGTCAAATTCCGTACAAACGTGGCCATGATGGGCAAGCTTGGCTTCGACATCAAGTTCGATGATATGACCCCCGAAGAGGTAGCCTACTGCCGTCGCGCCGTAGCCAACTATAATGCCCTCAAACCTATCATCCTCGAGGGCGACCTTTACCGTCTCGTATCGCCTTATGAGGGCGAGCATACGGCCACAATGTATGTGGGCAAAAACGACGGCGATGCCGTAGTCTTCACCTTTGACCTCAATCCCCGTTATAAACAGTTTATCTGGAAGAGCGACGCTAACGTACGTCTTCAGGGACTCAACCCCTCATACCGCTACCGCGTGACCGAGATTGACCGCACTGATGGCAGTGATCTCCCCCTCGGAGAATACTCGGGCGATTATCTAATGACCGTAGGACTGCCGCTCTTCACGCTCACACGTCTCAACAGCCGCGTCATCACCCTCAACGTTATTCAGTAACGCCATCAAGTGCCGTGAGGCGCTGACGCAGCCAGTCGGCACGGTCGGCTCTTATTGTAAGAGTTATCGTACACGTGTTGTCAAAAGTTTGCCCGGAGATTTTTATCTCCGGGTCTTTTGCTATACGCATCACGTCATTCATGGCCACGTAGGGAAACGTGAAAGTCAGACTCTCCGTCTCGAAGCGGGTGACAATCTCCCCGGCCTCTATGGCCAGACGGGCCGCCTCACGATAGGCCACTATCAGCCCCGATGTGCCCAGCTTTATACCGCCGAAGTATCGCACTACGGCTATGGCCACATTGGTGATACCGGCTGAACGTATCTGTCCCAATATAGGTTTGCCGGCCGTGCCGCTCGGCTCACCATTATCATTTGACATATATGTGGCTCCGTCAGCCCCCAGTTGATAAGCCCAGCACACGTGGCGTGCGTCGTGATACTTGTTCGCTATGTCGGCTATCGCGCTCTTGGCTTCTTCGGGTGTGTCTACAGGTATGGCGAAGGATATGAACTTGCTCATCTTCTCCTTGTAAAGTCCCTGTGAGGGAGCGGCAAGAGTACGATATTCGCTTGACATAATCAAAAGTGTGTGTGAGGGGTGGATGATAATATAAAGTAGCCGTGTGTTCATGTACTGACACACGGCTTTTTTTTGTTTTGTTTATTTAGAAATAAAAAAGGGAGGGGTTACAGTATCAGCAGTGCATCGCCGTATGCGCCGAAGCGGTAGCCTTCCTTGACTGCTACTTCATAGGCATGCATTATCAGGTCGTAACCTCCGAAGGCTGCCTCCATCATGAGCATTGTGGAGTAGGGCAGATGGAAATTGCTTACCAAAGCGTTGGTTACGGTAAACTCATAGGGAGGGAAGATAAACTTATTGGTCCAGCCCTCATACACCTTCATGTGGCCGCCCATACTTGTGGCGCTGGCTATGGCGCGAAGCACTGATGTACCTACGGCCACCACCTTATGTTCGGCATCCTTCACGGCGTTCACGCGGTCAACGAGCTCCTGAGTGACGCTCATCTGCTCCGAGTCGGTGCGGTGTTTTGTGAGGTCTTCCACGTCTATCTCGCGGAAGTTACCGAGGCCGCTGTGGAGAGTCAGGAAGTCCTGTCCGATACCCTTGATTTCCATGCGCTTGAGCAGTTCGCGAGAGAAGTGCATACCGGCCGCGGGAGCCACTACGGCACCCTCTTCCGTTGCATAAATTGTCTGATAGCGTTCTGCGTCGCTTTCTTCCGGCTCGCGCTTGATATAGGCGGGCAGGGGAGTCTGACCCAGTGCGAAGAGTGCATCCTTGAATTCATCGTGGGGGCCGTCATAGAGGAATCGCAGTGTGCGGCCACGTGAGGTTGTATTGTCTATCACCTCAGCCACCATTGATTCATCCTCGCCGAAATAGAGCTTATTGCCTATGCGTATTTTTCGGGCGGGTTCTACGAGCACATCCCACAGTTTGTTGTCTGCGTTGAGTTCGCGGAGCAGAAACACTTCGATTCGTGCGCCGGTTTTCTCCTTATTGCCGTAGAGGCGCGCGGGAAACACCCGTGTATTATTGAATACGAAGAGATCACCGTCGTCAAAATAATTGATTATCTCCTTGAAAATGCGGTGTTCTATCTCGCCGGTATCGCGGTGCACCACCATCATGCGGGCCTGATCACGTTCTTCGGCAGGATACTGAGCAATGAGCTCTTCGGGAAGGTTGAATTTAAATTGCGAAAGCTTCATAGTCGCTGTATATATTATTGCTGTATGTTCTGTTTACTATCTTCTGTCTCCTCCGGCATCTCTATCGGAGTAGTGCGGAGCAGTTCACGTATTGAGTCAACTGAGTGACAATCCTCAACACGCACGTCGCCGACACGCGTGCGTCGCAGTGCCGTAAGGTGGCCGCCGCTACCGAGAGCCTCGCCAATGTCGCGGGCAAGAGCTCGTATGTATGTGCCTTTGCTGCACACTACTCTTATGGTTATAGCCGCGGGACTATACTCCAGCAGCTCTATCTCGTCTATCATCAGGGTCTTGGGCTTCAGCTCCACCTCCTTCCCCTTGCGGGCCATGGAGTAAGCGCGCTTGCCGTCAACCTTACATGCCGAAAACGATGGAGGCGTCTGCTGTATCAGGCCCATGAACTTCGGTAGAGTCGCCTCCACCAGTTCACGGGTGATGTGCTCGGTCGGATATGTGGCGTCAATCTCTGTCTCCAGGTCATACGAGGGCGTGGTAGCTCCGAGGGCTATCGTGGCCACATACTCCTTGACGTGAGCCTGCAGCGAATCGATTAGTTTGGTAGCCTTACCCGTAGTCACTATCATTACTCCTGTAGCCAGGGGGTCGAGTGTGCCGGCATGTCCCACCTTAAACTTCTTTATGCCGAGACGTCGGCACAGGATGCCTCTCACCATCTTCACCACATTGAATGATGTCCATTCAAGGGGCTTGTCTATGTATAGTATTTCTCCCGAAATAAAATTCATGTCTGTACGTTATTAGCAACTTACCAACAGAGGCAGAGTATGCCCATTGCTACACAGTATACGGCAAACCATACCAGCTTACCGCGGCGAACTATGTCAAGCATCCATTTACAGGCCGCACAGCCCACGAGGAATGCCGATACGAATCCTACTGCCAGGGGCATGAGCTCGGCCGAGCCTGAGCCTTCGCCGCCTACCAGATCCTTGATGCCTAACAGTGCTTCACCGAGTATAGGTATGATGACCATAAAGAATGAAAACTGCGCTATCTTGCTGCGGTTGCAACCTAAGAGAATACCGGTAGCTATGGTTGTGCCCGAACGGCTCAGACCGGGGAGCACGGCCACAGCCTGACTGCAACCGATTATGAAGGCGTCAAGCCATGTTATGTCGTGCTGACGGGCCAAGGCTCCTTTGTGTTCGAGTTCGGGACGTGTACGGAAATAGTATGCAAACGTCAGCAGAGCGGCCGTTACCAGCAGGCAGATACCCACCACATGCAGATTGCCCTCATAGAATCCCTCTACGAAGTCCTTGAAGCAAAGTCCTACGATGGCTATAGGTATACACGACAGAAGTATCTTGCATACATACCGGAAGTCGTCGTCGCGCTTAAAGGTAATAAACGAGGTGAAGAGTTTGGAGAACTCACGCCAAAGTACCACAATCGTACTTAGCACCGTAGCCACATGCAGCGTTACATCAAATTCTAATGCATCCTTACCGGACAGGTCTATGCCGAGCACCTGACGGAATATCTCGAGATGCCCGCTGGAACTGATGGGAAGATATTCTGAAAGTCCCTGAATGATACCGAGCAGCAGGGCGTCTATCCAATCTATCATAATATGGCGTGTATGTCTTTATTATTAATGTGTATGTCTTTATTTCAGGGTAGGGAGGGGATTCTTCCTTATTATTCTCCCTTATTATTCTTCTTGGCAGGCCACATTATGGCAGCTCCCATAAACAGAAATCCGAGGAAGGCGATAGTAGGTCCGACAACAATACGTCGTGTAGAGAATATGTCGGGATTAAACTCCGTGACTGATGACGGTGAGCCTGCCATGAGCAGGAAGCCCGCTATGATCATCACTCCGGCTACGGCCATGAGTATGAAGTTGATACGCTGTAGCGGCAGACGCACATACTTGCGCGCTTCAGTCTGAGTGTCTGTGGTCATTGTGCTTGAAGTCTTATTCATACCTTTTAACAGGGGGGGGGATTACGTATTGATTCTTATTTTCTTCTTTATTCTCGAGGGGTTATCTGAACATGCTGTCGTAGTCACAGCGCAGATAGCGCGTCGTGGCGGCAAACGATGATAAGCCGCATATCAACACACCGCACACTACCTGACCGCCGCATACCCATATCACATCATTCCATGTGGTCTGATTCTCTATTTCAGGATAAAGTATGGCCGATGAGTATACCAGACCGCACAGTACGGCTATGGCAATCATGGCGGCCACAAGTCCGTGAAGTGCGCCGGCCATCACTATGGGGCGCCGGATAAACCCGTCGGTAGCACCCACGAGCTGCATGGTGCGTATCGTAAACCGGCGTGAGTATATGGTGAGTCTTACAGTATTAAATATCAGCACGATGGCAATGAGAAGTATGGCGGCCGCTATAGCGGTCAGAAACGCAAACACCGTATTGATGGACGACGTAAGCGTATCTATCATCTCAGAGTGGAGGGTTACGTGGCGCACGGCCGGATGCTTTTCTACCTCGGCGACTATAACGGCGAGTGAGTCGGCATTGGCATACTCGCTGCGTACATTTACTTCAAACTCGGCGAAAAACGGATTCATGCCTAACAGCGCTTCTTCATCGGAATCCTCACCGGGAATCATGGTATTCCATCGTGCAAGAACTTCCTCTGCGGGACAGTAGCGCACCGAAGCTGCGAAAGGCGATCTTATCCACTGGCGCTTGAGTCCGTTAATGTCAGCTGCCGTAGCGTTGTCATTGAGGATAGCCACAAATCCCACACGCTCACGTATGGATTCTGCCACATTATGTGCACCGATACCAATCAGGGCTCCTATACCGAGAAGAAGCAGTACGAGGGTGACACTGATAGTCACCGTCAACTGCGAACTCAGTACCGATACGCTCCTGTGGCGAGGTTGTGAAGATGTAGTCATGCTCTTCTTGAGGTTGGCGTCAGAGCCTTGTTAGGGTAATATTATGCAAAATTAGCAATTTTTCCGTTATCCCTCCCTCACTCCTGCTACCTATTTTATTATACCGCTCAACCATTTCTGAAAAAAACTCATGTTTAAGAAACTGTGGCTCTGAAATCAGGGCTCTATATGTACTCTGTAAAGTATTTATGGTGTGTCATGTGAAGGACATCGGTAACAATTAGGCCTGTTATATTATAAATTTCAAAGTTTCCATCGGTCACGATGCCCGCATCGTGACCGATGGAAACTTTGGAAAAGCGCCCGAAATATCCGTTGAGGTAAAAGCTAAAATCTCATAACCAGCTCTAAACACTTAATTTGGTTTAAATCCGGACACTCTTTCAGATTTTGTGTATATTTGCATTGTCAAACCCTTG
>JAAVDH010000011.1 GCA_014801865.1 Bacteroides sp. | reverse complement strand
GGTAAGAGTTTCATCACCGCAAGTAAGGGTAACGTTACCAAGGTAGCGACTTGATGAGGAGTTCATACCTTCGTAGTTGTTGCAGTAACCGGCGGGAGCGGGCTCTTCATTTGACTTGAAGACAACCTTGACATCTACATCGCTATTTACGGTGTAGTAGTACATGAAGTAGTCCTTACCGACTGCTGTTTCGCCATCTTCGTCGACTGCTTCAACACCATTGACGGTGAAGCTCTCGATCACGTTGCCTTCTTCGGGTACGGGAGCCATCAGGAGCTGAGTGCCGGCAGCAATCTTTGCGGGTGAAGAGAAGATGGGGCTCCAGTTAGTATCTACGATGGTGAGATTACCGTTGCCCTCTACAGTGTAGGTAAGGGTATACTCAGAGGGTTCGCTGTCCGACTTGAAGACAACGTTAACCTCGGTATCGCTTTCGATGGTGTAGCTAACCATAAGAGTGATCTTACCATTAGCGGTCTGACCATTTTCGTCTGTGGCTTCTACGCCATTGATGGTGAATGATTCTATATAGTTACCGCCTTCAGCTACGGGGATGATATAGAGAGAAGTACCGGCAACTAACTTACCGGGAGTAACAGACTGGAAGCTTGAGTCATAAAAGCTTACAGTACCGTTGCCTTCGGTGTTGCAGGCAAGAGTGTATTCGGGAGTTGTAGCGGTTGACTTGAAAGTAACGTCAAGCACGGTGTTATCTGATATTACCACCTCGCCGAGATAGTATGACTGACCGGCTGCGGCTTCTACAGCCACTCCATTAAGAGCATATTCCTCAATTACGTAATTGAGGTTGGCAGATGCAAAGCATGAGAGCGATGTGCCTGCTTCTATCTCGTATACCTGACCGTTGGCGAGCTTCTGACCGGTCTTTGTGTTGATTACTCTTACTTCACCGCCCTCCTCATTGTATTTGAGGGTAAAGGTGGGAGTAGCAGACTCTACTTCATATTCAAATTTGATGTCGTCGACGTAGGCGAAACCTCCTGCAGGACGAACACCTACATACTTGTACTTAGCGGGTACTTCAAATGAATCGGAATCACCGCTTTTTGTGATTGTACCGATCTGGTCTACCACACCGTTAAACATCGCGTTATAAGAGAATGCATAGTCAGCGCCATACACCTCCATTACAAAACTGTTTGCGGTAGATCCATTCCAGTCAACGGTGACCTTACGGAGTTCACCATCCTTGATGTCTGACACTACCACGCCTGAGGGAGTAGAAGCGTTACCGCTGAACAACATTACATCTGACGTAGCACTGGCAAGACGCACTCTACCCTTATAATAGTTGCCTGACTCAGCCGTGTAGGATACATCATTAAAACCGGTGGTGAGCCCGGAGACATTCGCCTTTGAGAAGACATCCGTAACTGTAGCAGCATTTGCAGTCAGCGCGGCTATCACCAAGGAGAGAAAGAAGTAAAATTTCTTCATGATTGATTGATGAAAATGATTGATTTATAGTTTGTATTGCGGCAAAGGTACTATGCCTTAGCGGATATATAACTACAATGAGATATGCCCTGCGACATGTTTAACACTGTTTAACAAAAGCACCAAGCCTACATGGCCTCCAAGGCAAATATTGTAGGAATTGACCCACCCTAAACTAAAAAATTTTGGCCTCTCCTCCTCGCTTAAAAATATTTACCGCGCCAGAGGAAAATGGCGCCAGGAGCCCCTCAGAGAGGGATGAGGTGAGCACAGGGAGGTAGTGCCGGAGGCACGTCGTTGTGTATAACCGTGGATGACCGCAGGGAGTCCACGGACTCTGACGACCCGGAGCAATGAGTCGCGGAGCGACGGTGTCGTCGAGGTATCTTTGTATAGTCCAAGGCTCATACGACGACACCGTCGCTCCGCGACTCCCTGGATGATACTTGACCACTTATCCGTGGACTCCCTGCGGTCATCCACGGTTATACACGACCACGTGCCTCCGGCACTCCGCCATACGCCCACCTCCCACGGCTTACCTCATCCGCCCACGATACGCGAGCGACCCCCGACCGGCGTCCTATATGGACGGGGTCGGGGGTCGCTTGATGTTTATTGTAAGACCCGCGGGTCTTATGTCCGGGGATTTACTTGCTGAGGTAAACCTTTTCGGCCTTCTCACCGACTACCTTGATGTATACGCCGTTAGCGGGATTGGCTACGCGTACACCCTGGAGGTTGTAGTATACGGGAGTTACCTCTTCAGCTGATTCGATAGCTTCTACGCCTGATTCATCGGGTTCGCTGTAGCGGAGGGTTACGTCGAGGATGCAGCCACCGTTATTAGCGAGGCTCTGACCTGAGTTAGGATTACCGCAAGGATCTATGCAGTCCCAGTCAATGATGAAGCGGAAACGGTAGTCGCCGTAAGTGATATCTTCAGGTACATTGAAGTTCAGGTCAGCCAAGAAGCCGTTTGAATTTTCAGGTGCTGAGGCGCCGTTTGAATCATAGCCATTGTAGTAGTTGAAGGCAACGAGTTCGCTGTTGGCGGTTACGGCGTGGTCATCACCGATTTCGGGGGTGAATACGTAGTCGCGGTTCCAGTCTACCCAAGCATAACCGTGCATCCATTCACCTTTGCCGTTGCACTTGATGTTGATTGATGAACCGGGAGTGATTTCAAATACTTCGTCGGTCTTATCCTTATAGATTTCATCTCTGTACTTGGTCTGAGCGGTTACTGTAAGAGTTTCGTCACCGCTGGTGAAGGTAACTGTATTGAGATAACGGCTGCTGTGGGTGCTGCTTACACCTTCGTAGTTGTTGCAGTAGCCGGCGGGAGCGGGCTCTTCATTTGACTTGAAGACAACCTTTACTTCGGTGTTGCTTTCGATAGTGTATTCAACCAGGATAGTGAGCTTACCATTGGCTGTCTCACCGGTTTCGTCAGTGGCTTCTACACCATTGATGGTGAATGACTCGATATAGCCATCAGCTGTAGCAGCGGGGATGATATTGATCTTGGTACCGGCAACAAACTTATTGGTAGTAATAAGCTGGAAGCCTTCGTCATAAAGGCTAACAGCACCGTTACCTTCAATGTCAACGTTGAGAGTATACTCCTCTACTTCAGACTTGAAAGTAACTTTTATGTCGGTGTCACCCTCTATTTTGAAAGAATCGTAGTGAGCACGCTGACCGGCAGCTGCTTCTACTGCTACGCCATTGATGGTGAGCTGGTCAATAACATAGCCACCGTTGGCAGTCACATTGTAGGCTACAAGATCGCCGACAGCTACTTCGCTGCCGCTTGTCATGGGATCCCAGGTGGTCATGTTGGTGCAGTTAATACGGCCGTTTTCGCCTGCGCTGTAAGTCACGACTGCTTTAGAAGCAGCAGCAGCCTTGAAGACCACCTTAACATCGAGGTCAGAATCGGCGGTGCAGGCAGCCTGGAAGCGCTGCTGACCGATACCGTTTTCACCGGCAGCGTTGACAGCGGTTTCGCCATTGATGGTGAAGCTTTCGATTACGTTGCCGTCCTTAGCGTTGGCAGAAACTGTGAGCTGAGTTCCGGCAGGAACCTTAGAACCATTATTGTACATGTTCCATGAAGCGTCAACGATAGTTATGGTTCCATCGCCCTCAACGCTGGTAGAAACAGTATATTCTGAAGGAGCGGGAGCAGCTGCGCTTTCGTATACGAAAGTTACCTCCTTAAGGTAATCAACACCTGCGCTGGGACGTATGCCTACATACTTGAAGTTATACTCAGCAGGAATCTCCAATTCGCCGAGAGCAACATCATCTCCGGCCTTCTTTGTAATGGTGCCAAGAAGAGTAACGCCCTTGTTGTCATACATATCACCCACGGTGAATGGTTCGTCCGCACCGTATACATTGATGACATTGCCGACAGTAGTACCGGGCCAACTGAATGATACACTACGAGCTACAACGTCATCCTTAACCTCGGTAGCAATAATACCGGTTCTACGGCCTGACATGAATGTGAATATGATATCTTCACCTCTCTTGTAAGCACAGGCAAAAGCATTATACACATTGCCTGAGGGAGCGGTGTAGTTACCTAAGTCGACATAGGTAGAGGTGGTGCCCTCCACAAAATTTGCCGTAGTAAAGGTGTCCGTTATAGTAGCGGCACCGGCAGTGAGAGCGGCAATCACCATGGAGAGAAAGATGTAGAATTTCTTCATGATTGGTTAGTTAAATGTATTTAAGATAAGTTAGAATTATGACAAAGTTACTACGACTCAATGGATTTACGGCGCCACAGAAACATGCTCTACGGCAGGTTTAACAATATTTAACGCGCCTCAAACCTTTTTACAGCCCCGCACCTGACAAAAGCGGGTGACTCACAACCACATCCCGGAAGATACGAAGCGACCCCCGGCCGGCGTCCGCAAGGGACGGGGTCGGGGGTCGCTTGATATTATAAGATTTTTGTAATTCTTATAGGAGTTATATGACTTATAAGACTTATAAATCATATATAGCGCTTGCTTTCAGCGCCGGGGAATTACTTGCTGAGGTATACCTTTTCGGCCTTGTCGCCGGCAACCTTGATGTATACACCTTCGGCAGGGTTGGCTACGCGTACGCCCTGAAGGTTGTAGTATACGGGAGCTACTTCACCGGCTGCTTCGATAACTTCGATAGCGTTCTCATCGCGTTCGCTGTAGCGGAGGGTAACGTCAAGGATACAACCGCCGGTGGTTCTGAGCTCGTCCTTGTCGGTGAGTTCGGGACCGCAGGGGTTGATGTTGTCCCAGGCGATGATGTAGCGGAAGCGGTAGTCACCGTAGGTGATATCTTCGGGAACATTGAAGGTGAGGTTTGCCTGGTAGCCGTTTGAGTTTTCAGCAGCTGAGGAGCCGTTTGAGTCATAGCCGTTGTAGTAGTTGAAGGCCACGAGTTCGCTGCCGGGAGTTACGGCGTGGTCATCACCGATTTCGGGAGTGAACACGAGGTCGCGGTTCCAGTCCACCCATGCATAGCCGTGCATCCATTCACCGGCACCGGTGCACTTGATATCGATTGATGAGCCGGGAGTAATTTCAAATACTTCGTCGGTCTTGTCAACGTAGATGTCTGAATTGATCTTGCCCTGAGCGGTTACGGTAAGGGTTTCGTCACCGCTGGTGAGGGTAACGGTGCCGAGGTAACGGCTGGCATGGCTGCTGGTCATACCTTCGTAGTTGTTGCAGTAGTCGGTGGGTTCGGGTTCCTTTTCTGACTTGAACACAGCCTTTACTTCGGTGTCGCTCTCAATGGTGTACTCAAACATGATGGTCTTCTTACCTGCGGCAGTCTCGCCATTTTCGTCAGTGGCTTCCACGCCATTGATGGTGAATGACTCGATAACGCTGTTATCTCCGGCTACGGGAGAAAGGATAAGACCTGTACCTTCGTTGAATTCGTAGCTTGTACCTTCATAGAAATTGTACTGATCGTCGAGGAGGGTAACGTAACCGTCGCCTTCGATAGTGATGTTGAAGCTGCACTTAGAGGGAGCTGAAGCCTCGGCGTAGATTTCGGTATCACCTTCGAGAGTAAAGAAGAATGAGTAGTCTTCCTTACCTACCGCGGCGGGATATTCAACGCCGTTGACAGTCACCTTTGAGAGGAGGGCGCCCTCAGACTCCTGAGCGAACACCTTTACATACATTCTTTCGCCAATGGTATATTCCTGTGACTTGCTTTCACCTGCGCCCTCGACGGTGAGATACTTGGGTGATGAAGCATCATAGTCAAAGATGGTATACTTTCTGGTGTTGGGACCGAGAACGGCAGTAACTGTAGCGGTGGTGGGCTCTACTACGGGTTCGTCGTAATCAAAGTAGATAACCTTGAGATACTCGAACATAGCGCTGCCAGTAGGACGGAGACCTACATACTTGAAGTTGTATTCAGAGGACACTTCAAGCATACCGAAAGCGGTGTCATTGCTGCCATCCTTTGTAACAGTGCCGAGGAGGGTTACACCCTCTTCGCTATACATGTCGGCGATGGTAAAGGGCTCGTCAGAACCATATACATTTATCTGATAGCCATTGATAGTGCCTGGCCAGCTGAAATATACCCTACGGACAGGACCGGCTTTAGCATCGGTAACTACGAAACCGGTATTGCTGCCGGCGGGACGTACACCAAATACATAGTCGCTACCGCTCTGAGTTATAGCAGCAAAGGCATGGTAAGTGTTACCGGATTTTGAAGCAGTGAAGTCGCCCAGGTCCACGTATGTGGTAGTGGTGCCCTGTCTGAAGTCACCGGGAGTGATAGCATCCGTTATAGTGGCCGCACTTACGGTCATGGCTGCTATCAGCATCGAGAGAAGGAAGTAGAATTTCTTCATGTCTGATTGATTGGTAAATAAAAAGATGTGTTAGATAATGTTACAAAGTTACTATCAAATGGCAGATTTCCCTCCTCCTGACTATATCGGACATGGCGAGTTTAACATTATTTAATGTATCATGCCGCGGGATTGGAGAGAAAACGACAAACCCCGGCCACCGTCCACTGGGAAGGCACTCGGGGTTTGTTGATATTAATCTGATTTATATGACGATCTATAAGACTTATAAATCGTACAGCGCGCTTGCTTTCAGCGCCGGGGAATTACTTGCTGAGGTATACCTTTTCGGCCTTGTTGCCGATAACCTTGATGTATACACCATTGGTGGGGTTGGCTACACGTACGCCCTGAAGGTTGTAATACACGGGAGCTACTTCTTCGGCAGCTTCAACTGCTTCGATACCGGCTTCGGGAGCGGTAGTGGCAGTGGCGTAACGGAGGGTCAGGTCAAGGATGATACCGCCGTTGTTAGTGAGGGGGTTCTTTTCGAAATTAGGATTACCGCAGGGGTCAATGCAGTCCCAGTCGATGATGAAGCGCAGACGGTAATCGCCGGGGGTGATGTCGGCGGGAACCTTGAATGTGTAGGTCGAAGAGTAGCCGTTAGCGCCATTTGAAGTAGCTACACCGTTTGAATTGTAGCCATCGTAGTAGTTAAAGGCCACGAGCTCGCTATCATCGGCTACAGCGTGTCCGTTGAATGAAGGAGTGAATTCGTAGTCGCGGTTCCAGTCAACCCATACATAGCCGTGCATCCACTGGCCGGCATACTGCGAAGGACGGAAAGAAACGGTTGCATCGGGCTTGATTTCGAGCACCTCATCGGTTCTGTCAAAATAGATATCGGAGGCACCGCTGGTCTGGAGGCCGGTCACATTAAGTGTCTCACTGCCGCAGGTGAGGGTTACCGCACCTACGTAACGGTCGCTACGGGTCTTCTGGCTGCCCTCGTAGTTATTGCAGTAAGTCTTGGGCAGAGCGAAAGTAACGGTTACTTCGGTATCCTCGACGATGGGCACCATGATGTTGGTGAGCTCCTGATCGGGGATGGTTGACACGATATCAACACCATTGACGGTGAAGTGGTCTACCATATATCCGGCATCGGGGGTGGCCACGAATGACACGATGTTGGGTGTGGTTACTTTCTGACCTACCTTTACGGGAGTAAAGTCAGATGCATTGGCGGCTTCGATAGTACCTCCCTCGCCGGCACTGAAGGTGACAGTGGCTGAGGCTACCTTAAGGGGTGCGAAAGTAGCTTCTACATTGAGGGGCAGACCTGCTGTGGCGGTCATGGTAAGGGTGTAGGAGGTGAGGTGGATAGCGGGGTCTACGCTAAGACCGTTGACAGTGAGGCTTTCGATTACGTAAGCGTTGTTTGACTTAACGGTAAACAGAATATCCTTACCGGCTTCGATGATATCGCCGCTGTTGACATTGGCGTTGTCTTCGTCAGGGAGTGAAGCCTTGAGCGAACCGCCGGCACCGCAGTTGAGGCTTACCTTGGGGTCAGACATACCGACGGGAGCGTCATCGTATTCAAAGGTAAAGCTGTTGATATAGATGGGGCTTGCCGCGCTACGGAGACCTACATACTCATATTCGGCTCCGAAATCAACGGTAGTGGTTATCGCACCTGCTGCTTCCTTCACGATAGTGCCGATTTTTTCACAATTGTTACCGGCCCACATATCCTCGAGTGTGAAGGGAGTATGTGAACCATACACGTCAAGTGTGCGTCCCTTACTTGACATGGAATTCCAGCCTACGGCAATAGTCATGCATCGGCCCTTTGATTCGGTTAGAACAATACCGGAGGGACTTAATGATGAATTGATAACAAAGTACATCGTGCCCATCTTATAAAGACCTGCGTTGACGGTATAGACACTTCCTGATTCGGTTGAGCCTACATGTGTACTGTAAGAATAAGAAACAGTGCTGGAGAATATCTCAGGGATGACGACATCCGTCACTGTTCCTGCGCCCGCCGTAAGAGCAAGCATTACCAGTGAAAGAAGAAAATAAAGCCTCTTCATGATTGGATTTTATTTAGGGTAGTTTATTAATTTTAGCATATAATTGTGACAAAGTTACTAAGCCTCAGCCGAATTCCCGCGCCTGAGGGTACACAGATTACTCCTCTTTAAGGAAATTTAACAAAATAAGGTTGAGCATAAGAATAGCGGAGTGCCTGAGGCACTCCGCTGACTTATAAGACTTATAATATTATCGCGGGCTTGCGAAGCAAGCGTAGGGATTATTTGCTGAGGTAAACCTTTTCGGTATTGCTTCCGGCAACCTTGATGTAAAGACCGTTGGCATCGGGAGTCACGCGAATGCCCTGGAGGTTATAGTACACGGCTTCTTCCTCATCGGCAGCTACAGCGTCAATGGCGGCAGGATTGGGCTTGAAAGTCACTGAAACTGTTGATTCGTGAGTCATCTGGAGATCATACTGATATATATTCTGACCTGATGCGGGCTCCCACTCAAACCCGTTGACGATAAACTTATCTATCATGTAATTGATGTTGGCATAAGCGGTGAGCAATACAGTGCGTCCCTCAATTACGTCATCACCATCTTTAAGCTCGCGCTTATCGGTAGCGTCTATGGCAGTGAGTGTGCCACCCTCACCTACTGAAAAATAGATGGGGAAGAATTCGAGTGAAGAATTATCCTTACGGAAGGTCACCTTGATAGTAAGGTCTCCCTCGACAGTGAGATTCTTGATATAATCTCTCTTACCGGCTGCGGCCTCATCTTCTACATCGTTAAGAAGGAGATGATCAACTACATAACTTTCTACAGATTTGATTAAAAGTGAAAGTTTTTTGCCAACTTCAAGAGAACTGCCGTTGGGGACTGCATTTAGTCCGTTAGACACCATCATGGTGCCACCTTCGCCTACGGAGTAGTTAATAACAGCCTCTTCGGCATTAGCGACGAATGCAAGCAGAAGCATGGAAAGAAGGAAGTAGAGTTTCTTCATGTTTTATATACAAAGTGAGTTAATAAATATGTTCTGTTCGGCAAAGTTACTAATCCACAGCCATATTACCGCACAGCCATATCCCTTTAATAATTTTTAACACACTTAACTTACCCCTACCTTTTGCTATCACTGAATAGTTGCCCTACACTACCTATGAACCACTCATAAACTAACCACGAACTACCCGCGAGCCCCTCGCATACGGAGCGGCCCCCGACCTGTGTCCGCGAAGGACCGGGTCGGGGGCCGCTTGATATTATAGGACTTATAAGTCTTATAGGAGTTATATGACTTATAAGACTTTATAAATCATATAGCGCGCTCGCTATGCAAACGCCGGGGATTTACTTGCTGAGATATACCTTTTCAGCCTTCTCGCCGGCAACCTTGATGTATACGCCGTTAGCGGGATTGGCTACGCGNACACCCTGGAGGTTGTAATATACGGGAGCTACCTCTTCTGCTGATTCGATAGNTTCTACGCCTGATTCATCGGGTTCGCTGTAGCGGAGGGTNANGTCNAGNATGCAACCGCCGGTAACTCTGAGCTCATCCTTGTCGCTGAGTTCGGGACCGCAGGGGTTGATATTATCCCAAGCAACGATGTAACGGAAACGGTANTCNCCGGGGGTGATATCTTCGGGAACATTGAAGGTCATGTCTGCCTGATAACCGTTTGAATTGTTAGCAGNAGCAACACCGTTTGAATTATAGCCATTGTAGTAGTTGAATACAACGAGCTCNCTGTTGGCGGTTACGGCATTACCATCGAATTCGGGGGTGAATACGTAGTCGCGGTTCCAGTCTACCCAGGCATAACCGTGCATCCATTCGCTTGTGGTATCGGTGCACTTGATGTTGACTGATGAGCCGGGGGTGATTTCAAGTACTTCGTCGCTCTTGTCAAAGTAGATAGGCTGATTGCCTCTGTTCTGAGTAGATACGGTAAGAGTTTCATCACCGCAAGTAAGGGTAACGTTACCAAGGTAGCGACTTGATGAGGAGTTCATACCTTCGTAGTTGTTGCAGTAACCGGCGGGAGCCTCTGCCTTGAATACCAGCTTGACGTCTACATCGCTATTTACAGTGTAGTAGTACATGAATTCATCCTTACCGACTGCTGTTTCGCCATCTTCGTCGACTGCTTCAACACCATTGACGGTAAAGCTCTCGATCACGTTGCCTTCTTCGGGCACGGGGACAATCATGAGCTGAGTGCCGCCAGCAACCTTTGCGGGTGAAGAGAAGATGGGATTCCAATCGGTATCTATGATGGTGAGATTACCGTTGCCCTCTACAGTGTAGGTAAGGGTATATTCGACGGGTTCAGGTTCGGTGCCGGGAAGTTTACCTTCGGCGTATATTTCGGTATCACCTTCGAGGGTGAATAAAAATCCGTAGTCTTCTCTACCTACAGCTTCAGGATATTCAACGCCGTTGACAGTCACCTTCGAGAGTACATAGCCGTCATATTCGTTTGCGAATACCTTTACGTAGACTCTATCGCCTACAATGTAGTCTATAGTCTTACTGCTGTTAGGCTCTGAGAAAATAAGATATGACGATGATGCATCATCGTAATCATAGATAGTGTAACGTCTGATATTATTACCTGCGACGGCGGTGACGGTAGCTGTAGCGGGAGCCGACGCCGTTACCTCATACTCGATCTCGATAGACTCGATGTACTGAGCGCTTGATACGCTGCGGAGACCGAAGTACTTACCATTATCGGGAAGTGTGATATCCAGCGATGATGTAGGATTAGTAGTTGAAAATACCAATTCCGAGAGTTTCTTCGTACCGAGATCTCCTGCATTGGCGAACATGTCGTTTACTTCAGTCATAGGCTTATCTCCGGGTATATAATATACCCCCAGTTTACGGCCATTAGTTGTATTGCTACCCCATTTAACTGTAATCTTTTTAATTGTACCTATAGGTTCGGCAATGAAAATTCCCGCATTATTAGCATTCAGCTGTATGAATTTATTATCATTTGCATCTTTGGCAATTGCTAAACGGGCATTATACTTATTTCCGGAGGGAAGTGTCACATCCTCAAACGCATTATACTGGCTGAAGTTAGTAACCGGAAACAGGTCGGCGGTGATCACGTCCTTGACGATCTCAGCCTTTCCTACCATGGCAAGAAGTGCCATGCAGAAGAATAAGTAAAGTTTCTTCATGATTGGTTTTTGGGATTAAATGAATATATAGCTATTTAATTATCTGCAAGGAAGAGATAGGTATGTGCAAGGAAGAAGAGATGGATATGTGTAAGAAATACTCCGGCAAATATATGATTAAATATTCTTTAACAGAATCTAAAAAATATGCCGTAGAGCATATTTAACATTGTTTAACATAGCAGTGTGTTCAGAAATTAATCCAGGATAGGCAATTAATACAAGAGAGGCTGCGCCCCGCTATGGGATGCAGCCTCTCTATGAGTATGATTAGGTTTAGTTACCTAAGCGATTAGAGCTGAGGACCGGCAGCTACGAGAGCCTTACCGGCGGGGTTTGTCTCGAACTTCTTGAAGTTGTTGATGAACTTCTCAGCGAGCATGGTAGCCTTCTTGGTCCATTCTGCGGGATCGGTGTAGGTATCGCGGGGATCAAGGATGGCGGGATCTACGCCGGGGAGTTCGGTGGGAACGGTGAAGTCGAATACGGGGATCTGCTTGGTGGGAGCGGTGAGGATAGCGCCGTCGAGGATGGCATCAATGATACCACGGGTGTCGCGGATAGAGATACGCTTGCCGGTGCCGTTCCAACCGGTGTTTACGAGATAAGCCTTGGCGCCGCTCTTTTCCATGCGCTTAACGAGCTCTTCGGCATACTTGGTGGGATGGAGTGACAGGAAGGCAGCTCCGAAGCATGCTGAGAAAGTGGGGGTGGGCTCGGTGATACCGCGTTCGGTGCCGGCGAGCTTCGAGGTGTAACCTGAGAGGAAGTAGTACTTGGTCTGCTCGGGGGTCAGGATCGAAACGGGGGGCAGAACGCCGTAAGCGTCGGCAGAAAGGAAGATAACGTTCTTGGCGGCGGGACCACGTGAGGGCTTAACGATATTCTTGATGTGGTCGATGGGGTAGCTTACACGGGTATTTTCGGTAACGCTCTTGTCGGTGAAGTCGATCTTACCTTCGGCATCAACGGTAACGTTCTCAAGGAGAGCGTCGCGGGTGATGGCGTTGTAGATATCGGGCTCTGACTCCTTGTCGAGGTTGATAACCTTAGCGTAGCAGCCACCTTCGTAGTTGAATACGCCGTTGTCATCCCAGCCGTGTTCGTCGTCACCGATGAGAAGACGCTTGGGATCGGTTGAGAGGGTAGTCTTACCTGTACCTGACAGACCGAAGAATACAGCGGTGTTTTCGCCCTGCTTGTCAGTGTTGGCTGAGCAGTGCATTGAAGCGATACCGCGGAGGGGGTTGTAGTAGTTCATCATTGAGAACATACCCTTCTTCATTTCGCCACCGTACCAGGTGTTGATGATGAGCTGCATGCGCTCGGTAAGGTTGAAGGCTACGCAGGTCTCTGAGTTGATGCCGAGTTCCTTCCAGTTTTCAACCTTAGCCTTAGAGGCGTTGAGCACTACGAAGTCGGGCTTGAAGTCAGCGAGTTCTTCGGCAGTGGGACGGATGAACATGTTGGTCACGAAGTGAGCCTGCCATGCTACCTCCATGATGAAGCGTACTGCAAGACGGGTGTCGGGGTTGGTACCGCAGAAAGCGTCAACCACGTAGAGGGTCTTGTCAGAGAGTTCCTTGTCGGCGATAGCCTTGAGGGCGTCCCAGGCAGCGGGAGTGATGGGCTTGTTGTCGTTCTTGTATTCGTCGCTGGTCCACCAGATGGTATCTTCTGAAGTGGCGTCCTTAACGATGAATTTGTCTTTGGGTGAGCGGCCGGTGTAGATGCCGGTCATTACGTTGACAGCACCGAGTTCGGTAAGCTGACCCTTCTCGTAACCAGTAAGGTTGGGGTTGGTTTCGTCGATGAAGAGCTGATCCCATGAGGGATTGTGGATCACCTTGGCACCGGTGATGCCGTACTGAGATAAATCAATAGTGCTCATTTGATAAGACTTATAAAAAATTTATGTTTGGTTAGTTATATTTTGTCAGTTATACTCTCTGTGCTACCCGGGCCTTACAGCCACACGTTACGCCAGAGGCCTTGAACCTTGTTTATCGGCTACAAAGGTAGTGACTTTTCGCGGGATGTAGGGACGGGAATAAAGAATTTTTTCCTTATTAATTATTTTTAAGTCTTTCTTTGACCACACCCCCGCTATCAGGCCGTGGATGCCATACGGAGGCGTTGCAGTGTGGGATAAACATATAAGAGGCGGGGAAGTTCACGGAGATATTCGAGGTGTTAACGTGGATTCTTCGTATCTTTGCCACTCGTTGCAAACAGTTGACGATGAAAAAATCATTAGAAGAGATAGTGGAGGGATGCCTCAACGGTATACCCGCCACGATTGAAGAGGCACTGGAGCTTGAGGCCACGGAGACCACCCGGGCTCTGGCCGAGGCTGCCGACCGTGTGCGCCGCCGCTGGGATCGTCCGGGGGTAGATACCTGCTCGATAGTAAACGCGCGCTCAGGACGTTGTCCGGAGAACTGCAAGTGGTGTGCCCAGTCGCGCCACCATTCTACCGGAGTAGAGGAGTATGACTCCATACCCGAGAGTGAACTGATAAAGGCCGTACGACTCAATACCTCGAAGGGGGTGGCCCGCTTCTCATTGGTGACGAGCGGACGCCGTGTGACGGGAAAAGATTTAGAGCGATTCTGCGACATGTACCGGCTGATAGAGCGTGAGTCGCAGGGACGACTAAGCATGTGCGCCTCGATGGGGTTGCTCGGACTTGAGGAGATGAAGGCTCTGAAAGCCGCCGGAGTAAAGCGCTATCACTGCAATCTGGAGACGGCGTCGGACTTCTTCCCCACGCTGTGCTCGACCCACACCCATGACGACAAACTGCGCACCATAGCCGCCGCACGCGAGGCGGGCATGGAAGTATGCAGCGGCGGTATCATAGGTATGGGTGAGAACATGCGCCAACGCCTCACACTGGCCGCCGAGGCAAGAGATGCAGGAGCGGTGTCTATACCTGTAAATATACTTACACCCGTAAAGGGCACTCCCCTCGAAAATACTCCACTGATAAGCGAAGAGGAGATAGAGCGCAGTGTGGCACTGATGAAGTTAGTGGCACCGAAGTCTACTCTGAGATTTGCTGGAGGCCGCATACGCCTGTCACAGCCGAGCAACCGCCGACTGCTTCGCGGAGGTGTGGGCGGAGCACTGGTGGGCGACATGCTTACCACCGTAGGCAACCGTATAGACGAGGATCTGGCCATGTTTGCCGAAATCGACAGTCCCCTCCCCTCTGATCTCGATTAATCTCGATGATTCTCGATTTATCCCTATAAATCCCTATTAACCCGATAACTCCAAATACTCCGATTATATATGATTACGATCTCGAACCGAGTGCAGAATCTGGCCTCAGCGGCCACTCTGGCCATGGCTCAGAAGAGCGCCGAACTGCGTGAGCAGGGTATTGACGTGATAAGCCTCGCTGTAGGCGAACCTGACTTCGATACCCCTGACTTTATCAAGGATGCCGCAAAGAAGGCCATTGACGATAACTTCACACACTATTCACCGGTGCCTGGCTATATGTCGCTGCGCAAGGCGATAGCCGACAATCTCTATGAGACCAATGGCGTAAGATATCAGCCCGAACAGATAGTCGTGGGCACGGGTGCTAAGCAGGCGCTGTGCAACGCTATTCTGGCCATCATCAATCCCGGTGATGAGGTGGTGATACCCACTCCGGCATGGGTAAGCTACGTAGAGATGGTGAAACTGGCCGAGGGTAAGAGCGTGCTTGTGCCCGCCCCCATGGAACAGAACTTCAAGATAACTCCACAGCAGCTGCGCGAGGCTATCACTCCCCGCACGAAGATGGTGCTGCTCTGCTCACCCTCGAATCCCTCGGGCGCAGTGTACACCCGCGAGGAACTCGAAGGACTGGTAAAGGTGCTCGCCGACTATCCTGAAGTGGTAGTGCTTGCCGATGAAATATATCAGCATATCAACTATACCCCTTCATACACATCGCTGGGAAGTTTCAGCGAGATTGCCGACCGCACGGTGGTGGTCAACGGCGTGTCAAAGGCATACGCCATGACCGGCTGGCGCATAGGCTTCATAGCCGCACCTATAGAGGTGGCCAAGGCCGTGTCGAAACTTCAGGGACAGTATACTTCGGGCACATCATCTATCGCTCAGAAGGCTGCCGAAGGTGCATATCGCGGCGATCAGAGCTGCGTGAAGGAGATGTGTGATGAGTTCCGCCGCCGCCGCGACCTGGTGGTAGAACTGTCAAAAGATATTCCCGGATGGGAGTTCGAGTGTCCCGACGGAGCTTTCTATCTCTTTCCCCGCGTCACCCGTCTGCTGGGNAAGAAGACTCCTGCNGGTAAGGTGCTTGAGTCATCAAACGATGTCGTGATGTATCTGCTTGAAGAGGCTCATGTGGCCACCGTTGACGGTGCTTCGTTCTGCATGGACGGCTATATCCGCCTGAGCTACGCTGCTTCGGAAGAAGACCTGCGTAAGGCTCTGAGCCGCATAGCTGAGGCCGTGAAAGCACTTGCATAAAAAAGTAACCTCTGACCTTCACGACCAATCACGCGCCATGACACTCAATTATATGCTTCATGCGGTGGCAGCCCTGATATTGGGCTGTGCACTGCCCTGCCAGGCCAAGAGCACGACTGTAAAGCTTAAGGATCTGCCCGAGGCACGCGCCAAGGTGTGGCAGGAGTGGGTAGCCGGCAATGCTTCTGAGAAGACACTGCCAGCCCTCTCTGACCTCGCCGCACCCGATTCGATGCTGTGGGTGATACCCGACTCACTTGAGCCGCATGCCGACCTCAACTTCTATTATGCCTCCAAAGGCGATGCACCTGAAGCGGGCTATCCGCTATATCTCTATCTCCACGGTTCAGGGCCGAGAGACGATGAGTGGAGAGTGGGACTGCTGCTGGCGCAGCGGTTTGACGTGGCTCCGGCGGCTTTCTTCATTCCTCAGATACCCAACGAGGGAGAATATTACCGGTGGTATCAGCGCTCCAAGCAGTGGTTTGTAGACCGACTGCTGCGCGATGCTCTTGCCTCGGGAAAGATTGACCCTGAGCGTATATACCTCTACGGCATATCGGAGGGTGGCTATGGCAGTCAGCGACTGGCTTCATTCTATGCCGACTATCTTGCCGCTGCAGGCCCTATGGCCGGAGGTGAACCGCTGAAAAACGCTCCGGTAGAGAATCTGCGCAACACCCCCTTCTCGCTGCGTACCGGTAAGGAGGACTATGGATTCTACCGCGATAAACTGACCGGATATACTGCTGCCGCACTTGACTCTATAGAGGCTATATCGGGTGAGGGTGAGTATGAACACTGGGTGGAACTGATACCCGAACGCGGTCATCATATCGACTACGCTCCCACCCCCGTATGGCTCTCGAAACACCGCCGGGTGACTTCGCCGAAGCGTTTATCGTGGGAAAACTTTGAAATGGACGGACAGTATCGTTCAGGTTTTGGCAATTTACAGGTAATCGAGCGTTCAAATCTCGACGAATCCTCGCGAACTCGTTACGATATGGAGATTTCCGACAATGTCGTAAATCTCACCATCAACCTCGTTGAGTACGAGTGTACGGAATTAGACCCGCGCTGGGGCATACAGCTGAAGTTTGACCGCACGTATACGCCGGCCGAGAAGGGCACCGTCCGCGTGTTTCTTGACGAAAATATGGTGGACTTTAACAAACCCGTGACAGTGATGGTCAACGGCCAACGAAAGTTCCACGGCAAACTGAAACCGAACATGGATGACCTACGCCGTAGTGTTGAGGAGTTCTATGACCCGTTACGCCTCTTCCCTGCTTCGGTTGTAGTAACCCTATAAGTAAGTCGNAAAAATTATTTTATAGNCCTACTTAACAGATAACAAGTTTAGTCACCCGGAAGGCTGCTGAGAGTATGTGCGCGGTCTTTCGGGTGATTTGTTTTTATTCAAGTAAAATGGAGTTTAGGCGTAAACCTGTGGCTGTACCGTTGATGCGGAGGGTAAAGTATGGANGNGTCAGGAGCCTGTTCCAGGGTGTATGTGGCAGAAACAGAGGTTGGACAACCGGGGCCTCAACCGACCCGTCAATAGCGAGCGTCATGATAGGAAATACGGTCTCCCCCCAGTCNATGGACAGCTCTATGTTGCCGGTAAAATTTACTGCGCTCATCGCTACGGTAATACGACGTGGCAATTCGGCACCTGTGAAGCAGTAGCGCCCTTGCCATTCGATATATGAATCATCAGATACGGCAATATTGCTGTCNGGTGCCTGAGTCAGTTGCNTGGCACCTGTTATCCACAACTTCGCACCGAGAGTTGTCAGCACAACGGGCTGGAACGGTATGGGTAGCGTGGAATCGTAGAATACCGGTGACTTACCTGTCGAACTACGCCATGCATCGAAGGAGAGGAAGTGGAGGTTGCCGAGGATATCGGTATACCACAATTCATTCAGGGTTGGATGCCACGCCATAGTGTCCGCACGGAAGTCGCGGAGCATGGTTACGGAGGTATTGCCCCTGACNCGCACCAGTTCGGAAGCACCCGCAGCATACACTCCGTCGGGGGTATAGGCTACCTGACGGGATGAGAGTATAGGGCGCGGGTCTATCTTCATGGGGTTGTCGATTATGCCACGGGAATTGACGGTAGCCGTGTATATGCCTGAGGTAGTAAACATAGAGAGACGTGCCTTGGCGGTATCGGTTATGGTACCTGCACGGTAAGCGGGTGTGATAGCGGTTACCGCACCATGCCCACAGGTAGTGCTTGATACAGGGGACGTCCATGACCTTCGTGAGGTCACCACTACAGCGTCTTCACGTGGAGACGCTGGTATGTACACTGATTCCGAGCCCGGATTAGGGATGGCTGCGGAAGAAGATGATGATATCGGAAATGTATCAGGCGACATAACCGCGAGATTGGAATTAAGGGCTATACTCCATGACGTGCCCGGAACGGGACGAAGATCAAACACTCGCGTCAGTATGGTCCCGGCAGCATTCCTTACGGACAACGTGAGTTTCGTTGCTCCCGTATGAGGATAGAGCAGCATGGGCGACAGAAACTGCGGCATCGAGGAGTGGGAGGAGAGTATATGACGCTCTCCGTCTGTATCGATGACCGTCACTTCTGATGTGGCATCTTCAGCCATGTCATCATCGCTCACACCGAGGTCACAGGGACGCAGTCCGGGGAAGAGGTGGGGCGTGAGATTGCCCCAGATCTGCCACATACCGGACTGTAAGCCACAAGAGGCCGAAAAGCAGTGTGGCGTACACAACTCAGCCATACGCATATCCACAGACGAAGTGCGGGTCTTCTTACGGATAGCTTCCAGTTGCGCTCTCTCCTCGCCGGGGGTAATACTGTAGAGTGGGGTAAGGGTGTGATCTCCTCCTGAAAACGAAGCATAATAGTCCGTAAGATTCAGTTCGTCGGCTGAAGGAAGCATACGTGCCGCAAATTCGGCCATTTCATCAAGACGATAGCGGTCAAGTGAGGTAAGATTGGACGTGGCTCCGGGTAGAGCGAGGGTCAGCGACGGATTGCCTCCATGGGCGTTGTTGATACGCCAGGCCATGATTGAGGATTTGTCAAGCCCGAGTGGATGAAGCTGAGGACTGATACAAACCATGATACGTGCCACAATACGTTGCCAGGGCGAGGGAATGGCTTCGAGTCTGGTTTTCATATTGATAACGTAGGTCTCAAGTGACATCTGCCATGAGTTGAGTGTGGCCGCTGTATCGCTATGGCGCGTAAAAGCCACCGTGACCGGATCGGTACCCTGCCATCCACGGATAGGTCCGACGATAACGGGCGAACAGGCGTGAATCACCCTTCCCGCACTGTCCATATAGTAGGCGCGCACCATCACNGGTTGCACCCATCGGCCTCCGGCCGTAGCCATAGCCGACAACCCGCTATACGTGTCGGTAAGACAAGTGGAGTATTCAGCTACTTCATCTTGGCCTATTGAAGGGGATTCAGCCGAGAGATTGATAGAATTAAAGAGATGGGGCGGTACTGTGCCTGACAGGGGGCCTTTCATCTCAGCGATAAATCTTACCTCAGGGAAGATGGGCTTGATACCGAGCCAGGTATACTCTCCGCCATTAACGGCAAGATATTCNGGCCCATTAAGCGTCATGACCGTGATAAGCGTAGAGCCGTCAGACAGGGCCGAAGTCACAGGNGCGGAAGCTGTGCCGATATGTGTGACTGTAGTGCCTCTCACGACACTTACCCTGCATCCGTCGGCTACCAGTATCCTTGTTCCTTCACTGTCGAGATTCAGCAGAGGGGTCAGACCGCCGTCAATATACTGCGCTGGCGGAGCGGCTTGTACGAGAGAGTCGCCCGATAATGAGGTGCGGAGATTGGTGCATACGGTCACACCATTTGAATGTGTGGCAGGGGCAANGGGTATAACGGTCATGGACTTTCGAGGGAAAATAGGTTATTATTATCGTTTTCCCGCAAAAGTATACCGTGACATTATCGCCATGCTGACGAATCCGCCGTTTTCAAACAAAAATTCACTTGCGATTACGTAAGGCGGTNATAATCTCCTGGATTTCTCCTACCGCTCTGAGTCGTACTCCAAAGGACAGAGCTATATAGAACACAATAAACGTCAGCGCTGCGCACCACCAGCTGAGGCCGCACCACTCTATGAGGCCAAGGCTGACAGCCAGACATGAGGCACAGAGCAGAGTGATGACGGACATGACCCGCAACTGACGCTTAAAGCCAAGTCCCACATAGCGTGAGGCAAGCGCCGCATTAACCACGTATATATTGCAATTACTTAGAACCATGGCCCACATTATGCCTTCCATCCCTACGAGACTACCNAGGAGAAGGAGTACGAGGAGCATACCCCACTTGTAGAAGCTCCACCAGAAGAGTACATTGCTCTTACCGCATGAGGCCACGGCATAGAAGTTTACATTCTGGAGCGCGACAAACATACCTCCCACACACAATATGCGGAAATAGGGAGCGGCCGGAAGCCATTTGGCACCGTACAACAGGTCTATCAGCGGAGCAGATGAGAGTATGAGCAGTGACAGTACCGGAAATACCAGAAACGAGATGACACGGACGTTCATCTCAAGTAACTTGGCAAGACGCTGACGCTCATCCTGTATAGAGGAATAGACCGGAAACATTACCTGCACTATGACCTGAGGTATGGAGTAACTGGTGATGTTGTCGAGTTTGTAAGCCTGAGAGAAATATCCCATCTGTGTTGCGGAGAAGCGCTTGCCTATTATGAAGCCCTGTATATTCTTACATGTTTCCTGAAGGAGATTGGCTATCAGAAGATAGCCTCCGAAACCAAACAGACTGCGAAGCGACTTGACAGAGAAGCGCAGCGACGGTAGCCACCCGCTCACGAAATAAAGCATAAAGATACGCGCCAGCGGGTGCATTATCTGTAGCGCTACGAGACTCCATACGCCCCATCCGCGAAAAGCAAGCAGCATAGCTGTACAGCCGGCGATGACGGAAGATACGATGTTAGTTGCTGCAAGGGTATTGAATTCAAGGCGCTTCTGCAGGCGGTTGGACTGCACGGAGGTGATACCGGTGAGAATCAGCGACAGACCTATGCCACGAAGTACATCACACAGCACCGGCATGGCAAAGTAGCGCCCTACAGCCGGAGCCGCNGCAAAGAGAAGGAGATAGAGTAGTGTGGAGAGACCTATGTTCCAGAAGAGTATGGTAGAATAATCAGTCTGTGTGGGTCGTTTCTTCTGTATAAGTGCCGACCCGAAACCACCCTCTACGAGGGTATTGGACACGGCTATGAATATGGCAAGTATACCTACGACTCCGAATTCTTCGGGATAGAGCAGACGGGCAAGGACAAGATTGACAATAAACTGAATACCAAGATTGCCGAATTTATCTAACGTGGCCCANATAACCCCGCTCGCCATCTTATGTCCCAGACTCCGGCCCATTCTTTTTGAAGTATCGTTTTTTTACAGATGCGTTGATTGTGGATGCAGAGCAATCAGGAATTAAGGAGTATGTGACGCATGGCCTCGGCAAGTTTATGATTGTCGTTGCGGTCACGTATGGCTATACGGATATAGCGTTCATCGGCGTCAAATCCTTTTTTCGTGGTACAGTCCTTGATGAGTATATTGTAGTGTTCAAGAAGTGCCACAGTTAACTGACGTGCGGTCATACTGCCCGTCAGACGACAGAGAAAGTAATTGGCCTGTGAGGGATATACTTCTATATCCGGCACGGTATCAAGTTCGGTCTTAAAGCGCATGCGCTCTTCGANAAACTTATTGCAGGCACGGGTGTAGAATGATTCGTACTTATTGTATATCTGCATGAAGAACTCCGCAAAGGAGTTGATGTTCCATATAGAGATATCGCTTCTCACGCCACGTATAAGGGCTGTATCGGAGGTAGCGAGTATGCCAAGTCGAAGCCCTGGCACACCGAAGCTCTTCGATATGCTCTTCATCACCGTAAGCGTAGGATGAGCCTCAAGTATTTCGTTGTTCAGAAGGGTATGCGAGGGATAACCGTCTGCGAAGTCGACAAATGATTCATCAACGATGAGCCTTATGGAGCGCTTGTCACACCAGTCTATGAGTCGGTGAATGTCTCCCGAGGGGATAAAATTACCGGAGGGATTGTCGGGATTGATGAGGAGGAGTGATGAGATATCTTTGCCGTCAAAATATGCCATAAGGTCATCGGCGGTATAGCGGAATCCATCGTTAGAGGGCGTAAACACCTCAAGTTGGGATTTGTCACAGCGGTTGGGATATTCCTCAAACGTGGGGTAAATGACTCCGAGACGTCCCGGAAGGAGTTCCATCAGACTCTTGATGAGTTCTGCGGCACCGTTGCCGGGCACCACGTAGTCAGCCTTCACACCAAAGCTCTTGCCGGCGATAAGAGAGTTGACACGCATTCCCGAGGGATATTCCGTAAGGAGAGTGTCGAAGTTGGCCCGCATCTCATCGAGCATACGTGGAGTGGGGAAGTATGGATTGACCAGATAGCAGAAATCAAGCATACCGGGAAAACGCCAGAATCCTCCGTAGCGACCGTAAATACGGCGCAGACGATCTTCTCCGGTAGGTGCAAAAATAGCTTCAGCTATNTCAAGGTCTTGTACATCGTCAATTTCATACCAGGGTAAGTCTTTGATAGACAAAGCCTTTAAATCTGCCCTGTCAAGGTATGTAATCACGCGGAGCACCTGCTCNTAGTATTCATTATCACCCAGCGCTTTACAGTANGCATCAAGAAATGGTACATATACGTCGCGCGAAAACTCACGCGAAAATTTATAAATGTTTACAGTCTTGTAATATGAATCAATATCTGCATAGTTAAATGCCTTTTTAGGCACAAAATTTACAATATTGTCATCTTCGTCAATAGTCACCATCGTCCCATCCATCCACGACTGATAGCGGGCTACAAGTGCCAGATTGGGATGAGAATCATCTATTATCATCCGAAGCATACGGGAGTCGAAGATGAGGTCTGACTCTATNAGCAGTGTATCATCGGCACACAGGTACTCCTTGGCCAATGCCAGGGAATAGATATTGTTGGTAGTGGCGTAGACAGGGTTGGTGATATACTCTATCTTCAGACGATCGGCATATCGGTCGCCTATATGATTTCGCAGTTTCTCACCTTCATAGCCTATGACTATCACCACTCTTTCGAGTCCGAGAGGTGCCAGTTGATTAAGCAACCTGTCTATCAGTGGCTCTCCATTGACTCTCACCATGCATTTGGTGTTGTGTCGGGTAAGCTCTCCGAGCCGTCGTCCCATACCTGCTGCTAAGATTATTGCCTGCATAATGCCACCGATGATTTATTGATTACTGATTAGGATGATTTATTGATTACTGATTAGCATGAATACTTATGATACAAAGTTACCTATCTTTTGTCAATCCTGCAAAGAAAAAGCCTTGACCTTATACGTGTGAGGCCGAGACAAAATACACTGGATCGNAGGATGATGAGGTCACAGCGTCTCTGACCCCGTGAAGTGACGCAGTATGTAACGTGCAACTGAATCGGTCGTATTGGGGCCGATGACCGTGTGAGCGTACTCCTTGACCCGTGGCTGGGCATTGCCGACAGCTACTGCGGTGTGGGCACACTCCATCATGGCAATGTCATTGAGATTGTCGCCGAAGACGGTGATATGATCAGCACCAACTCTGCGGGCAAGGTCTCTCACCGCGGCTCCCTTTGAAACCTGCGGAGCGAATACCTCCATGATGCCTATGTGGCGGTGATATATGTCGGGGTAAGCCGATACGGCACAGCCGAGGGAGTTACGCAGTGTGTCGGCTGCACGGTATATGGCGTTGCGTTCACCGGTAGTGAAGAATAGCAGAGTACCATCAAGGGGAGTCTCCACAACAGAAGCATCATCTACGAGATGAAAACGCTTGAGAGGAAGATGGCGACGCTCGTCAAGGAATTCTATCTCCTTACGCTGAAGTCGCGGAGAGTGGTACACGTGGAGCAGGCGGTTATCATCAGGGGCAAAGCGATAGACGAATGGGTGGATACCATTGCTCAGACATACGTTCATGACAGCCTCNGCCATGGATGGTTCAAGAAAATGGCATGACTCATAGCATCCTTCAACGCGGTTCCACATAGCAGCNCCGGTCATCACGATAAGTGGCAGTGAGGGGGATGGGGGTATATTGCGAAACAGACGTTCAACGGTGGCCGGGGTACGTGCCGTGGCCACTGTAAACATTACACCCCGCTCCACAAGCCATGAGAGTATCTCGGCCGTGGCAGGACTCACACGTGCCGTATCGTCAAGCAGAGTGCCGTCAAGATCGGTCACAAAGAGATGGCGCAGCCCGTCGGGCGACTTCAGCGGCCGAGGATGA
The DNA here is from genome assembly GCA_014801865.1 of Bacteroides sp. Lineage (GTDB taxonomy): Bacteria > Bacteroidota > Bacteroidia > Bacteroidales > Muribaculaceae > Paramuribaculum. The sequence goes on along the minus strand of JAAVDH010000011.1, from coordinate 4,145 downwards.
TGACTGTCATGAGAAGTATGGGAGTTGCGATTATGAGGCATAATGTTACAAGATTTCTTTTGTTTACTTTTTCAGCGAGTATTACGAGAGTAGCGGTTAACCACCGAGGTTAGCGTGACTTCGGGGGAATGGGCAACTCGATACGGAATGTAGTACCTGCACCCGGCTCTGAGGACTTGACAAAGATACGGCCCGAATGATACTCTTCGATGATACGCTTGGCCAGAGCGAGCCCGAGTCCCCAACCGCGCTTCTTGGTGGTATAGCCCGGACGAAACACTGTCTTGAAATTCTTACGTGGCATACCCTTGCCGGTGTCAGCGACTTCTATGACGGCCATGCGTCCCGAAGCATCGGGAAACACACTGACATNGATACTTCCCTGCCCTTCCATGGCATCGACAGCATTTTTGATCAGATTCTCCATTACCCACTCGAGCAGCGGTCCCGACTGCATTATTTCCAGCGGATGCTCACCCACTGCTGTAGATGATGAGTCGGCAGGCTCGGTAATGGTAAGCGATGTACGGGGTGATATACGGGTAGACATATAGGCAACACTGCGGCGCACCAGCGACCGGAGATCGCCGCTCTCCATCTGCGGACGCGACCCTATCTTGGAGAATCGGGATGCAATGGTGGAAAGGCGCTTCACGTCTTTATCCATCTCCTGTATGGTGTCGGGGTCTACACCCTGCGCCTCAAGTAACTCAAGCCAGGCCATGAGCGAGGAGATGGGGGTACCCAACTGATGGGCGGTCTCCTTGGAAAGACCTACCCACACTTTATTTTGCTCGGCACGCCGCGTTGATGACACGGCAAAATACACTACGGCAACGAAAGCAAGCATCACTGCGAGCTGAATGTAGGGATAAAGGCTAAGCGACCTGAGCAGACGTGAGTCAGCGTAGTAGAGGTGCTGATCCTGTCCGGGTGCAAGATGGATATGGATTACGTTGGGAGTAGTGAGCAGATNGTCAAGCTGACGCTGCAGATACTCGGCGTTAACTTCAGAGATAAAGAGCGGATTAAGCGAATCTATCGGCTCGGGGAGATTAAAGTTGCGGTGGTCAAGTATGGTACCCGAGTCATCGGTNAGGATTACGGGGATATTGCGGTTTTCCTCAAGGATACTCAGCAGGAAATCGAGCGATGTATCTGGTTCGCCATTGCCGATGTCGGCTATCTGTTTGGTAGCTCCGGCCCATATCTGCATACGGGCACGCTCCTGAGCCGAGAGGTCATCGACCAGAAGATTGGAGAGGTAGAGAAACACTCCCACTACCGCCAGCGAGATGATCAGAAATGTCGCTGTAGCCAAGCGACGCACGTCATAGATGTTCATTTCAAAAAAATTAACGTCAGTTGTCGAAGGTTTATTGCTTACAGGCGTTATCTTTGCGTGTATGAACACCAATACCCAGGCCACTATACTTTGGGCCGACGACGAGATAGACCTCCTCAAGCCCCATATCCTCTTTCTGAGGTCGAAGGGATACACCATTGAGACCGTCAACAACGGTGCCGATGCATTGGCCATGGCCGAGAAGCACCCTTATGACCTNGTAATACTTGACGAGAATATGCCCGGCATCACCGGCCTCGAGACCCTCGCACGTCTTAAGCAGATGATACCCGGAGTTCCGGTCATAATGATTACCAAGAGTGAGGAAGAGAATATCATGGATCAGGCCGTGGGCAGTAAGATAGCCGACTATCTTATCAAGCCCGTCAATCCAAGCCAGATTCTGCTCTCTATCAAGAANAATCTCCATTCCCCGGCCCTTATATCTGACCAGGCTTCCACTGACTACCGACAGGAATTTACCCGCCTCGGTGCCGAAATCAATGACTGCCGCACGGTGGAGGACTGGAAGAGCGTCTACCGCAAACTGACTTTCTGGAGCCTCGAGCTCTCCGGAGCCGATGCGGCCATGGCCGACCTCCATACCATGCAGATGCGCGAGGCAAACGGAGCCTTCGGCAAGATGGTGAGGCGCAACTATGAAGAGTGGCTCGACCCCGATGGTGACCGACCCTTAATGAGTCACGAAATATTCAAGCGCAGGGTATTCCCGCTGCTTGACGAGGGCGAAAAGGTGTTCTTCATTCTTATTGACAACTTCCGCTACGATCAGTGGCTCACCATACGCCCACTGCTTAGCGACTATTTTACATTCGCCTCCGACGACCTATACTGCTCCATTTTACCCACCGCGACACAATATGCGCGCAACGCTATATTCTCGGGCCTCATGCCTCTGGAGATAGCTCGCCGTTTTCCCGATCTGTGGGTCGATGAAGATTCCGAAGAGGGTAAGAACCTCAACGAGGCTCCGATGATAGCTACTCAGCTCGAACGATTCAGAAAGAAATACAGATTCTCATACAACAAAATCAATGACTCTGCCGCAGGTGAGCGCTTGCTGCGCGACTTCGCCAATCTGGAGACTAACGATCTCAATGTGGTCGTGTTTAACTTCATTGACATGCTCTCGCACGCCCGTACTGAGAGNCGCATGATTCGTGAACTGGCTGTAAATGATGCCGCCTACCGCTCGCTCACCGAGTCATGGGTACGNCACACCACCATACTCGATCTCCTGCGCCGCATAGCCGATAAGGGTTATAAGGTTATACTCACTACTGACCACGGCACTATCCGTGTGGACAATCCCATCAAAGTCGTAGGCGACAAGAATACCAATACAAACCTGCGCTACAAGGTAGGACGTAACCTTAACTACAATCCCCGTCAGGTCTACGAAATGCGCCGCCCGGAAGAATTCGGANTACCTGCCCCCAACGTAAGCTCTGCCTACATATTCGCACTCTCTAACGACTATTTGGTGTATCCCAATAACTACAACCACTTCGTACAGTATTACGACGGTACATTCCAGCACGGAGGCATATCACTTGAAGAAATGCTCGTACCAATAATCACAATGTCCCCAAAAGGGAAATGACACTTCCGAGACACCCCTCCTATAGCTCCAACCNTTTATACTCACTTTGAACTNTATTTATCCAATANTNNAAGTAATGATTGAAAAAACAATAACCATAGCCGACACTGCATCCCTGCCCGAAGCAGCCAAAGAGTTTGTCAACCTCATGGGCGACGCCACTGTTTTCGCTTTTAAAGGCGAAATGGGAGCAGGAAAGACCACGTTTATCAACGAGCTGGCACGTCAGCTCGGAGTAACCGAAGACTTTACCTCCTCACCTTCATTCGCGCTAATCAACGAATACCGCTCAGATTCTACCGCCGAGCTGATATACCACTTCGACCTCTACCGACTCGAATCGCTCGAAGACGCCTTCGAGATAGGCGTTGAAGACTACTTCGACTCCGGTGCACTATGTCTCATCGAATGGCCNGACCTCATAGCCGATATCCTACCTGAAGACACCGTTTGGGTCAAAGTAACNGTCAACCCCGATTCAACCCGTACACTCACACTCTCCATACCNGAATAAACCACACCATACGGACANCACTGTCACAACGACACGACACAATCTTCCCCGCATAGACGAAAACACCAATGAACGTCACGGGGGAGATTTTTGTTTATCATAGAAACAAAACTATAAACAAAACAGATATCCACTATGGCAGACACACTTTCCTCCCGTCAACGCAACAGTCTTCCCGACTCAATTTTCGGTCTTCCCGCTCGTCGTGAATACCCCATGCCCGACGCCGCCCACGTACGCGCCGCGGAAGCCTACTTCCGTTTCTGTCCCGACTCATTAAAACCCAAACTCGCACGCGCCATACTATCTCGAGCAGCACAATACGGCGTAGACATNAAAAGCCCNACTNTCCTCGCTGCNGCACACCAAGCGCAATCATAGCGACCATCTGACACNACCCTCGCGATATCNCGCAGACTACAATNCAGTCCAAATAGTCCACGCATTCGACCTCAGAATCCGACATAAATTATGAGGTCCAATTGTATTAGGCATACACTTATTACAATAACTCCGTTCACCCGGATACAAAAAAAGTCCGGGCCGCAGTCTGTGGAAGATTGCGGCCCGGACGGTAGAGGGGGCGGTTACCTACTTTCCCGCTTTCGCAGTATCATCGGCGTGGTAAGGTTTAACTTCTCTGTTCGGGATGGGAAGAGGTG
>JAAVDH010000010.1 GCA_014801865.1 Bacteroides sp. | reverse complement strand
GGTAAGGCAGTAGCCAAGATGAACCTCCTGGGTGATTACACCGCTACTCTTACTCTTAAGAATGACCTCGGTTCAGACAAGAAGGAGTTCCAGGTAATCAAGGTTGTAACCGATCCTGCCTCAATCGAAGGCGTTGACGCAAACGGTGATCTCCGCACCTACACTGTAGATGACGTTCTCTTCCTCGAAGTAAGCGAAGACGGTAACTACGACGTGACCGTATACAATGCGGCCGGTCAGCAGGTAGCAGCCAAGAGTCAGTTCGTAAGCGGTGGTAGCTTCATGCGCCTCGCCTTCGGCAACGCTCCCGGCGTATACGTTGTTAAGGTTCTTGCCAACGGCAACGCTGTCAAGAGCTTCAAGGTAGTGAAGAACTAACCTTCCCCACTGCTATCCCTCAGGCTACTGAGATAGTCTGAATTTAATATCAGGGCGCTTCCTAATCCGGGAAGCGCCTTTTTTGTTACTTTTGTAGTAAGAAAAATTTTTAAAGTCATGGAACTCATTAAAGATATGGAATACGGAGGCGAGCGCCCGTTATTCGGCTCGCATAACCTGAAGCTTGAGAATGTAACTATTCATGCCGGTGAGTCGGCGCTGAAAAACTGTGCCGGTATCGTAGCCGAACATTGTACGTTTGAGGGCAAGTATCCTTTCTGGCATGTGGATGGCTTCGAGGTGCATGATTGTCTCTTTACACCCGGTGCACGTGCCGCACTATGGTATTCGCGCAATCTGACTATGACCGATACCCAGGTCGACGCTCCGAAAATGTTTAGGGAAATGGATGGCATCAAGCTGCGCAATGTGCGTATTCCCGATGCACAGGAGACTCTCTGGCATTGCCACAATGTCGATATAGAGGACGTGAAGGTAGAGAATGCCGACTATCTCTTTATGCATTCGTCAAATATTCGTATCATGAATTGGGAGCAGCATGGCAATTACTCATTCCAGTATTGCCGCAATGTGGAGATACACGATGCAGTGATTCACTCTAAGGACGCTTTCTGGGGCACAGAGAATGTGACGATATATGATTCGGAGCTTCATGGTGAGTATCTTGGGTGGCACTCCCGCCGATTGACTCTGGTGCGCTGCCGCATATCCGGTACACAGCCCCTCTGTTATTGTAGAGACCTTACGCTCGTTGACTGTGAGTTTGACGCAGATTGCGATCTCGCCTTCGAGGACAGTGAAGTAAATGCTGTTGTGACCACCCCGATAACGAGTGTCAAGAATCCTATGCGTGGCTCTATCACGGCTCCTGACTTCGGCGAGATTATAATTGATAAATACTCGAAGGCCGTTGACCCCGTAACTATCGCAAAGTCATGACCGACGGATACTTTGATTACGATACCGATCGCCACGGCACTTCGTCAATGAAGTGGGATGGCAACGGTGATGCACCCGCTGTGATACAACTGTGGGTGGCGGATATGGACTTCCGTACAGCTCCGGCTGTGATTGAAGCCCTGCAGCGAAGAGTCGGGCATGGCATATTCGGTTATGTGTCGGTGCCTGATTCATATTATGAATCGCTTACAAGATGGTTCAGCCGTCGACATGGCTGGACTATAGAGCGCGATAAGGTTATCTATACCTCGGGTGTAGTACCCGCTCTGTCGGCAATAATCAAGGCTATGACAAGTCCGGGCGATGGGGTGATACTCCATACTCCGGCCTATAACTGTTTCTTCTCATCTATTCGTAACAATGGGTGCCGACTGATTGAGAATCAATTGGTACGCGAGAATGTTGCCGGAGGATTTACCTATAGGGTTGACTTCGAGGCATTGGAGGAAGCGGCCGCACGACCGGATGCACGGCTTATGATACTTTGCAATCCTCAGAATCCTACGGGACGAGTGTGGACGCGTGACGAGCTGGAGCGTATGCGCGATATCTGTGCGCGTCATGGTGTGAGGGTGGTGAGTGACGAGATTCACTGCGAGCTTATACATGGCGGTTCGCCGGCATACATACCTTATGCCACGGTAGATTCGCAAGCTATAGTGTGCTGCTCGCCCAGTAAGGCGTTTAATACGGCAGGGTTACAGATAGCCAATATCGTGTGTCCTGACGAGGAGGTGCGCACCCGCGTTGACCGCGCTATAAACGATAATGAAGTGTGTGACGTCAATCCCTTTGGCGTAGTGGGGTTGCAGGCCGCGTACGATGAGGGTGAGGAATGGCTCCGCAGTCTCAATGAGTATCTCGACGGCAATTACAGACTGCTGCTTGAGATTCTTGGTGAAATAGCACCTCGTGTGACGGTCTGCAACTCTGAGAGTACATATCTGGCTTGGGTAGATGTGTCGGGCACAGGTATGACAGGTGATGAAGCCGCGCACAGGCTACTTGAAAAGGCACGTGTGCGTGTGAGCAGCGGCTCAGGCTATGGCGACAATCGCTTCATACGTATCAATTATGCATGCCCGAGGGCGCGTCTCGAAAAGGCTCTCCGTGCCATGGCACGTGTGCTGTCGGCATAGGAGGTGGTTACTTAGGAAATAATGGCATCAGGGGTAGATATAAAGTATATCCGTGAAGGAAAACCGCTCTCGTGGCAGCAGCGGTTTCGCCTTACTGTGTCACTTTCGCTGCCGGCTATGTTGGCGCAGTTGTCAAGCATCGCCATGCAGTATATTGACGCATCGATGGTCGGCCGGCTCGGCGCAGACGATTCTGCATCGATCGGATTGGTGTCAACGAGTCTCTGGCTCTTTTGGGGAGTATGTTCCGCAATGACTTCAGGTTATTCGGTTCAGGTAGCCCATCGTATCGGCGGCAAGGATGAAGAGGGTGCCCGCAGGGTACTCCGCCAGGGTATTACGGCGAGTCTGCTGTTTAGTATTCTCGCAGCGATTATAGGTGTCGCTATCTCCGGTCCGCTGCCTCATTGGCTCGGAGGGTCGGATGCGATAAACGGCAAGGCAACACTGTACTTCGTGGTCTTCGTGGCCGCGCTTCCGCTGCTGACGCTCAATTACCTCGCGGGAGGAATGTTGCGCTGTGTGGGTAATATGAAGGTGCCCAGTATATTGAGCGGCACTATGTGCGCCCTCGACTGTGTGTTCAATTTCCTGCTGATATTCCCCACTCATCATTTTGTGGTGGGTGGCATGACGGTGACCCTTCCCGGTGCCGGACTCGGTGTGCTGGGTGCGGCTTTGGGCACAGTGGCGGCCGAGGCCGTATGTGCAGCCTTCATGATGTGGTATCTCTGTTTTCGACAGCCCGAACTGCGACTGCGCGGCACTCATGGCAGCTTCCGGATGACACGCAGCGTGACCCGTCAGGCCGTAACCATATCGGTGCCTATGACAGTGGAGCATGCGGTGATCTGTGGTGCACAGATAGCCATAACCATGATAGTGACTCCGCTGGGTGTGGTGGCTATTGCGGCGAATGCCTTTGCCGTGACGGCAGAGAGCCTCTGCTATATGCCCGGCTACGGTATCGGTGATGCGGCTACGGCACTTGTCGGCCAGAGTCATGGCGCCGGGCGACAGGAACTTGTGCGTCGCTTCGGTTATATGTCGGTGGGATTAGGCATGGCTGTGATGTCGGTCATGGGGCTGCTGATGTGGTGGTTTGCACCGGATATAATGAGTGTGATTACCCCTGTCAAGGATATTTGCGAGCTGGGAGCCGAAGTACTTCGCATCGAAGCCTGGGCTGAGCCTATGTTTGCGGCGTCAATCGTGGCCTACGGAGTATTTGTGGGTATGGGTCGTACCACCGTGGCTGCTATAATGAATTTTGGCAGTATATGGATGGTTAGAGTTCCGCTTGCGTGGTATCTCGCGCAGTCAATGGGTCTGCGTGGCGTATGGACAGCCATGTGTATCGAACTGACCTTCCGCGGACTGATATTCCTAGGCCGCCTCGTCTACGTAACACGCATTCACCGCTCCGTATCCACGGATGCTTGAAGAGGGTCGTGGCATTTGCGGCACACGTCTTTAATGGCGTCTAATGGTGACGCATGGAATGTTCTAACGGCTTATCGCAGCAATCCTCACTATTGTAAAGGGGCGGCGAACCAAAAAATACTTTTCGTTGTTATGATTGTGAGCGATATCTATTGCAAACAAACAAATAATTCACAGTTGACGTATGAGAAGTATTACAACTTTTGATCTTCAGTATGCCCACCGTTTCTATGGATTTAAAGGTGAGGCACAGTACCTTCACGGCCACACAGGAATTCTGACCATCGAAGTGGAAGATACCGTAAATGAAGGTGTAAACATGGTCTTCCCATGCAATGAAATAAGGAAAACGGCCTGGGATGTTTTGCAGAACTTCGATCACGCCCTCATACTTCGTGAGGATGATCCGCTTCTGCCTGCGATAGTGGGTGTATACGAGAAGCAGGGTATTCTCAATGGTCACCCTCAGAATACGATGAAAGGTGTGGCGTTCAAGACCGAACTGGCCACGGCATATCCCGATGCCCGTATCGTAGTCACTAAAGAGACTATGACTGTGGAAGGTATGATAAAAATCGTGTATGACCTGCTGAAGGACAAACTCAATATCGCAAGAATCAAGTTTACAAGCGGAGTGAATGCCGCTGAAATGGACTTTGTGACCCATAATAATATTGACAGATGTCCTCTATGCGGTATATCTCTCGATGAAAATGGAGTATGCCCCAAGTGTGGCTACAAGAAGCCTCAGTAAAATCTTAGACTGCTTAACATATTAAAAAAATGGCGTTTCACGAGGCTGTGTCGTAATTTTACGGCGCGGCCTCTTCTCTCTTTATGCTTGGCGGCAACAGCGTAAACAGCTTTATATAACGGGTGTGATGGCGGGAAATAAAGAAAATAAGAACCAGCATGGCTGCTGATTCTTATTGAATATTGTCGGGGTGAGAAGACTCGAACTTCCGACCTCCACGTCCCGAACGTGGCGCGCTGCCAACTGTGCTACACCCCGAAAAAAAATGTGTGCCGATGGCATTGTCATTTTGCGGCCACAAAGTTAGGCATATTTTTTGATTCTTCCTATCGGATTGTGTGATTTTTGTATGCATACGGGGTCTAAAAAAAGGGAGGAAGTGATAATTATATTCTGCGGGAGATGGAAAAGGGGTGGTTAAAAGTAGAAAATGTGTAAAAAGTGTAGCTAAAGTGAAAGAAATGGTAAGGAATGGTGTCGAAAGAGGCTGAAGGGATGGTGTGCAGTTTGGTAATTTGCAAAATAAACTGTATCTTTGCGCACTATAACTAACTGGGCATACTCGCATTATCAGTTCTGCGGGCTGTAGAGGCACGCATAGCGCTGATTTATGTGCAAGCGTCTATTACGTAATCGAGTTATGTCCGTGTAGTTTTATATAGCCAATCAAACTAAAAAACATCTAAATACTTCAATGGCAACTTTAGAAAAGATTCGGAGCAAGTCAGTGCTCCTGCTTGTCATCATTGGCGTGGCCCTGCTGGCTTTCATCCTTGGTGACTTTTTCTCTTCAGGCCGCACCTTCTTCGGCACCGGTACCACCGTGGCTAAGGTAGGTGGTCAGAAGATTGACATCCATCAGTATCAGCGCAAGCTCGAAGAGGCATCACGCCAGTATCAGCAGAGCGGTCAGAAGATAGACAATGCCGTGCTTCAGCAGCAGGTGTTGAACTCTATGCTTGCCGAGGCTCTCTACAAGCAGGAGATTGCCGACCTCGGTCTGGTGGTGACTGACGCAGAACTTTCAGAAGCCATGCTCGGCATGGGAGCCGCCTTTACTGACCGTATGGTACAGCAGCAGGTAGGTGTGGAATCTGCCGCACAGCTTCATGACATGGCTTACAATCCCGTGAAGTATGGTCTTGAAGAAGCTCAGGCTGCTCAGCTTCGCGAATATTGGGTGAATCTTGAGAATCAGATTGAAGAACAGCTGCTTCAGTCAAAGTTCCAGACTCTCTTCAGTGGCGCTATCGTGGCCAATCAGCTTGATGCCAAGGCACTCTATGACGAAAATGCCTCTACTGCAAGCTTCGCCTATGTGAAGAAGGATTACGCTTCGCTTCCCGATGACCAGTTTGAGGTGAGCGATGCCGACCTCCAGGCTGAATGGCAGAAGCACAAAAGTGCCTATGCAGTTCCTGAAGAAACCCGCAATATACGTTACATCGCTGTGCCTATCGCACCCTCACAGGCCGATCGTCTTGAGGCACAGAAGAAGGTGGAGAACGCTCTCGTAGCTCTCCGTCAGAGCAACGGTACCGAAGGTCTTCAGGATATGCCCGACTTCGTGGTTGACCGTCAGAAGTCAAATCCCCTCTCTCTGCGTGACCGTCGTCTGCGCTCTTTCGCCGATACCGCCAAGGTAGGTGATGCCGTTATGGTGTCACACATGGTCGACAATTACACCCTTGCCAAACTCATCAACCGCTCAAGCGAAGTTGACTCAGTAAACGTATCTGTAATGGCGGTGGCTGCTCCCCGCAACACAATTGACTCAATGATCAATGTGCTTAACAACGGCGGTAAGTTTGCCGATATGGCTCAGAACGAGGCCGTGCAGCAGAGCAATGACAGTCTCTGGGTGTCACTTCTCGATCCTAACATGGCCGAGTTCAAGGCTCTTCTTGCCGAGCAGGCCTCGGGCGTATACTTCACACCTGACACTGCCGCAGCAGCTCAGGGTGGCCGTATCTTCCGTATCAACCGTCGCCACTCTCCCGCTCCTGTGGTGGATCTCGCTGTTGTCACTTTCACTGCCGAACCTTCGGTAGCTACCATCAATGACCTCGAGAGCTCACTGCTCAATTATGTAAACAGCCACAACACTGTAGCCGCATTTGCTGACAGCGCCATGACCGCCGGTTATCAGGCCCTGCCCGCTACAGTGAGCTTCTCAACTCCTCAGATCAACCGTCTTGAAGACAGCCGCGAAGCTATCGTATGGGCTATGAACGCCAAGAAGGGTGAGGTATCACCCGTGTTTGGTGACGAACAGTCAGGTCGCTTCCTTGCTCTGGTAGTAGAGGATGTATACAGCGACTTCGTGCCCGCTACCGATACTCAGGTAAATGCATATCTCCGTTCAAAGGTGCTCAACGATAAGAAGGCTCAGGCTATCATCAGCGAGTATGACGGCAAGGCTAAGGATCTTATCGGTTATGCAGGTCTGTTTGACGTGGCGGTTGATACCACTACCGCTACCTTTGGTCAGCCCATGGTGCCCAAGTTCGGTATGAATCGCTCAGAGATTCAGGCTCGTATAGCCACTGCCAAGAAGGGTGAGCTCGTTGGTCCCGTTAAGGGCGTGAACAGCGTACTCTTCGTAGAGGTAGTTGACGTGGATGATGCAGGTCGCCCCTACAACTATGAGGAGAATGCCGCCAACTATGCCCGTACCCGTGGCGCTTATATGCTTGGCAACAATCTTCCCTCTGTGCTTCAGGGTAAGGAGAAGGTTGACAACCGCCTGCATAAGTTCTTCGGCCAGCGCTGATAGTCGGCACTATTCCATGAACTATCCTCCAATAAAAATAGCTTTCTAAGAGAAATAATCTGCCCGGTGTGTGAGGTCTATATCCCGCCGGGCTTACTTTTTTTTGATTCTGATTGTCCCCTCTATGAAATACATTTCAAACGAAGATATACTGGCGCTCAAAATATCACCTACGACCTGTATTGAATGGGCTCGGGAGGCTTTTGCCCTCAAACCCATGTCGCAGCTTCCACCCAAGGTGTCGCTTCATCCGCGTGGCAATGACTTCTTCAATACTATGCCCTGTATATTGCCCGGAGAATATCATACCTACGGATGTAAGATAGTTAGTCGCGTCAAAGGACAGCATCCCGCTTTGAGTAGCGAGATTGTGGTTTTTGACACCTTGACCGGTAAACTTACGGCAGTTATGGGGGCAGACTGGATAACAGCCATGCGTACCGGAGCTGTGGCATCACTGGCCATCACCACACTCCAGCGAAAGGATGCTTCGGTATATTCATTTGTAGGGCTTGGTGTGGTAGGAAACACCGTTATCGAATACCTGCTGGCTATTTATCCCGAACGTGAAATAACCATACGTCTCAAGCGCTATAAGGATCATGCAGAGACTGTGGCACGCCGTTTCGCTTCGCATAGCAATGTGCATTTCGAGATAGTTGACGACATGGAAAGTCTGGTGAATGATGCTGATGTAGTAGTGTCGTCAATTACAGATGCTGACGGCCTGTTAGTTGCTGACGAAAGTCTGTTTAAACCCGGGGTACTGGTTGTACCCATCCATACACGTGGCTTCCAGAATTGCGACAGAGTGTTTGACCGTGTGATTGCTGACGATGAAAACCATGTCTGCGGCTTTAAATATTTCAAGGAATTCCGCTCGTTCGGAGAGTTGGGCGACGTACTTTCTGGAAATATCGAGGGACGTACTTCTGATGATCAGCGGATTCTCGCCTATAATATCGGACTCGGACTATTTGACGTATATTACGCCTATAAAATACTCCGCCTCGTTAACGAGGGTTGTTAAACTGATTTTCTGGATAGAAAAGTAGACGAGTAGTATGAGAAGTATACGCGAAATATTCCGCATAGGATTCGGGCCTTCGTCATCGCACACAATGGGTCCCCGAAGTGCCGCTACGATATATCTTGAACGTCATCCTGAGGCTGAGGCTTTCAGAGTAACGCTTTATGGATCGCTTGCCGCTACCGGTGAGGGACACCTGACGGACCGTGCCATACTTGATGTGCTCAGCAGCGAGCGCACGGAGATTGTGTGGCGTCCCAAGGAATTCCTGAGCTACCACCCCAACGGGATGAAGTTTGAGACTATAGATGCCGAGGGTAATGCTCATAACGAATGGACAGTGTTCAGCGTAGGTGGCGGAGCCTTGGAGGAAGATGGCGGCAAGCCTGTAAATCTGCCCGTAGACGACGAATCAGTCTCTGCGTCGGCAGATCCGGAAGCGTCCGATGAGGTGTATGAGCTGAATAATCTCACCGATATTATGCATTGGTGTGAGAAAAACGGTACTACTTATTGGGAATATGTAGAGAAATGTGAGGGTCCCGGTATATGGGATTATCTTGCCAAAGTATGGGATACTATGAGTCGTGCCGTAGAGCGTGGTATCGAAGCAGAGGGACGACTTCCCGGACCGCTTAATCTTCCGCGTCGAGCATCAACATATCATGTGCGTGCTTCAGGTTACAAGAGTAATCTTCAGTCGCGAGGACTGGTGTTCGCCTATGCGTTGGCGGTAAGCGAAGAGAATGCGTCCGGCGGAGAGATTGTGACGGCGCCTACATGTGGTTCGTGCGGTGTAGTGCCTGCCGTGCTTTATCATCTTAAGAAAAGCCGTGACTTCTCGGATCAACGTATTTACCGTGCTCTGGCTACGGCCGGACTGATAGGTAATGTGGTAAAACAGAATGCTTCGATTTCCGGTGCGGAAGTAGGTTGTCAGGGTGAGGTAGGCGTGGCGTGTGCTATGGCCGCTGCCGCTGCCAATCAGCTCTTCGGAGGAAGTGCGGCCCAGATAGAGTATGCGGCGGAGATGGGCCTTGAGCATCATCTCGGCATGACCTGCGACCCCGTATGCGGACTGGTTCAGATACCATGTATAGAGCGTAACGCCTATGCTGCGGCCCGTGCGCTTGATGCCAATCTCTACAGCGCTTTCACTGATGGAGGTCATCGTGTGTCATTCGACAGGGTAGTAGAGGTGATGAAGCAGACAGGTCACGACCTTCCGTCAATATATAAGGAGACAGCCGAGGGTGGACTGGCATCGGCTTGGAATAAGTAAAATTATTCTTGGATATTAGTCATCGCAAGCGATGACCACGGTGGACGCAGATGAAGCAAAGATTGGAGGCGGAGGTAAATGGAAGTAGGGGACAAAGAGGAGAGGAAGGGTAAGGAATTAGAAGCGGGAGTTAGAAGTTGGGGAATGGAGGGGGCTGAAATGGGAGTAGTGAATTGTAATAAGTGAAAAGCGGATGAGGAGAAATGAGCAGATAATTGACATTCGGTAACAATCGGGTTTGTGAGCAGCATGAAGCTTTTGGCAGAAATGCTGTCATTTTGCTTATATGGGGATGCTCAGAAGGCGTAGCGAGGTGGAGGAGGTGGCAATTTGCTACAAAAACAAGAAAAATCAGAGGTTAACAAAATTTAAGTAAGTAAATTTTCTTAGACTCAAATTCATGTTTGATTTATCTTTTTGAACGTATAAGCGCTCCTGCCTTATGCTTTCAAGGCTGAATGGAATTAGAGCTACATGATGCAGAAATATGCTTTACGACACTGTTTTCAAATATGTATTTTATGAGAAAATTATTACTAACTTTGCAATGCAATCACAAAGGAACACTGCTTCCACCGCGGTTGCACTGAGTAAGCAATATATAGCTAAATGCATTTTCATAAAGTGCCAGATTAGACAATAAATAAATCCACTGACGTTAAGTACTATGTGTAAGTGACAAAGGGTGCTCGTGAGAGCATCCTTTGTTATTTTTGTACATATTAGTGCGCGCTCTGGGGTCAGTGGAAATTAAGGTCATCGCAAGCGATGAAAACGGGAGACAAATTTGGGGGTTAGGAGATATTTGGAGTCAGTGGAAATTAGGGTCATCGCAAGCTATGAAAGCGGGAGACGAATTTTTTAGGCCCAAGCCGTAATTTTTTCACTAACTTTGTAGTAGACTATCTATTAATTGATGGAGGACTGTCTATTGATTTGTGGTAGGCTATCTATCAATAAGAATACTCTCTAAACGATAATATGTACAGAAAGATAATTTCAACGATGCTCCTGACCGTGTCGGGGGTAATATGGGCGGAGGCTCCTGTGGGGTACTACAGTGCCTGCGAGGGACTTTCCGGCCAAAAATTGCTTGAGGCTCTCCATCAGGTGGTAGGTGAGCATCAGAATGTGGGCTACTCCGGTCTGTGGAAGGTCTACGCTACCTCCGATGTACGCCCTGAGGATGGAACTATCGAGGATATTTATTCTACCAAGCATTGGACTTATTCAAAGGATCAGTGCGGGTCATACAGCGGTATGGGCGATTGCTACAACCGTGAACACTCACTGCCCAAGAGCTGGTTTAAAGAGCAGGAACCCATGCGAAGCGACGCATATCATATATATCCTACCGATGGATGGGTCAATGGCAAACGCTCAAACTATCCCTACGGCGAATGTTCTGGAGGCACTACATGGAGTTCAGGCTCAATGCGCGGACTCGGTCGTCTCGGACAGTCAACCTTCCCGGGATACTCCGGCACGGTGTTTGAGCCAGACGATGCCTATAAAGGCGATCTTGCCCGCTCTTATTTCTACATGGCCGCCTGCTACAACGATCTTATCGATGACTGGAGCAGCGATATGCTTGCCGGTAACAGTTATCCTGCATTTACGGATTGGGCTGTGAATCTTCTGCTGAAATGGCATCGCAACGATGCAGTGAGCAGTAAGGAAGAGCGTCGCAACGAAGCCATAGCCGAGTGGCAGAAGAACAGAAATCCTTTTATAGACCATCCCGAATTTGTGGAGCATATCTGGGGCGACAAGTCCACGGTGGCCTGGCATGAGAATAACTATTCCGATGCAACCATAGTGTCACCTACTCCCGGGACAGTGATAGACCTGGGGCTGACGGGTAAAAATGTCAGCAGCTCGTCAACAGTCGATGTCCGTGCCCTCGGAGTAACTAAGTCGCTAAGGGTGTCTGTCAGCGGAAATGGATGGACATGTACCCCATCCGTTATCTCGGTCGATGATGCTGTGAAGGGTACGCCGGTGACCATATCCTATTCAGGAGCGACCCCCGGCGAAGTAAGCGGATCAATGACCATATCATCAGATGAGGTCTCGGCCTCATATGTACTATCGGCTACTGTAGCCGACGCTATTCCCGCTCTTGCTCCCGATGAGATAAGTGCCGACGGATTTGTGGCCCGTTGGATAAATGTCCATGGCAAAAACGCTACCTATACCCTTGACGTTACGTCTGTGGCTGATAACTCCACTCCGGCGGGTTATCCGATGCAGATCGCAGCGTCGCAGCAGAGCCACCGTGTCACAGGGCTTAACCCTATGTCGGCCTACNGCTATTCGCTCACATGCGGCAACGACAAGTCCAATGTGGTGGAAGTGACTACCTCGGCCCTCATGCCCGAAATAACCCTCGANGNTGANAAACTGATAACCCTCTCCGCCAATGTNGGTGAGCCTTCGGCCTCTGTAGAGATAGGTCTGTTTGCCGAAAATGTAGGAAACGGATTTACTGTAAGTGTNGACGAACCCTTTGAACTGTCGACCGACCTTGCGTTCTGGGCCACGGAAGTAGAATTGCAGGAGGAGGATGATCACTTCTATCTGCGTGTCAACTCGCCCCGTGCCGGCTCATACTCTTCCGCTATAAGAGTGGAGTGTGAGAAGTATCTCAATGACGACCACTCCGTAGAGGCAATAGTGCGCTCTGCCANATGGATNGAAACCTTCGAGCTGCCTACCGACTGGAGCGGATATGCCAGCGGCGACTATGACGGCCTTGTGGCCAAATGGCATGTCACCGATGGAAACGTATATGATGATNCCTTCTTCAACGGCACGAACGTGATGCGATTTGGCAAGTCATCTACNAGCAGTATCGAACTTCTCGCGCCTAAGGCCGGTGGCATAGGTACAGTGTCATTTGACGCGGCTACATGGTCGCTCAAGAATGATAAAGCAGCCAGTGTAGAGATAGAGTATACCGTAGGGGATGGCGCATGGNTAAGTGTCGCCACTGCTACNATAGCTAATGAGGAGTCTACGNCTTACGCCTTTACATTGGATGTAAAGGGGGATGCCCGNATACGCCTGCGNCAGACGTCCGGTGCGCGTTGGCTGCTTGACAATCTCATGCTTACCGATCATCCGACCTTNAATGCCATAGATAGCCCCGTNGCTGACGGACGCAGTTGGGATGCCATGCTCCGCGGAGGCCGACTGGTAGTAGTGTCGTATGAGGAATCGCCCCTTGAGGTTCAGATCTATTCCGTAGACGGTGCTATGGTACGTTGCGGGTCTATTACCGGNGAAATATCNTTATCGCTTCCTGCGGGTCTGTATATAGTCGTGGCCGGTGATGAGGCACGTCGCGTATCCGTAAGGTGACAAGAATCTTCACTCATTTAGCAAGCTCCNAGATATAACAATATGAGTTCTGTAAAAGNCCCCACCCCNATACAATCCACATCGTCATCATCCGCGGTTTCCGCGGGTAAAACCCCCGTATGGCGTTATTTTATTAAATACGGAGTACCCCTGCTGATTAGTGTCGGGCTNTGCTACCTGCTNTTCGGNTCNATGAANTTCAGCGAGATGGTGACAATTATCCGTGACAACTGTAATTATTGGTGGATAGTGCTNGCGCTCGTCATCAGCATATTCTCCCATATATTCCGTGCCATGCGATGGCGAATACAGCTTCAGGCACTTGATATACACGTGCCGCTCTTTCCGTTGGTGCTGAGTATATTCGGCACCTATGCTGTCAATCTCGTTCTGCCTCGTCTCGGTGAGTTGTGGCGCACAAGCTATATAGCTACCCGTCAGCGCGCGTCGTTCACNACNGTGTTNGGCTCCATGGTGGCNGACCGTCTCGCCGATACCGTCACGGTGCTTCTGCTTACAGCCTTTACATTTCTTGTGGCCTCGAGGCANCTGATCAACTATCTGTCGCAGAATCAGGATAGCTANCTCCGCCTGGTGGCNATAGTATCATCGCCTTGGTTATGGATNGCTATCGCNGCNGTTATAGCCGTTTTGTGGTGGGTGTTTACAAAGAAGACCGACAATAAGATTGTAAAAAAGTGTCGCGAGCTCTGGCANGGCCTTTGGAGCGGTTTTGCAGTGATAGCAACTATGAAAGGCAAAGGCCGCTGGCTGCTGCTCACGGGTTGCGTATGGGGCTGCTACTTCATGCAGCTTTATGTAGCCTTTTTCTCATTCCCGGCCACTACCGANGTGGTGGCACATTATGGTATAGTGGCTGTACTCGTCTGCTTCGTGCTCTCAAGCATATCTATGGGTGTACCNTCCAACGGTGGCATCGGCCCCTGGCAGTGGGCTATCATCTTCGGACTNTCGATGTTCTCNAACGNNATACCCGAACTGACTACCGGATACGCTACCTCNTTTGCNAANCTCGTCATGGGGTCGCAGACACTCTTATTGATTGTTCTCGGACTCTTTACCTTCGCCTGCATAGCCCTTGGACGTAACAAGGCGTNTTGTGCTAAAAGCATTTAAAAGTAAACATACTCTTAACAACTGAAGAATCATGGATCCCGACAAGACTCAAGACTACTACACCCACGATGGCGAGCAGGATGCGGCGGCCTCTGAGGGTAGAAAAATAGATTTCTCGGCTACTGACCGTGTTACTGACGCATCGTCATCGGCCGGCTCCGGTAGACCCGCACCGCGTCCGCGCCATAGGCTGAGGAAATTTCTCCTGTGGGTAGGGTTTATTGTAGTGGTTGGCCTTGCGGCAGCGGTATATATCCGTTACTTTAATCCCTACGTGACCGATGCGCGTGTCAAGGGTTACATAACCTCCGTGGAGCGGCGTGGTATAATCTTCAAGACCTTCGAGGGAGAAATGATAACCGAGCAGGCCCTGGCCGATACTATAAGAGTGTATTCACGCGACTTTACATTCACCATACCTGACGAGGCTATGGCGATGGAGTTGCAGCAATATCAGGGCACAGGTCGTCCGGTGACGATAACCTTTAGCCGATATTACGGNATGTTGCCCTGGAGAGGGGCCTCTACAGCTGTTTTGACGGCTATTGACAATCAGTGACTTAAGAAAAATGTGAAAAAAATCAGAAAAAAAGTTGCTGAAAGATTTGGAGGGTTCGGGAAAAGCGCGTAACTTTGCATCGCAATTCGGAAATAAACCGAACGGAAATCAAAAGCCAAGCGGTTGAAATACGGATAGCCTCTCACAAGAGAATCTGGTGTGGTAGTTCAGCTGGTTAGAATACCTGCCTGTCACGCAGGGGGTCGCGGGTTCGAGTCCCGTCCATACCGCAGAGGAGAGAGGAGAATGAGTAATTGTTGGTCTTCGGACCGCGTTACTCATTCTTTTTTTAAAGAAATAAAAAAACTGGTGTGGTAGTTCAGCTGGTTAGAATACCTGCCTGTCACGCAGGGGGTCGCGGGTTCGAGTCCCGTCCATACCGCAGAGGAGAGTAGAATGAGTAATAGTTAGTCTTCGGGCTACGTTGCTCATTCTTTTTTTTGTATCTATATGTTTCGTTGTGAGGTCGGTCACTGAACAGATGTATAGGTATAAACGAAAAGAGCACCGAACTTTTGTCCGATGCTCTGAGGTGGGCGCTGAGGGATTCGAACCCCCGACCCTCTGCTTGTAAGGCAGATGCTCTGAACCAGCTGAGCTAAGCGCCCGAGGGTCTTTGTCGTTTTTGACACTGCAAAGTTAAGCACACTTTTTGAACCGGCCAAATGTTTTTTTGATTTTTTTTGAAAAAAAATATGCATGCCCGTTTATGGTCGGGGAGGGAGCGGATGACGTGTGGAAGCAATTCATCCTATGATTCATGGAGTTAAGTGGGCATAATTTTGTTTTATTACTATCGGTCGATGAGGTGCTTCAGCCAGAAATATATCAGGCTGCGGGCGTGAAGCAGTCCTAAACGTGACAGGGGGCTGCGGCGGGTGGCGCGTCGCCAGTCGTGAGTGATGGTGAGTTGTGGCAGGTAATCGATGGTCAGCCCTGCCTTGCGCACTCTGGCACAATAGTCGGCATCCTCAGGGCCGTAGAATATGTTTTCGTCCAGCGGGCCTACACTCTTATATGTAGCGAGTCTCATCATCTGGCAGGCTCCTATTACATACCAGGGATGAGGATTGTGCATCTCATCGCGTTCGCATTGCAGTTCTTTTCCGGGGTGAAGCACGTGTGACAGTTTTATTCGTAAGCCAGGGAAAGGCTTCGCGCTAAGCTGTACCTCGCCTTCGGGCGACCGCAGAGCCGGGGCACAGATGCCGCAACCGGGGTTTTCGTCAAGTCGGGCTATCAGGCCGTCTATCGCCTCGGGGTTGATGATTGTGTCGTTGTCAAGAAACATCAGGAACTCCGTCCGACTGTCAGACGCTCCGATATTGCGTCCGGCGGCTACGCCCACATTCTTTGACAGCCTGATTATCCTTACCCTATCACTTACCGTACCTGCGTCGGCCAGCCGACGGTGGATAGCATCGCATGTGCCGTCATCTGAGCCGTTGTCCACTATCACTGCCTCAGTACCACAACGTGTTTTCAGATATGGAATCAATGATTCGAGCAGGCGCATAGTGTGCTCGCGCTGATTGCAGGTGAGTATGACGATAGTCAGGGTCATTTGTGGAATAATTTAACCCGCAGGGCTTTCAGCGCGGCAGTAAACTCACTCCAGGAGCTGAATCGGCGTATCTGTTTCCAGATAAACGAGGGGTTGAGAAAATAGCTCAGATTATTGCGGAAAAGCAGACTCTCCATCTCCTCGGCCGATATGTTGGGCAGATTAAGAATGGAGTCGTGCTGCACATCGGTAGGCCGATATTCGCCGCCCTTGATCCAGCCGTTTTCCTTGCAGACCTTATAATAGTCGGTGCCGGGGAATGGTGACACTATGTTGAACATTACCTGGTCAACCTTGAGGCGCTTGGCCTCTCGCAGGGTATGGAGCACAGTCTGGCGTGTTTCCAGCGGCGACGATCCTATGAGCACATTGAGCTTGACAGGCACATTGTACTTCTTGAGCAGTCCTACCGCACGGTAAATATCTTCAGGTGTGATACCTTTGCGGATGTATTCAAGTATGGCGGGGTCGAATGATTCAATACCCAGGTCAACATACATGCATCCGCTCTCGCCCAACATCCGGGCTATGGGTTCGGTGATGGCATCTACTCTGGCCTGACAGCCCCATAGCATAGCGTGCTTGCGCATTATGCGGCATATCTCACGTGTGCGCTCTTCGTTCCATATAAAGTTATCGTCCATGAATCCGATGGCACGATAGCCTTGTGCGGCCAGCATGTCAAGCTCTTTTTCGATACTTTCAATCGAGCGGAATCCTATGGTGGGCTTGCGTCCGGGGTGATCGCGGCCAAACTCTATCTCTCGCGCGAATGTGAGCGACGATGGTACACAATAGATGCAGCGGAAGGGGCAGTTGCGCGAAGTGAACATCGTGGTATACGGCCCTGTCTTGAGCTTAGGATTGTGATATACGTGGTCGCCCAGCAGGTCGCGTGCCGGAAAGGGGAGAGCGTCAAGGTCGGCATTGAGCGGGCGCGACGGATTGTTGTATATCTTGCTGTCGGCGCTCCTGTAGCTCAGTCCGCGTATGTCGGCGAGAGAGCCGCCATGTTTTCCCGAAAGATAGTCGAGCAGCTCGATGAGGGTCAGTTCGGGCTCACCGCGCACAACGTACACGTTGCCGTCGACCATAGCTTTCGAGGTGTAATGCGTGGCTCCGGGGCCCATGAGTATCACGGGGGTGTCCGGATGGCTACGGCGTATATGAGCTATGGCCTGGAGATCGGATTCCAGGGAGAGGTTGACGGTCCAGATGGCGTATGCGTCAGAAGTGTCAGACGCGAGAAAACTGCCAAACTCGGCGCTGCGCGAGGGTTCAAACACGAAATCCTCCAGGGATACATCCCAGCCTGCCAACTCGCGCACGGCGGCGGCTGCGGTCAGCTCATAGATATTGATCATCGGATATACCACACGGGTACATCCGGCAGAACGCTCAGCCGGAAACTTATTGTCGTAACAAGGCGGTACAAGAAATGTGAGTTTCATACATTAATAACGCACTCCCGCTCAGGTTTAGTGCATGTCATCAGCAAAACTCACCCGCGGGCCCGGAAGACGCCTGCGTATGCATAAAAGTAAACTCTCAACGCCGGCCCGAAGGGGAGGTGTATACCCCAATCTACAGCGTCTGCGGGGCAACGTGACGGTGAAGTGTAGCGGAGCGATGGTTATGTGGGAAAAAATACGTAACTTTGCAGAAAATTAGAGAACTAAGTATTTATAATGGCAAAGGAGCACAAGAAAGTCCTGTTCATCGCTCAGGAATTAGCGCCCTACGTGTCACACTCTGAAATCGCTGTCAAGACACGTAGCATTGCGGAAGGCATACTTGAGAAAGGATATGAGGTTAGAACCTTCATGCCCAAGTATAGCTGTATCAATGAACGTCGCAATCAATTGCATGAAGTGATAAGGCTGTCAGGCATAAATATTGTCATTGATGACACGGATCATCCCCTGATAATTAAAGTGGCTACTCTTCAGCCGCTGCGCATGCAGGTCTATTTCATAGACAATGATGACTATTTCCCTCCCTGTACCACCAAGGACCTGGAGCTGCGTTTCAGCAGTGAGGATAATGACGAGCGCATGATGTTCTTTGTGCGCGGTGTCATAGAGACTGTCAACAAGCTCCGCTGGGAACCTGCCGTAGTTCACTGCGACGGCTGGATATCTTCGCTTGTACCCCTGCACCTGCGCCGCCTCTACACAGACGATCCCACCTTCGCGTCATCCAAGATAGTGGTGTCTATCCCCGATGAGAAGTTTGAGGGCTCGCTTGACAGCCGCTTTGTCGAGAAGCTTAAGATGAGTGGCTTCACTGATGAGGACCTTCAGCCGCTCGAGGGCGAATCGGTGGGTTACATTGATCTCATGAAGCTGGCTATACGTTATGCCGATGCCGTGGTGGTAAATGTGCCCGACCCCGACGCAGAGCTGATAGAATATGCGCGCGCCAATGGCAAACCGGTGCTTGACTATGTGTCGGCCGAGGAGCTTGTGCCGCAGATCACAGAATTTTATTCCACCCTTTTACAGTAATCACGGGTAATGAAATATAACAAAATCTCTCCCTCAGTATTATCACTGCGTACGGTGGGCATGGCAATCGCCGGAACCGTGGCTGGTATCTCCGCCCTGACCTCGTGCGATGACACCGTGTCGACCGTGGGTTCTTCCCTTACGGACGATGAGGTGAGTGTCATCATTGACTCGGCCTTTACCGTCAGCGGACGCTCGGTTGATAACATGAGTGTGATGTCGCGTACCACCATGCAGCTTCTTGGCCGTATCGAGGCGCAGGGCTACGGTAGTTTTACGTCAGATATCGTAACTCAGTTCATGCCTACGGCCGCCATCGACACTACGGGCGTAAAGGTAGAGAACATTGACTCCATAAAGCTGGTGATGTTTATCAACGTGGGCGACTTTACGGGCGACTCGCTCGTGCCCATGGGATTGAAGGTGTATCGCCTCAACCGTCAGCTCCCCAGTCCGATATTCAGCAACTTTGATCCTGCGGGATATTACTCGAAGGGCGAGTTGCTCGGCGAGACTGTATACTCGGCCAATGCTCTGCAAAGCGATTCGCTCAACAAGCTTGAGTACCGCTCCATTGAGGTGAAGCTTCCAGTGGAGTTCGGTCGCGATCTCTACCGCCGATATCTGTCTGACCCCTCGACATTCGCTACACCTCAGGCATTTGCCAATTGGTTTCCGGGCGTATATATCTCCAATAGTTTCGGTTCGGGACGCGTGGTTAATATATCCGAGTCGCGTGTCAATGTGTACTATCGTGCCAATGACACGGTGCGTTACGGACGCTCATACATGGCTGTGACGCCCGAGGTGATTACCAACAATAATATCTCCTACAGCATGGACGCTGAGTTGCGTACACTCGTGTCGCGCGAACCGGTCATCGTTGCTCCCGCCGGTACGGATGTAAGTGTTGACTTCCCCACAGATGAGATACTCTCGCGCTTCCGCAGCCAGGGTGGTGATTTTGCCGTGCTCAATGACCTGACTTTTACAGTTCCGGCTGAAAAGGTGGCGAACAAACTCGGCATCAATCCTCCAGATTTCCTGCTGATGGTGCTTGCCAAGGATAAAGAAAGTTTCTTTGCCGAAAATGAGGTGTCGCAAAACAGCGGTACGAATTACTACGCCGCCTATGACACCCTCAACTGTCAGTATAGTTTTACGGGACTGCGTTCATATCTGCTCGAAATGCTTGAAAAAGAGACTGTCACGGCAGAAGACCGCACCTTCACTATCACGCCCATAAACGTGACTACGGAGACCACATCAAACGGATATTACGGCAGCACCACTACCATTTCGGGTATGGAACCCTATGTTACCGCACCTGCCATGGTGAAGCTTAATCTTGATAGCGCCAAAATTAAATTGGTGTTTAGCCGTCAGAATATAAAATTTTAGTATCTTTGCAGAGCGTTAAGGGGCATTAGCGTCTCCTTAGCCATAGGTTATTTAAAGCCGCAATAGCTCAGTCGGTAGAGCATTTCATTCGTAACGAAAAGGTCGTGGGTTCGAGTCCCACTCGCGGCTCAGACGAAAGGGTGCCGTGTCATAAATTGGCACGTACCCTTTCTCTTTTTTATACAACTATACTTTTTTCATCCCCCCCCACACTACATCGCAGTATGCAGCTAAAGTGTCTACCTCAGTCCGATAATTTCTTTCTTCTTGCCGGCCCCTGTGTCATCGAGGGCGAGAAGATGGCGCTTGATATAGCCGAAAAAATAGTGTCAGAGTGTCAGCGACTGGCAATTCCTTATGTGTTTAAAGGCTCATATCGCAAGGCCAACCGTTCGCGAATCGACTCATTTACGGGTATAGGCGATGAGGCTGCGCTGAAGATACTCCGCAAGGTACGTGACACATTCGGTGTGCCTGTCGTGACGGATATCCACTCCCCGGAGGAGGCGGAGATGGCGGCAGAATACGTTGATGTGCTTCAGATACCGGCATTTCTGTGTCGTCAGACCGATCTGCTTGTTGCCGCTGCGCGTACAGGTAAGACTGTCAATATCAAGAAAGGACAGTTCCTGTCACCCGAGGCCATGGGATTTGCCGTGGGTAAGGTGCGCGATGCCGGAGGGACGGATGTAGCCGTTACCGAGCGTGGCGTTACCTTTGGGTATCAGGATCTGGTGGTAGACTATCGCGGAATACCTGAGATGCAGAAATTCGGATGTCCCGTAATACTTGATGCCACCCACTCACTTCAGCAGCCCAATCAGCCCAAGGGGGTGACCGGGGGACGTCCTGACCTGATTGAAACCATAGCACGTGCGGGTGTGGCTACAGGAGTAGACGGACTATTTCTCGAGACTCACCCTGACCCATCGCAGGCAAAGAGCGACGGAGCCAATATGCTGCCCCTGCAACAGCTGCCCCGATTGCTTGACCGCCTGGTAGCCCTGCGTCAGACAATCAATGGCTTTAAGTAATTCGTTATCTTACTTATCCAAAGAAATCAGGCTGTACACCGTAATAGGACGTACAGCCTGATTTCTTTTTTTCGGGATGAGGAAAAACTTTGGTGACTTAGAGAGTGTTTGAATTTAAATGCTTTTAGCACAAAGAGAGTTTTCGGAGGGATTTTCAAGAGTTGAAGAGGGAGCGATGCGGGCATCGTGACCGATAATAACTCTTGAAAAGCACCC
>JAAVDH010000009.1 GCA_014801865.1 Bacteroides sp. | reverse complement strand
TTTTTGGATGGATTTTGCAAGTTGAGGAAGGAGCGATGCGGGCATCGTGACTGACGAAATCTTGGCAAAATACGCCAAAAATAGCTCAAAATCAGAGCACACGGCATGTAGTAAAAAATCTGACATAAATTTAAACAGTTTCTAAATTCAAACACTCTATTAAACAGTTTCTTAAACTCAATAGCGATGACCGAAGTGGAGGATAAGTATGAAATCCCGACACTTTCGGTCATCGCTGTTATGTGTGTGATTGAATACGCCTCTATGTGCTACTTCTTAAACTGGAAGTGTCGCGATGTCAGACGGTAGTTGTCGGCAA
Source organism: Bacteroides sp. (assembly GCA_014801865.1). GTDB lineage: Bacteria > Bacteroidota > Bacteroidia > Bacteroidales > Muribaculaceae > Paramuribaculum. Next base: position 67,610 of record JAAVDH010000009.1, on the reverse strand, counting down.
AGAGTTCCACAGTGTAATCTCCTGGGGTAAGTGTTGTGGTCACATCCCAATAGATTTTCACTCCGCTCATCTCGTCGCCTGAATACTCTATCACCTTCTTGGCCGTGCAGGGTATGCTCGAACCCTCGAAGGGGAAGTTGCCGGCATTGCCGAGCAGAGTGCCTTCAGGATTGGTGATACGCATGTATATGGTCTTTGTACCTACGGGAGTAGAGTTGTTCTGAGGAATGGTGAAGGTCACCATGAGCTGATATGCCTTGGTAATGTTCTTCTCGCTCTTGCCGTTCTTCTTTAACGGAGTGAGGGTCACACCGGTCACATTGAGCTTCTCGGCCAGGGTCATACGCTCGCTGAGAGCTTCATTCTTCTTAGATACCTCCTGCACCTTTGATGACAAGTCGAGGTTACGGCTCTTGATTTCGGCATTTTCGTTGCGCAGAGCAGCATTCTCCTTATTAAGTGAGTCTATCTGCGCTATGTAGTGACGCAGCAGACCGCGCAGTGTGGATATTTCGTCCTGAAGCTCCGATATGCGTTTCTTGCTTTTTGACTTCTCGGTGTTGAGTTCCTTAAGGAGCTGTTCCACCTTGTTCTTGGCAGCTGTATATTTGGCCAGGATTGTGTCGTTGGCCAGCTGCACAGCCTGATCTTCGTATTTAAGAAACTCTGAGTTGATGGCTTCATACTCGTTGGCCAGCGATAATTGGTCATTGGTGAGCTGAAGCTGCTCGTTGAGCAGACGTGTTTCGTTTACTTCATTTTTCAATGAAGCCACCTGAGTCACGCCAAAGCCTATCGCTATCAGCAGCAGCACGAGGAGCCCTACGGCTACCCACATGAACGGAGATTTTTTCATACGATAAATGATAAGAATGTAATTCCGGAGATACTTACTTACATCGGCTCACATCATAGTTTTTTGGGCAAGACGTGAGCCGATGGATGATAATATTGCCTATCAGGCGTTTTTGCCGTGACAGTTCTTATACTTCAGGCCGCTGCCGCAGGGACAGGGATCGTTGCGGCCGATACGGGGTTCGGCCTTGGCAGGCATCTGTTTCTGCTGTTCGCCCTGAGGAGCGCTTGCGGCTGCTCTCTGAGCGTTTTCGCCGGGAAGATTCTCACGGCTGGTGCGCAGGTTTGAGTAGTCAGTCGGACGCTCGGGCATGGCGCGTTTAATCTCAGGCTGGGGTTTGGGAGCCGGAGTTTCCTGGGTGGGAGCGCTCTGTGGCTCCGTTGCTTCACCTTGTTCTTCAGTCTGAGCAGGTGCGGTATGGCGCGCCTCGGGACGCTGCTGGATGTATATCTGACCGCGCATGAGTGCCGAAATAACCTTGATGTTGAGGTTATTGAGCATCTGCTCGAACAGATGGAACGATTCTACCTTATAGATTACCAAAGGATCCTTCTGCTCATACGATACGTTCTGTACCGACTGACGCAGCTGGTCGAGTTCACGGAGATGTTCCTTCCAGAGTTCGTCAATTGTTACGAGGAGTATAGCCTTGTGCCATTCCTTTACTATCGAACGACATTCGGTGTTGTAAGCCTCCATGAGGTCTACGGGAAGGTTGAATATGCGCTTACCGTCGGTGATGGGCACCATGATACGTCCCTGATAGCCACGGTTTTCCACGCAGTCTTTCACCACGGGCATCGCTACCTCCCTGATACGCTCGCTCTTGCGGTCAAAGGCTGTCATTGCGGCGTCGTCAAGATGCTTCACCAGATCTTCCTTGCTCATCGAGCGGAATTCCTCTTCGGTGAAGGGTGCTTCGATGGTCAGTACCTTGAGTATTTCAAGTGTCAGGTCGGCATAGTCGGTGGGGGAGTCGTATGTGTTGACGAGGTTCTCGATAGCATCGTAGAACATGTTGGCTATATCTATGCCTACACGTTCGCCAAGCAGTGCGTGGTGACGGCGGCTGTAGATGTATGTACGCTGTTTGTTCATCACATCGTCATACTCGAGCAGACGCTTACGTATGCCGAAGTTGTTTTCTTCCACACGCTTCTGTGCGTTCTCGATAGCGCGGCTCACCATCTTCGATTCTATCATGTCGCCCTCCTGAAGCCCCATGGTGTCAAGCATCTTCATCACGCGGTCAGTAGCGAAGAGACGCATCAGTTGGTCTTCAAATGATACGTAGAACACTGACGAACCGGGGTCACCCTGACGTCCTGCACGGCCGCGCAACTGGCGGTCTACACGACGGCTCTCGTGGCGCTCTGTACCGATGATAGCCAGACCACCGGCGTCCTTGACCTCGGCGGGCAGCTTGATGTCGGTACCACGACCGGCCATGTTGGTGGCAATGGTCACTGTACCGGCCTTACCTGCCAGAGCCACGATGTCGGCTTCTTTCTGGTGGAGCTTGGCATTGAGCACGTTGTGGGGTATACGGCGCATGGTGAGCATTCGGCTCAGGAGCTCGGAGATTTCCACAGAGGTGGTACCTACGAGCACCGGACGTCCTTCGCCTACCAGGCGTACTATTTCTTCAATTACTGCGGCATACTTCTCTTTCTTGGTCTTGAACACGCGGTCAGACATGTCTATGCGTGCTACAGGACGGTTGGTGGGTATGGTTACCACATCGAGTTTGTAGATGTCCCACAACTCACCTGCCTCGGTCTCGGCCGTACCGGTCATACCGGCCAGTTTGTGGTACATACGGAAGTAGTTTTGCAGGGTGATAGTGGCGAATGTCTGTGTAGCGGCCTCTACCTTCACACCTTCTTTGGCTTCGATAGCCTGATGAAGTCCGTCGGAATAACGGCGACCTTCCATGATACGGCCGGTCTGCTCGTCGACAATCTTAATCTTGTTGTCGTCGATTACATATTCCACATCCTTCTCGAAGAGGGCGTATGCCTTGAGCAGCTGTGTAACGGTGTGTACGCGCTCTGCCTTCACTGCGTAGTTGGCCATGAGGTCATCCTTACGCTCCTGACGTTCAGCTGCGTCGGCTATTGTCTCGGCTTCAGAGAGCTGTGAGGCAATATCGGGCAGCACGAAGAAGTCGGGGTCAGCCTGAGTGCCGGTAAGTTCGTCGATACCCTTATCGGTAAGCTCTACGCTGCGGTTCTTTTCGTCAATTACGAAGTAGAGGGGCTCGGTAGCCTTAGGCATCTCGCGAGAGTTGTCCTGAAGGTAGTATGCCTCGGTTTCAAGGAGTATGTTCTTCATGCCTTCCTGGCTGAGGAACTTGATAAGAGCACCGTTTTTGGGCAGGCCCTTGAAGGCGCGGAAGAGCTGGAGGGCACCCTCCTTCTTCACTTCCTTGTCTTCGCTCTGGAGCTTGGTCTTGGCTTCGGAGAGTAGCTGGGTCACCAGGCGGCGCTGGGCGTTGACCACCTTCTCTACGTTGCTCTTATAGTCGTTAAACATCTGGTCGTCGCCCTTGGGCACGGGACCTGAGATGATAAGGGGGGTACGGGCATCGTCAATAAGCACTGAGTCAACCTCGTCGACGATAGCATAGTAGTGTTTGCGCTGTACCATATCGGCGGGTGACATAGCCATATTGTCGCGCAGGTAGTCGAAGCCGAATTCATTGTTCGTACCGAAGGTGATGTCGCAATTGTAAGCTGCGCGGCGCTGGGGTGTATTGGGCTGATGCTTGTCAATGCAGTCTACGGTAGAGCCGTGGAACATGTAGAGCGGTCCCATCCATTCTGAGTCACGCTTAGACAGGTAGTCGTTGACGGTAACCACGTGTACACCTCTGCCTGAGAGTGAGCGGAGGAATACGGGGAGGGTAGCCACGAGGGTCTTACCTTCACCGGTCGCCATCTCGGCGATTTTACCCTGATGGAGCACGATACCACCGATGAGCTGCACATCGTAGTGCACCATATCCCAGCGCATGTCGTTGCCGCCGGCGAGCCAGTGGTTTTTGTATATAGCTTTGTCACCCTCGATGCGCACGAAGTCGCGTCCCTGCGCGGCAAGGTCGCGGTCCATCTGAGAGGCTGTTACCTCTACCTCTTCGTTGTTGGCGAAGCGTGAGGCTGTCTCGCGCAGGGTGGCGAATACTATCGGAAGATTGGCGTTGAGGCGGTCTTCGATGATGTCGAGTATTGATTTCTCGTGTTTGTCAATATCATCCCAAAGAGCCTGACGCTTGTCAAAGGGAAGAGTTTCGATTTCAGCCTTGATACGGTCTATCGCTTCCTGATCGGCGGCTATAGCCTCACGTATTTCTTGACGCACGGCAGTGATTTTGTCGCGCAATTCGTCGTTTGAGAGCGTCTGAAGCTCAGGACCAAGGGCTTTAATCTGATCGACAATAGGCTGAATTTCACGTAGGTCGCGGGTGCTCTTATTGCCGAAAATCTTACTCAGAAATGAAGTGAATGACATTTATATATCTGATGTTTAATTATTTATACTGCTGCGAGCTGCCGTGTGTTTACGGACGCTCAAAATATTATGCAAAGTTAGTTTAATTGCCTGAATTTAAGGTGGTCAACGGAAGTATTTTTCGTCTTTATGACGATTTTATTGACATAAATCAAAACGGACTCTTAAATTCACGCCGCCTCATGTATCAGAGGCGATGCGGAGGAAGTGAGGCCGCATTAGGCGAGCGTATGCGCAGCAGTCGGGCCACGGTCGGAGCTATGACTCGTGCGTCGGTAGGCACTTTTATCTTTTCCGGACTCACGCCCGGAGCAAAGATGTAGGCCGAAGATATGTTTGCAGCATGACGTGTCGGGCTTAGTGTAAACCCGTCCATGTCGTCATCTATGAGTTCCCATCCGGGATTGATTTCTACTATGACATCGCCCGAAGTCGTCACTGACACGTTGCGCTTCATTGCTGCCGGATCATCGCCGGCACGTGATGCAATGATGTCATCCACGGTGTATACCGTGCTTACACCGCTCATGCGGGTAAGGAATTCCGCAGCTTCGGCTCTGACATCGCTCAGATCGAGCTGACGCTCCTTAATCAGGTCATGATTGAGGTAGAAGTTTCTGGCATGTTGTCCCGATACCCATTCGCCGTTGCCGTGCAGGGCCATGAGGTACATGTTGAGCAGTGACGAGGCTTTGCGGCCGGAGAATTGTCCTTGAGGTATCTGCCAGCGTTCTTCCGGACGGCGTCCCGAAGAGGGAGCGGGAGTACCCACCAGGAATATTACAAGATTCTCTCTACCTACCTGATTGTCTGCAAGCTTAAACAGCCGCTCCAGATCACGGTCAAGACGCAGATATGAGTCAAACATCTCGAAGCGTGTATCATCATCCTTGGCGTAAGCATAGGGAGCTACACTGTATGAGAGGTTGAGCATATCCATCACTCCTCGTTTGCCGAGCGTCATCTGTGTTAGATACTCTTCGGCTACTTCCGTTATCTCCTGATTGCCTCGCGGAGAGCTTTTGAAGGCTTTATAGAGGTTGGGGTCAGTATGGAGAAAGCGATGGTCAAAGGGACGGTTTTTACGTGACACGCTCACGTCGGGGTACTGCGACGGAGGGAGCATCGGCTTCCACTCCATGGTGTCAATACGCGCGGTAAGCGGGTTTGAGAAGTTGCGGCCGGTGATAGGCTGAGGTGTGTCGTTATAATACTGGGTTGTGGTCCAGCGTCCGCTCACATCATCAATCCAGTAGGCGCTGTTACCGGCATGTCCGGCCATAATTAATGCCTCTTCCGGATTGGCCGAAAGGGAGTATACGAAGCCGGTGCCGCCACCATCGAGACGAACTTCATCGGCAAGGGTGCTTACGAGTATCGAGGATGGTGAAAGGCGATTCTCTTTTGTATTAAAGAATGAACTCCGCTGTTGGCGGGTGATGGGATTGTATACAGTACCTGAAGTGATACCGTTTACGGTAGGTGCAGCGCCGGTAAATAGTATGGCTGTGGCGGCTGTGGCATCAACCTGAGGACCGTAGTCGACATTCTCAAATGTTACACCCTCGCGCATGAGCCTGCGGAATCCGTCGTTTGTAAACAGATGATTGAGCAGACGCAGATGGTCATCATCAAGACCTTCTACCGTAATGCCTATGACGAGCTGAGGGCGCGTCAACGACGGTATGGTCTGGGCCGATGCAGGCATCGCCATGGCTGTGACCACGGAGGCTACAAGGGCGCAGATCAGGCGTGAGGGTATTGATGATTTGTCTTTACGCATCAGTGATGATGAATATTTTTATTTGAGTTGCTTAAGAGGGTGTTTTGGAAAACACTCTCTAAGAGACCGCGTAGTATACGTTTTATGAGTTTTATGAGTTGTATGCTTTACGGTGACGTAGGGTGTATGTAATGAATATTGCTGACAGAAATGCGTCAGTGAGGAGAAGTGGAGCGAAGGCAGGATTACCTTGCTGAATACCGGCCAGCCATACGATGGCGTAGGCCAATACACATGCAAAGTTAACAAAATGGTAACACTCCCACACCATTTTTAGTTTTTTAAACCATACGGAAAATGTACCTATTATGGCTAATGGGTTTAGCCACAGGAGATTATAATTGGGAGAAGTTGCTTCATGCGACGATACGAATACTAAGAAAGCCACCAGACAGCCCGTGAGAAACAGTATGGAAAACCATGTGGTATATATCGTCCGCACCAAAGTGCTGTGAAAACGTCCCTTGAGAACCATTGTCGTAATCAGGGCAATCACGATAACAGCGATTACCCACATCACGGCCATAGGTGTGAGCAGTATCGGAGTGGGCGGGAGAACTACACCCTCTGCTGAAGATGGTAAGAGTATAAACTCTCCGGATTCAGGATTGACAATACCGGGGTCTATCATCTCACGAAGTATTACAGGGGCAAAGAGGTAGTCACGTGGATTAAGCAGGGTGTCAATCCCCGAACCGAGTGCTATATCTATGCCGAACTGATACCATGGGTAGTTGCGGTGGTAGTAGGTCATTACCTCGCGGAAGCTGGCCCCGTCGCTGAACTGTGGTGGTAAGGCGGGTATCGTGATAACCTGTCCGAGTGATTGTTCTATGAGGTTCAGCGGGCGGGTTGCGCAGTTGTCCTTCACATAGTTGTAGCGATACCGGCTGTTCTCAGGACGTAGATTCTCAATTATCTTTTCGACAAGGATCTCAGTGTGAACTGAGTCAAGTGGTAGCACCTGTTCACTCACTCCACGCCCGGGGTAGCGGATGGCATATCCTGCAAGAAATCGAGAGGTGGGTTCAGCCACACACATGTAGTCTGTCTCTCCACACACGAATCTGTACAGAAAGTTGGGGGAATTGAAGTCAAATACTCCCCAGTTGACCACCACGTCATTTTCGCCGTCAGTAAATCTCAGCCCCGTGTGTCCCTCCAGTGAGTAATATTCGCTCCCCGGATCTACGGTGACGAGGCTCACTCTATATCGCGGCGAGGAGGATGCGAAAAATCCGCACAGTGCCACGGCTGCTATAAACAGTGTGGCTACTGCGCGGAGTATACGGGGACGGACCGACTTACATAATGCCACGTTCGCGGAGCTTAAGCTGCCATGCCCAGGCATTACGCATAGTGTCTTCAATGGGGGTATCGGCTGTCCAGCCTAATACGTTGTTGGCATGAGCGGGATTGGCCCACACTTTCTCGATATCGCCTTCGCGACGACCCACTATCTTGTGGGGCACTTTCACGCCGGTAGCTGACTCAAAGGCGTTGATAAGCTGAAGTACTGAAAGACCGTTGCCAGTGCCGAGGTTGAAGATTTCGATTGATGACTCGCTCTTTTCGGTGAGCATGCGCTCTACGGCTATTACGTGGGCCTTGGCAAGGTCTACGACGTCAATATAGTCGCGGATACATGAGCCGTCGGGAGTGTTGTAGTCATCACCGAATACGCTGAGCTCCTTGCGGATGCCGATAGCGGTCTGGGTGAGGTAGGGGAGGAGGTTCTGGGGTACACCATTGGGGAGCTCGCCGATTTCTGCCGAGGGATGAGCGCCTACGGGATTGAAGTAGCGGAGTATCACACTTTTGATGGGAGCGCCTGAGCGGATAACGTCGGTGATAATCTCTTCACAAATCTGCTTGGTGTTGCCATAGGGCGATGTAGCCGTCTTGATGGGGCTCTGCTCGGTCACGGGATTAACATCGGGTTCGCCGTAAACTGTACATGATGATGAGAACACTATGCCTTTTACACCGTGTGTGGGCATAAGGTCAAGGAGATTCATCAGGGTGTTGAGGTTATTGCGATAGTACAGGATGGGCTTCTGCACTGACTCTCCCACAGCCTTTGAGGCGGCGAAGTTGATGATGCCTCGGATGTCGGGATACTTGGCAAAGAGGGCTTTCAGAGCCTCCATGTCGGTGCAGTCTGCTTCTACAAAGTCGGGACGTATGCCGGTGATGCGTTCTATACCGTCAAGCACGTCACGATTGCTGTTTGACAGATTGTCAATTATTACCACCGGGTAGCCGGCTTTCTGGAGTTCAACGACGGTGTGGGAACCTATGTAACCCACACCTCCTGTAACTAAGATTCTGTCCTTATTCATTATATCAGGTTTTAGAAGGCTAAATTATCTGAGATTTTATGGTAAGTGATGTAGATACTCCGCGAGTACCAACAATATGCAAAAGTACTCATTTTACTCAATAAGTAAGTCGTAAAAATTATTTTATACTATATTCGAGGATATTTTTCGGATGATTTTCACTTGATGGTGAAGGCGTGTAGTGAGCTACACAACTGAGACAGAGAGTGAAAATCATCCGAAAAGATACCGGAGATAGTTAAAAGACTTATCTGATTACACATTAAAATAATTATGAAGACTTATTTATCTCAGTCAATCGCCTCTAAATTACTTAACTCTTTTAAAGGACAACCTTGGATGTCAATGACTCCCCATTGGCATTTACGGCTCGGATGATATAAATGCCATGCGACGGAAGGAGAAGTGAGTCAGTTGCCGAACGAGCTACTATACGTCCTGTAGTATCATACGCTTCGATGCTAATGATCTTACTTCCTGAACTTACAGATACCTTAAGTTCCTCAGTATTGATATAGAGCTGGGTATTGTATTCAGGCGATACACTCTCTATGCCGGTGATGAAATCTGTCTCTTTAGCCACGATGATATTATATCTTGTAGTATTGTTGTCGGCTGTAAGAGAAATCTTGTCACCGATGTATTTTTCGTGATGCTGCACACCTAATGTATCAGTCGCTATAACCTCCCAATACATCGTCGAAGGGGTTTCGAGCACAAGGGGTCGCTCTCTGAAGTATAGTCCGTCAAATTCCGGGCGATACACTTCTACGCCATTTATAAAGAGTGGAGTCCCTTCGTGATAAATATCAAGATCAAACTGTTCTCCGAGACCATAACGCTCGCTTATTTGCCTGAACAAATGCGGACGACGCTTTACAACGAAGTCCTTAAGCTGTTGAATCTTGTTTTCCCAGTTTGTTACATGCCAGCTCTCACTTCCGGAAAAATATACTTTAAGATATCTACCATAGTCTTCTGCATAATAATCGTGGATTTCATCAGCGACTGAATTGAAATACTCAGGCTGAAGATAATCGCCGGTGGCAGCTACGATGTGGTCAATAAGGTGTGATGACGCAATAGAATCCTTGATTAAATATGCAGGAATAATCTTATAGCGGAATGCTTTAATGGCCTGTGAGTAGTTATCACTGGAAATATAGGAACTTAACAAATCATAATCTACATTTGTGTTATCCCATGTGCCACCCCAAAGGTCGACATCCTTTATAACATTGCGCCATTTAGCATCTTTGTCTTCAAGATTTCGCCACATGACATTGTTATTACCACCTCCCGAGTCATAGTTTGCACCAAATATATTGATTGCGTAAGCAGGAAGCAAGTTATCCATATCTATGAATTCTGATACTTCCTCGTATGAGGGAAATGGTACATTAGCTGAAGTATTCAGGAGATCATACAGGCTCATAAGATTATCTATAGAACCGGCCTTGACTTCGGTCCAATTCTCCACCATATCTATATTTTCCAGGCCATCGTAGTTTGACTCAATAAAATCTTCGTTAGTGCGCTCACGTACTTCATATATACCCTTGAACTCACCGTTAAAGTATATAATTGCAGCATTGTATGCCTGCCAGTCGACATTAGGATTGTTACGCCCTATTACGAGATTAACGAGAGGATCACGCATGTGTGCACGGTCAAAATCGGCTCCACTATTCTTTAATTCAAATGATTTTGCTAAAGAAGCATGCGGTTTCTCAGCCCAAAGTCCTTCGGTATTAAACCTCTTTTCACCAAAGCGCTTATTAGCATATACCACCAGTGATTTCTGAGCAATATGTCGGGTGGTGTTGCCCTTTACGCGTGTTTCCCCAAGCTGATTGAAAAGTATTTCATGTCCGTTCTCGCCGGGCATAAACATCTCGACATTTATGGGTCTGCGCCAGTCATATTCGTAATTGGGATTCTGACCCTTAACTCCGTGGAGTATACCGATAGATTCGCTGTACAGATAATCGGGATCTGTAGTTATGGACATGACGGGCATTGCAGTCTTGTCGAATATATATGAGTGGGTCACAGAGAGCGGATTGAGCATCTTATCCGAAAGGAATTTGGCCCTTACGGAGGTAGATTTATCGATTGTAATAGTATGAGTAAGACCGTCAACTTTGTCGAGGAGATTCGGTTCACGCCCGTCGGTTGTCACACATAGAATGGCGTCATCCGGCAATTTATAATTAGCCGGTGCTGCGATAGTAAGTATGACAGGTTCGTAATATACACCGCCTTCAACACTGTATTCGGGTGAGGGCAGTGCCTCGGATGAGGTCGCACCACTGTTTTTGCTACCGGGTGTAGGTATAACCTGATATGCCCAGTTGTCAGACCCATCAGGAGTGCGGCCATAGGAAATATCAGGTGCAACCATCTTTTTGAGGATCACCATATCGGCTTGCTTCCCGTCAGGTGAAAACAGATATACCGAGCCTTTGCCCGAATCAATTCTGAACGATGTATGCAGCGGTGCAGCATCACCATCATCACTTTTATCGCAGTGTATGAGTATGTGACCTCCCGGAGCAACAATTGTGTCAACTGCCAGCACATCTGCTGAATACAAGTCTGCATTTAATCCTATACGCCATCCGTTGAGGTTTACCGGTGACGAGGTGGGATTATGAAGTTCTACCCATGAGTCAGGAAACTCCTGTGCGTCAAATACCAGATGAATATTTGACTGGCAGATTTCATTCATGCGCAACTGAGCATCTGAAGCCAAAGGATTCAGTATTGCTGCTATACCTATGGTTGAGCAGGAGAAGAGTGAAAGGGGAAATCGCATAATGTTTCTAAAGAGAAAGTGGATAATGACAAATATAAGACTAAACTCCGAATACTAATCAATCAGTAAAATAGATACTAATAAGCGAATAAGTAGACATATAATCATAACGATAAATCAGTCGTTTAATTACCTTGTTTCTGTTAATTTACATTCATTAACATATAACTAAAGCGTATATTTACCGGAAAAAGAACAGAGGTGTGAGCCGTGGCTCACACCTCTGTGGATTAACGTTATATTAGATCGGATGGCTGAATTACTTGCCAATCACGAGTTTCTGATGATCAGAAGTTACTACAATCTGTCCGGCGGCGGGTTTCTTGACTTCGCGACCGTATAGGTCAAAGTACTTCACGGGAGCATTTTCCTCAGCACCGATAGTAAGGATTGCTGATGAAACGAGGTCGGGCATCTCTGATTCCTCTGCCATGCGCACGTATGACATATACCATTTTGAAGCCTGGTTGTTGGTGCTTGAAGCAGTTACAACATTATTGGCTGTGAGGTGTATTGACACCAGGTTAGCGCTGGCGGGATCAACGTCGGTAAGAGTGGTATGACCAAAGGTGTTGCTCTCGGCGATATACTGATGGCTACCGGTATGATGGTTAGCCACAGCAAAGGCTGAATTCATCTCTGCGGGAGCCTGACCAACGAAAGTGCGGGTTGAGGGGTGGTAGATGAGCCAGTTTTCGTCTGAGTCATTCTGGTGAACAAAGACGAAGCAGTCATCATCACCGGCTGTTGCGGTAGAAGTAAGTGCTGTGCCGTCAGAAGTGAGCCAGCTGTCACCGAAGGTGTACTGACCGTCGTGAGCGTTGCGAAGGGTATATACAGCGCCATTCTGAATGGTGATGTAGTTGAGCACGGGCTCACTTACCATAGCGTTGTTGAAAGCGATGTAGTTGTCAGCCGAAGGATTAGCCTTGAAATCAGCAGCGGCTGCCTCGGCCTGAGGATTACCGCGACCGTCGGTCTGACCTACATACTTACCGGGTTCGGTGTTCTCTACTTCGTTCTCGAGACGGAAGTCCACGAGGTCGCCGGTGAGTTTCTTACGGATAGCGAAATCAGCATCTTCGCAGTATTCATACTGACCTTCGGTGATTTCCTCGATAGAAAGGTTGCGGTATACGCAGCAGTAGTCCTTACCCAGTGTAGCTTCCTCGTAGAAGAATCCGAGGGTATTGTCATGCTGCCAGCACATTGTTGAGTAAGCTGAACCCATCTTAGATACGCGGAAGCGTCCGTTCCAGGTCTTGAAAGCGTCGGGAGTATTGATGTCTTCAGGGGTGGAGAGAGTCTTCCATGCGATGCTCACGTTGCGGCGTGTGCCACCATAGGGGAATGACTGCAGGGCCATATAGCTCTTAGCGCCTGACTCGATGTTTCTTACGGGCACAATCATGATCTCACCGTTGCAGGCATTGATAGAACCCATACCCATGTTGGTGACCACGTTGGTAGCCCAGTTACCTTCAGCCTTGGCTATGTCGGTGTAGCGGAAGATGTTGAAGTTACGGTTACCGGCCTGACAGCGACCTGCAAGCAGCACTGAGCCGTCGGGAAGTTCTTCAGCCTTGGGCTCGTCGCCGTTTACTGCCACGGGGGGAGTCATAGGATCGCCGAGGATGTTCCAGGTTTCGCCGAAGTCGTCGGTATAGAGCACCCAGTTAGAGGTGTTGCCCTTAGCGTAGTTGTAGCCTGAGAGTACTGCATATACACGATAGTAATCACCTACCTTTATATACTTACTCTGTACCATACGGCCTGAGCCGATAAATTCACTGTCGATGTATCCGTTGGGCACGGTACCGTCAAAGAGTGAGTAGATCTTTTCAGTAATGGTGCGGTAGTTGGTCCAAGTTTCGCCACCGTCTTCGCTATACCACTGAGCAGACTGGTTGGGGTTGCTGCGTCGGCCGCTGAAGAAGGGTGTGCGACCGCATACACTGATTACCATCACGCGACCGGTTTCGCGGTCACTTACGATAGCGGCGTCACCGAATCCGCAGTCGGGGTGCTGAAGTGAAGTTGATACGGTGCCGAGACCTGTACCCTGTGCTACGGGTGAACCGCTGGCATTACGCATGTGGTCAGGAGTTGACCATGTTTCACCATTGTCATCTGAATATGACATGTAGAGGTCGATACGGCCATTGCCTATATCTGCACCGCTGTAACGGTAGTCGCTGATTGCAAGCAGACGACCCTTATTGGGGCCATTTTCGATAGTGGTGATAGCAGGGATACGATAGCATACTGTATAGCCTGTGGTACCGTCGTAGCGGAACACAATTTTAGACTCCAGTACCTGCTGCGTACGGCGTATGGTAACGCGGAAATTGGTTACGTCAATAAGCTTGTTGGCGTTGGCGGGAGTGGCGGTGAGATAGAAATCTGCGGGATCTGACTCCTTGAGACCCTCTACAGATACATGACCGGGAGCAGTGGTGATCTCTACAGATTCCTCATTGGGAAGGTCGATAGTCATGCTGGCGGTACCCCATGAGCCGCTACGTACGAAGTCAAATTCGTAACCTGTAACGAAACGATCCTTGCCGGCTGTGAAGGTCCACGCACCATATTCCATACCTGAAGCAAGCTGTATTACCTCGTTGCTCCATGACATGTTGTTCTTCTCGGTCTTGAATGAGAAGTCTTCGTTGTCATGGCTTACCCACATTGAGCTCCAAGCGGGCTGCGCGGTCACCTCGCCAAAGCGATAGAAGTCACCCTTAGAGGGAGTAACGTCGATTGTCTGCTGAGCCCATATTACCTGTATGGCTGAGCCTGCATCGGTTCCGCCGGTCCAGAAGGCGAGTTTGCCTTCGCGGTTGTTGAGAATATTGGATTTATATCCCTTTTCGTTCACATAGTAGGCCTTGGTGTCATCGCCGAGCACGTCTGTCTCGCGGAACATCCAGTCATAGCAGTAGCCTGAACGTCCGGGAGTGGTCACGATAGGATATGAAGAACCGCCGGTTGTACCCATCATTGTGGTGGGAGCACCAAACTTCATCGAAGCGCCTGCGGCCTTGTTATATATCTGATAACCGTCGGTATCGTTACCGGTGAAACACCACAGGTCAGCGTCCTTAAACTCTGTAGTGGTGTTAGTCAGTGCCATATAGGTAGCACCCTGTGAGTAGGTGAGATACAGACCTGAACCGGCTATCTGGATGGTATACCAGTTAGTCTGAGGGTCAAACTCACCGTCGGTGATAGTGGTGGTGATTACCATAGGCTCTTCCTCTACTTCCTCATATCCGGGGATGGGTGAAAGGGTAATGGTAAAGTCTGTCAGAAGCACACCGCTGTTGGTACCCTCGATGTCAAATGAAGGTGATACCGATGTATCGGTGTTGGTCACTTCCCAAAGCTGATTTGTGGTGGTTACAGTTGAAGTCTTTGAGCCGGCTGTGATAGTTTCGCTACCGCTGCTTGACACCAGCTTGTAGTTAAAGCTGTACGATGATACATAGTAGCCCTTCGATGTAGATGCTACTGTGAATGTCTCGAGTTTAGCCTGACCGGAGCGGGCATCGATATTGTTGCCCGACCACTGCATGTCGTTCTTAGTGGATGTGAAGGTGGCTCCGGGATTGGTAGCCGTACTTTCCCATTTGTTACACCAGGTTGATGTCGCGCCATCGCGTGTAAGCTCGCCATGACTCTTATCTACCGTTATTGTCACCGGTGTGCGTGTGTCCTGCTGCGCGTAAGTCGCAGTAAAGGGCATCACCGCAACGATAACGGAGATAACCGATTTAAGATTTAAACGCATTGATTGGTATTATTAAATTAGAAAAAATATGATAGGCAAATCTGACGCTATTTCAATAAAATTAGAATAGTATAAGATTTAATAGGCGTAAAATTAGGCTAAATAATTGAAATGAGCAAACTTAAATCCTATTAAAGAAAGTAAGTATTAGCTGTACTGATACGTATATTCCTGATATGTAATGTATTAGATAAAGTATGGCCACTGCCGTTATTCCGCATGCATCAGGTGCATCCGACAGTTACTACAGTCAAATTCAAGGCCGTAACGGCATCCGTTGCCAACGAGGTATAGCGGTCCCCTCCATTCTCTTCCTGCCGGAGTCTTGAGACATCGGTTTAGCTGGCGGCGTATACAGTATCGCGAGGTCATTACTCTTCTTGCCACCGATTCTTTCCCGGTCCGGGAGGCTGACATTGGCGATGCTTCCAGCGCACGTTCTCCTACCTCGGCGCCATGTTGCTCATAAAATGACTGTGCAAGATGGTTAGCCACATTGTCGTGGTAGGTCAGGGGCTGTGATGAGGGGTAAGGTATGCTCATGTCTTCACCGCGGCGATAGTCGTAGCGGTAGGTAATACGTATGTCACGCTCAAGTGCCTCTATGGCGTTTCTGCGCAACTCTGCTATTACTGACATGGCCACGAATCTGTCACCAAGCCGATCCTCAATCCGCTCCACGACAAATCCTGTTCCGCCAGTCTTTTCTAACGTCCGTCTGCGGGCTTCTTCCTGAGGCACACGTGCCTCCCCTGATACGACGTTGCATGCCATTACCGTAGCCTTATGTCCGTGGCTGTCCGATATGTCAAGGGCTATATCCCGCTCTCCTACGGGGCGCAGTACTATTTCTATAGCCATATCGCGTCGGGCAGTGACGCCCGCCATACTGTCCTCCCATCGTTTGTCATTATTGCGGTATAGAGTGGTGCCGGGACGCAGGCGTGCCTCTTTCTTAAGCAGAGTCACGCGGTTACCTTCAGCGCGGTTCACTCTGAATCCATGGAATTCACCGTCACTATCCATATACGTAAGTCCGTCGCCGTTATTGAGCTGCGTGTCAAGTCTAACCTCCACACGCGTACCCTCTGTGCGTTTCACCGTGCCTACTCTCTGTCCCTGCCACTTCGGCGTATCTATCGAGCCGAGATTACTCCCGGTGGTGAAATAGTCGGTATATCCGCGGTTAAAGCTCTTGTCAAGGTCGGGAGTGAATGTGAGGGTTGACTCTCCGTATGATGCGCGGGCAAGTATGTCGCTATGCCGGGCTATTATTTCATCAAGAAGACGGCGATATGCCGCCACGGTATTCTTTACATAAGCCACGTCTTTCAGTCGCCCCTCTATCTTAAATGAGCTGACTCCTGCCTCTATCATGGCCTCCAGTGATTCGCTGCGGTTTAGGTCGCGGAGCGAAAGCAGATGTTTGCGACTCACGAGTGTATTTCCATTGCCGTCGACCAAATCAAACGGAAGACGGCATATCTGGGCACACTCTCCGCGGTTGGCGCTTCGTCCGTTGATTACGTAACTCGCTTGACAGTCACCGCTGTAACTCACGCACAACGCTCCGTGCACGAAGGCTTCGAGGGGAGTGGCTGGTATCGCCTCATGCACAGCCCTTATTTCTTCGAGATTCATCTCGCGGGGCAGCACTATCTGGCTGAACCCCACAGATGCAAGAAAGCGGGCCTTGTCTACGGTGCGCGTATCACACTGTGTGCTTGCATGAAGCGCTATCGGGGGAATATTCAGGCGTAGCATGGCCATATCCTGCACTATGAGTGCATCTACACCTATACGATACAATTCATTGACCAGCTTCTCAACAGCCCTTAACTCATTATCATATATAAGTGTATTGACCGTGGCATACACCCTGACATTATACTTATGGGCATACTCAACCACCGACGCCATCTCTGTCAGTGAATTTGCCGCAGCAGAGCGCGCTCCATGACTTGATGCACCCATGTATACAGCGTCGGCCCCGTGTCGAATGGCCTCAAAAGCTATTTCAGCGTTTTTTGCCGGAGCGAGTAGTTCTATTTGTCGGAGAGTATGATGCGATGTATGAGTAGACATAGGCTGACAATTGTAGAGGATACAAAATTAATTAAAAGATTTCATACATCCCCCGCCGAAGACCGCGGGTATAGAATTTGGTTTAAAAGTAAACATACTCTTATATGCACTCGTGGACAATGATGGAAATTAATTATGACACCGTAAAGCGATAACGATCTCCTCACACTCTTACCCTCATGCTCTCTCTTAAAAAGTGATAAATCTGCCGTCATTCACAACCAACCGCCGAAGCGCCGTGTTATAGTGATATAAAAATGAGAACTAATTTAAGAATCTTAAAATAACTTAATTACTATGGCAGACTTTAAAGATATTATTAAGGAAGAAAAACCTACCTTGGTTGATTTCTTTGCTACTTGGTGTGGCCCTTGTAAGATGCAGGCCCCCATACTCGAACAGGTTAAAGGTCGTATGGGAGATAACGTAAATATCATTAAGATAGACGTGGACGCCAATCCTCAGTTGGCCGAATTGTATCGTATTCAGTCCGTACCTACCCTGATTATCTTCAAGGGGGGTGAGCCCGTATGGCGCGGATATGGTGTACATCAGGCAGATATGCTTGAGGCCAAGCTTGCCGAGCACATGATCACCAAGAAAGATGAGGTATAACATCTAAGAGAGTGTTTGGATTTAAATGCTTTGTGATGAAAGCAAAAATTTCCGAACTCTATAGTAAGAATTAATTTGGTTAAAATTCAAACATTCTCTAATGTGAGCATTTAATTATGTAAAATAAACCGCTCTGATTCTTGCAGTCAGAGCGGTTTTTGTAGCGTAAAACTGCGTAAATTTGCAGAGCACGTTTTAGAAACTGTTTGAAAATTTCCGAACTCTCTCGTAATTATCAGCACTTACTTAATTCATCTCATCATGAATCTTACTTCTGAGCGCGAAAAGGGGATATATAAAGTGACATTGATTGGTACGGTAGTCAATGCGGTACTCATTGTGCTCAAGTTTGTGGCCGGTGTCGTGGGGCGTAGCTCGGCCATGACAGCTGACGCCGTACACTCTCTGTCAGATTTCGTGTCGGATGTCATAGTTCTGATATTCGTAAAGATAGCGGGTAAGCCTCGCGACAGGAGCCATGAATACGGTCATGGAAAGTATGAGACCTTTGCCTCCATGATTATCGGATGCCTGCTCGCGCTTGCCGGTATAGGATTGCTTGCCGATGGGGTGCTGAAGACGATTGACAGTCTTCAAGGCAAGGTATTGCCCCAGCCTACGATGCTGGCGCTGATAATAGCTGTCATATCTATTGTGTCGAAGGAGTGGCTTTACCGCTACACTATCATACGCGGACGCGCCCTGCAGTCCTCCGCGGTCATTGCCAATGCCTGGCACCACAGAAGCGACGCAATCTCCTCCATAGGCACTCTCATAGGTGTGTCGGGCGCCATGTTTCTGGGCACACAGTGGAGAATACTTGACCCGCTGGCGGCAATGGTTGTAAGTATTTTCATCATCAAGAGCGGCATAGACATCATGCGCCCCTCCGTAAACGAATTGCTCGAAAGTGCTCTTCCCGAGGATGAGCAGGCCGAGATATTGAAATTAGTTCTCGGGGTTCACGGTATTGAGCAGGTTCACAATCTGCGCACACGGCGCGTAGGCAACGCCGTAGCTGTCGACCTCCATGCCAAGATGGATGGCAATATGAGGCTTGAGGAAGCCCATGCGAAAGCAACTGAGGCTGAGAATGCTATCAAACGTCGATACGACGGCAACGCCATAGTAAACATCCACATGGAGCCTCTTCCTCACCGTCCCGAATAGTAAGGCTGCTTGGGTTTATTCAGGCTTACACTGATAGCCGGCTTTCTCCACGGCCTCGATAACGGTCTCAGGAGCAATGTTGCCCGTGACTTCCGTACGTCCTGTGGCGAGATCTATCTTAACATCCTCTATGCCGTCAAGAGCGCGAAGTGCCGAGTCTACACGTGATGAACAGTGTGAGCAGGCCATGCCTGTAACTATAAATATCTGTGTCATGTTGTTATAAGTATTTGTTGGTTTGACAATTGATTCTTTAGGTTGACTATATGATTCTGTTTTTACCCGGTGTCCGAGCAACAGGCTGTTGGTGACCACGCTTACACTGCTGAAGGCCATCGCAGCACCTGCTATCATTGGGTTGAGAAGGAAGCCGGTAAACGGGTACAGGACTCCTGCCGCAATCGGCACACCTATCATATTATATATAAACGCCCAGAAAAGGTTCTGTCGTATAGTCCTCACTGTAGCACGCGACAAATCTATCGCCACAGGTATCTTCATCAGATCTGCGGATATAATGGTCATATTTGCTATATCTATCGCGATATCGCTGCCTGTACCCATAGCGATACTTATATCTGCGGCAGCCATGGCGGCGCTGTCATTGATGCCGTCACCCACCATGGCTACCCGGTAGCCTTTCCTCTGTAGCCCAGTGATGAATTCGGTCTTATCGTGAGGAAGTACTTCGGCTTTTACATTCTCTATACCTGCTTTTGCTGCGATTGCCTTTGCTGCGGCCGTGTTGTCGCCCGTGAGCATAAACACGTCTATACCTTTCTCCCTGAGGATCTTGACTGCTTCGGCTGACGATGGCTTTATCTCATCGGATATGCCTACGATGGCCAGCACATCTTCTTCATTGGCAAACCATACTACCGAATCCCCGTCATTGTACAGTGTCTCGGCTTTTGTCTGACATAGCGGTGATATATCTATATGATTTTGAATTAGCAACTTACGGCTTCCTACATAATATGTCACTCCTTCATATTTGGCTTTTATACCAAGTCCGGCCATGTTATCGAACTCCTTTATCTCGCATTGTTCGGCCTCTGGGAAAAAATCCGTGATGGCTTTGGCGAGCGGGTGATCTGAATGGCGCTCGATGGATGTCAATAAATCTTCGAGACCGGGCTTTTCGGTGATGACGATAAATTGAGCCACTGCGGGCTGCCCGGTGGTGAGTGTGCCGGTCTTATCAAGAACTACGGCATTAATCTTTGGAGCAGTTTCTATAGACTCCGCGTCTTTGATAAGTATACCGAGTGACGCCCCCTTACCTACGCCTACCATTATGGCCGTAGGTGTAGCGAGTCCGAGAGCACACGGACATGCGATGATGAGCACCGTGATCGCAGCCAAAAGCCCGTGGGTAAATCCATCATTGCCGTCAAGCGTCACCCATAGTATGAAGGATAGTATGGATATAGAGATTATTACCGGGACGAAAACCGCTGCAATGCGGTCTACCATTTTCTGCACAGGGGCTTTGCTACCCTGCGCATCCTGAACCATGCGTATGATTCTTGACAGGAATGTGTCGGCTCCCACCTCGCGGGCTCTGTAACGTAAAGCACCGTTGAGATTAATCGTGCCGGCATACACGGTGTCGCCCGTGGCCTTCGCGACGGGTATCGGCTCGCCCGTAAGCATGGATTCATCGATGTAGGTCTGTCCTGACACTACGGTGCCGTCAACTGCCACACGCTCGCCGGGACGAAGATTGAGCACATCGCCGGGCCTAACTTCACCGATGGCTATGTCGCGCATAGCACCGTCGGTGTCCACGACGGTAACTGAAGCTGGCTGCAGCCCCATGAGTTTGCGTATAGCCGAAGTTGTTTTTGATTTGGCGCGTCCTTCAAGCAACTTTCCGATAAGTATAAAGGTAATTATCGTGGACGACGCTTCAAAATAGACATCTGGCTCGATACCTCTTGAAGTCCAGAACTCCGGAAAGGCCATGTTGAATACACTGAACAGCCAGGCGATACCGGTGCTCAGAGCTACAAGCGTATCCATATTTGCCGAGCGATGGCGCAACTGTCGCCATGCCCCTGCAAAAAACTGGTTGCCGAGCAGAAACACTATCGGTGTGGATAGCAGCAGCATGATGAGATTGGCATACGGTATATGCATGAACACCATCGAAATCATTACCAGAGGCACGGTAAGTATGATAGCCGCTATGGTCCGCTTCTTCAATCTCTCATACGCCTTTTGCTGTATTGACTCCGGGCTGTCACTGTTATCATCTATTATAAGGTCATACCCAGCCTCTCTCACGGCCTGTTGCAGAACTTCCTCCGAACATACGGCGGAGTCGTAGCACACACTTGCCCGTAAAGAAGCAAAATTGACGGAAGCCTCCTTAACTCCCTCTACTGCGTTAAGGGCCTTATCAACGCGAGCCGCACAGGCTGCACACGACATCCCCGTCACCGGATACGTATTATGAGTCATCTTATTATAGGGCATATTCTTATGAGTGATATTATTCAAGAGCTATTTTATTATGCGTCATTTTATTCACAAAAGTAAGCAATATTATATCCTTCCTGAAATTAAATGACACTCTCTTACTTTCTTACTCACAAAAGTACAAAAGAATTATCGCAACCACGTTGCACAACTGATAAAGAGGCTGAAAAGTCATCCTATCCTCTCTATGATTATGTACATCTCCTCCTGTAAGGTTAATTAACGAAATAAATGTGATGGAAGAAGTAATGTTATCAAAAATGAGAGTATATGGGGGAGCGGATTTCGTAGTATGGTGTCAAATGGTTATATTTGTCAAGAATACTATTCTGTAACTATCTCTTTTCTTTATCGTATGCTCGTAATTGATGCTATAAATGATTTTCTCTGGACATATCTGCTCGTAGCTCTCCTGCTGGGAGCCGGACTATACTTCACGATTCGATTGCGTGGAGTGCAGTTCCGTATGATAGGGGAGATGTTTCGGCTGCTCCTATCCTCAGGAAAGTCACCTGATTCTGGCCGCGATGGCGGTATAAGTTCGTTTCAGGCGTTCGCCGTGTCGCTTGCCTCGCGTGTGGGCACCGGGAACATTGCCGGGGTGGCTATAGCTATTGCTCTCGGAGGACCTGGTGCCGTATTCTGGATGTGGGTAGTGGCTTTGCTCGGAGCGGCAAATGCTTTTGTGGAGTCTACTCTTGCTCAGCTTTTCAAGGAGAAGTCACGTGAGTCGTTTCGTGGAGGTCCGGCCTACTATATTCAGAAGGGCATAGGTAAGCGATGGTTTGCTGTGACGTTTGCCGTACTGATTACCGTTACATTCGCCTTGGCGTTTAACTCTGTGCAGTCCAATACCATTGCCATAGCGCTAAACAATAGTTTCGGCATTGATCGCCTGTGGGTTGGTATCGTTACCGCCCTCCTGACTCTGGTAGTTATCTGGGGTGGTATACAGCGTATAGCCCGACTCAATCAGGTAGTAGTCCCCGTTATGGCCATTCTGTATCTACTACTGGCGTTGTATGTGATCGCTGTGCGTATCACGTATTTTCCCCATGTGATGGCTCTTATCGTAGAGAATGCCTTTGGATTTGAACAGGTAGTGTCGGGAGGATTGGGCATGACGATTATAATGGGTGTAAAGCGAGGCTTGTTTAGCAATGAGGCGGGTGAGGGCTCTACTCCTAATGCTGCCGCCACGGCTTCTGTGAGCCATCCGGTAAAGCAGGGCTTGTTGCAGACGCTCGGAGTGTATACCGATACTCTTCTGGTGTGTAGCGCTACGGCTTTTATCATACTCTGCAGCGGCATGTTTGATACCGGACTGACTGGTATTGAGCTCACCCAGGCGGCACTTGAAGATGAGGTAGGTATGGTCGCCACTATGTTTGTGGCGCTCGCCATAGTCTTCTTCGGCTTTACCAGTATCATAGCTAACTATTATTACGGGGAGACTAATCTTGCCTTCATTCATGAGTCAAAGGCCTGGCGAACGGCCCTACGCTTGTTCGCTTCGCTGATGGTGCTTATCGGATCGGTAGCTTCGCTTCAGCTCGTATGGGCGTTGGCCGATATCACCATGGGGCTCATGACGTTGTGCAATCTCGTGGCCATAGTGATTCTCGGTAGGTATGTATCGGTGTTGCTCAACGATTATCTTTCACAGCGTGCGCGTGGACTTGATCCGGTCTATTCGCGCCATACCATAGCGGAGATAGCTGACAAGACGGAGTGCTGGTAACTAAGCTTTTTTTTATAAGTAAGCTTTGCGCCGTGCCTAAGTGCGCGCGGATTTCTACCGTTAGAAGGCGTTTTTCTCTCCTTTTAGAGCGTTGGTGACGGTACGCACTATGATTTTCATATCAAGGAAAAATGTCCAGTGCTCGATATACCACACGTCGTGAGCTACACGTCCCTCCATCTGCCACAGCTCCTCGGTCTGGCCTCTGAATCCGTTGACCTGAGCCCATCCGGTGATGCCGGGCTTTACGAGGTGGCGCACCATATATTTGTCAATCAGTGCGCTGTACTCTGCCGTATGCTTGAGCATGTGAGGACGTGGACCTACTACCGACATATCCCCCTTTAATACATTGATAAACTGTGGAAGTTCGTCAATGCTGGTTTTGCGCAGGAAATTACCAATCCGGGTTTTGCGGGGATCATCCTTGGTGGCCTGCATGCTGTCGGCCTGCGAATTGACCTTCATAGTGCGGAACTTATAGCAGTCAAACTCCTTGCCTTTATAGCCCGTTCGCTTCTGCTTGAAGAATATTGGGCCGGGTGATGAGAGCTTGATGGCTATGGCTACAGGTATGAAGATTATAGGGGAGCAGATGAGGCATACGGTAGAGAATATGATGTCGAAACTGCGTTTGAGAATGCGGTTTGACATACGGGTGAGAGGATTATGGCGCACACCCATTATAGGCAACGGGCCTATGGAACTGAGTTCAAAACTGCGGGTTACGTAGCGCCCGAGCTGCGGTATGTAGTAGAAGCGCACCATGTTGTCATCTGACACCTCTATGGTGTGTTTGATTTCCTCCTCTTTCTCGCCGGACAGCGTGCAGAATATTTCGTCTACCTTATGCAGCTTAACGAAATCGGCAAACTGATCAATCGTGCCGCGGTATTCCTCCATAGGGAATTCGCCCTTAGGCTTTTCGCCGAAGTAGCCGAGCAATTTATATCCGAAAGCCGAGTCGTTGTTAAGCTCGTGACCCAATCGTAGAGCCGTAGGATTGGTGCCCATTATCGCCACGCGACTGAAGTTGTAGCCCGAACGTCGAAGGCGTTTTACCAACAGGCGTGACACTATGCCCCATATCAGGAATATCCATAGAAAGGTGAAGTAGAACTTCAGATATACCCACCATTCGATATCTATACCTACGAAGGTCATAGCCACAATAAATAACAGCGCATGCAGCCCCAACCCCTTGAGAGTATTGGAGATGAGATACTGCATCTGTAAAGAGCGCTGGTTATTGCTTGTCTGGAGCCATTTGGTGATAGGCAGCAGGGCAAGATTGGCCAGTAGCCACACCGTGCGGGGACGGTCGGCCACAAGAGCAGCGTCGAAGAACGTGGCCATGTAAAACACGATGTTCAACACCACAAGGTCGGCTACTCCAAGAAGTATGTGAAGGTATCGGCCATATCGGCCTCTCTGATATACCCCTGCCATTATCCGGGTCTACGAATGTCAGAATTTTAAAAGGATTTATACCCTAAGAAACTGTTTTAATTCGCGCGCTAATGGTTTGTACTTCACACGAATTAAAACAGGTGCTTAGTACTTTATCGTTGTTCGTCTATGAGACGAATCTTATTCTCGAGATCAGCGATGTCTTCGCGGATGCGGTTCATCTTGCGCTCCATCTCGCGCAGGAGTGAGTCGCCGCTCTTGCTCTTTGAGCTGAGGAAACCCATGTTGTTCTCATAGGTGTGCAGCTCCTGACGACGGTTTTCGAGCACACGGGCCAGGCGTTCGCGTTCTCTACCGAGGCGGTTGCCACCCTCGGCGGCTATCTCCTTGATGGAGTTCTCGAACGATGCCATGCGTGAGCGCGTCTCGCGCACGTCTAATTTCTTGGAAAGCTCACCTACAAGCACACGGTATGTCTCCTGCACCTTGTCCTTTTCCTTGAAGGGTACATGACCTACAGACTGCCATGCAGCACGCAGTTCATTGAGCTTTTTAATGGCATTTTCGCGGGTAAGGTCGCTATTTTCACTACCTAATTCTTTGAGTTTTTCAATTATTTCCTGCTTAGCCTTAAGATTATCTCGCTCTTCCTTGCGTTGGCTTGAAGTCGCCTGTTTTTTCTGCTCGAAGAAGTAGTCACACGCCTCCTGAAAACGCTTCCAAATGGCGTCGCTGTGGCGCTTTGCAACAGTGCCGATTTCCTTCCATTCCTTCTGAAGTTCAACGAGTCGGTCAGAGGTTTTGCGCCAGTCGGTGCTGTCCTTCAGAGCCTCGGCTTGTTCGCAGAGAGCGGTTTTCTTAAGCAAGTTTTCGTTAAGCTCCTCTTTCATCGTGCGGAAGTACTCGGCTTTGCGCGCGAAGAAGTTGTCACAAGCGGCTCTGAAGCGAGTGAAGAGGGCGGCGTTTGCCTTGCGTGAAGCATAGCCCACGCCTTTCCATTCTTCCTGAGCGGTGATGACGGTCTTGGTCAGTTCGTCCCACTTTGCATAGGTACGTGCCGAGTCAAGATCAAGTGTCTCGATACGTTCACAGAGGGCTGTCTTGGCGTTTTCGTTTTCCTGCTCACGAGCCTTGCGCTCCTCGAAGAATGTCTGATAGCGCTTGTTGATGGCTGAGGAGTGTTCCTTAAATTTAGTCCAGATTTCCTCACGCAACTCTTTGGCTACGGGGCCTATCTCGCGCCACTGTTCATGGAGCTTCTGCAGGCTGTTAAAGGCTACGATGATGTCTTCTTCCTCAACAAGTTTGGCAGCTTCAGCTATCAGGGCTTCCTTGTCGGCGAGGTTTTTCTTGAAGTCATAGTCGCGGAGCTCTTTGTTGACCTTCCACTGATCATAAAAGTGCTCTACGGCCTCCTGATACTCTTTCCAGAGGGCTGTGCTTTCGGTGGGTGACACTTCACCGATGGCAGTAAATTCGGTCTGAATCTCGCGTGCACGCTGGAAGTGGCGGTTGACGTTATCGGTGTCTTCGCTCATCTCGGTCAGTTCCTTGACCAGTGCGCGCTTCTTTTCGAGATTGGCCTGACGCTCATTCTCGATTGCCTGACGCATGGCGGCTTTCTTCTCCTTGATAACGTTAAGGAGTTCTTTTACGTTCTCTTCATTCTCGTCAGCAGCGGGAACGAAGTCTGCTTCCGCACCACCTCCTTCGATGAAGGCCGCCTTCTGTTGTCTTAACTCCTCGTTGTGGAGCTGATAGAATTGCTGTTTCAGGCGTGCAGCTTCGTCAAATGAAATGGTTTCGGCTTCCTGAGCGGCCATAGCTGTCAGAGCCGTAAGTATGTCACTAACGGTAGGAGTCGAGGGCTGCTGCGTTGTAGCGTCTGAAACAGTATTGTCTTCAAGGTTACCGGTAGTGATTATTTCTTTGTAGTTGAGCATCTCAACCGGCTTTTCGGGCAGTTCCATAATAGAGGATGTAGGGTTAAGGGATTAGAGCAATGAAAATCGTCTCACATGCCGTTCAGCCTATGTCTGAGAGGCAATATGATTGGTTTAGACGCCAAATTTAAGCAAAAAAAACTTAACGGCAACCATATAGGCTAAAAAAGACACGAGGATGCGTCGTTTTTTTTCGACGCACCCTCGTGGGTGAAATTTATCGGCAATAATTCTATGCCGCTGATTTATAGATGCTAAGTGGAGCTATTCTTTAATTCTTCGGGTCAAGAATTACGTAGCGGTAGTTGCCGGACTTGAGCAGGCTCTTCATGAAGTCCTGAACGTCCTTGGTGGTGATGGAGTTGATCACCTCTTCGCTGCCGTTGAGGGTGTCTACACCATTACGTGCCCAGCCGAGAAGGCTGCCGCCCCAACCGCTGTTCTGTTCCTTGGCTTCGGCAATGGATTTCACCATATACTCCTTGATGGGGGCGATTTCGTCATCCGTTACGTTCTTGGTCATATCGTTGATCTGTTCGTCGATGACTTTGAGTACTTCCTCCTTCATCTCGGGCTTCATGGGGAATGAGCTTGCGAGGTTGGCGTTCTGAGGATCAATTCGTGACATTGAGCCCTGAGCACCGATAGAGTAAACGGCACCCATGTCTTCACGAACGATGTTGAGCAGACGCTTGCTGAGTACCTGACCGGCTACAGAGGCTACCTTCTGATTCTTAGCTGTGTAGGGGAGTTTGGTCCACAGCTTGAGGTATACGAGTGTCTGGGGGGTAGCCATTTCGGTGGTGTAGGTGTCGATGCCCTTGCCGCCCTTGGTCTGGAGTGACTTGTCAGAGTAGTCAATCTTGTGCTTGGCGGTAGCGGGATTGCCGGGGATGGTGGCGATATACTGCTCAACGAGAGTACGCATCTGGTCCATGTCGATGTTACCAACGAAAGCGAAGGTGAATTCTGCCGCATTTGATGTCATCTTCTTGATCATGTCGACGATTACATCTCGACGGGCGTTCTTCACGGCCTCACTGGTGAGAACCTGCTCCTTGGGAGATGAGGCAAGTCCCATTACATGTTTGCCGAAGACGTAGTTGGGAGTGTTCTCCTGATTCTTGATCAGACTCTCGTATGTGGTCTGGTTGGCTGCAAATTCGTCAGCATCAAGTTCAAATCCTGTGCAGGTCATGTAAATGAACTCCATCAGGGTAGTGATATCTTTGGGAGTTGACGAACCGCTCATGTCGAAGTAGTAGGTGCCGGGATCGATAGAGAAGCTGATCTGCTTACCCTGAAGATACTTCTTGATGTCAGAGTGGGTATAGTCGCCGAGGGCGTAGTCCTGAATAGCTACGGGCATGAACTGTATGTCTGCTGCGTAGCTGTCGGGGAACTGTGCTACGCCGGTGCCGTTAGAGATGGCCGAGAAGAAGATTTCACTATTGTTGAGATCGGTCTTCTTAACCCATACCTTAGCGCCGTTAGAGAGGGTCCAGAGGGTGGCGTCCCAGGTAGAGTTGGTCTCTTCTTTTACAATTTTGCCGGGTGCGGGGAGCGAGGGAATAAGAGGTTCGGACTTCATTTCGTCCTTATACGCTTCGATTTCCTCTGCGTCTACAGCCGAGAGAGCACCCAGGAAGTCGTCACCAGTGGGGTATACGCCGGCTTCATTGTCGGGCATCATCACGAGGAGCGCGCGGTTGTCAGGAGTTACTGACTGAGCTATAATCTGGTTGATCTGTTCCAGGGGTATCTGTGTGGCAAGTGCAGTACCTAACTGATAGTCGGTCTCGATGCCGGGTATGGCTTCCTTACGGGTGAAGTTGCGTACGTATTCGCGTGAGAACTGACCGTTGAGGCGCTTGTCGCGGCCTTCGTATGACTTTTCGAGGCGACTTTTATACTCATTCTGCGCACGTTCGTATTCCGACACGGTAAATCCTCCGCGGGCTGCGCGAAGCAGTTCGCGATATGCGGCGGCAAGACCGGCTGTAAGGCTTTCGGTGTCGTTGGTTGCAGCAGTTACGCTCATGGCTTCTTTTGTGCGTGACACTACATAGTCACCGAATGAGATCTGTGCACCTGCAAAGGGTGAATCAGGCTTAGAAGCGATATCCTGCAGACGCTGGTTGAGCATGTGGGATATGGCATACTCAATATAGTTCTGAGCGTAAGCCATGGGAGTGTTGCGATACATATCGGGCATAGGGTCGCTCTTGAACATGAGTTGAGCCATGTTCTGAGGCATCTCCTTGTCATGGCCGATTGCTATGAGAGTACCTTCATTGTCGGGTACGGGATAGTATACGCGTGGAGCTGCATCGGGCTGTGCGGGTATGTCAGAGAAGATTTTCTTGATAGAGTTCTCAATACGGTCTACATCGATATCGCCCACTACAATGATAGCCTGCTGATCGGGACGATACCACTTTTCGTAGTAGTCGCGGAGGTCCTGATAGGGGAAATTGTCGACGATCTCCATAGTGCCGATAGGCATACGGTAGCCGTAGCGGCTGTCGGGGTAGAGGTCGGGAAGTATCTGTTCGAGGATACGGTTCTGACCATGGTTACGGCTGCGCCATTCCTGATGGATAACGCCACGCTCCTTATCTATCTCCTCGGGTTCGAGAAGAAGGTCGTTGGCCCAATCGTGGAGTATGAGCAGACAGCTATCCTGAACGCTTTCGCGAGCCACGGGGACGGAGCTGATGTTGTAGACAGTCTCGTCGATGCTGGTGTATGCGTTGAGGTTTGCACCGAACTTCACGCCTACAGTCTCGAGCCATGATATGAGGCTATTGCCGGGGAAGTGAGTTGTGCCGTTAAAGCACATGTGCTCAAGGAAGTGTGCCAGGCCTCGCTGGTTGTCTTCTTCAAGAGCGGAACCTACATTCTGAGCGATGTAGAAGTCGGCCTGACCTTTAGGTAATTCGTTGTGACGGATGTAGTAGGTAAGTCCGTTTTCAAGCTGGCCCTTTCTTACCTCCGGATCGATAGGCAGTTCGGGCAACTGCTGTGAAAAGAGGTTCAGAGGCAGTATGGCTGAGAAGGCCAATGCAGCCGCTGAAATCAGTTTAAACATTCTCTTCATGTTAAACAGAGTTTTGTTATAATATAATGAT
This sequence comes from Bacteroides sp., assembly GCA_014801865.1. Classification (GTDB taxonomy): domain Bacteria; phylum Bacteroidota; class Bacteroidia; order Bacteroidales; family Muribaculaceae; genus Paramuribaculum. The sequence continues at coordinate 37,932 of JAAVDH010000009.1, read as the reverse complement.
TGAGTTTTGTCAGATTTATGTCTGGGAAATCGATGAACTCATTCCCGGATATATACGGTGAGATGAATTATGCTGTAATTAAGTTTTAGTAAATATAATTTAATCAGTATATATATATTCGGAATGACTCTTCCGACTCCTTATTAGACGCGGTCAGCAACGAGAAAGCAACTGACCTTGCAGTTAAAGTATGTTAATAAATACGTATGCCAGCTCCTTTTTAAGAGTTTAAACATCTCGCAAAGTTAGCGAAATTTTGTGAAAATCCTCCTATTATATCGGCTTATTGTATTTCTTGTCTGGTGCCAAGGAAATGAACGAACTTGTATATAAGTTGCAAAAATTATTTTATACTATCTTCCTGTGCCGAAACGCGACGTGTCAATGTTTGAGTCCTTTGGCTTGAAACCGTGGAATTGCCAGATGAAAGTCAATTTGAGATTACGGGTCATGTCGCGCACTTTCATCCGGTAATCCTGACCGGAATGATCGATGGTCATTGTCGGTGACCATTTGTTGAATATATCATCAGCTTTCAGGTCGAGTTCAAAGCATCTTTTCTTTCCCAACTGACATTTTACTCCTGCATCGATTTTCCATATTCCTGACATATCGGCTATACCTTGCAATGATGACGAGATGTAGCTGAAGTCTACTGATATAGAGACGGGGCAGTCTTGACTGAACTTGAAAGAATTGTTAAGTGAACCATAAAAAATCCACTTGCTATTATCAAAGCAGATGTCATGGAAATGATCAGCCTTAACCCTCCTGTTCATTACGTTTGCAGTAGTACCGGCATTCCAGATGTAGCTGACGCTGAATGGAGCATAGAGATTAAGCCCAACCACACGCTCATAGTCCATATTGATGGTCTGATATATTAGATTCAGAGCATCAGGTGATTGATAAGGTAATTGTACCGTAGTTTGGTGGCCATATTGAAAGTAGAGTGTAGCCAAATATTTCTGCCTGAGGATATAGTTAAACTGAGCATCATACTGGATATATGGCTGTAAGGCAGTATTACCTATTACGGTTGAGTAGTCGTTAATGTGGCTCGTTCCGCCATGTAGTTCCCAATAGGATGGATAGATACGTTGGGTGTTGAAGTTGAGTTGGAATATGTTGTTGGGGGTCTTGTTGTAAGTCGCTCCGATCTGAGGGATGAAGTTCCAGTCATGCTGAAACTTATTGTGATTATATTCACCCTTTGCCGATAAATTAAATGATAGTCCCCAGTCGAAAGAGCATTGTGTGCCGACATATAAACTTGCAACTTCTTCCCTGATGATGTCATCAAAATCCGGATTGTCAGATAATACACCATAGTGTTGTGAACTGTGGTCTTTCGAATAGTGATATTCTGCGCCATAATTCAGTTGCCACATGCCGAGCTGATGGTGTTGGTCGACATACACGTGCCAGCGGTTAATATCCTGACGGTTTTCAGAGCCAAGCAGATAATCGATGTCCTTAAATAATGACTGAGAGCGATTCTCGGAATAGCGGGTATAGTCACCCCCTACTGTCATACCGAATGGCGCGATGTAGCGCAGGGCAATATTATGGTAGCCGACCGGTGACAACATATTGTAGGCATTTGTATAGTTGCCCAAAGTGCCTGACGAGAGTCCCCAACTCTTTGAATCAGATATTATCTGACCGTTATAAGTGAGTTTGAGAGTTTTCCAGGCCGCAGATACAAATACGGTATTGCTCCAGTTTTGACTGATGCGACGCATGTCGTCATCAATCATTATACGATGTCCGTCATATAAATGATTGGACCATGTATCCTCGCGACTCCATGATTTACTGCGTGAAAGTCCGTAGTTCAAGTCAAAAGTCCAGTCTTTGATAGCGTATGTGGCGGCAAGGCCTCCACCATACGAATCATAGTGTGCCTGATTATATCCCGCCCTGACCTGTCCCTGCAGACCATCGAGAGGAGTAGGAGTTTTCAGTACCACGTTGATAACAGCACCGTTGATATGATACTTTGCCGGAGCAGAATACATGATTTCGACATTCTTCAGTCGGTCAACGGGTGTGGTATAAAGAAGCTGATATAGATTTTGAAGAGGCATTTCAGTGAGTTCTCCATTGAGAATAATAGTAACGTTAGATGCTCCGGTGAGCCATATCATACCGTTATAATTCGTCACCCCGGGCATATAACCGAGGGCTTCAAGTATGTTAGTTACAGGTTTGTCTCTGACTATAGCCGGCAGGTCAACGATCATGATGCCATCCTCGCCTCTTACCTGCGGTTTCTCGGCGTTGACAATTACCTCATTGAGTTGTTGTGTGGAGAGAGTGTCTGCCATTTCCGTTTGTGCATAAACGGCTACACTATGCATAATTGGGATGAAAATCAGAGCTTTTTTCATAGCAATACTATTTGTTTTTAAGTAGACTTATGCAAAAGTACCTCTGAAAACATACTACCAAACATCCTCAACCTTATTTACTCTTAAATGCTCCCTTATTTAGTCTTAAATCGGATTCTGTATAACCGATTGTATGAGGGACTATTGGTATATTTGCGGTGATTAATTAATTTAATATGAGACCGCGAGCACTTCGTGGTTGCAGATATGAAACGTTTTAAGACAATATCGACCATATTTATAGTTGTCATTGCCGGGATTTTCGTTTGCAATGTCTATTATATTGTAAGTCTTTACAATTCGATAAGGGCAGACGTGGAACGCGAGGTTATGACAGCAATTGCCGATGCAGACCTTGATGAACTATGGATAAGAGCTCAAAGGGCACGGGCCGGGACTCAGGAAGAATTTCAGAAACAAAACGAGGATAGCATCGGAAAACGTCATGGCGAAACGGCTGTATACCAAGACCCGAATGGTGATATGGTGTCGACAACACGCCATCCTGACGGAACCGTAGAAACCCAAGGATATGTTGTCAACGGACAGTCTTCATTCACTAATAAATTTATTGATGCTGTTAGTCAGCAGTTTCATGGCATTATAGACCCATACATATCGGCTGATGTAACTGTTATGGATAGTGTCCTTAACAAACGTCTGAATGACAGATATATTTATCCCGGATTCATTAAGGCTGAAGTAGTTGATTCGACCGGCAAAATTGTAGTCCCAAATCCCAAATGTATCAATACCCATCATCTTGATGTATTCTCTTATTGCTACAATCAGAATTCAGGTTATTCATATCGTATTAGTATTACTCCACTTACCCGTCATATAGTCTCGGAGATGTCCGGAGTGATTGTCACGATATTCCTTCTTATTATAGCTTTCTTTATGGCGTTTCGGTATCTGTTCCGCACTGTGTCAAGACTGCGAACTATTGAGGAGATGAAAGATGATTTTGTAAGCAATATGACCCATGAATTGAAAACGCCGATAGCAATAGCATATTCCGCCAATGATGCGCTCCTCAACTACGATATATCCAATGATCCCGACAAAAAGACCAAGTATCTTATCATAGCAAATAAGCAACTGAAACGACTTGGTGAGCTTGTGGAAAATATCCTTGCAATGAGTATGGAACGTCGGAAAACTATGAAACTCAGACCGGAAGAGATACTCCTAAGAGAATATTTAGAGGAGATCGCCGATGCTCAGCGTATGAGAGCTGAAAAGGATATAGTCATCAATTTGAAAGTGGCAGACAATATAGTCATAGAGGCCGACAGGACTCACTTGGCGAATGTATTGAATAATCTGATTGATAATGCTATCAAATATTCTGATGATAGTGTTGAGATAACCATATCAGGCGATAGCAAAGAGCTTTCCGTCAAAGACAACGGCATTGGTATTCCGTCAAAGTCGATTCCATATCTGTTCAACAAGTTTTATCGTGTGCCGCATGGCAACCGACAGGATGTCCGCGGCTATGGAATCGGATTGTACTATGTGAAGAATATACTTGATAAGATGGGTTGGAACATTGAGGTCAAAAGTACAGAGGGAAAAGGCACAGTGTTTACTATAAAAATCAGCAAAGATGTGCAATAAGATACTGTTTGTAGAAGATGAGGAGGACCTGACGCTGATAGTCGCCGACACTCTGCGCGGACAAGGCTATGAAGTTGTCGTGGCGGCGGACGGTGCTGAAGGTCTCAGTAGATTTAAGGAAGATGGAGCCGATATCGTGGTCGCTGATGTGATGATGCCTAAAATGGATGGCTTTACAATGGCTAAAGAGATAAGGAAGTTGTCATTGTCTGTGCCATTACTCTTTCTAACCGCCAAGAGTACGATAGATGATGTTGAGCAAGGTTTTGAAATAGGGGCTAACGACTATCTTAAAAAGCCGTTTGAGCTCCGTGAATTGATAGTGCGTATCAAAGCCCTTTTGCGAAGATATGGCAATAATCGCACCGAAGACATACGATTTGTTATTGGAGCATATAGTTTTAACGTTACGACCCAGACATTGTCATTCGGTGATAAAGAAACAGAGTTGTCTCATTTTGAAGCCAAGATACTTGAACGTCTGGCTGTCAGTATCGGCAAGACTGTAGATGCTTCGGAACTGATGATTGCCGTATGGCAACGTGATGAACAAAGCAACCGCAACTCTCTCCACGGCTACATCCACAAACTCCGCCGTGCTCTGCGTCATGATCCCTCGATCTCCATCATTAATCAGCGTGGCTTTGGCTATATGTTGACACTAAGAAACTGTTTAAATTAAAAAAAATATGATTGAGTCCGGATAATTATTTATTACCCATGATGCAATCTTTCCATGGAGGTCAAGCCTCCTGTTATTTTCGGTTGTGGAGAATGGATTTTGAGAGATGTTTTTGTATGCCCATATTTTTTGGGGGGGTAGCGAACCAATCGTCGGAGGCGGTTGTTTGAAAAGTGTAACCCGCTGAGAAAAAAGATCTGATATGACGGGTTTTGATTAATGAAAATACTGAATTATCCTGACAGTACAGGACAATTCAATAGGAAGATGTATAATATCAAACAATAAAAACATATTATAAAAATGAGTACAGATACTGTTAAGAAAAGCATTAAAGGAACACGTACAGAGCAGAACCTCGTAAATGCATACGTAGCTGAATCTACTGCCTACACCCGCTATACTTATTATGCGCAGCAGGCAGAGAAGGAAAAATACTTCCCTGTGCAGAAGATATTTGAGGAGACCGCTGCCAATGAATTGCATCATGGCAAGATATTCCTCAAGATGTTTGAGGGCGGCACACTTCCCTGTAAGGTTGAGGTAGACGTGGTAAAAGTACTCGACACAGCTTCAAACCTCGAGCTCTCCATCAAGGAAGAAAGAGAAGAGGGCCTGGACGAATATCTGGCTTCTGCCAAGGTGGCCGAAGAGGAAGGTTTCCCCGAAATCGCCGAGCATTTCCGCTCTATCGCCGCTATCGAAAAGCATCACATGGAACGCTTCGAGCGCTATCTTAAGCGCGTTCAGGACGGCACACTGTGGAAGCGTGAAAAGCCCATCAAGTGGCAGTGTCTCGTCTGCGGTTATATCTTTGAAGGCACTGAGCCTCCTATGACATGTCCCGCATGTGATCACCCCTATCAGCACTATATGCCGCTTGATATGGAATAAAGATAATAATACACTGAGGGAATATCTTTTTAAGGAAAGTTATCCCGCAGCTCTGGCGGAGTGCGGGAGTGCTCATCCCGAAAGGATATATTCCTGATGTATTCAAGATATAAACAGGCCGTGTGTCTAAATCAGACACATAGCCTGTTTTTTTTGTTTGTTTAGGGTGATTATTCGTTGAGGTCGCCGTGGGCACGGAGGAGGTCAAGTGCGCGTGGCAGGTCGGATTCGTACACCATCATGCGCACGCCGCTGATGGCGGGATTGCCCAAGGGGTAGATGCTTGAGAATTCGGTATTGGTAAGCATGCTGATAATTCCCTCGGATTCAAGCATTCCGGCGGCAATCGAAGCCTGCATGGGATTATCAAACACGCAGGCGAGTACGAGAGGATTCTTTGTCATGATACAGAAGTTAAGTGGGGGATTAAGTTATATAGGTCAATGTATATTCCGGCGGTTGAGCTCGGTCTGATAGCGACGTGCATTGGCCATGTGAGTGGCGTAGTCTGTAGCAAAGTTATGGTAGCCCGAAAAATCTTCCTTGGCACACATGTAGATGAAATCATGGACGGGGGCGTTGAGTACACCGTCGATAGTCGAAGGCTGTGCTATTCTTATCGGACCCGGGGGGAGGCCTTTGTTAAGATAGGTATTGTAGGGCGAGGGCGTGCGAAGGTGCTCACCTTTGATCCTGCGGAGTGCAAAATCGCCGGTGGCAAATTTTACGGTAGGGTCGGCCTGAAGCAACATGCCCCGATGGAGGCGATTGAGATAGAGGCGTGCTATCAGGGGTTGCTCATCAGTCTTGGCGCTCTCCTCTTCTACGATAGATGCAATGGTGGCTACCTGAACGGGCGAGAGGCCGAGTGCGGATGCTTTGTCGCGCCGCTCCTCGTTCCAGAAACGGTCGCGGTAAGTTAGCAGACGGCGTACTACTTTTGAGGGTGAAGAGTTCCAATACATCTCATAAGTGTCGGGTATAAATGCTGCCGGAAACTCCTCTGGACTGAATCCCTCGGCGGGGAGTATCGTGTCGCATGCCGCAAGGAAATCTTCGGCCGAACACTCAAGTGGGGCCGTGAGGCGTTCGGCCATGGGGCGCATAAGGCGCAGTCCTCTGAGCGTGACCTTTACGGGGGTCTGTGCTCCGTTTCTGAGCTTGCGGGCGGTGGTGAAGGCCGATTGACCGTGGGGTATGAGATATGCTCCCGAGGCAGTGGCGGCATCCGATCCCATTACTTTCCAAAGCAGATATACGCGGTTACCTTCGGCTGTCCCGAGGCTGTCGCGAAGTGACTGATGTACCTCTCCGGAAGTTGAAGCCGATGGGATTTTCACCCACTTGTCAGGACCGTGATAGCCGATGATGCCAATCAGCAGCGCCGCCCCGCACAAACCTACAAGGGTAAGGGTGATACCAATGGTCCAAGCCACACCTTTGCCAAGAGGTTTCTTCTTGCTCCGACGTTTTGATTGCCTCGTAGTCTGCTTCGGTCGATTGGCGGCGCGTGATGCCGAACGAGCAGTGCGTGAGTCTTTTTTTATCTCAGGGGTGTTTGATGCCATACTCTTACTTTTTTACAAAGATACAACATAGGCTCCATTCCCCCAAAATGTCATTTTCGGGAAGATGGAGCCTGTGTTATTTATGCCAATAGACTGATGGCAGAGGGGGAGCCCGTTACTTTACGGGTATGCCCTGACGCTGGAGCAGGTAGTCAATATCGGCTATCTCATATTTGAGGATGTTATCCTTTATCTTTACATCATCAAGGTGCTTTATGGTCAGGTAACGCATTTCGAGCGCCTGACTCATCTGTGAGCGAATCTGAGCGGCAATACCGGGAGCTATACTGTCGACAGACGGTGCTTCTGTACCTGAAAGTATATTGCTTGAAAGCACTATGGCATCGGGGTCGACATTAACCTGGAGTGTGCGCGGGTCAAGGGCGATGGATATTTCGTCGTCATCTATCGCTCTCCAAGTGCCTGAGATAGTGGCTGAACCTGAGGCCGTGAGGCTGAAAGGTTGCATGATGGCTTCCGAACCTGTAATCTGCCCGGTAACCGATAGTATGGAATTTATGATGATGTTACCTCCGTTGATAGAATCATTGCCAAGGAAGTCGTAGGTCTCTATTACCGTAGCTTCACTTGAGCCGGACTGAACCAGTTTCTCCGGAGCCCCGCTCCACGAGCCTTCAATATCTCTTGAGAGGCGCATTGCGCCATTGTCACATGAGAAAAGTCCGATAGCAGCAGCGGCAGCAAAGATAGAGAGGGTAAATTTCTTAGTCATAGTTATAGCTTTTAATTTTGAGAGTGTAACATATAGGAGTGTGAAAAAGTTCGTTAATGAGGGTGAAATAATTTCTTACCGTGGGGTGAAAATAAAGTGGTAACTTTGCACGATAATTCTTGATTATACACATACAAATGGCTAACTCTATTACTTCTACGCTTAAACGACTGAAACCTTGGATGTTGCCGATAGCAATCATGCTGGGTATGATATTCCATAATGTGGCAGGAAAGCTGACGTTTCTATCGCCATATCTGATATTTCTGATGCTGTTCATTACGTTTTGCCGCATCAACCCGCGTGAAATTAAAATCACAAGATTATCACCGGCGCTTCTGAGCATACAGATACTCGGTTCGCTCGCTGCATATTATATTCTGCGCTCCTATGATGTCGCCGTGGCTCAGGGGATGATGATATGTATATTGTGTCCTACGGCTACGGCGGCTCCGGTAATCACCGGTATGTTGGGAGGCAGCGTACCTCGCCTTGTCACCTATTCGCTTGTGAGCAATCTTGCCGTGGCACTGTTGTGCCCGTTTATCCTGCCTGAGGTCAGCGGACATGAAATGGGAGTAGGGGAGATGGCCGAATCGTTCCGACACATAGCCAGCAGTATTATACCTCTTATAATATTGCCCCTTGTGGTGGCTATGGTATTCCGTCGTGTGGCTCCGAAAATACACCAGATGGTGAGCACTCATCAGTCAGTGGGATTCTACATGTGGGCCGTATCGCTGCTGATTGTAGTTGGTTCGGCGGTGAGCTTCGTTATGAGCGAACCGTGGGAAAGAGTGCCTGAAATGATAGTACTGGCGTTGGGAGCCGGTGTGGCATGTGCTTTACAGTTCTTTGCCGGGAGGCGAATCGGTGGTCTGTGTGGCGACAAGATAGCCGGAGCTCAGGGACTCGGGCAGAAGAATACAATTCTTGCCATCTGGATAGCGCTAACCTATCTTGACCCCATATCATCAGTAGCTCCGGCAGCATATATCGCCTGGCAAAATACCTTTAACTCCATACAGATATATCTCCACGAGCGAGCCATGCGCAATGCCTGACCGGCTTCATTACGTACGCCATCGTGGTGCGCTTGCAACTTTAGCCGGCGGGGGAGCGTTATAATTACATCATTATAGAGAAAAAGCAAAATCCGAAGATATGGACAGTATGTATGAGGTGCTTCTGACTCTGCCGCTGTTTAAGGGCGTGAGTTATAAAAGAATGTCAGAGATACTTGAGATGGTACCGTTTCACTTTCTCAAATATCTTGCGGGAGAGACCGTGGTACAAGCCGGTGACCCCTGCACACATATAAAGTTTATCATATCCGGATCAATACGTTCGTCGATTGTTAATAGCGACGGACGTTTCAGAGTGTCGCAAACTCTCAATGCCCCCGATGTTATAGCTCCCGACTATATGTTTGGCCGGGCTACGCGATATCCCAACACCGCGGTGGCCATAGAGAGCGCCGGTATAATGCAACTCTCGAAGAGCGACTTCGTCAAGATAATCTCCGAGGAGGAAATCTTCTTGTTCAACTACCTGAATCTGCTTTCGGTCAATGCGCAGAAATCAGTGGAGGGAGTGCTTTCAATCACTACCGGTTCGCTTGAAGAGCGAATAGCCTTCTGGATTTTGGCATTGTCGCAGAGAGGAGGTACGGATATTGTGCTCAGCTGCCGACAGAGAGACCTGTATTCACTCTTCGGCACGCCGCGCCAGTCGTTTCTCCAGACATTGGCCAACATGAAGGAGAGGGGATTGATTGACTATGATACCTCGGAAATAAGAGTGCGCACCCGACAGGGGTTGATAGACACCTTGCTTCACTCCCATCCTGAAAACTGATTCGACCGCTGTCAACTCCTGATTCTATGCTCTTCTGGGAGTTTTCGGACATGAAAATAGGATATTCGGCAAAAAAATGTGATGTAAACGGCTATCTGTAGTGTGAAAAATTACTAACTTTGCAGCCTGTTTGAATCAAAACGGCTCAGACAGATAGTTAAAACATTGCCTGCTTATTAACTATGAAGCTATTACAAGCAAAACTTGCTAAATATACCGTCCCCCAGCAAGCCAAAGCTGCCGGCGTATATCCTTATTTCCGCGCTATTTCAAGCGAACAGGATCCTGAAGTAATAATCAATGGCCGCAAGGTGTTGATGTTCGGATCAAACTGCTACACCGGTCTTGTCAATGACCCTCGAATCAAAGAAGCCGCTATCGAGGCTACGAGAAAGTATGGCACAGGCTGTGCAGGCTCTCCCTTCCTTAACGGCACTCTTGATCTCCATAAGAAGCTTGAGGCACGCCTCGCTGAATATATGGGCAAGGAAGACGTGATGATTTATTCTACCGGTTTCGGTGTAAATCTCGGTGTGGTATCTACTCTTACCGGTCGTGAAGACTATATCCTTTGGGATGAGCAGGACCATGCATCAATCATCGAGGGCCGTCGTCTGTCATTCAGCCAGTCGCTGAAGTATCGCCACAATGACATGGCATCGCTCGAAAAGCAGCTGCAGAAGTGCGACCCCGACAAGGTGAAGCTGATAGTTACCGATAGCGTGTTCTCAATGGAGGGCGACGTTGCCAATGTCAAGGAAATAACCCGTCTTGCCAAGCAGTATAATGCCAGTGTGATGGTAGATGAAGCCCACGGCATAGGCGTATTCGGTCCCGGCGGCCGCGGTGTATGTCATCACTATGGTGTAGCCGATGACGTAGACCTTATCATGGGTACATTCTCAAAATCGTTTGCCTCACTCGGCGGCTTCATAGCCACCGACAAGGAGATAACCAACTTCCTGCGCCACCACTCACGCTCATATATCTTCACTGCAAGTATCACTCCCGCCTCTACAGCCGCCGCTCTTACGGCTCTTGACATCATGGAGAAGGAGCCCGATCGTCAGAATCATCTCTGGGAGCTTACGAACTATGCTCTCGAAGGATTCCGTGAAGCCGGATTTGAGATAGGACATACATCTACTCCTATCATCCCCCTTTATATACGCGATGACTTCAAGACTTTTGCCATAACCCGCGACCTCTTTGAGGAGGGTATCTTCGTGAATCCAGTGGTGTCTCCCGCCGTGGCTTCACAGGATACACTGATACGTTTCAGTCTGATGGCTACTCATACCCGCGAGCAGGTCACCGAGGCTCTTGAGAAGATTACCAAGGTGTTCCGCAAACACGGCGTCATTAAATAAGACCCTCGTCTTTAAAATCACATCATGCGGGACAGCATCACATGTAAGTGTGATGCTGTCCCGCATGATGTGTGCAAGGTAGGGAATGAAGATGTCTATGAGCGCCGGAGAGGTGTAATCTCCATACTATGAACAGCTAAGGAATGTGAGTGGCGATTATAGTGCTTTTTATGGGTAAAATTTGTGCAGAGTCACACTTTAATTTGTTATCTTCGCAGTGAGTTTTCACAAGTGGAACTCCCTTATTAACCTGAACATCCATTTTTAAATATTATGGTCTACAATTTTCGCCTCGTGTCTGACGAAGTCGACAACTTTAAGAGAGAGATAAAGATTGATGCCGATGCTACTTTCCTTGACCTCCGCAACGCCATCTGTGACAGCGTGGGCTATGACAAAGGGCAGATGAACTCGTTTTTCCTCTGTGATGACGGATGGGAAAAGGGTAAAGAGATAACCCTCGAGGATATGGGCACTGATTCTTCAGAAGATGTATATCTGATGGACGAGTGTGTACTGAGCGATTATGTCGAGGATGAGGGTCAGAGACTCATTTTTGTGTTTGACTATCTGACAGACCGCAGCTTCTTTATGGAACTTAAGGAGACTCAGCCAGGTCGCTCGCTGAAGGACCCTATTTGCACAGTGTCGATGGGTAATCCTCCCGCACAGTTTGTTGATCTCAATGAGTTTGAGTCAAAGATTGATACCAAGGCCGCTCAGGCCGCTGCCGCTCAAGAGATAGATGAAGACTTCTATGGCAGTGACCAGTTTAACGAAGATGAGTTTGACGCCGAGGGATTTGACGAAATGACCTTTGACGATAATCTCTGATTAAATCTTAACTAAGTCTTCAAGATTATTTTATATATCGTCAAGTTAGCCTTTTTGACTGTCTTCGGCGTCTTTTTGGCGCTTTTCACTCAATGTCTCAGTTGTGTAGCTCGCTATACGCCTTTGCCATCAAGTGAAAATCATACGAAATTACTGTCGAAGATATTATAAAATAATTTTTACGACTTGTTTTACCAATCATCATCACCACCGTTACTACTCCATATATGGCACATAGACTGATCATGACTGCGATTATAGCTGCCTCTGTCGGGTCTGCCTCCGCGTCCGATCCTCAGCTCGCAGGTTCTATTATGAGCAGCGGGCAGGGTACTCCGTGGCATGATGTATCGATGGTGTGTGATGGTAATCCTTCGTCTTACTTTCAGGCGCGTACATACGGGGGCGAATACAGTCGCACATGGGTGGGCTATGATCTTGGTTCTCCTCACGTGATTACGTCTGTGAATATAGCTGCCGCAGTCGGATTTGAGGATCGTCTGGAGCTGGCTCTCATCGAGGGGGCAAATTCCGGAGATTTTTCTGACGCTATGCCTATAGCTATGATACGTCAGCGTATGAACGGTGGTGTCATCAATGAGGTTAATGTCAATTGCTCGAGAGGATTTCGCTACGTGAGAGTAATGGCTCCGGCCAATAAGGCCTGTACGGTAGCCGAACTGAGCTTTAATGGTTACAGCGGTGAGGGTGATGACTCGCAGTTGTTTCAGATAACGAATCTCCCGACGGTAGTCATCAATACCGAGGGGATGGCTCAGATAATGCACAAGGACCACAAAGTGCCTGGCATGGTCTATATCATCTCAGAAGACGGTCGCAACGTACAGACAGAGGTGAACACTGAGATCAAAGGGCGTGGCAATGGGTCATGGACATTTCCCAAGAAGCCCTATCGCCTTAAGTTTGAAAAGAAGAACAGTGTGCTAGACTCACCCGGCAAGGCAAAGAAGTGGACACTGATCAACAACTATGGCGACAAGGCGCTTATGCGCAATAAGCTTGCCTTTGATATAAGTCGCGCCATGGAGATGGCCTACACGCCATATTGCAGATTTGTGGATGTGGTGATGAACGGGCAGTATGAAGGTTCATACCAGCTATGCGATCAGATCGATGTCAGGAAAGAGCGCGTCAATATCACGGAGATGACTCCCGAGGATACCTTCGGAGAGGCTCTTACAGGAGGCTATTTCGTAGAGATAGATGCTTATGCATCGGAAGAAATGTCATGGTTCAAATCTATTTACGGCCAGCCTGTGACTATCAAGTCACCGGATGACGACGAGATAACCCGTGAGCAGTCTCTATATATCGAGAATCATTTCAATCTCATGGAGGAGAGCGTAATGAGTACATCCTCCGATGACAGCGACGGCGGATATACCAGGTATCTTGACCTTGATGCCTTCCTGAAGTTTGTGATGATTAACGAATTGGCCGGTAATCCTGATGTGCTGTGGTCGGTATACATGTCAAAGGAGCGCGGCGATGACCGCTTCGTGACAGGCCCTGTGTGGGATTTTGACCTGGCCTTTGAGAATGACGTGCGAGTATACCCGATGGCCACGATGACTGACTACATCTTCAATTACAATGTGCAGATGGCCTCGTATCAGACACGCAGCATGGCCTCACGCATCGTACAGTATGATGACAACGCCAAGAATCGCATGACATCTCTCTGGACAAGAGCACGTCTGCTCAACGAGCTTTCTTATGAGAATATGTGCGACAGCATAGACCGTTACGCCGCGGAACTTGACGAATCGCAGGAGCTCACCTTCCGTCGTTGGCCCATACTCAATCAGAGGGTTCACCAGAATCCTATGGTACTTGGGTCGTATGCCGCAGAGGTAGAACATATCAAGGATTTCCTTAGAGAACGATTTGATATTCTTGACGAACGTTTCGGTATCGACTATACTGTAGATGTATCGGCTCCTTCGGCTGAAAGTATTGTGAAAGAGGCCGAAGGATATTACGACCTGCTCGGTCGCCGTATAGCAGCAGAGCCGACATCGGGATTCTATATCGAACGATACTCTGACGGCACGGCTGTAAAGCGCTTTAAATAAGACTATAAAACTTTTCCCTCCTATTTCTCAAATCTCCTCAACAGAATAATTCCAATGCAACCTTTCGTACACCTCCATGTTCACTCCCAGTATTCTCTGCTCGACGGACAAGCCTCGATAGCGGCCCTTGTCGACAAGGCTATAGCTGACGGTCAAAAGGGACTTGCCGTGACGGACCATGGTAACATGTTCGGCATTAAAGAATTTTTCAACTACGCAAATAAGGTAAACGGCAAGACAAAGGGCAAGATAAAGGATACTCAGGCGCTGTTGGATCAGGCCAAAGAATCAGGAAATGCCGAGGAAATTGCCTCCCTGGAGAGTGAACTTGAAAAGCTTAAGGGAAAGATACTCAAGCCGATATTCGGGTGTGAGATGTATGTGGCCAGAGAGTCGCTTAATCCTCAGGAAGATAAGCACGATGGTGGTCGCCATCTCATAGTACTTGCCAAGAACGAGACGGGCTATCACAACCTTATCAAGCTCGTGTCGCAGGCTTGGACCGAAGGATTTTATCGCCATCCACGAACGGATAAGAAGGCGCTTGCATCGCATCGCGAGGGTCTGATAGTCGCCTCCGCCTGTCTTGGCGGCGAAATACCTCAGCTCATCATGGCCGGTGAGATAGAGGAGGCCGAGANGCAGGTACAGTGGTGGAAAGAGACTTTCGGCGACGATTATTATATAGAGATACAGCGCCATGCNACCGATGCTCCGGGTGGNAATCGNGATACTTATGAGGAGCAGAAGCGTGTCAATCCCGAGCTGATAAGGATAGCCCGTAAGTTTGACATTAAGATAATTGCCACCAATGACGTGCATTTCGTCAATGAACATGACGCTGAGGCTCACGACCGACTTATATGCGTGAGCACCAACAATTATGTCAGTGACGTTAACCGCATGCATTATACCAAGCAGGAGTGGATGAAGACTCAGGAGGAAATGAACGCCATCTTCAGCGACATTCCCGAGGCTCTGTCCAATACGCTTGAGGTGGTTGACAAGGTGACGACATACTCTATTGACCATCCGCCTATCATGCCTTTCTTCGAGATACCTGAGGAGTTTGGCACGGAAGAGGAGTATCGTAGCCGTCTGACTCATCAGGACTTGTTCGATGAGTTTACTCAAGATGAGAACGGCAATGTGGTACTGTCGCGCGAGGAGGCGGAGAAGAAGATAGAGAAGCTNGGAGGATACGACAAGCTGTATCGAATAAAATTCGAGGCAGACTATCTAAGAAAGCTTGCCTACGAGGGAGCCAAGAAGAGGTATGGCGACCCTCTGACGCCCGAACTTGACGAGCGTATAAAGTTTGAGCTGCATATAATGAAGACCATGGGTTTCCCGGGCTACTTCCTTATAGTGCAGGACTTCATTGCGGCTGCGCGTGAACAGCTTGGTGTCAGCGTGGGCCCGGGTCGTGGATCGGCGGCAGGTTCGGCCGTGGCATACTGTCTGGGCATCACTCAGATTGACCCCGTGAAGTATGACCTTCTGTTCGAACGTTTTCTGAATCCCGACCGTATCTCTCTGCCTGATATCGATATTGACTTCGACGACGACGGACGNGCCGACGTGNTNCGTTACGTNACNAACAANTATGGTGAGGANAAGGTAGCNCANATNATCACNTATGGTACGATGGCCACCAAGAGCGCTATCAAGGATGTGGCTCGTGTGGAGCAGTTGCCCTTGTCGGAAAGTGACCGACTGTGTAAGCTTGTACCGCGTCACATGCCCGTGGTCAATGGTAAGGAGCTTAAGCTTAATCTTGATAACTGTCTGAAGCATGTACCCGAGTTTCAGCAGGAGATGCAGAGCTCTAATCATCTGATTGTAGAGACTCTCAATTATGCCCGGGAACTTGAGGGCAATGTGCGTAATACCGGCGTGCATGCCTGCGGTGTGATTATATGCCGCGATGATATCACCGACTGGGTGCCTGTGTCTACAGCCGTGGATAAGAACAGTAATGCCGACTCCAAGGAGAAAATCATAGTGACACAGTATGAAGGTCGAGTTATCGAGGAGACAGGACTTATCAAGATGGACTTCCTCGGCCTTAAGACCTTGTCGATTATTAAGGAGGCTGTGGCAAATATCAAGCGCACTACGGGTAAGGAAATCGATATAGACGCTATTGACATCGAAGACCCCAAGACGTATAAGCTCTACTGCGATGGCGCTACTACCGGAACATTCCAGTTTGAGTCGGCCGGTATGCAGAAATATCTTCGCGAGCTTCAGCCCTCGACGTTCGAGGATCTCATAGCCATGAATGCTCTATATCGTCCGGGCCCTATGGACTATATACCAGACTTCATCGCGCGTAAGCATGGCCGTGAGCCTATAGTCTACGATATACCTATCATGGAGAAGTATCTTAAGGATACTTACGGAGTGACGGTATATCAGGAACAGGTGATGCTTCTGTCGCGACTGCTGGCTAACTTTACCCGTGGTCAGAGCGATACGCTGCGTAAGGCTATGGGTAAGAAGATGATCGATAAGATGAATGCGCTCAAGGCTCTGTTCCTTGAGGGCGGTCAGAAGAATGGTCATGACCCTAAGGTGCTGGAAAAGATATGGGCCGACTGGGAGAAATTTGCGTCGTATGCCTTTAACAAGAGTCACGCCACGTGCTATAGCTGGGTGGCATTCCAGACTGCATGGCTTAAGGCAAATTATCCTGCTGAATATATGGCGGCGGTACTTTCGCGCAACCGTAACGATATTACCAAACTCACCGGCTTCATGGAGGAGTGCAAGAAGATGCACATACCCGTAAAGGGTCCGGATGTGAACGAGAGTTTCGCCGAATTCGGTGTCGACAGTCTCGGAAATATTCGTTTCGGGTTGGCTGCCATCAAGGGTATCGGTGAGAACGTGGTGAACGATATCGTCAATTCGCGTCTTTCAGGTGGTAAGTTTAAGGATATCTATGACTTCGTGGAACGCGTTAATCTATCGTCGGTCAACCGACGTGTGATGGAGAATCTGGCTCAGGCCGGAGCGTTTGACTGCTTCTCTGACCATATCAAGCGTGAAGACTTCTTTGAGAAGAATCAGCGTGATGAATCGTTTGTAGAAGTGCTGCTGCGCTACGGACAGCGGTTCCAGAATGATAAACTCAATAACGAACTCTCGCTCTTCGGAGCTGATGATGTGATGACCACTGCGGGACGCCCCGCGCCTGTCCCCGCACAGCCTTGGCCCGACATTGACCGTCTTGACAAGGAGAAGAACCTTGTGGGACTATACCTGTCGGCTCACCCTCTGGAGGCCTATTATATGGAGCTGAATTATGGTTGTACTACCATTAAGGATTTCCTTGAGATGATTCCAGAGGAAGGACGGCAGGTGACGGTAGGTGGCATGGTTGTTGGCTACGCACAGCAGCAGTCAAGAACCGGCAGCATGTATGGACGCCTTAAAGTAGAAGATTTTACTGCTACAACGGAGTTTATGCTATTCGGACAGAATTTCGTGGATTTCCATAAATTCGGAGTCAATTCACTGCCAATACTGATCACCGGAAAGTTTGAGAAACGTTATCAGACATCTGAACTGCGTTTCAATATAATGAATATACGTCTGCTCAATGATGTCAAGGGTTCGCTGGTAAGCAATATCACTATAGAGCTTGATCAGCCGCAGGTCAATGATTCAGTACTCCAACTCTTGTCGGAGCACATAGAGAATAATCCCGAGGGGCAGAAGGGCACAATGTCATTCCGCGTATTTGATTCGCAGATAAATCGCTTCGTGCGGTTCAACTCGGGTACCCGTATACCTATTGACCGTAAGCTCACCGATATGCTCGAGGAACTTGAAATAGAATTTAAGATATCGTGACATGTTAGCTGCTTACGCTAAGTAATAATAACTTGATATTTAATTATAATCATTCTAAATATAACCAATAAATTATCTAAAAGACTTATGGCTTTTACATTTACCGACAGTAATGTCAACGAAATTATAGCTTCAGGCAAGCCCGTAGTAATCGATTTCTGGGCTACATGGTGTGGTCCCTGTGTAGGCATGAGCCCTGCGATTGACGCTCTTGCCGAGAAGTATGCCGATAGAGTAGTGGTAGGCAAGTACAATATTGATGAACAGACTGACCTCGCTATGGCCAACCGTATCATGTCGATTCCCACTATACTTTTCTTCAAGAATGGGGAGCAGGTTAAGGACCTCCGTATGGCCGGTTCGCAGACTCTTGCCAACCTTGAGGCACAGGTAGAGAAGCTCCTCGCTCTCTGATCGTTATCCGAGAATAGATAAAAGTTGAGGCCATGCATCATTCGATGCATGGCCTCATTTTTTTATTATCTCTTATGGCAGAGAGGCTTATTCAGCCTTACCTGCGCTACCGAGCACGTTTTCAATCTTGTGCTTGTAGAGCTTTTCCATTTCGTCACGAGCCGGACCGAGGTACTTACGGGGGTCGAATTCACCGGGCTTGTCGTGGAATACCTTACGTACAGCGGCTGTCATGGCGAGACGGCTGTCAGAGTCGATGTTGATCTTGCAAACAGCGCTCTTGGCGGCCTTACGAAGCTCTTCTTCGGGGATACCGATAGCATCGGGAAGCTTGCCACCGTATTCGTTGATCATGTCAACGTATTCCTGGGGTACTGATGAAGAACCGTGGAGTACGATGGGGAATCCGGGGAGCTTTTCCATAACGGCGTCAAGCACGTCGAAAGCCAGAGGCGGGGGAACGAGACGGCCTTCAGCGTTGCGGGTGCACTGCTCGGGAGTGAACTTGTAGGCACCGTGTGAAGTACCGATTGAGATAGCGAGGCTATCGCAGCCGGTGCGGGTAGCGAAGTCGATAACTTCCTCGGGGTCGGTGTAGGTGTGGTGGTCTGAAGATACTTCGTCCTCTACGCCGGCGAGTACGCCGAGTTCGCCTTCTACAGTCACGTCATACTGGTGAGCGTAGTCAACAACCTTCTTGGTGAGAGCCACGTTTTCTTCGTAGGGGAGGTGTGAGCCGTCGATCATTACTGAAGAGAAGCCATTGTCGATACATGACTTGCAGAGCTCGAAGCTGTCACCATGGTCAAGATGGAGTACGATCTGGGGATTTTCCCAACCGAGTTCCTTAGCGTATGCTACAGCACCCTGAGCCATGTAACGCAGCAGAGTAGCGTTGGCATAGTTGCGGGCACCCTTAGAAACCTGAAGGATTACGGGAGACTTCTCCTCAGCAGCAGCCTTGATGATAGCCTGCAGCTGCTCCATGTTGTTGAAGTTAAACGCGGGGATGGCATAGCCGCCTTTGATGGCTTTGGCAAACATTTCACGAGTGTTTACCAGACCTAATTCTTTGTAACTTACCATTGGTTGATAAATATTATTTGATTGATATAGTACTTAGTTTAGTAAGTCTATGTTTCCGAGTGTGCAGAAGCTAAAGTTTCTGCGCTGCAAATATAGCGAATTTTTTGCACACGCACCCCCATGTGACTAAGAGAATTCATGTGAAAGTCCTTATGGCGTTGATCCTCAATAGTATTTTCGCTTTTCATATAGCTTATACTCTTATGCAGTAAAGAACGCTTATGCCTGTTAGGATGAACGAGCAGAAAAACATACGAAATGGCCATGTGCCATTATTGATGAGACACACGGCCATGATGCTGATAGCTGTCAGTTTATAGCTGACAGTGATATTGTATTTTACTTCTTAGACTTGATTCTCTCCAGCTGATGGTCAAGAGCTTCGAGGGCGAGGTCTATAGCTTCCTCAAAACTGTCGGCCACTTTAGTTGCGGTCTGTTCGCCTTGACCNGGCACAATGGCTTTGATTACNACCTCTTTGTTCATGCTCGTTTCGGGCTTAATNACTTTAAGCAGAGTTTCGATATAGTCGATGTTNGGGTAGTGGCGTACNAGACGATCNGCCTTTTTATTGATGAACTCAGTGAGTCTGTCAGTGATGTCGAAGTGGATGGCTTGAATTCTAACTTCCATGATGTCCTCCTTTTTTTAATGCACGAGGGTGTGCGAGTTGATAGTTTTGTTTTAATTCACGGTAGGTTATATGAGTGTAAACCTGGGTTGTAGCGAGTGATTCATGGCCGAGAAGATGCTGTACGGCCACGAGATCTGCTCCGTCATTGAGCATATCGGTGGCAAACGAGTGGCGNAGTACGTGGGGACTCAGTTTGCCGGCATGTATCGAATATGAGCCAAGAGTGTCATGCACCACCTTATACACCAGTCGGCGGTATATCGGTTGGCCGTCTGAGCGCACGAAGAAAGTGTCGGGTGCGCCACCCGCCAGCTCTCTGTCACGTAATGTACGGTAATGCTCTATCATCTCTTTAAGCTCTGCCCCGAAAGGGACTATTCTTTCTTTATTACGCTTACCCCTCACTTTTAGTTCACAGCGTGACGTGTCAACATTGATATCTTTAAGGTCCACCACTTCCTGACTTCTTAGTCCGGCTGTGTATAACATGGTTACTATCAGTGCGTCTCTCACNTGCTGAGAGTTTTCATCCTTCATAGCNCCATCCACCAGATCATTGAGCATTATATTCGTTTCCGAGGGCTGAATGTTTGACGGCAACAGTTTGGGTAGTTTGGCGAGTTGCAGGTCATGGGCAGGATTATCCTTAAGGCCGTGATGTTGCATGAGATAGCGGTAAAACGATCTAAGGCTCTGTACCTTACGGCGCAGTGTTCGCGGTGCGATTCCACCGGACGACATTGAGAGNATCCACCTGCGCAGGTCATTGCGGTCAAGTTTCTCAGGAGCGAAGCCACACGCCTGTCCTCTGCAGATGAAGTCGCTCAACTGCAGTAGATCTGTACGGTATGCGGCAATCGAATTCTCCGACAGACCCCGTTCATATCGCAGATAGTNAATGAATCTATCAATCATTTTTGCAAACCACTTAGTACTTAAAAGTAAACATACTCTAAGTATTCGCAAAGATAATACTTACTCATGAAAAAGTGGATTAGTCTATGAATAATAATTTGGGAGGCGAGCCAACTCTTTGACTCGCCTCCCGGTAGAAACATTATCTGAATATCTATTACCCAACTCCTCCGATTCCCTAACTCAGCGAGAAAAATCTCATTTCTATATTTATCTGCTATTAGTGTTTTGCTTATTCAGACGGGGNTNTGCCTACTTGAAGCGGCTTCCCCGGAGTTTATTCGTATCTCAGAGCTTCTATCGGATCAAGATTTGAAGCTTTACGGGCCGGATACCATCCGAAGAATACTCCTGTGACGGTACAAACCGCAAAGGATAGAACTACGGAATANATCTGTATATATATCGGCCAGTTGGCAATGACTTTGACAAGCCATGAGGCTACTACGCCTACGAGTATACCTATTATGCCGCCGGTNACACTTATTATCACGGCTTCGATGAGGAATTGTGAGAGGATATCTATGCTGCGTGCGCCGATAGACATGCGCAGTCCTATCTCGCGAGTACGCTCTGTGACAGATACGTACATGATATTCATGATACCTATACCGCCCACAAGGAGTGAGATACCGGCGATACAAGCCAGAAGCACTGTCATCATGTCGCTCGTCGAGTTCATCATCTCGCTGAGTTCCTGCTGTGAACGTATGGTNAAGTCATCATCAGCTCCGTCCTTNAGTTTGTGGTTTTGTCGTAGTGTGGCGGTTATCTCGTCTATTACCTCTTCGGTCATATCTTCATCGGTGGCGCTGGCAAATATGCCTTGAAGATAATCTATGGCGAGCATGCGTTTCATAACGGTGGTGTANGGCGCGAGNACAATATCNTCCTGGTCTTGTCCCATAGAGTTTGTGCCTTTCGACTCAAGTACACCGATTACGGTGAGGGGAATGCTTCCGAATCTCACTACCTTGCCTACGGGGTCGTCGCCCGACGGAAAGAGGTTGTCTACGACGGTTTTGCCGAGAATACAAACTTTTGCAGCCGATTTGATATCATGTTCATCAAACATGGTGCCGGATTTGACCTTTAGCTTACGGATGTCAAGATATTCGGGAGTGATTCCCTGCACGCTCGAAGGGTAGTTGTTGTTGCCAATCACGAGTTGTCCACCAGTGCTAACCATCGGTGATATGGCTGCAACGCCAGGAAGTTGTTGAAGAGATTCATAGTCCGTTACTTCAAGCGTCTGGTTGTCATCGGCACTTTGTCGTACGCCGCCTCGCTGCATCGAACCGGGGTGTATCATTATCATGTTTGACCCCATTTCCGATATCTGAGCCTTGATACTGTTCTTCGAGCCCTGACCTATGGCGAGCATGGTGATGACCGATGCCACACCGATGATGATGCCGAGCATTGTCAGGAAGCATCGTAGCTTATTGTTATATAGTGCCTTGATGGCTATCTTAAGTAGATTAGCTATATTCATGGCCGTCAGTCATTATCGTTGGGTAATGCCTCATAGGCTTCGCGGGCCGAGAGAGGTGAGGGGTTATATTCATCGGCCACGACTTTGCCGTCGCGCAGCACTATGTTGCGCGACGAGTAGTCGGCCAGTTCCGGATTGTGTGTCACGAATATGATGGTACGTCCGCGGGCATGCAGCTCCTGAAAGAGCATAAGTATGCTGAACGACGTGCGAGTGTCGAGGTTACCCGTAGCCTCGTCGGCAAGTATGATGACCGGATCGTTGACCAAAGCGCGTGCTATGGCCACACGTTGCTGCTGTCCGCCCGACATCTGGTTGCTCTTATGGTAAAGACGTTCCTTCAGTCCTACGGCCTCAAGGGCGCGTATGGCTCTTTCGCGCCGTTCCTTGGCCGTGACATCGGGATTGTAGAGCAGAGGCAGTTCCACATTCTCTATTGAGGTAGTCTTGGGGAGAAGATTATAGTTCTGAAACACGAACCCGATTTTACGATTGCGCAGAGTGGCCCTTTGGTTACGCGACATGGATTGTACCGACACTCCGTCGAGATCATACTCTCCCGAGGTGGGTGTGTCAAGACATCCGAGTATATTAAGGAGCGTAGACTTACCTGAGCCTGATGTGCCCATAATGGTCACGAATTCGCCCTCTTTTATCGTGAACGAAACTCCTCGCAAAGCCTTGACTTTCTCTCCTCCGACAATGAATTCACGCCGGAGTTTCTCTACACGNATTATTTCTTTACGCTCTTTCATAGATTACTGATTCTCTATGGATGATTATTTCTTNCCTGCACCTTTGGGAGGTTTAGGAGCGAAGGGGCTTGTAGGTGCACCCTTTTCACTGTCAGCCATTGNGGAGGTCTCATAACCAGTGGCTACTTTTTCGCCCTCGTTAACTCCAGAGAGTATCTGAGTCTTAAATCCGTTGCTAATTCCGGTGGTGACGGCTCGGTTTATGAGNTTGCCACCCTGTTCCACCCATATACCGCGCTGNCCTTCCTTGAAGTCGTTCTTGTTGAGAGGTGCTTCGGCCACGGGCAGATTCTTCTGGTCTTCAAACTGCTGGGGAGNGAAGTTGAAGGCTTCGGCGGGTANTATCAGGCAGTCCTTTGCTTCCATCACGTAGATAGTGAGATTGGCNGTCAGTCCGGGGATGAGNTTGTGGTCGGGATTNGAGGTTGCCACTACTACTTCATAGGTCACGACATTACTTTCGGTA
This sequence comes from Bacteroides sp., assembly GCA_014801865.1. GTDB lineage: Bacteria > Bacteroidota > Bacteroidia > Bacteroidales > Muribaculaceae > Paramuribaculum. The sequence goes on along the minus strand of JAAVDH010000009.1, from coordinate 14,256 downwards.
GTGGGATTGAGTCGCACCTGAGTGACGGANCCGTCAAAGAGATCGTCGGGATANGCATCGACGGAGAATGTAACNTGCTGNCCTACTTTTACCTGCCCTATATCGGCTTCGTCAACGTTGCCGATAATCTGCATGTTGTCAAGGTCGGCTATGGTGTAGAGATTAGCCACGTTCATGTTGGAAACCACAGTCTGACCTACCTCTACCTCGCGTGATATCACGATGCCGTCAATAGGAGAATATATCTCGGCATAGTTAAGNTTCTTTGCCGCACGAACACAGTCGGCCTGAGCCTTATCGTATGCAGCCTTGGATACTTCATAATCCTTTTGCGAGGTCTGAAATTCGTAGTCACTTATCAGTTGCTTGTCGTGAAGAGCCTTGTCNCGATTATAGTTGGTGCGATTATACTCATACGAAAGTCTGGCGGATTCCACGTTGGCCTGTGCGCTCTTAAGGTCGCTGGCAAGCATGGTTTTTTCTATTTCAGCTATAAGCTGGCCTTTGGTTACCACAGAGTTGTAGTCGGCATACAGCTTNTCAATTATGCCTGTTACCTGCGTACCTACGTCAACTTGAGTCACNGATTCCACCGTGCCGGTAGCTGTCACNGTTTCGGTGATGTCGCCGTGAGTGACCGTGACTGTTTCGAGCACGGTCTGACTCTTTTTCGCACATCCAGCTCCGGCTACAGTAAGCGTGGCTGCGAGTATNAGTTTGTATATCTTCATAAGTAATATATAGTCAGGTGTTTAATTCGGTTTAAAAACTCAAACAGTCTATTAATCCAGAGTGACAGTCGCCGTNCGGTAATACTCTATCATTTTCTGTCCGAGCATTGCCATATACTTGGCTTGAAGCAATACGTGGCGTGCCTGAGTAAGGTCATTGTGTGAGGTCATCAGTTCCACGGTGTTCACAAGTCCGAGTTTAAACTGTTCGTTGGTGAGTTCATCAGTCAGTTCGGCAGCCGAAAGTTGCTGTTGTGCGGCTACGAAGCGCGACTGTGCCGAGCGGGTATCGATATACCAGTTTTCTACCGTCTGGGCTATATCGGTATAGCGCTGTTCGATGTCGAGCTGNGCGTTGAGGGCCTGGACTTTTGAACGGGCTACGGCAGAAGAGGTCTTCTTATTGTCGAAGATGGGCACACTCAGNGTGANGCCCACCGTCTCGTTAAGCCCTTTTTTGAGCGCAGTTCCGAATGGGTCGCCGGGAGCGCCGTAGCCNGTTCCAACCGAGGCNTTNAGTGCGATTTTAGGCATACGCCCGGCTTTTGCTATGGCGATGTCAATGTCCGTACCCTCCTTTTCGAGTTCAAGGCTGCGTATACGCAGGTCTGTGTCTACGGCCATCCGGTAGCTTTCGCTCATGTCGGGCAGCTGTGCGAGTATCTGCTCNGCTGTCCACTCTANGTCTTTAAGGCTGATTTCCATGTCGATGCCAAGCTCAAGAAGTTTCTTAAGCTCCATGCGTCGAGTATCGTAGGTGCCNTGAGCGTTTACTATGGCGTATTCGTCCTGCTCATATTGNGACTTAAGCTGAGCATAGTCTACACGCGACAGTCGTCCGGCCTCCATGAGCTGACGAGCACGCTCTGCCTGAGCCATACTGAGTCGNGCNGCTTCCTTATAGATTCCTATNGCCTCCTTGGCGTAAAGGATGTTGATATAGACTTGAAGCAGATCGGTTTCGAGTGTGCGCAATACGTCGCCGGTATTCAGTTCGTTTATGCGGCTCTGAAGTTTTTGCCGGCGTATGTTGTTTTCACGNACTCCGCCGTTCCATACAGTCCATGATGAGTTAAGACCGTAGTTGCTGATATATGAATTCTTGACAGCCTCTCCCCAGGGGTANTTGCTGTATCCCTGATTCGTAGCGAAGTCAAGTGTNGGTTGCCACTGAGCTTTTGCCTCTTCAAGATCATACTTGGCACTCTCTTCTGTCAGGCGCGACTTCTGAAGGTTTATATTATGGAGACGCGCATACTCCACACACTCCGGGTACGTCCATACCGATTGGGCTACAATCGGCGAGACACCACATGAGGCGAGTGCCAATGCTATAAGAAGATGTTTCATATTATTGATAAATCCAGTATTGTCGGCACAAAGCTATGTATAACTAATGTGTCGACAAATAAAGTTCAACAAACGCCAAGTTTCTTTCATTAAACCGTATATGCAGATTCTGTTCTGTCCATCTGTCCGTCTGTCTCAGGTCGACGGGTCGATCTTACGGCTATTAACCCCTACGGAGTGATCGGTAAGATATGATGACAGGGCTGCCTTATAACTGTCGCCCACGGATATGACTGTCTCGCAGTCCATGGTGATACGGTTGCGCATGATGAGCGCCACGCGGTCCATATTGACAATGTAGGAGCGGTGGACCTGCAGGAAGTTTGGCGACAGTTTGTCACTTATAGCGCTGAATGAACTCAGGGTGACGAGAGGCGTAGGGGAGGAGTCGACAAACAATTGCAGGTATTCTCCATAGCCCTTGATGTATCGTATCGACTTGAGGTCAACGCGGATAAATCTGTAGTCAACCTTGACGAATATCGACTCTTCGGGCGAAGTCGGTTGTGCAGCAGATACCGGAGCGGATGGCTTCATGCGTTCCATAGCCTTGCCGGCAGCGCGCTGAAAATCGGCGAAGCTATATGGCTTGAGCAGATAGTCTACCGCAGAGAAGCGATAACTCTCGACGGCATACTCCGAATAGGCCGTGGTAAAGATTATCATGGGCGGAGATGGCAGGGAATTTATCAGGTCTATACCGCTCAGGTCGGGCATACGTATGTCAGTTACTATAAGGTCTACGGAATTGTTAAGCAGGTCGCTTATAGCCTCAGTACCGCTCTGGTAGGCTCCTGACAGTTCGAGAAAGGGCACTTTCTCTACGTATTTTCTGAGTTTTTCGAGTGCTATAGGCTCGTCGTCAATTATTGCTGTGCGAAGTTTCATGAGCGGGTATTGTTAATGTCACTGTATATGTGTCGGGTGTCTTAATAAAGTTGAGCTTGGCTTTATTGCCGTATATCAGATTGAGGCGTCGCTGCACATTCTGTAGTCCGATACCTTCCTTGTGAGGGTCCTGCGGAGATTTAGGAATACTGTTTGCGCAGTAGAATTTTACCATGTCACCCTCAACCCTGATGATCACTTTTACATACGAATTCTCCTTATAGCTTATGCCATGCTTAAATGAGTTTTCAATAAACACAAGGAATAGCAGCGGGGCTATCATCACTCCGGCAGATTCATTCGGAGAGGGTAAAGAGGTTTCAATCGTCACCTTATCCTCGGGATAGCGCTGGTGCATGATCTGCAGATAGATATCGAGAAACCGAATCTCCGAGGAAAGCTCGATACGCTCGTTTGCACTCTCATATAGCATATATCGCATGAGCTTCGACAGGTTGATAACCATCTCCTGAGCTTTCTCCGCATCTATTTCTATCATGCCATGAATATTGTTGAGCATATTCATATAGAAATGCGGATTGATCTGTGCCTTGAGATATTGAAGCTGTTCACGGATATTGGCGTTAATGAGATTATTCTGCTCGAAGCGGTCTCGGATACGCTGAAAAATTAGTGCCACGGCTATGTTTGTTCCTATCACAAGCAGGTCATTGATAAAGTTTACCACTACAGGCATCGGCAGAATGTGATGGGGTTTATGGTGTGGAGGCTCATGGGGAGGCATACTCTCATAAGGCATCGGAGGATGCATCTCCGGCCTATGGTTAGGTATAGGATTGTTAAGATAGAAGAATTGGAGAATCTGTCCACCCCAAATCACGGCTATGGTTACCGCTATGCTGCAAACGTATGCCGTATATTTGTTCCTAAGCAAGAGGCGTGGTAACAGTAGATAATTATTTATGAGGAAAAGCAGGAATAGAGGAAAGAGATTTGCCGCAAATACTGAGATTTCAGTCCATGAGAGACTTTCATTCGTTGACTCATTCAGAGTGAGCATCATGTTTAAGATNAAGAACAGGATGACAATAAGCCAGGTCCCGAAATATATTGCGTTCTCTGTCCTGCGTGATGCTTTTATGGTGTATGTGTTCATATACTAAAGACGGGATGAGAAGCGGTGTTACCGTTTTTTNNNTNNNNTNAAGTTACTACTTTATCTTCATTTCTTTTTNATTNNTTANACNAATCGGCTACTATAACCAATAAANCTTATGTAGTAATAGCTCAAAATCTGAGCACACAGNCTGNTAAATACTTGACATATCGCTCAAACAGAGGTNGCTTCCATGAACCTACTGCGACTGGCGATTGTTTAAGCGATAAACTAAATCTGTGAATTATGATAAGACTGAATTGTTTTCTTGAAATAGCCGACAGTGCCTTNACNAAGAAAGCCATTGAGACAGCCATAGAACTGGTAGAACTCTCGCTCCACGACAAGGGGTGNATCACCTATGAGGCTTTCGGCAGCCTCACGTCCGACAATCACATCGAAATCGTCGAAACATGGGAGGATGAGGAGAGCCTGAACGCTCATAAGGCTTCTGAACATTTCCGTCGCCTTGTNCCGAGACTCGAGGAGTGCGGTACGTTTACGTTTGAGCGCTTTGATTTTTAGGACATGTGCCTAATAAAGAGTAAAATAATTGTGTGATAAAATTGAACTGCATCCCAAAAAGCTGGATAAAAAACTTTTTGGGATGCAGTTCAATTTTTATANGCACCATTTTAGGGCATATCAGAAGGAGTATGATANACCGATGGCGGGGATTACGGCGTGGAGTCGGTAGTCGGCTGTGAAGCTACCCTCGGGAGATATGCCGAAGAGGGGTTCCATAGCCGGGAACTTTTTGGCAAGGAAGTCTTCGTAGTTACCGGTGGCATTCTTGACGGGTACACCGTGGACATACATGAATGAAGCGTCGATAGAGAGATTCTTGANNGGACGGAATGACAGACCTACTGAGGGCTCTATCTTAGTGGTGCCGGGTGTCTCGGGATTGTAGTAATTCTTGTTGCATGGCGATGTATCAATCATAAGTCCGGCTCTGATATCAAAGCGGTTGGTAAGAGCATATTCGGCTCCGAGATGATATGTCCACGCATTTTTATAATTCTTCGTGAGGTGCTGTGCGAATTCGGGCAGACCTTCAAACTCTATGTCAAGTGTCTTGTAGGTCTTCCATCCGTTGAGCTGGGCATCGAATGAAACAAGAAGTTTGGATATCGGNCGGTAGGCCAGACCGAATGTAAGCACATACGGGCATGGCATAGCCGATGAGAAATTGGTGGTGCTTAGTTCGTCGAGTGTNGCTCCGAGTAGGGCAGTAGCCACCTCGTTGCCGTATTCGACAGATGCGTCACCCTTCTTTACCTTCATTTCCATCTTCGAGCGATATGAAGCNCCGAATGTGAGATTGGGAAGAATATCGTACATAACGCCTACATTGTATCCTAAGGCTATTTCTGACTTGCCGGAGAGCGATACTGACGCAGGGGTTGTGACAAACTCATGGAGCATGCCGGGAAGCTGTCCNCCTGCAACCATCAGTGTCTGAAGTGCATTGAGCGAACCGGCAGTGACAAGACCTTTATTAAGGTCAACATTGCCCCANCTTATCATCAGACCTGCACCTACCGACAGTCCGGGAATAATGCGCCATGATACAGTGGGCTGTACGGTGAATACCTTTAGGTCAACCGACTGATTCAATACGGCTCCNGGCCAGTTCTTTCCCCAGTTNATGGAACTTCCGTAAGGAGTATATAGAGAAATGCCGGCTGAGAGATTGTCGTAGATAGAGAATGCCGCTGAGATATTGAAGGGGGTGCTTACATTATTGTCGGTAGTATATTCGTTACCGTCATAAGTACTTGTGCATGTCGCCATAATGGCACTCATACCCGCAGAAAAGTCCATGGTNTTNTCGGACATNACTACACCTGCGGGGTTAAAAATGTTNCTTTCAGCGCCAAGTTTCATAGCCACACCNACGTGGCCCATGCCCTCTTGTCTTGCACTGAAGGTGTTGACCTGGTAGCCCTCAGCTGCTGCTGTCAGCGAGCAAAGAGTAGCCATGGCCAAGATCAGAGATTTGTTCATAAGTTGAAAAGTTGACTAAAATTTCGACAAATTTACCAACTTTTTCTGAACCTCACAACTTACGCTACTGCACAATGGNTGCTGTAATGTGCAAAATATGAGGCTNTTAATNNTCTTAACTNCTGAAAGGGTGGAGTTTAGTGGTTTGAGTAATATTTCAATAAAAAACTCGATTAATTTCCTTAACTTTGCGGATAGCCTATGGCACGGGCTCTCATGCCAAAAGTAAACAGATAAAGATTAACATCATTAACCAATTATACACCTTATGATCAAGAATACCGTAAGTTTGGGTATGATTCTTGCGCTGGGATGCCTTGGCGCAGGTGCTGAGACCAAACTTCCGTACTGGAGAGACCTTAACGTGGTGGCGGTCAATAAGCAGGCTCCTCACACAGATTTTCGCTCCTATCCGGACCGTACGATGGCCCTCGGAAATAATAACGAGACTAACCCGCGCCGTATGTCACTCAACGGCACATGGAAGTTTCTCTATTCCGACTCTCAGAANGCTCTCCCCGANGGAGTAGAGAAGAGCGGGCTTGATACCTCCGGTTGGGCAGATATAAAGGTTCCCGGCAACTGGGAACTCCAGGGATTCGGTACGGCTATCTATACCAATATTCCTTACGACTTCATGCCATCCAACCCGAANCCCCCGACACTACCTGACGAAGTGCCTGTAGGAGTGTATCGCCGCACTTTTACCGTGCCCTCGGACTGGAAGGGAGATGACATATNTCTGCATATCGCCGGATCAAAGTCGGGCACATACGTNTATGTCAATGGCAAGGAAGTAGGCTATAGCGAAGACTCCAAAAACCCTGCGGAATACTTGCTCAACCCTTACCTCCGTCAGGGTGAGAATGAGATTGTGATAAAGTGTATGCGATATTCTACCGGNTCTTATCTCGAAGANCAGGACTTCTTCAGAATAAGCGGTATAGAACGCGATGTTTATCTCTATGCCCGTCCCAAGACAGCCGTGAGTGACTTCCGTATCACATCTACGCTTGACGATACGTATCGCAACGGTGTGTTCCGCCTGTATACTGACGTGACCAACAGCGCTACCGCTCCCTCGAAGGTGAAGGTGACCTACGACCTTATGGATGCCGCCGGTAAGCAGGTGCTCTCCGACTCCAAGAGTGTGACTGTCGGTGAGGGTAAGACTGTGGAAGTGGCTTTCGNCACCAAGACCATAGAAAATGTNAAGGCCTGGNCATCTGANACTCNNGAGCTTTNNANTCTTATTATTACGGTCAGCAACGCTGACGGTGCAGTGAGCGAGTCGATACCTTTCCGCGTAGGATTCCGCAAGATTGAGATACGTCCCACCGGTGAGGTGTCTGAGGAGGGTATACCCTATCAGGCTCTGTATATCAATAATCAGCCGGTGAAGATGAAGGGTGTGAATATCCACGAGCATAATCCTCTCACCGGCCACTACATGACCGAGGACCTTATGCGTAAGGATTTCGAACTTATGCGCCAGCACAATATCAATGCCGTGCGTCTGTGTCACTATCCCCAGAGTCAGCGTTTTTATGAGTTGGCCGCCGAATATGGTCTTTATGTCTACGATGAGGCAAACATCGAGAGTCATGGTATGGGTTATAATCTTCGTAAGGGTGCCACACTTGGCAATAATCCCGACTGGCTTGAAGCGCACATGGACCGTACGCGCAACATGTATGAACGTAATAAGAATAATCCTGCCGTGACCTTCTGGTCGCTCGGCAACGAGGCCGGCAACGGTTACAACTTCTATCAGACATATCTCTGGCTCAAAAATGCCGACACTCTGATGTACCGTCCCGTCAATTACGAGCGTACGGAACTCCACGACGGTAAGCGCACGAGCTTTGAATGGAACACTGACATGATCGTGCCTCAATATCCCTCGGCCGGATGGCTGGAATTTATTGGCAAGCGTGGCAGTGACCGTCCCGTGATGCCTTCGGAGTATGCCCACGCTATGGGTAACTCTACGGGTAATTTCGTAGGACAGTGGGATGCTATCTACGCCTATCCCAACCTTTCGGGTGGCTTCATCTGGGACTGGGTTGACCAGGGATTTGACGCCGTGGACGAAAACGGTGTGCACTACTGGACCTACGGAGGTGACTATGGCGAGAATATGCCGAGCGACGGTAATTTCTGTATCAACGGCCTTGTTAATCCCGATCGCACTCCCCATCCCGGACTTGCCGAGGTGAAGTATGTGCATCAGAACATAGCTATCGCTCCGGTCGATATTGCGGAAGGAAAGTTCCGCGTGACAAATCGCTTCTATTTCACAAACCTCAATAAGTATCGCCTCTCATATACTATTATGGCGGGCAAGAAGGTACTTGGCAAAGGCGTTGTGCCCCTTGACCTCGCACCTCAGCAGAGCAAAGATATCACCATAGCCCTGCCGTCACAGAAAGTACTTGATAAGGCTGAGACGGTGATTAACTTCAGCCTCACTTCCCTGGAAGCCACTCCCGGTGTGCCTAAGGGTTATGAGCTGGCTTACGAACAGATAGTGCTGTCTGACATGAAGCCGTGCTTCAATCCGTCACTCGCCGGTCCGGCGCTCAACGTGAGTGAGAATGGCAATCTGCTGAAGGTGTCATCTTCAAAGGTTGACTTTGAGTTTGACAAGGCTACCGGTTCGGTGACTTCATATAAGGTCAACGGACGCGAATATGTCTACGATGACTTCGGCTTCCGTCCCAACTTCTGGCGTGGTCCTACGGATAATGATTACGGCAATGGCGCTCCCGCCCGTGAACAGATATGGAAAGAGGCTTCAAATAACTTCAACGTGGCTGAGGCCTCAGTTAAGAACGTTGGAAAGAACGCTCTCCTGTCAGTGAAGTATCTTCTTCCTTCGGGAAATACTTACACGGTGGACTATACCGTATATCCTTCGGGTGTCATGAAGGTTGAGGCCGACTTCGAACCTGTGACCGACGAGAAGGTGGCAGAGATGCCTCGTCTCGGACTGCGTATGCGTCTGCCGGCCATGATGGATCGGGTGGAGTACTACGGTCGTGGCCCCGTGGAGAATTATGCCGACCGTATGGCAGGTGCCAAGCTCGGAGTCTACTCTACGACTGCTGAAGAGATGTATTTCCCCTATGTACGTCCTCAGGAGAATGGTCATCGCACGGATGTACGTTACGTAGCCCTTACAGATAAGGCTGGTCACGGACTGACCATCGCCGCTGACTCTGTGATAGGATTTAATGCCTTGCGCAATTCTGTAGAGGATTTTGACGGCGAGGAGACAAAGAACCGTCCCTATCAGTGGTTGAACCGCACACCTGACGAGGTGCACAACGATGCGGATGCAAAGAACGTAATGCGCCGTCAGACCCACATCAATGATATCGCTCCGCGCGATTTCGTGGAGCTCTGTATTGACTTCGCCAATCAGGGTGTGGGCGGTTACGACTCATGGGGTTCATGGCCTGAGAAGGATGTACTCGTACTTCCCACCCGCAGATATAATGGTAGCTTCACTGTGATACCGCAGTAAGATAGTGAAGTCATCTTGACCCTGAAGAAAAATATAGATGACTTCACTGTAATTTTTACACAAATAAAGCCGGAGTGTGCAGAAGATTTATGCACACTCCGGCTTGTTTTGTGTAATCTTAAATAATCCGGCGATATTTATGATAATCAACGAACTAAAGTGGTAAATTTGTCGTTGAAGTTATACAATAATTGAGTCATGGAAATACTTCGGCTCGATCAACATATAACTTACTTATAACTCTGTTCATTATGACACATACATATACTTACGGTCAGGCAGTGGTCTCGGTCACCAAGCGCGACTACACCTCACTGGTTGTTATATTACTTCCTTTCCAGCTTCTCCCGTCAGAGATGGAGACCCTTGCATCGGATTATCAATGCAACGTGGCCGTGCTCAGCGGCATGCAGTGGGACGATGATCTCACTCCCTGGCCTGCAACTCTTGAAGGCAATCCACGAATGTTCAAGGGGTTTGGCGAACGATTTCTTGAAAGTCTTAATTCAACCTTTATACCCAAGATTGAAAGGATAATCGGACATCCTTCCACGCACCGCACTCTCATAGGTAATTCGCTGGGTGGACTATTTGCCGTATGGCAACTTACCAAGTCAGACATCTTCGATCAGGTAGCTTCGATATCCGGTTCATTCTGGTATCCTGACTTCGTGAACTATATGAAAGAGAACGCTTCGACAATCAAGGCCCGCAAAGCATATCTGAGTCTCGGAGAAAAGGAGGCAGAATCGTCACATACTATTTATGGTGACATAATGGCCGCTACCGGTGAAGTGCAGCAGGTACTTCAGCATGCAGGCATGGAGACTGTCCTTCAGCTCACCTCAGGAGGTCATACCGCACCCGTGTATCCACGTATAGAGAAGGCCATGGACTATCTCTGTAATCCGGTAGAAACTCCTGCCTGAGTAATGCGTAGATTCCAATAGTCATATTGCTTAGAGCTTAATCCTAAACCGGGTTGATTTCGTGGCCTATCAATGAGTCAGAATTCTTGAAAACCATGGATTTATTGGGCCATTATTGTGACCTGATAAAACCGATACGTAGGTGACTACTTATTGCCAAAGTTTCTCCTCTTGCCAGTAATTGGGAAACCCCATCGCTGATACATCTACGTTAGGATATTTACCAAGTAAAGACTTGAAACGAGCGGCAAATGTATTCTGAGGATTGACAGTCTGAAGAAAATACAGAATAATTGACATGATATAGTACACTCGCTTGGTGTCCCCAGGAATAGCTATAAATGGAAGATGAGTCCTGCGAGGAATGAGTGCGTTAATACTTAACCTACGGTTCCATAGCCTGCTGTGATGGGCGCATATATTGCGTACATAAACTATTGAGTGCAGCCACGACTCCAAAATTGTGTCAGTAAGGCCATAAAATCTCGCAACTTTTCTACGTGCATGACCGGCTTTAAGCCAGCGGTACATCATTGACAATGTACCGAATGAACTAACTTCAAATGTCATCCAGCTTGATGGAAACTTATTCGAATACCTACGTTGAAAATCAACAATCGCCTCATCATCGCTTCGGCGCAGTTCTGCTTCTAGACTTGATAATAATCCGGCATGACGAGTGGCATCCCTGAAATTTGAAGAGTCTTCAAACCAATATATACCAGACTCATCTCCCATTATCAAAGACAACTGTGTTCTGATGGAAATTTCAATTTTCTCCATCTCAGAGCAAATCATCTTCCTGAGTTCAGAGTCAAATTTATACAGGTTATAGGCATCATCAAAACTTGCGCCGGATTTGAAAGTTCGAGAACTCGGAACCCGTAACGGAGTAAGATAGCTCTTCATTCTGAAAAGACTGATGTTTTCAAGAATGTGTTGCGCTCTGTTTTCATCAGTGAAAACCAGACCTTCTGATTTCAGAAGCCTTATCTGTTCAGGAACTGAGATCTGCGGTTGATTATAGCGTGGCAGTGTCATAAAAAAGAAAAACTTACCCTGAGCGCGCTGTTCTTAAGGGAAGCGGGGTAAGTATGTTGCTGCAAATTTACTTCTTTTTTTGAAATAATAAAAGTTTCATCGGGGATTGCGTATTTTTTTGTGTTATATTAATAATGGTGGGCTTTGACTGAATAGGGGAGAATGAGTAATTTTGCAACCGTTTTCTATAAATCATTATTTAGCGTTACGAATTCAGGTTGTGAAGAATAACACCATAACTCATTTTCGTCCTGGAATCTGTCAGGGACTTCTTGCTATATCTCCGGTTGTAATTTTCCTTCTGCTGTATGTGGTGGTATCACTGGTGATTCGCGACTTTTACAGCATGCCGGTAGTTACAGCACTGTTTGTGGCCTCGGTGTGGAGTATCGCGTTTTTTCGCGGAAACTACGGGGTACATCAGCGTATAGAGGTGTTTTCCAAGGCTGCTGCCAATCCTAATATCCTGTTCATGATATGGATATTCGTGCTTGCCGGAGCCTTTGCCTCGCTGGCTAAGAACGCGGGAGCTATTGATTCGATAGTGCGTGCTACGCTCGGTATCTTTCCTGTTGAGCTCCTCTTGCCCGGACTCTTCATCGCTGCATGCCTCATCTCCATATCGATAGGTACGTCTGTAGGCACTATCGTGGCGTTGGCTCCCCTCGGAGTCAGTCTTGCCGAGACGACAGAGAGTAACGTGGCGCTGTTTGTTGGGGTGATACTCGGAGGTGCATTCTTCGGCGATAACCTCTCGTTCATATCCGATACTACGATCGCCTCTACTCGCACTCAGGGATGCTCCATGAGCGATAAATTCAAGGCCAATATACGCATAGCCCTTCCGGCGGCATTGATAACGATAGTGATACTCTATTTCATGAGTCCGGACTGTCATTATGAACTTCCCGCCGATGAAGGAAATCTGTGGCTCATGTTACCGTACCTGCTTGTAATAGTGTTGTCTGTCATAGGCGTAAATGTGGCTGTAGTGCTTACTGTCGGTATAGCCGCAGCTTTTGTACTCGGACTCACAGCCGGATTTACTCCCATAGAGCTATGTCAGTTTATAGGCCACGGCATAGACTCGATGGGCGACCTTACGCTAATCACATTGCTTGCTGCCGGAATGTTGGGTGTGGTAAAGCACCAGGGTGGCATAGATTTTATTCTTGACGGTATGAAGTCGATAGTACGCGGACCTCGCGGATGTCAGTGGTGTATTGCCATGCTTACCGGTATCGTTAATCTCTGCACAGCCAACAATACCGTGGCCATTATTACCGTCGGACCGATGGTCAAGGATATGGCCGAAACCTATGGCGTGGATCCCCGTAAGAGTGCATCATTGCTTGACACCAGTTCATGTATCGTGCAGTGTCTTATACCTTATGGTGCCCAGACACTCCTTGCCACTTCGCTTGCAGGCATATCACCCATAGCCCCGTTTGCTTATCTCTACTATCCCTGGATTCTGGCCGGAATGGTAGCTATTGCCATAGTGTTCAATATCCCATCCTTCAAGTCTGATAATAAGGCTTGATAACCATGTGCCTGTTGCCGGATTATAGTCAAAAGTGTTATGAAGCTAAGTGATGTAATAATGGGCGCTCCATCGCCTTATGATTATGGCCGACCCCGTGGACGATTCGCTCCGTCACCCTCGGGGCGTATGCATCTCGGCAACATTTATGCCGCCCTGATGTCGTATCTTTCGGTGAAGACCCGTGGTGGAGAGTGGGTGTTGCGTATTGAGGATAATGATCCACAGCGCTCTAAACGCGAGTATGCCGACCTTATAATGGATGACCTCTCCTGGCTGGGAATGTCATGGGACGATGGACCCTATTATCAGAGTGAGCGCACCCCGATATACGAAGCGTATTTCTCACAGCTTGAGTCCATGGGAGTGCTGTACCCCTGTCATTGTACACGCGCCGAACTCCGTGCGCCACATGCCTCCGATCTTCACTCCCCGTATAGCGGCAAGTGTCGTCCGGCGATGCCCCTTACGGAATTACCTCATAGTCCGGCAAACGTCAGAGTAAGGACCGATCACGTAGCGCCAGTGAGTGACATAATCAGATTTGACGATGCGCTTCTCGGACCACAGGAAATAAGCGTAGCCGCTCAGTTCGGCGACTTTGTCATACGTCGCCGTGATGGTGCGTGGGCCTATCAGTTTGCTGTGACGATTGACGACAGCCTCATGAACATCACTGAAGTAGTGCGGGGTGATGACCTGCTCACCTCTACCGCACCGCAGATATATCTCACACGACTGTTAGGCATTTCCACCCCCGGGCGATACGTCCATCTTCCGCTTCTACGCAATGACGCCGGCCAGCGCCTTTCCAAGCGCGATGGTAGCCTCTCGATGGACCAACTGCGACTCCGTCACTCCCCCCGCGACATAATCGCCATGATATGCCGCGGAGCCGGCCTCCACCCTGATGCCGTCCTCACATACCTATCCCTACCCGGATAATTCCGCCAACGCTCCAATGATGCAGTTCAGTCCTCAGCGCACATTCCTAACAACAGGCAATAGAAATCTCTTAGAAGACTTTATCACCGTTATTTACGGGCATTGAAGGTTGAAGTAGAACGCAAGCTCCGTTAGTTTCTGTTCCGAGGATACGCACTTCGCTTTTTACAGAA
>JAAVDH010000008.1 GCA_014801865.1 Bacteroides sp. | reverse complement strand
TTCGGCGCTTTTCACTCTCTGTCTCAGTTGTGTAGCTCGCTACACGCCTTCGCCATCAAGCGAAAATCATCCGAAAATACTCTCGAAGATAGTATAAAATAATTTTTACGACTTACTTAAGATGTATAAAGCTATGGTTTTCCTCGCGATACTCCCGATCATTCTCTCAGGCTGTCAGCTCGAAGATGACCGCGACCTGTGCTGTCCCGGACCATTGACCATGCACTACGTCTACCGTCCTGAGGGGGCAGATGTGTTCAGCGACAATATCCTCTCGCTCCGTCATTTTCTCTTCGATGACGGGGGCATGTACATAAGCGAGTTGCCCCCCGGAGAGAAACTCAACCGTCAGCCGCTGGAACTCCCCGCCGGAAAATATACAATGATAACCATAGGCAATATGACCGATATCACCGCCCACCGCCATGGCAGTGAGAGTCTGCTGAATCAGTTCTCACTCTCCCATACGTCCCGCAACAAGAAGCGGGAAAGCGCCTACGCCAATACCGACGAACTGTTCTGGGGCGTGAAGCACTTCGCTGTCGATGCCGAGGGGCGTGGACTGGAGGTGGGCAAGGATGGTGGAGGAACCGCGTCAAACCGCCTCACGACACAGATGGTCAATATACATTGTCATCTGAAAGTGACAGTCGAATGGGCAAACCGCCCGCCATACGTAGGCAACTATGATATGGAACTCGCGGGAGTGGATACGCGGTATTCCCTCGACCCCGCAACGACATCGCTGACGGCCGACGGCCTTGACGTTCCGTCGGGCGACGGGGCTGAGACATATTGCCTCAATGTGCCTCTGCGTCAGCTCGAACTCCGCGCCGAGTTCGTGACGCTGAGATACACTGACACACAGATACCTACCCTGCGCATAAAGTTCGACGGCGCGTCGGTCATTCCCGATATAGACCTTGGCAAGGCATTTCGCGCGTGGGGTTGGCGACCGTCGGCCACTCACGTTCAGGACTACGAGATACTGCTCAGGGTGATAAACGAGAACCGCGTGGATCTTATGCCGATGGTAGAGGGCTCGGTAGCCGACTGGGTCAACGGCGGCAACTTCGGATAGGACCTGCATTAACCTATAGGATAACCCATATATAACAGATGAGATAATCGATCAATTTTACAAACATTTCAAACCAATCAAAAAAAGAACAGAATGAATCTGAAATTTGCTTTTAAAGGATTTCTGATGCCGGCGTCGATACTGGCGATGCTGTCACTGGCCTCCTGCAGCAACGATGTCGTCCTTGACGAGGATTTTGCAGAGCAGGAAAATACGCTGACATTCTCAATGCGGACCCCCGCGGGTGACAAAGTATCATACTCCCGCGCCGATGGTGTGCTCCACGATGCTCCCGAGTATGCGGTCAACACCCTTCAGCTCTATGAGTATGAGGTATTCGAGGAAGATACCGTACGCACCTCGCTCACCCGCATACTGAGCTATCCCACCGGCATAGGCAAGAACGTAATCGACCTCAATGATGGCGGTGACGGCTCATACAGTTTCTCAATCGTGATTCCTGCTGACTACAAGAACCGAAAGTTCACCTACCGCCTGGTGGCCAACAACGCGACGACAAACGTAAAAACCGGTGAGTCAGCCATAAAATTCCGAAATAACTGGTATTCGGCCGTAATACTGAAGAATACGACCGTACAGCCTGAAACTCCCGAAGGAGAGGACGGAGAGGAAGTCGCCACACCGGATCCGATAACCGTATCGCCCAAGGGCGACGCCCTGGCAGATCCTGAAAAGGGAATTGCCATGACAGGTTCGGCGAAGGTCAAGGGGTCGGACAATGACATAATCGAATTTGGCAAGGACGAACAGAAGTGTGACGTACAGCTGACCCGAATTGTGTCGCGTATAGACATCCGCTATGCCACTCCCAACCTAAAGCTTACCAAGGTAGAGCTGCAGGGCGCGCCTGTCAGAACCTTCCTCTTCCCCCGTTTCGACGAAGAGAATAACCCGCTATATGCTGAGGTTGAAACCTTAAAGATGGATCTGAGCAGCATCCATACTCTCCCCGAGAAGTATCTCAAAGACGATGATGACAACGACATAGTCGAGCTCAAAAAGGCTTTCTACCTCTACGAGCGCAGGAACACCGAGGAGGATGGTGCGGTAGTACACCTCGAATATACCGTAGATGCCAACGGCACGGAGTATCAAGGTGTGCTTGACGTACCCTTCAAGCGAACTTCGGGCGACAAAGCATATATAGACACCAAGCGCAACCATCTCTACACCATCGTGCTCGGTAACGGTGATGAGCCAGTGTCGGGCAGAGTATCCGCAACACTGATTGTCGATGACTGGAATCTTGTAGAGATTGATGAGCCTATAACTGACTGATAGAATCCTTAGTGGTAATTTAGAACAAATCAATCGTAACACTATGAATATTAAAAATATCTTTTCAGCGCTGCTCGGCTTTACGCTGATGTTCAGCGCATGTAACAGCGAGGATGTAGATTATGCCGCACCCTCAGCGAAGACCCCCGGCGTACATCTGCGCCTCACAGGTGCGGCGACCGGTAATACCACATCACGCGCTACCGTAGAGGCTGAGGAAGGCGAGAAGACCGTCAACAGCCTGGTTGCCGTACTGTTTGACACCCATGAGGGATTTTACAAGACTGTATCCGCCACATGTATAAATGAGGACACCAACGAATACACCTTCATCGTCGAAAAGGATGCTACATACGACATCTGGCTCGTGGCCAACGCCTCTGACAAACTCAAGGGCGAACTTGAAAACATTCCCGAAGGCACGAAGATGGAAGACGAAAACGGCTTGAACTACCTCGAATCCATCACCGCCGACCAAGCTCCCGACGCAGAGGGCAACTTCCTCATGGTCAGCAAATACTCTGAGAAAGTCACCACCCATATCACCGAGAGTCAGAGTATCGGAGAGGTACACATGATACGTCTCGCCGCACGCTTCGACCTGCTCAACAAAGCCGAAGGTGTGACCGTCACCAACATCGAGTTCGCCAACCGCACCGTCAAAAGCGCCGTCCTGACACCCAACACGATGAATAACGCGAGCCACTGGTTTGAGAAAAAAGACTACTCACTCAAAGTGACAGGCGACCCCGAAAACGGCACCGCATGGAACGGAAAAATCTACACCTACGAGAACCACTCGGAAGCCGAAAGCGAACAAACCCCGACGCTCACCATCACCTACTATGAAGGCGACGACGCGACCGAAACCAAGACTCACGAAGTCAAGCTCATCGACCCCAACTCGACCACCGGCAAGACCATGCCCATCAAGCGCAATAACCTCTACCGCATTGTCCTGACCAAAGCCACCAAACTCGACTTTGACCTCCAGGTACTTGACTGGGACGATGAAGAAGCCGAAATCGAGCACCCCGAAGTGCCCCTCATCCTCCCCAAGGACGTTCAGGACTCCCTCAACCGCCAGCTCCTCGTCTACGACCTCTTTGCTGAAAATTTCGTAAAATCAATCGATTTTGACAATAAGACTGCCACACTTTTTGATAAAATTATAAAATCTACTGAAATACCCACGGGTGTTTATTACACATATACGGATCTTAAAAACAAAGGTCTTATGGGTTCAGATGAAAATGCCTATCTTAGTATCGGTGGTAACAATTACAGAGTTCCGACGTTAGGCGAACTGCAGCTGATTACACCACTCGATTTACTTTATATTCAGAATTCCCAAGATGAATTAAATTCATTATGGAATATGATATATTATTCACCCAATAATATGAGCAATGAAAAATTTTCAGAATCAGTATTTTTGAAGAACGATGCCAATAATACCATGCTTAAGTCTGTAGATATGTCGGATGAATCTATAGCTTTTAGTGGTGAAAGCCAACTGAGATGTGGTTACAAGCCTAAAACTATATATCTTGATAAAGTAACAGGATATTATTGTAGTGATGATAATATTATAAATTGCAATAAATATACAGTTTATGCATGTTATGGTATCCGATTCAAAGGTTCTAATCAATACTCTGCATATAGATGGGAATCGGTGATCCAGGATTCAATAACCGGATGCTATTACTTCAGTTGTAAAATCAAGGCTATTCCAGAAAATTCCAATATCGATATTGATGATATTATTGATAATCATTCTTTCTGGAGCGATGGTTTTATAGAAATTAAAATACCTTATACAGGCTACTACGATGCAGTAGAAAAGTTAATAAAGAGTCCTGTCTCTTCTTATTTTCTCTCATCAACATTAGATGAAAATTCCACAAATAGGTTTTATTATTTTATGACTTCGTGGAATTCTAACCGCATCAATAATTCAGCTATAACGGCTCAAACAGCTAAGCGTCCTCTTCTGCTTGTAAAAGTCAAGAATAATAGCAACAAGTAATTAATACCAATACACCACAACTTTTTAATTTGTATAAATAAGGTACGGTAATTACGAGCATTATAGTGATTAAGAGGATGCGTCAAAAATGTGGCGCATTCTCCGGTGCACTCCCGAGGAGTGGGCCGATAATAGCCGTGGGTGGGCCGTAGGCTTAGCCCGCGGTTTTTATTCAGTTTGTCGGGGATATCCTCTCCGGGATGAATGTGTTTGATGACGCGTATTATTTATCTGTGGGTTATTCCAGTGGCATAGCCCGATATGCATTGATTTTATATTTATGTGAAATATTTGTCTTATCTTTGCGTCAAAATAAAATGATATAAAAAGAATGAGTGAGGTCGAATTGCTTCTGTTGGATCAAACTGAAAACTGTACGGTATATACTATACAATTTCTGTCTGATGATTTGAACGAGTTTGAGAAATTTGTTGCAAAGTTTCAGAAGGATGGAAAGCTTTATAAAGATTTTCGTATTATTGCTAAGTTCATTGATCAGATTCTTGACTTCGGAGCCTTTGAGAGATATTTCAGGCCAGAAGGAAAGATGAAGGATTCTGTAGTAGCTCTTCCTACATTGCGTTCAAGACTTCGTTTATATGGTTTACGTCTATCTGACCGCATTCTGATACTTGGTAACGGTGGAGAAAAGAAAACACGAACTTATGATGAAGATGATACGTTAAAAGGTTACGTATTGACTTTGCAACGCTTTGAGGAGATGCTTAAAGAAGGTGTTTCCGATGGAAGCGTAATAGTTACTGAAAATGAGATAGAAACAGATAAAATTTTTGAGATATGAGAAAAGCAAAAACGTCACTTCGCGAGCTGCTGAGTGATATTACTCCGGAAGAAAGAGCCGAGGCTCGGCTTTCATTTCAGATTTCAAATCGTCTGGACTATTTGATGCAAGAAAAGGGACTTTCTAAAAAGCAGTTTGCAGAGGCTATAGGTAAACGGCCAAGCGAGATCACACGATGGTTGAGTGGCGAACATAATTTCACAATTTCCACACTATCTATGCTATCCACTTTTTTCGGTCAACCTATAATAATGGTTAATGTGTGAAATAGGGAGGAATTAGGGAGGAAATAGAATTGTGTGTAGAGTTTTTGGGGCGGAAATTTGTGGGGAAGAAAATTTGGTGTACTTTTGCGGTACGTTTTGGTTCGCAGGCCGTGGGTATGGAGATGCCCGTTGTCAGGCGATGCGATTAAAAGGGAATCAGGTGAGAGACCTGAACAGACCCGCTACTGTAATTCCTAAAAAACGTATTGCGTCATTATCACTATTATGGGTGATGGTGTGTGTGATATGTGTTTCATCAACAGGGATGCCACTGTCGCAGCGTGCGGCGGGAAGGCGTTGGTGAGGGGATAAGTCAGGAGACCTGCCAAAGCAACATATAGTTTTGTAGTTTTCGGGTTATATTACCACAAGACAGCTCATTGACGTCCCGCAAAAACGGATAGGGGGATGACGGCTTGCTGTATGGGTGGGAGAAGATGAAGCCCGTGACTGCCTTAGAGAGAAAGATACAGCGAGACACGACGATGAGACCTAACGCTCTACGACATATGATGATGATGGTTGGCTGCCTGTGTTCACAGGGGGCCGTCGGTGTATCAGCGCCTGCCGATTCGGTGGGGGGAGTGTCGGTGGAGAACGATAAGTAATAAATGTGGTTAAGAGAAGTACACAACCTATAAGATACATCCAAACAATTCTTTTCTGTCAGAATCCTTCCGGGGCAACTTTGCTCCGGGAGGATTGTTGTTTTATAAAGATTTGTTTTACAGCGTGAAGGTCACCGCGGTTGATAACATGATGGGCATCGTGCTTCGGTATGCAGGATGCTTCTGAGGGCCATTGTGAAAGGAATATTGATTTTTTTCAAAAAAAATTATCATGCGCGGAACCATTTTTGACCATGGCGTGTTAGTAAAGTAAATCAACAACAAAACCCAACAATTATGAAAAAAGCTTTATTAATGATTGCCCTTATGCTCGGTAGCAGCATGACGGTTTTCGCCCAGAAGATTGACAAGAACGAAGCCAAACAGCTCAAGGCCTTCCTCGCAATGCCCGCGGAGAAAGACGGTACTAACGCTCAGGCTCTTAAGGTTACTGACATCAATGATATCACATCCATCGAGGGTGTAACAGTAGAGAACGGTCACGTGACCGCTATCAATTGGAAGGATAAGAAGCTTGCCGGTGACCTTAATCTCTCAGGCTTTACCGCTCTCACCAAACTGGATGTATCACGTAACTCACTCTCTTCTCTCTCAGTAAGCGGTGACCAAAGCCTCGCGGAGCTCAACGCCGGCCGTAATAAACTTACAGGCGTAGAATTAGAGGGATGTTCAAACCTCGTTAACCTCCAGCTCTACAAGAATCGCCTTTCAAACATTGACGTTACCGATGTGCCTCTGCTTCAGAAGCTCAATGTCAGCAGCAACCTCTTCGTTGACCTCAATGTGGCTAACTCTTCAACTCTGACCACACTCAACTGTCAGGGCAACCACCTCGAAAACCTCATGGTAAGCGGTTGTTCGAATCTTAAGAACCTTTATTGCGGTTACAACAAGCTGACTTCGCTCAACCTTTTCGGTGTAGTCAACCTGACCAACCTCAATATTGACGACAACCAGATCACCACCATGATCGTGTCAGGTCTTCCCTCGCTCAGCACCTTCGTTTGCTCAGACAACAACATGACTACTCTTGGTGTACGTGACTGTAAGAACCTTCTTGACCTGGTTTGCTCATACAACGATCTGACTACTCTCGACGTAAGCAACTGCCCCAACATCCTCTATGTTGACTGCTCTTACAACGACCTTACTCAGCTCAACCTCTCTAACCAGACCTTCCTCCAGCGTCTGATTTGTAACAACAATCAGCTCCAGATGCTTGACGTATCATTCGATGATGCCCTGGTTTACATCAACTGTCGTTACAACCAGATTACTGACTTCCGTAACGTGGCTACTCCTAACCTCCGCATGATTGCCTGTCAGTGGAACTACTAAAAAGCCAAACAATCTCTTGAAAGATTCCCCCTCACCTCCGGTGAATCTGACATCTAAATAACACTCTCAGGAGCTGTGTCAATGATTGAGACAGCTCCTGTTTATTGTTAGAAACACTCTCTAATGGAAAGCAATTTCTATTTCGCCAATAATGAGTATCTTTGCAGTGAATAATTAGCTTGTGTGTAATGAATAAACCGACACTATATATAATTGCAGGTTGCAATGGAGCAGGAAAGACTACGGCATCCTACTCAGTTCTGCCTGATCTGCTACAGTGTCGTGAATTTGTCAATGCGGATGAGATAGCCAACGGTTTATCCCCTTTCAATCCAGAATCCGTAGCAATCGAAGCTGGAAAACTAATGCTTCAACGTATTGACTACCTCCTGTCTCAAAGGAAAACTTTTGCTATTGAGACGACTCTGGCCACCCGGAGCTATGCTAATCTTATAAAACGGTCGCAAGGAATGGGATATAATGTTATGCTACTGTTCTTTTGGTTGCCTTCACCGGAGATGGCAATGGAGCGTGTTGCAAGACGAGTAAGCGAAGGAGGGCATAATATACCCATTGAAACAATCTACCGTCGTTATTGGTTAGGTCTACAAAATTTCTTCAATATTTTCGCTCCAATAGTTGACCTATGGACTTTCTACGAGAATATCGATAGCACTATACTAATAGCTTCAAGTGAAAAGATTGTAGATAATGTAAAATTCGATAAAATAAAAGAGTTATGTCTGAGAGAGAAAAATTAGATTTGATTTCGACATTAAACAAGGGCCTAAAGCAGTCCTATGAGAATTTACTTCGTCGCAAGGCAGCTCTCAATCAATATATGGTCTTTGCTGACAAGAATGGACAGCCACGTGTCGTTTCCGCGCGCGAAGCTCTTGCAGAGTATGAGAATAAGCGTAACTCCTAACCTCCGCATGATTGCCTGTCAGTGGAACTACTAAAAAGCCAAACAATCTCTTGAAAGATTCCCCCCTTCGGTGAATCTGACATCTAAATAACACTCTCAGGAGCTGTGTCAATGATTGACATAGCTCCTGTTTTTAGTGAAAAAATCACTACCTTTGCACTCAATATGAAACATATCAGGAATTTTTGTATTATTGCTCATATTGACCATGGTAAAAGCACCCTGGCCGACCGCCTTCTGGAGTATACCAAGACCGTGGGTGGCAAGGATCTGCAGGCTCAGGTGCTTGACGACATGGATCTGGAACGCGAACGTGGCATAACCATCAAGAGCCACGCCATACAGATGGACTACACCTTCGAGGGAGAGCACTATGTGCTCAATCTCATTGACACTCCGGGACACGTGGACTTTTCCTATGAGGTGTCACGTTCGATAGCCGCGTGTGAAGGTGCGTTGCTCATTGTTGACGCTTCGCAGGGTATTCAGGCTCAGACTATATCGAATCTCTACATGGCCATCGACAATGACCTTGAGATCATACCGGTGTTGAACAAGATAGACCTTGACAGCGCCAAGCCCGAGGAGGTAGAGGATCAGATCATAGACCTTCTCGGATGTGACCGTTCCGAGATACTCCGCGCAAGTGGTAAGACGGGCGAGGGTGTGGAGGATGTGTTGCGTGCCATAGTTGAGCGTATTCCCGCTCCCAAAGGCGATCCTGACGCACCCCTTCAGGCGCTTATCTTCGACTCGGTGTTCAATCCTTTCCGCGGTATTATAGCATACTTCAAGATAGAGAACGGCCGTATCCATAAGGATGACTTCGTAAAATTCGTGTCTACCGGTAAGGAGTATCACGCCGATGAAATTGGTGTGCTGAAACTCAATATGTCGCCTCGTGAGGAGCTATCGGCCGGCAATGTGGGATATATCATTTCGGGTATCAAGACATCGAAGGAGGTGAAGGTAGGTGATACGATTACTCACGTAGACCGTCCGTGTGAAAGCGCTATCGACGGATTCGAGGAGGTGAAGCCTATGGTGTTTGCCGGTGTATACCCCATCGAGACGGAGGACTTTGAAAATCTGCGTGCCTCGCTCGAAAAGCTTCAGCTCAACGATGCTTCGCTTACATTCCAGCCCGAGTCATCAGCAGCACTCGGGTTCGGCTTCCGATGCGGATTCCTCGGACTGCTCCACATGGAGATTATCCAGGAGCGCCTCAGCCGAGAGTTTGATATGGAGGTGATAACTACCGTACCTAACGTATCATATCGTGTATACGACAAGCGTGGTGAGATGACTGAAGTGCACAATCCCTCCGGACTGCCTGAGGCCACGCTTATCGACCATATCGAGGAACCATATATACGCGCCACTATCATCACGGCCGCCGAATATATCGGCCCCATCATGACACTCTGTCTCGGCAAGCGTGGTGAATTGGTGAAGCAGGAGTATATATCCGGCAACCGTATGGAGATGACCTTTGATATGCCTCTCGGTGAAATCGTGATAGACTTCTATGATAAGCTTAAGAGTATATCCAAGGGCTATGCATCGTTTGATTACCATCTCCACGATTTCAGGGAGTCACGTCTGGTGAAGCTCGACATACTTCTCAACGGCGAGAGTGTCGACGCCCTGTCAACTCTCACTCATGTCGATAATTCCGTGAGCTTCGGACGCCGTATGTGTGAGAAACTTAAGGAATTGATACCGCGTCAGCAGTTTGATATAGCCATTCAGGCGGCAATCGGCGCTAAGATTATAGCTCGCGAGACTATCAAAGCTGTTCGTAAAGATGTGACCGCGAAGTGTTACGGCGGTGACATATCGCGTAAGCGCAAACTCCTTGAGAAGCAGAAGAAGGGTAAGAAGCGTATGAAGCAGATCGGCTCTGTCGAGGTACCTCAGAAGGCTTTCCTTGCCGTGCTCAAGCTCGATTAAGACTCCTCGGTATATAGAAATAAGTCGCGGAGCGAAGATGTAGTGAATAAGCAACATCTTCGCTCCGCGACTTGATTATATTGGACAGGTCGTTGCCCTCCAAGCCAGTTATTCGTTCAGGAAGTCGATCTCTTCGACCAGTGTGGAGGCAACACGACGGGTGAGTTCATCGCCACGTTCGGCTTCGGCTACAGCATAAGGCCGTATGTCGTCACGATGTGATGTCAGGAGATTCCACATGAGGCGCATGGCCATATAGCGCTTCATTGGTTCGGCCTCGCCTGCAAGGGTTACGGCCATGTCCCACGCGAAGGGGAGATGGCGTAGAAGACTGTGGCTGAGAATATCTGCAACCTCGGTATGCTGAGTCTCGGCTACCCATCGCAGGGCGGTGGAGAGATCCATCTCCTCGGCAGGATATATCATAGGAGCCAAGAGCATACTCTCGCGGGTACGTCGGTCGGCCCACAACTCTTCGGCAAGGGCACGGTCTGTGGGGAGACTCTGTGCCACCTCACGTATCTGTGGCAGATTAAGGCCAAATATCATCTTATATCCGGCTCCGGCCTTGCGAAGTGAGTCGGCTATGATACCGTTGCGCAGCGCATACATTTGACGCTTGATGGTCTGCATCTGATTAAAGTCACTCATGCTCGTATGGGATGAAAGAATGTGCAAAGGTAGTCCTATTTTTTCGTAACTTTGCAGCCACTCATTACGAAAACTACATAGATTATGGAGGAGATACTCAGATATTTCATGCTCACTGATCGCCAGCGTGAGCAGTTTGCAGCCTTGGGAGACCTGTACCGCGACTGGAATGAGAAGATTAATGTGGTGTCACGCAAGGATATAGACAATCTCTATCTCCACCACGTACTTCACTCCCTTGCCATAGCTAAATTTTTGACACCCGTAGAGGGCACCTCCTTCATGGATATGGGCACTGGTGGTGGCTTTCCCGGCATACCGCTGGCCATTATGTGGCCCGACTGCGAGTTTCATCTCATTGACCGTATAGGCAAGAAGATTAAAGTGGCCTCATCGGTGGCCGAATCGGTAGGACTCACGAATGTTACCTTTCAGCATGGTGATATAGCCGAATGTAAGCGTAAGTTTGACTACGTGGTGAGCCGTGCCGTCATGACCTTGCCTGAGCTTGTAAAACTGGTGCGCCGCAATGTGTCGCGTATCCATACATCCAACTCTTTGCCCGCCGGACTGTTATGTCTTAAGGGCGGTGACCTGCGCGATGAACTTGCGACAGTACGTCAGCCCATGGTGGATGTGCCTCTCAGCGATTATTTCACTGAGGAGTTCTTCTCTACCAAAAGTCTTATCTATGTAGAACTGTAGTAACTGTTTCAGGATTATGCTGAAAATCCAGTCTTTTGAATTTAATGCGTTTGGTGTCAACACCTATGTGGTGTGGGACGACGCTACCCGCGAGGCTGCTGTGATAGACCCCGGTATGGCTTCGGCTGCTGATAATGCGCTGCTGGAGTCATTCATTGATGAATGTCAGCTCACGGTAGTGCACCTTGTGAATACTCATCTCCATATCGACCATACTCTGGGGGATGATTTCGTGACTAATCGCTATGGTACTCCTCTGGAGGCTAATGATAAGGACGAATTTCTCGGGGCTGCCCGTGACGGACAGGCACGTATGTTCGGCATGCGTATCGGTTCTCTATCTCCACTCAAGATAGGTGTGCGCCTCAATGAGGGCGACAGGATAATGATAGGCAGTGAGGCCCTCGATGTGCTTGAGGTGCCGGGCCACTCCCCGGGTTCACTCGTTCTGTACGCTCCCTCAGCCGGTTTCGTCATTACGGGCGATGTATTGTTTCGCCGTAGCATAGGCCGCACCGATTTACCCGGAGGAAATCATCGTCAACTTCTGGAGGGTATCTTTACCAAGTTGCTTCGTCTTCCTGACAATACGGTGGTCTATCCAGGTCATGGACCTTCGACTACCATAGGCCAGGAACGCCGCATGAATCCTATGTTAATTCAGTGAGTGCTAAGAAACTGGTTAAATTCAAATATACTTAAGAGATATTAGTATTTTTTATGTAACTTTGCCACGTGAATGTCACAATGGTGTCATGCCTGCTGATATTCGCGTGGCTTCGATTTTTATTAACCAATCAATAATTAGCTTATGAACAAATTTTTACTCGCTCTTTGCGGAACAGCAATGTGTATGAGCGCATCAGCCGCTGAGAAAACAATCACATTTGCTGATTTATTTACCGCGAATGTAGACTTTACGGAGATCTCTTACGAAAACTTTACTTTTAGTGCTGATAAGGCAAGTGGAACAAACAAACCTGCATACAACGCTAATGGTAAAGATGTACGCCTTTATGCAAAGAATACGTTTACAGTAACCAGTTCCGAGCCCATGACGAGCATCAGCTTCGAGATCAGTAGTCAGGGTAAAAAACGTCTTTGTGAAGTAGTGCCTTCAACCGGTGAATTCGGTGAATGGACTGTTGCTCCCGGTGAAGTTACCTGGACAGGTAATGCTGAGACTATTACCTTTACTGTTGACCCGAACGATGGTAAGGCTCAGTATGGTTCTGAAGGTGACTCTAAGGCCGGTCAGTTTGACTTTCTGTCAGTAACTATCGTTACCGGTGAAGCCGGTACTAACGTATCAGCCCCTACCTTTACTCCCGCTCCCGGCACATATTACGAGCCTCAGACCGTTACCATCGCTTCACGCACTGCTGACGCGTCTATCTACTATGCTATTGGTGACGGCGCCTTCGCTCTCTACAATGGTGACGAAATCGAGGTAGAGGAGTCAACCACTATCCGTGCTTATGCCGCCAAGGGTGACATTAAGAGCGAAGAGGTAACTGCCGAATATATTATCAAGGAGCTTCCCACCTACAATAGTCTTGCTGAGGTTCTCGAAGCTACAAAGGATCTTGCCAACAAGGCTTATTCAGATCCCTTCATCGTAGGCTTTGAACCCGTTGTCACTTATGTTAGCGGTGCAAATACCTATGTAGCTGAAAACGATGCTTACTGTCTTATCTATAAGTATGACCTTGGTCTTAAAGCCGGTGATAAGGTAGCTAAGGGTTGGAGCGCTCAGGTTCAGAACTTCAATGGTCTGATGGAACTCGTTCCCGCTTCTACAGCTGTGGTTGAGGCCAACGGTACCGCCCGTATCCCCGATCCCGTGTATATCCAGAGCGTATCTGACATCAACGAAGGTCTTGTCAGCGCAGTGGTAGCTGTAGCTAATGTAACTTTTGCCGAAGCCACTCCCTCAACTAAAGCTACATTTACAGGTACTGTAGCTGATGGTGATATCACTTTCTACAATGGTTTCACTCTTCCTGCTCAGGATGCCGGTTCTTACGATGTTAAGGCCGTTGTAGGTTACTATAACGCTCTTCAGATTCAGCCTATCGAATTCCTGACTGTTAATGGTATCAATGGCGTTGACGTTGAGGAAGCTTCCGTTGAATACTTCAATCTCCAGGGTATGCGTATAGCCGCTCCCGCTGAAGGCACTGTAGTTATCCGTCGTCAGGGCAACTCTATCAGCAAAATCCTCGTGAAGTAATATCCCCTCAACCGGGGAAATATCCCAAATATAAAAAAGCGCTGTGTCAACAATTCTTGACATAGCGCTTTTTGTGTGTTGAGAGGAGTTGTAAAACTCTGTTATTCGGGTATTTCTACAGTAAGCCCGTCGTAAGCCAATGTAACGGATGGCGGAAGAGTGGCCACGGTTGCGTGGTGGAGTCCTATGCGGTGACCCATGTGGATGAGGAATGTACGGCGCGGACGTATCTTTTCAATGAGGTCAAGTGCCTGAGTGAGGTTCATGTGGGTGGGGTGTTCGCGATCGAGTGTCCGGTTGTCAAACAAGGCGTTGATAACCAATGTATCTGTTTTGCCCGCAATGGCATTGAGCGATTCATCGGGGAGTGTCTTGCAGTCGGTGATATATGTAAGATTACCGATACGGAATCCGAGTATTGGAAGCTTACCATGCATGACTCTGAACGGATATATGGCGGGAGCGTTCTTTGACTCTACGTCGCCGATGAGGAATGATTGTCCTGATTCGATAACATTGAGATGCAGTATCGGTGCTCCGGGATAATGACGAGCCGGAAAACAGTAGGGGAGACGTGTGGCGAGGTCACCGGCCACGTCTTCTGAGCAATATATAGGGAAGCCCTGAGCGTGGTCGCCATAGTAGGGGCGCAAATCATCTATACCACCGGTATGGTCGTAGTGGCTGTGAGTCACGAGCAGAGCATCAATGCCATCCTCCGGCTTCTGAAACCGCAGCATCTGTTCGCGGAAATCCGGACCGCAGTCTATTAGCAGACGCTTGCCGTGAGTCTCTATCATGGCAGCGCATCGCAGGCGATTGTCTCTGGGGTCAGAGGATGTACACACCGGACAGGTGCATCGTATCTGAGGCACACCGGTTGATGTGCCGGTGCCAAGGAATGTCAGCTTCATTTCTTTTCGATTTTGTCGTTAGGGTGAAGATGTCAGCGTCGGAATGAGATAAGCAGCCCATCCTCAAACATGAGGTATATACCGTTCTCGTAAGTCCATATCTCGCGCATATAGCTATAGCCGGGTCGACGGTCGATAGAGGCCGGTGATCCGAGAGCCAAACGGCATTCATCACGCGTCATACCTTCGCTTACCTTGCCATTGATGATATTGCTCCATACAGCATCGGTAATCAGGGGGTGGCGACGGCGAGGGTCGGTGAATGAGAAAAGACTTGAGAAGTCGCGCGGGGCGGAAAGTCCTGACCCTACAGACATAAACAGATTGAAAGACTCCGTCGATGCCTTGTTATCTTCGGCTCTATCTTCATCCTCATGCAGCGTTAGGCGTATCGGATAATCAGTGTTTCCTGGTTCTAGATTGTCAACGATGACTTTGACGAATCTTCTGCCTCGTCGTGCATTGTCTGCCGTGTCATACCTCTGGGAAGTGATTATGTAGTATGGCTGATGAAGCATCATGTCGTGCACTTGCTCTACTACGCTCATTTCTATTGTAAAGGGTATATCTACAGCCGGCATATTCATCCAGTCGTTGATGGAGTGTGTAGTCCGGTAGTTGAGCGGATCTCCTTGGGGGGTAAGAAATGTGAATGATGCCACTTTGTCGCCGGTGAGTGAGGTGACGTCGGTTACACTTGCAAATGTGACTATCTTACCCTTGAGCGAAGATATACCTGCCGCTTCGGGGCCGAATAGCAACGCTATCTTATCATCGGTCACGAAAAATTGCTTCCCGGGCTTCCATTGTGAGAGTGGCTGACGGTCGACGTCCTTCATGAATAGTTGTTCGTCAGTGACGGTCACTTTCTCCTTCCTTACATCGCCGGCTGTAATCTTGGGGGTGCTCTCTATGCCCGTGAAGCAACCCGATAATGTGGCGGCACACATTGAGGCTACACCAAGGCACAGAAGCGTATGGGAGAGAATGTGGGATAATTTCATTAAATTTATGAAATGAGGCTGCGCCTGTCGATATGTGGCACAGCCTCAGTGAGTAATGATTAATAAGTAATTCTTAAAAAATTAATGTATTACCAAATGAGCCATTTAACTATCTTCGGCGTCTTTTAGGCGCTTTTTATTCTCTCGAGGATAGTATAAAATAATTTTTTTCGACTTACTTACGATATTTTCTTTTATTTCTTATCAGGTGTGATACCCAGATTGTAGAAGATGAATGAGTAGAGGTCGGTATACTCGTCAATCACCTTCGATATGGGCTTGCCACCGCCGTGACCAGCCTTGCTGTCGATACGTATCAGCTTGGGAGCATCGCCTGTATCCGCAGCCTGCAGAGCAGCCGCATATTTGAATGAGTGAGCGGGTACTACACGGTCGTCATGGTCTGCCGTGGTAACGAGGATAGCAGGGTAGGGAGTACCGTCATTCTTGATGGTGTGAACGGGAGAGTAGTTGAGCAGATACTCGGCCATCTCCTTAGAGTCAGCACTGGTGCCGTAGTCTGAGGCCCAGTTCCAGCCGATAGTAAAGAGGTGGTAGCGCATCATGTCCATGACACCTACTCGGGGTATGGCTACCTTGAAGAGGTCGGGGCGCATGTTTACAGTAGCACCTACAAGAAGACCTCCGTTGCTGCCGCCCTCAATGGTAAGATAGTCGGGCGAAGTCCAGTTTTGGTCAATCATGTATTCGGCAGCAGAAATGAAGTCGTTGAACACATTGAGCTTGTTCTGCTTGGTGCCGGCTTCATGCCACTTCTCGCCGTATTCCGAGCCACCGCGGAGGTTGGCCTGCGCGTAAATACCGCCATTCTCAAGCCAGAGCAGACGGTTGGCAGAGAATCCGGGGGGCAGGGGTACGTTGAAGCCACCGTAACCGTAGAGATATACAGGGTTCTTGCCGTTCTTCTCAAGACCTTTCTTGTAGGTGAGGAACATGGGCACCTTTGTGCCGTCCTTAGAGGTGTAGAACACCTGTTCGGTCACGTAGTCGTCAAGGTTGATATCTTCGATTTCGGGTGATTTGAGGAATTTGCTCTCACCGGTCTTGATGTCGTATGAGTAGATGGCTGTGGGGTAGGTAAATGAGGTGAAGGCATAGAATACTTCATCATCATTCTTGTCGCTCACAGTTCTTACTGTGCCGAGAGAGGGTAGCTTAATTTCGCTGAGTTTGGATCCGTCGGCGCGTGACACGACTTCAAGATGGTTCACGGCATCCTTGAGGTAGGTGAGGAGCATCTTGTCCTTACCGGCCATCTGTGCGCCTTCGAGCACTGCGGTAGAGTCTTCGGCCACGAGGGTCTTCCACTCTTTTTGTCCGGGACGGTTGAGGTCTACCTCTATCAGTCGACGGTTGGCAGCATCCTTTGTGGTTGTGAAGTAGAGCTTACCGTCAACTACATCAACGGGATTGATATTGTAGTTCTGTGAGGATTCGATTACGGTCCAACCGGCTGAGGGAGACTTCAGTGACTTGTACATGAGCGATTCGCCGGTGCCTTCACCTCCGCCGAATACAAAGAGGTAGTCCTCGGTATCGGGCACCCATGCAGTGTGGAAGTGCAGGGGATGGGCGGGATCTTCATATACAAGGCGGTCAGGAGCGGTGTCGCCGAGCTTGTGGTAATATATCTGGTGATTTTCGTTTGCGTTGCTGAATTCCTTGCCTGCTTCTGGGCGGGGATAGGCACTGTAGTAGAATCCGTCGCCGGCCCATGAGGCATCAGTGAACTTGGCCCATTCGATATGGTCGGGAAGGAGTTCCTTGGTACGGGTATCCATGACGTAGATTTCACTCCAGTCCGAACCGTTGCGGCTCACGGTGTAGGCGGCATACTTACCGTCGCCTGAGAAGTATACGCCGGTCAGGGCCACAGTGCCGTCCTCTGACAATTCGTTGGGGTCAAGGAACACTTCTGCCGGACCGTCGACTGTCTCCGAGCGGTAGAGTACAGACTGGTTTTTAAGTCCGTCGTTTTCGTAGAAGTAGTACTTTCCGTCCTTTTCTTTTGAGGGCAGTCCGCTCTTCTTATAATTGTTGAGCTGAGTGAGGCGCTTGCGTATCGAGTCACGGAAGGGTATGCGCGACAGGTATGCTTCGGTTACGGCATTCTCCTCCTCCACCCATTTGAGGGTGGCTGCGGCAGTATCGTTTTCGAGCGGACGGTAGGGGTCGGCTACGTTGATTCCAAAGTAATTGTCTACTACAGTGGTGTCCTTCGGCGCTTCGGGGTAGCTTATCTGCTGAGTCCCGCTGCATGAACTGATGGCACACGTCATTGCGGCTATCATGGATGGCATTATTGCATGAGTGATGATGCGGTTCATAACTTACGTAAATGAGTATATATTATATACGGCAAAGATAGCGATTTATTCTGAAACAAGCCAAGTAACCGGTGGGCGACGGTATTTATTGGCCTGTAAGATAGCTGTGAAACATATTTTAACGCAAAATAAGGGCTCAAATATTTGGTGGTATCAGCCAAAGTGCCTACCTTTGCACTGTCAAAACACCGCGGGGTGGAGCAGTGGTAGCTCGTTGGGCTCATAACCCAAAGGTCGTAGGTTCGAGTCCTGCCCCCGCCACCAAAACAGAAAGCAATGCTTCAATCGAGGCATTGCTTTTTTGTTTACTATATATTATATTCTGCAACTATGTGCTATTACGGTGCCGGATGCATCATCGGCGGAACCAAGCGTGTCGTAATGGTGTTATATATTGTGGATTAGAAAATGATGAGATATGCTACGCGAAAATCTTCTTGACATATATGCTGCGAGTTTCCGAGATAACTGGAATCTGCCGGCGCTGACCGATTATACAACGGGCGATACGATGACTTATGCCGATTTTGCACGACGCATAGCCCGCACCCATGTGTTTTTCGAGGAGTGTGGAGTAAAGCGCGGCGACAAGATAGCTGTCATCGGTAAGAATACCATGTCGTGGGTAACCATTTACTTCGCTGCCATTACTTATGGAGCTGTGATAGTGCCTATACTTGCCGACTTCAATCCTCAGGACGCACAGCATATTATCCATCACTCTGACTCTGTGATGCTGTTTCTCCAGAAGTCGACGTGGGAGAATTTCGATCACGAGGCCATGGACAATGTCAGGGTAATCATGTCGCTTGACGATGCCGAATTGCTTGCCGAGCATCCTGCCAACAGCGGACGCGCCGAGAAGGCTCTGGCAAATGTGTCAAAGAAGTTCCGCAAGAAATATCCTTCGGGATTCACTCCTGCCGACGTGGAGTATCCGCGTGTACGGCCTGATGATGTGGCAGAGATTAATTACACCTCAGGCACTACAGGATTTTCCAAGGGTGTGATGCTTACCTATAATAACTTGTGTGGTAATGTGGTGTTCGGACTTCGCTCCAAGCTCCACTACCGTGGGTCGCGTGCACTTGCTTTCCTCCCTCTGGCTCATGCCTATGGGTGTGCTTTTGATATGCTTGTGCCTCTGGCTGCCGGTACACATGTGACTCTCTTCAGTAAGCTCCCTACTCCCAAGTTGCTATTGAAAGCCCTCTCCGAGGTGAAGCCTAATTTAGTGCTTGTGGTGCCCCTCATTCTTGAGAAGATATACCGCAAACAGTTGCTTCCCGTTATCTCCAAGCCGTCAATGCGCCGGCTTATGCGTATACCGCTGCTGAACAAAGGCGTTTACGCTCGTATACGTCAGAAGCTTGTAGAGGCCTTCGGCGGGGAGTTTTATGAGGTTATCGTAGGCGGTGCTCCGCTTAATCCCGAAGTCGAGGCATTTCTGTATAAGATAAGGTTTCCGTTTACAGTCGGGTATGGCATGACTGAATGTGGTCCCCTGATAAGCTATACAGATTGGAAGGAATTTATTCCGACATCCTCCGGGCGTGTGCTCAAGGGGATAATGCATGTCAAGGTGCTTAGTCCTGACCAGCAAAGGATTCCCGGCGAGATATGTGTCAAGGGTGAAAATGTAATGAAGGGTTATTACAAAAACCGTAAAGCTACCGAGGCTGTGCTTGATAAAGACGGCTGGCTCCACACAGGTGATATGGGTACGCTCGATTTCGATGATACTATATTCATCAAGGGACGCTCGAAGACGATGATACTTTCGGCGAGCGGCCAGAATATATACCCTGAAGAGATAGAGGCAAAGCTCAATAATATGCCTTACGTGGCCGAAAGTCTTGTGGTGGAGCGTGGGAAGGGACTCGTGGCTCTCGTGTATCCCGACTATGAGTCGATGGATGCTGCCGGAGTGACTAACGAGATGTTGCCCGCCATAATGGAGGAGACCCGTACCAAGCTTAACTCCCTGTTGGGCGCTTACGAAAAGATTGATGCTATTCAGCTTCGTCCTACCGAGTTTGAGAAGACTCCCAAGAAGTCAATCAAGCGCTACTTATACAAGGATTAATCATCGCCTCCTCCCTTTTTTCTTATCAGGAGGATATGCCAAAATTGGTGTATCCTCCAATGCTACCGTCTCATGATAAAAATAATAATGGCGGTGTGTCGCACGATTGGCGTCACACTGCCTGATTGTTTTCTAATGTTTGTTCGGTTTGTGAAGATTATCCCGTAAGATGGTGTGTTTTGGTGTCACCTCAGTTGGTGGGGGATAAGTCTGTTGTCATTCCTGTGGAAAGACTCTGTTGTGTCCTTTGTTCAGAGACACGGCTGTTATTCGTGATACATCATTGCTGCTGATTGACTGTACCACGACAGTACTTTCTTTACTACATTTTTAACTTTCATAATGAGGAGTTTTTGTTAGACATGTTCGTTTGTAATCAGTAAATAAGGTTGTATAGTCAAACCTTTATGATTACTATAATATAACGCCCCTGTCGTGCGAAAGGTTTGTTGTCGCTTTCTTAGAGTATGTTTACTTTTAAACCAAATTTACATTACTTAAGAGTATGGATAATTTTTGATTTCATCACAAAGAATCTTTTGGGTGCTTTTCCAAAGTTTTCATCGGTCACGATGCCCGCATCGCTCCCTCTTCAACTTTGGAAAATCCCGCCAAAATCTTCATTTGTGATAAAACCATTTAAAAGTAAACATACTCTTAAGAGAGTGTTTATTATATCAGTGGCGCCGGACAGTGACCGGGAGCGGTTAGCTCCACGCACCTTCCTGCGCCACAGATTCATTTTAATATTGTTGACGTATTACTTCTCCCGCAGGATCAGCTGAGAGTCTTCTTCACTTCCACCTCCTCAAAGGCCTCGATGAAGTCGCCCTCACGTATGTCATTGTAGTTATTGATCGACAGACCGCAGTCATAGCCGCTCACTACCTCCTTGACGTCATCCTTGAAACGCTTCAGAGCAAGGATTTCGCCCGTGTACTTCACGATACCGTCGCGTATCAGGCGCACCTTACATGCACGCTTGATGCGACCTTCACGCACGATACATCCGGCGATAGTACCCACCTTCGATATGTGGTAGGTCTGGAGCACTTCGGCCATACCGGTAACCTCTTCCTTGATTTCCGGAGCGAGCATGCCTTCCATAGCATCCTTCACCTCCTCGATAGCCTGATAGATGACTGAGTAGAGACGTATGTCCACACCCTCACGCTCTGCCGAACGACGGGCTGCAAGCGACGGACGCACCTGGAAACCGATGATTACAGCGTCGGAAGCTGCGGCCAGTGTCACATCGCTCTCCGAGATTTCACCAACGGCCTTATGCAGCACATTGACCTTGATTTCCTCGGTCGAAAGCTTGATGAGCGAGTCGCTGAGCGCTTCGATCGAGCCATCCACGTCGCCCTTTACTATCACGTTGAGTTCCTGGAAGTTGCCGATAGCGCGGCGACGTCCTATATCCTCGAGGGTCAGACGCTTTGAAGTGCGCAGGCCGAGCTCGCGCTGCAACTGCTCACGCTTGTTGGCTATCTCGCGGGCTTCCTGCTCGGTATCCATCACATTGAATGTATCACCGGCCTGAGGAGCACCGTTAAGACCGAGTATCAGGGCGGGAGTGGCGGGGCCGGCCTCCTTGATGCGCTGATTACGTTCGTTAAACATCGCCTTCACTCTACCGTAGTGCGTACCGGCGAGAATGGTGTCGCCCACATGAAGCGTACCGTTCTGCACAAGCACCGTGGCCACATATCCGCGACCCTTGTCGAGCGATGACTCGATGATAGAGCCCGTAGCGTTACGGTTGGGGTTAGCCTTGAGGTCAAGCATCTCTGCTTCGAGAAGTACCTTCTCCATCAGATCCTCTACGCCTATACCCTTCTTGGCCGAGATGTCCTGGCTCTGATACTTACCGCCCCACTCCTCTACGAGGTAATTCATGGCGGCCAGTTCCTCCTTGATTTTGTCAGGATTTGCTGTGGGCTTATCTATCTTATTGATGGCAAATACGATGGGCACCCCGGCTGCCGAAGCATGGTTGATGGCCTCCACCGTCTGCGGCATCACGTTATCGTCGGCTGCCACGATGATAATACACAGGTCGGTCACCTTCGCACCACGTGCACGCATGGCGGTAAACGCCTCGTGACCGGGAGTGTCAAGGAAGGTAATGTGACGACCGTCGGCAAGCTTCACATTGTAAGCGCCGATATGCTGTGTGATACCACCGGCCTCACCGGCTATCACATTGGCGCTGCGGATATAGTCGAGAAGCGAGGTCTTACCATGGTCGACGTGACCCATGACGGTCACAATCGGCGGACGGCTTTCAAGATCCTCCTCTGAGTCTGCTTCCTGCTGGATAGCTTCCACCACCTCGGCAGACACATACTCCGTACGGAATCCGAATTCCTCGGCTACGATATTTATAGTCTCTGCGTCAAGACGCTGATTGATTGACACCATCACACCCAGATTCATACACGTAGCGATAACCTGGTTGATAGGCACATCCATCATTGAGGCAAGGTCATTAGCCGTAACGAACTCGGTGAGCTTCAGCACTTTGCTTTCTGCTTCTTCCTGTTCCATGGCTTCGCGCTCGCGGCTATGGAAAGCCTCACGCTTCTCCTTACGCCACTTTGCGCCCTTCTTCTGTCCCTTTTCCTTCGAGGTGAGACGGGCCAGGGTCTCCTTTACCTGTCTCTGTACATCTTCGTCGCTGACCTCGGTATGGGCTGCTGCGGCACGCTGCTTGTTGTTGCGGTCATTACGACGTGAGCCGCCGCCCTGCTGTCCGCCCTGAGAGCCGCCACCGCGACGGTTGCCACCGCCACCATTGGCGCCTCCGCCATGCTGGGGTCCGCCCTGCTGCGAGGTACGTTCGATATCTACCTTTTCCTTGCCATTGATGCGACGACGCTTCTTACGGTCACCGTTGGCTCCGCCGGCCGCACCTGAGGCATTCTGGCCGTTTCCACCGGCAGCTCCGGGGCGCGACGCGTCGATACGTTCGCGACGACGCTCCTCCTTGCTCTTTTTCTTGGGACGTGTCGACTGATTTATGGCCGAAAGGTCAATTTTGCCTATGACATTAATCTTAGGCCCTACTGAGGGAACACCCACGGTAAATACCTCGGGTTCGCTCTTTTCATTCTTTGCGGAT
This sequence comes from Bacteroides sp., assembly GCA_014801865.1. Taxonomy (GTDB): domain Bacteria; phylum Bacteroidota; class Bacteroidia; order Bacteroidales; family Muribaculaceae; genus Paramuribaculum. The sequence goes on along the minus strand of JAAVDH010000008.1, from coordinate 31,145 downwards.
TCGTTCTTTACGGATTCCGTCTTGGCTGTTTCTACAGGTTTTGAAGTCACTTCCTGCTTTTTATCTGTATTGTTTTCTATAGCAGATTTCTCTTTAACCGTAGTGGCAGCCACAGGCTTTTCAGCGGCAGGAGCAGGCGTCGCCTTACGGGGCTCGGCCTTCTCTGCGGGCTTCGTTTCCTCGGCCTTTTTAGCCGCAGGAGCGCTCGCAGCGGGTTTTGCTGCCACGGGGGCCTTTTCTGCGGGCTTCTCTACCTTCTTCTCAGTAGATTTCTCAGTGGATTTCTCTGAGGTTTTTTCCACAGGCTTACTTACGGGCTCGGACTTGGGAGCTGCCGCAGGCTCGGGCTTGCGCACCACAGGACGGTTATTTGAGTCAAGGTCAATATGACCTACTATCTTCATTTTCTGATGGGTCGATATGGTGGCGGGAGCTGCCTCTGCCGCCTGGGGCTCGGGCTTACGTTCCTTCTCCTTCTCGCGATCCTTCTGGCGGGCGGATGAGAGTTTTGCCGACTCATCCTTCGCCTTACGGTCAGGCATGAAGTTCTGTTCGAGAAGCTGGTAGTCCTGCTCCTCAATACGGAAGTTAGGGTTAGTTGCGTCTATCTCTCGGCCATGCTTTCGCAGAAACTCCACCACCGTGTCCGTCGACACGTTGAAGTCCTTGGCCGCTTTACTTATCTTCGTTCTCGCCATATATCTTTATTCGTCTTCTTTCTTTTCATCTTCTACTTCCTCAGCTGTCTCTTCTGCGGGGGCTTCATCTGTCACCTCCTCGGTCAGTTCTTCGGCAACTTCGTCGGCCTGCTCGTCTGCGGCAGCATCTTCAGAGCCTTCCTCCTCATCAAACTCGGCGCTGAGAATACGTATCACATTGTCTACGGTATCCTCTTCAAGGTCGGCTTTGTCTATCAGCATCTGGCGCGGAGCCGACAGCACTGACTTGGCGGTCACGCAGCCCATATTCTTAAGAGCGTCGATAACCCAGCCGTCAATCTCGTCGCGGAACTCATCCAGATAGATATCCTCCTCGAAGCTATCCTCTGTATCGCGGTACACGTCTATTACGTAGCCGGTAATCATCGATGCCAGCTTGATGTTCACACCACCCTTACCGATAGCCTTTGACACCTCCTCGGGACGCAGGAATACTTCTGCCTTCTTGTTCTCTTCGTCAATACGTATCGACGACACTTTGGCGGGCGACAGAGCGCGCTGTATGAACAGGGTAGGATTGGCCGTGTAGTTAATCACGTCGATATATTCCTTGTGGAGCTCATGGACGATACCGTTGATACGCGAGCCCTTGACACCCACACATGCGCCTACAGGGTCAATGCGGTCGTCATAGCTCTCTACGGCTATCTTGGCTCTCTCACCGGGTATACGTGCCACGGCGCGGATGTTGATAAGTCCGTCATGTATCTCAGGCACCTCAAGTTCGAAGAGACGGCGCAGGAAGAGGTTGTTTGCGCGCGACACTGTAATCTTGGGATTATTGTTCTTATTGTCCACACTGGTTATCACCGCGCGTACGGTCTCACCCTTGCGGAAGAAGTCGCCGGGTATGGTCTCGCTCTTGGGAAGTATCAGCTCATTCTTGTCATCGTCAAGCAGCAGGGTCTCCTTTGACCATGTCTGGTACACTTCTCCAGTCACCAGATCACCTTCAAGTTCCTTGAACTTAGAGTAGATGGCCTCCTTCTGCAGGTCAAGAATCTTCGACTGGAGGGTCTGACGCAGGTTGAGGATGGCGCGGCGTCCGAAATTGGCAAAGATAATCTCCTTGGTGTGCTCCTCGCCAACCTCTACATCGGGGTCACCGTCAGCCTTGGCGTCGCTGAGGGTTATCTGTGTATTGGGATCGGTGAGTTCGCCGTCGGGCACTACTTCAAGATTCTGGAAAATCTGCACATCGCCCTTGTCGGGGTTCATGATCACGTCGAGGTTTTCGTCTGTGCCGAACATCTTGGCCAGCACATTGCGAAATGACTCCTCAAGCACACTGATCATTGTGGTCTTGTCTATATTCTTCAGCTCCTTAAATTCGGCGAAACGCTCCACCATGTTGGGAGTTTCCTCTTTCTTTGCCATATCGTAGAATGATGATGTAAGTAAGTTCTTATTATTTCCTATTAATTCATTAATTCGGGAGTGACTTCAAGGCTTTATTATGTCAGTCAAAATTACTTGAAGTCAATATCGTAGCGCACCTCCTTGGTGTCGGCCACCTTGAGTGTCACGGGCTCGTCGACCACTGTGGGGCGCTTCTTGCCGGGCTCTTTCACCTTCGTGGCCACCGTTACGGTAAATTCCTCACCGTCTTCGCTCACATCGGTCAGAGTGCCGTGCAGCTTACGGCCGTCGCGGGTAAGCACGACCACGCGGTTGCCTATATTCTTCACATACTGGCGGCGCACCTTCAGCGGGGAGGTGAGGCCGGCCGAACCCACCATGAGTTCATAGTCCTCGACATCGCGGTCAAACTCCGCCTCCACGGCACGATTAACCTTCACGCAAGCGTCAATGTCCACCGCGCTGTCTCCATCGATTTCCACGTCTATCACGTTGTCGGGGCTTACAGTGATGTCCACTATATAGAGGTCGCTACCCTCAAGGGCGCGTTCCACACACTCGCTGAGTTTCGTCTTGTCTATCATGCAATGGTAATGGTATATGATTAATATAATACAAACAGCAGTGATAGTCCGATAACTATAAATAAAAAGGAGGAAGCATTCGGCCCCCTCCGTGACTATCATTACTGCACGCAAAATTAATATTTTTTTTGACTCTGTGCAACCCTTTCATCTATTAATGTAGGTTGGCATCTTCGTCATATCGCTGCAATAATATATATTTAATATTATTTATCATAAATTAACCATAGTAACGCCTCATCAGAAGTTATAACCGAGCGTTACCGTCATACGGTTCATACGGAAAGCATCGTCGGTAAAGGCGCTTGCATTGGAGTGTTTATACACATTGCTCATGCCTATGGCACCCCCCACCGACACATGGAAGTTAGAGTAATTAAGACCTACGCCTATCTTCCACGCGCAGTCCACGCGATGAAACAGGTCCTGCACCTGATCCAGAAGCTTATCCACAGCCTCGTTGCCCGTCTTATTCTCACCGATGGGAGAATAACATGATATAGACCCGTTAACGTCCAGCCCGGGGACACTGCCTACCGACACATCATAATGATAACGCGAACTCAGACCGATATTCAGCTCTGGACCTGTAAACACCGATACATTGATATCAGGCGTAAAGTCAAAGTGATAACCGAACATAAGCGGTATTCTCACGCCGAAATTCCTGAACGAAGAGTTAAGTCCGATGTCTCTCTTGGCTCCTGCCAAATCTGCCTGAAAACGCTTGTCATTGAGGCTCCAGGTGTCGTAGTAGAGCATAGCACCCGGCTCGATGTAGAAATTCTTAATAATCTTGGCATTATATATAGCGCCCACATGAAATCCCGCGCCGTTCTTAAACACATCGGGAGTAGGTGACGATATATCAAGTCCGGCACGGATGCCCACATACGATCTGTTTGCCGGGTCATCCAACAAAATACTCTGTCCCCACGCCGTTGCACCGCACACCATAGCAGCCGCAGCCATCAACAATCCTTTCGTTCTCATATCTGTGTTGAAATTATATCTGTAGTGAATTATATATAAATCAACACGCCTCATCCCCTCGCGGTTTACACCCGCTCCCAAAAAAATCCGATGACGGCATAAAGGCATAAAGAAAGGCCGCATGTCATTTTGCATGACACGCAGCCTATATTCTAAGCTATTGATGCTTTTTTACTTATTCAGCTTTGCCTTGATGGCTGCGGACTCTGCCTCATATCCGGGCTTGTCAAGCAGCGCAAACATATTGCGCTTGTAAGCTTCCACACCGGGCTGATTGAAGGGATTGACCCCCAGCATATATCCGCTGATACCGCAAGCCTTTTCGAAGAAGTAGAGAAGCTGACCGAGATAACGCTCGCGCAGGGCGGGGATAGTGATGCGGATATTGGGCACACCGCCGTCAACGTGGGCTATGCGAGTACCTAACTCAGCCATCTTGTTGACATTATCCACACGTTTGCCGGCCAGGAAGTTCAGGCCGTCAAGGTTGGCGTTGTCCATGGGTACAATCACCTCATGTTCAGTTGCCTCTACTGACAGTACTGTCTCGAAGATGGTGCGCTCGCCCTCCTGAATCCACTGACCCATTGAGTGGAGGTCTGTGGAGTTATCTACAGCGGCGGGGAAGATACCCTTGTTTTCCTTACCCTCGCTCTCGCCATAGAGCTGCTTCCACCATTCACCTACGTAGTGGAGTTTGGGGCAGTAGTTAACGAGTATCTCTATCTTCTTGCCTGAACGATAGAGAGCGTTGCGAGCTTCGGCATAAGTAAGGGCGATATTGTCATCGGCAGTGGTGGCTGTCTCCATCTCTGCGGCACCTGCTATGAGGGCGCGGATGTCATATCCGGCCACTGCTATGGGCAGCAGACCAACGGGAGTGAGCACGGAGAAACGTCCGCCCACATTGTCGTCGATAACGAAGGTATGATAACCCTCTTCGGTAGCCAACTGGCGCAGAGCGCCCTTCTTGGCGTCGGTAATAGCCACAATATGCTTGGCTGCTTTCTCCTTGCCCTCCTGACGCTCGAGCATATCCTTGAGCAGACGGAAAGCGATGGCAGGCTCGGTAGTAGTACCCGACTTGGAGATAACGATGATACCGAACTTCTTACCGTCGAGCAGACGCATCAGTTCATACAGGTAATCCTCCCCGATATTCTGACCGGCGAATACCACACGGGGATTCTTATGCTCTGCCTTATAGGCCGAGAACGAGTCGCTCAGAGCCTCTATCACGGCCTTTGCACCGAGATAACTGCCGCCGATACCTATGCACACCACGTATTCACAGTCCTTCTGCAGGCTTGCTGCGGTGGCTTCTATGTCGCTTATGAGTTCTTCTGAAAGAGTTGAGGGAAGCTTTACCCAGCCGAGGAAGTCATTACCGGCGCCGGTACCTTGCTCTACTGTCTTCTGAGCCTTAAGCGCCTCGGGGGCCAGGGCCTTTACGGCATCGACACTGATACCGGGAGCTACGTGTGCGATGTCGATGTTAATTGTATTATTCATATACTTGATTTTGGTTTTTAGAGAGTATTCATAAGTATATTTCTCAGACGAACGACTCCGAAAGGGTCTGGAACGTGGGCGCCACACGTGCGCCACGATAGAGTATATTGTATACGCCCTGCAGTATCGGCATATTCACGCCATACTGTTGGTTGATCTCGTGTATACACTTTGTGCCGAAATATCCCTCGGCCGTCTGTTCCATCTCCATGCGCGCGGCCTTGACGGAGTAACCCCGGCCTATCATCGAGCCGAAATTATGATTACGGCTGAAGCGTGAGTATGATGTCACGAGCAGGTCGCCCAGATATACGGAGTCACATATCTGTCGCTTACAGGGGGCTACGGTGTTGACAAACCGCTCCATCTCGCGTATGGCATTGCTCACGAGCATCGCAAGGAAGTTATCGCCCGAACGCATGCCGTGAACTATGCCGGCGGCTATGGCGTAGACATTCTTCAATACCGCAGCATACTCTATGCCGTCCACATCACTGGAGATGATCGTGGTAAGAGCCTTACCGGCTATGCAGCGGGCAAACTGTTCGGCATGGAAGCGGTCGCGACTACCTATGGTCAGATAACTTTTGCGGTCGAGCGCCACTTCTTCGGCATGACAAGGGCCGCCGATCACCACCATATTGCGGAGATCTACTCCGAAATGAGTAGCCATATAAGTGGTCACCAATTCATTGTCATCAGGCACTATGCCCTTGATGGCCGTCACCACATTCTTGTGGCTGATATCTACGGTGATTTTTGCCATGTGGTCCTTGAAGTAAGGCGATGGCATCACCAGCAGCAGAGTGTCGGCCTGTGAGCACACATAGTTTATGTCTGATGAAAAGACTATACGCTCTACATCAAACTCTACGTCAGTGAGGTACCCCGGGTTATGACCGAGCCTGCGAAAATCCTCAATGCGGTCATCGCGACGCATATACCACAGTATATACTCGCAATTATTGAGGAGCAACTTGGCCAACGCCGTGGCCCAGCTGCCGCCTCCCAACACTGCTATTTTTCCCGGAAAGCTCATATCTATACTTGAAAACGATTATGCAGGTCAAGAGTTGGGGCCGAAGCCCCAATCCTAACCTTTTTTAAGAATGGGGTTGGAGTACGTTTACTCCTGTTCCTTGGGTGCGGCTGCCGAAATCCATGCGGTCACCTCATCCACCGTGGGATTCGTATAGCCGAGCTTAAACTTCTTGTTAAGTCCACACAGGTCCTGATGAAGCTTTCCGGCCGAAGCGGTAGAGCCGAGAGCATCTACGGTCAGCACACCGAGCTTATAGAGGGGAGCTACCCAATCCGAGGGAACTCCTACGGCGGTAAATGCCTCTTCCTTATCGCGGCGGGCAGTCTTTTCAGGACGCATCTGCGGGAAGAAAAGCACCTCCTGTATAGTGGTCTGTCCGGTCATGAGCATCACCAGACGGTCCATACCTATGCCCATACCCGATGTGGGGGGCATACCATATTCCAGGGCGCGGATAAAGTCCTTGTCGATAATCATGGCTTCGTCGTCGCCTTTCTCACTCAGGCGCATCTGCTCTACGAAGCGCTCATACTGGTCTATCGGGTCATTCAGCTCTGAGTAAGCGTTGGCCAGCTCCTTACCGTTGACCATAAGCTCGAAACGCTCGGTCAGCTCGGGATTGCTGCGGTGACGCTTGGTCAGAGGTGACATTTCTATGGGATAGTCTATGATGAAAGTGGGCTGAATGTAGCTGCCCTCACACTTTTCACCAAACATTTCGTCGATGAGCTTACCCTTACCCATGGTGTCGTCCACCTCTATGCCCATACCGCGGGCTGCCTCGCGAAGTTCTTCTTCGGTGCGTCCATTGATATCATAGCCGGTGTGTTCGAGTATGGCGTCGCGCATGGTCACTCGCTTATAGGGCGCCTTGAAGTTGATGACGTTGTCGCCTACCTTCACTTCGGTAGTGCCGTTGACATCCAGACAGATCTTCTCGAGCATACGTTCCGTGAAGTCCATCATCCAGTTATAATCCTTGTAGGCCACATAAATTTCCATAGCCGTAAACTCAGGATTATGTGTGCGGTCCATACCCTCGTTGCGGAAATTCTTCGAGAACTCGTATACGCCCTCAAAACCGCCAACAATGAGGCGTTTGAGATATAGTTCATCGGCTATACGCAGATACAGCGGTATATCCAGAGCGTTATGGTGAGTGACAAACGGACGTGCCGATGCACCGCCGGGAATGGACTGAAGGATGGGAGTCTCCACTTCCATGTAGCCATGGTCGTTGAAGAAGTTGCGCATGGAGTTGTACACCTTAGTGCGCTTGATGAATATCTCCTTAACACCGTCATTGACCACCAGGTCTACATAGCGGCGACGGTAGCGAAGCTCGGGATCATCAAAGGCGTCGTATGTCACACCGTCCTTCACCTTAACGATAGGCAGCGGACGCAGCGACTTGCCGAGCACCGTAAGCTCCTGGGCGTGCACAGTGATTTCGCCCATCTGAGTGCGGAACACATAGCCCTTCACACCGATAAAGTCACCGATATCAAGCAGCTTCTTCAGCACTACATTATACATATCCTTATCATCACCGGGGCATATCTCATCGCGACCCACATACACCTGTATGCGGCCCGTTGAATCCTGAAGTTCGATAAATGAAGCCTTGCCCATGATACGGCGGCTCATTATACGACCTGCAACGGTGACCTCTCTCACGGGAGCATCGTCAACAAACGTTGCCTTTATCTCATCGGCATGACCGGTAACTACATACTCGGCTGCCGGATACGGCTCTATGCCACGATTGCGAAGCTCTTCAAGACTACCACGGCGGATAATCTCCTGTTCGCTCAGTTCCAGAATATTCATATAAGGGTAATTTTTCGCAAATTTACAAAAAAACCGCCAATTACCACCAATCCACCCCCATTCCCCTTTCACCACCTGCATTTTCACTCATCCACAAAAGAAAAGGAATCCCATCAACACTGTTGCACATTGTATAATAAACACTTATATTTGCAGACCAATCATCACACCCACCAATGAAAACTTTAGGTACAGTCCGCACCTACGGGTCTCACGAAGAACTGTATTACATGCGTTCTGGCAACCAACTGACAGCCATAGGAGCAAGTTCGCAGGGGCAGCCTATGAAGGGCGTACAGGTACAGGTATAGGTGAAGAGGGTACATGAGATATATCATACGATGCAAACGGCAATGTCAGTGTAGATGGCACACGTGATATCGTCTCTATAACTTATAATCATCTTGATCAACCGCAGACAATTTAGAACTAATAAAGTCATATTATGAAACGTCTGATAGTATTATTTATCCTATTAGCTTATACAATCAGTGCAAGTATACTTGCATCAGATTCCAAAAGCCATTCTGAAAAAACAGGGATAACCCATGCCGATATTGAGGGAGTATATATTTTTGATAATTATATGCGAAGCAATCAAGGTGTTCTAAGAAAGAATATCAAAAAAGGAAGCAGGCGGAGATTCTCAATGACTATAGAATTACGTGAAGATAGTATCGCATTATTCAGAGCTATAACTTCAATTATACCTAATGATAATTGGGGCCACACAATTGGTCAAGGCACTTGGAGAATAGAAGGCGATAACGTCTCTATCGTACTTGACGAGATTTCACCGGCCCTATATCCCATCAAGACTAAATATGGCTACAGCCATTATATCAGTTATCCTTACAGCCAGTTTGGTCTAATAGGAGAGATGATTCTAAAGATAAGGAGAATAAATGATAGAGTCATCTTAACCGCACCCAAAATTGTGCTTCAAAATTTCATATGTGAATCAACAGAATCCTTTTTTGGTTACTTTATAATGAACGGGGAGTGTAGTTTTATTAAATCTGATAACGACTCTATACAAACCTGGCAAGAAAGACTGAGTAAGAGAATGATGCAACTCCATCCAGATAAATACCCTCGTGATATTAATCCTCGTCCTATAGAAATCGGACGTGACTCTACAATAAAAATAATCAGACAAGGCAAACTACATTATGATTCGATTAATTCCTATTTGGCTCCGGATGACAGGAAGTCATACGAAAAACTAATGGAATATTATTTTCTCAGCATACCGTACCCGTATTATGGCTACCACTACTACTATTAACCTATAAAATCCTATTCATGAAAATAAATTTGTTTGATAAGGTTTGTGGCTATATTACATGAACTTACCCATGCGGCACAACTTGAGGTAGGAGAATCTACGCACATCTCCCATTAAAAAGAACAAGATAACAATACAGATTAAGCATACGAAATGAAACAATTACTTCTTTCAATACTATTTTTAGTCTCTGTAACTAATACATTCCCTTTTTCAACGTCTACAGAATGTAACACGAATATAGAGGGAGTATATACTATGGATTACCATAAGAGAGCCGACAGACGTATCTTAAAAAGACACGCTATTGAGTACATGTGTTTAGAACTAAGGAAAGATAATACCGCTTCATTTTTAATCAAATATCTGGGGAAGGGGATACCTCCTAATCCTTATTATATAGAACCTGGACAAGGGACATGGAATATTCATGGGGACTCAATCTATATTGTGCTAAACGAGGTCTCTCCTGGTCTATACCCTGTTCAGACAAATACAAACGAAACCATTTTTATAAGCTATCCATATAGCTTTACAGGATTACTTGGAACATTGGTTTTTAAAATTGATAAAAATCAGAAATCAATAAATCTCACAACCGAAGGTATTCAACTTAAGAAGTTCCTATGCGAAATGACTGAAGATGTAGGTGTAGTTTTAATAAAAGGAAAATGTCACTTCTTTAAAACAGATAGCACAAATGCATCAATAGAAACCTGGCAAAAAAGATTGAGTGAGAAGATATCCCACCTATCTCCCGATACCTTCCCTCCTTCTCTTAATCCACTACCCATAGAGATAGGTAATGACTCTACTCTGAAAATAATAAACAGAGGAAGAAGATACTATGATTCCTATGATTCTATCAATAGTCAACTTAACGAGACAAAAAGAACGTCATACATGAAATTTCTTAGATTACAACTGGTTCCTCTACCTTCAAGATTTACTCCTGATGGAAAACTTAGATAACATACACGCACCGGATCTTTAATAATACGGCACTTCAAAACAGCCAAAAACACAACATACTTAATTCAAAAACTGCTACTATTAACGGAACTCAACATAAATAGGCCGTGCATCCGGTTGGGACGCACGGCCTATTTATGTTTTTCTCTATGACTGAGGGTGGGGAGTGATGTTACTTCAGCAGGATTTTTGAGGACGTGGTGCCACGGCGCACGATGTAGATGTTGCCGTTCGCGGGATTGCCGACAGGTACACCCTGAAGGTTGAAGTACTCGGCGGGAGCATCCTCAGTTTCGGCCGACACATTCTCAAGAGCCGCTGCGGGAGTAGGCATAGTGATGCTACCGCACATGGCGTCAACACGGTCGGGCCACGCGATTGCCTGATCGGTATAGCCGGGATAGTTTAAACGACACTGGTTGAAGTAAACTATGTTTTCTCCTACGTATGACTTATGGTAATCTTCGATATTGGATTCGATATACTCCTTGTCATAGCCCAGCGAGGCATAGAAACCCGCGAGGTTAAAGCAGTTTATACCCATACCCTGCAGGGTGTAGCCACTATATATATCGGGGTACACGAGCACACAGTCGGGGTCTTCGATACTGAACACTATGGCTCCCTTTTCACCTGAGCCGAAGTTGAGAGGACGTGTCGAGGCATTATACGGATCATATATACGGAAGAGATTGGGATCGCTGTCATTCTGCTGCACGGTCACTTCCCAGGGCCATTCCTGGGGATCGTAGTATGTCTTGTTGTCATCAGCGTCCATATTGTAGTAGGCGCAAATAATCCATCCGTCGATAAATTTACCGGTGCAATAGTCAGTCCAACCCGCCTCAAAGTCATCATCATCGTCACCGTCACCCCCTCCGGCAAGATTTACAAGTTTATTGGCTTCGCCAAGAAACATATAGTCATCGTTTTCACTATTGGGATTACCCATTGCCCAAATTGTTTCCTCAGGGAATGTAATGGTATACCCGTCAATCGTGCCTACAGTACTCTCAGCAGCAGCTCCGGGGAGGATATTTCCCTCAGCATCGCGAGCCTTGACATAGAAATATATCGGCTGCCAATTGTCCTTAAGGGTTATATACTGGTTAGAAAGAATAGTAATGGTACCGGCCTCTACGTCGACCTTACCTTCGAGATAGCCCTGAGGCAACTGGAGAAGTACATCGCCTTCAGCCATACCGTCATAAACGAGTATCTGAATCTCTGACTGCTGAGGTCCTTTATCCTCATCAAGCAGGCTGACATAATTCCATGCATAAGTACCCACAAGATCCTGAGCCGATGAAATCGAAGCGGCCTTAAGCACTGAAGCATTGACGGTAGCATTTTCCGTCTTTACCACTTCATGATTCACTGCGCCAACTTCTGTGGCAGCCCATGACGTCGCGGCTGTTGCCGCCGCTAAAGCAAGAGTGTAAAATTTCTTCATATACGTTATATTATTTGTTCATTTATTCTTCCTTACTCACTTGATGTATTCTTTCGATACGCTATGGCCGCGGCGTACGATATATATGCCATCGGAGGGATTGTTAACGCGCACACCCTGGAGGTTGAAGTACTCCGGAGCAGCATCGGTATCGGCCTCAACTGTAGTCACTGCGCCGGGCAGCGGATCATCACCGCCGATGAGGGGTTTCTCGAGAACGAGGCGTCCTATCATATCGCCCTTGGTCACATTGAGAGTGTTAAGTATACCGGCCCAGTTGACACGACAGTTCCTGAAATGCACAACATTGCCGTTTTCCACTGACGAAGGTGTTATCTCGAAAGTCTTTATCACAAAATCATGCGTATAGTTAAGCATCCCGTAATAACCCTCGACATTAAGGCAATTCACCTTATTTGAGCCACTATTAAACCCTGAGTACACCTCGGGTAACACCTCTACATAGTCGGGGTCCTTTACACTGAATATGATGCATCCCGCCTCCTTTGACGTATCCTTAAGGGGTGAATACTGATTGCGATACGGGTCAACTATCTTGAACAGATAAGGTATCTCCTCGTTCTGCTCCACAGCCACGGTCCATGCCTTTGCCTCAGGGTCAAATCCGACAGCACGCAGCAGCCAGCCATCGACGAAAGTACCGTTGCAATACTCTTTCCATCCGTCACGTGCATCAACCTTAAGAACATGAGTGAGCACATTGTTACGGGAACATATCCACCATCCGTTCTTTTCATGGGCGGGATCACCGATAGCCCACACGATATCCTCGGCCCACACGATAGAAGTGCCTTCGATATCAGCCGTCACGGCACTCTCCTCTACCGCACCGTCTATCACCGCACCGTCATCACCAAGACGCTTGAAATAGAAATAAGTCGGGTCAAGATCGGAATCCAGCCCAAGATACTGCTTGTTGGTGATGGTCACGATGCCGGCCTCGATATCTACCGTAGCCGACACTGTAAATTTCTGCGCAAGAGGAAAGCCCGATATACTCACCTCACCCGTAGCAGCATCGGTTATCTCTATAATGAGCTGGTCATGCTGCTCGCCGTAACTGCCATTGAGGCCGAAGTAGTCCCAATTATATCGTCCGGCGAAGTCTTCAAGCGATGAAAAACCTGAGGCGCCCTTACATGACAAAGCCGTCATAACTACGGTTATAAAGGCCGTGAACAAAATTTTGTAAGATTTCTTCATAAAGTGACAAATGTGATTTATGACGTAAGTTGTGCGTAACTGATATAACGATAGCAAAGGTATGTATTAGAATCCACTCCACCAACACCTCATTGTATTTTTCTCGCAGATTTAATGGCAATTCTTGTCAAAATTCAGCCTTTCTGCTACACTTTACGCCTCACAGCGCCATTAGGCTAAATTCCGTCTACTTTACTGCGATTTTAGCCGTAGTCGTAGCCGCGCGTACCACATAAACACCCGTCCTGAGCGCTATCTCACGGTCGTGACCGAAATATACCTGTCGTCCTTCCAGAGAGTATATCTTCACCGGTATAGGCCGCGTATCGCTACTCACGATCACACACATCCCATCTCTGACACCTATCTCAATATCTGCCTCAGCTATGACACTTTCAATACCCGCCGCCGACAGTACACTGATCTCCGCGAACTTACTCCATCCCGGAGCCGAACGATAACTCTCTACACTCCCGTCGGGCACACACAGAACTACCCTGCGGTATGACTCCATATTTTCAAACAAGTCATAGTCGCCATCCGCGCCTATTTCCACCATCGGTGGTTCTATAGCATGACATTGCAGGGTATCTACCCTCGCGTCCTCACTTCCACCAAGGCTATTTCCGAGGATATTACGACCTACCGATTCTACCGTAGACGGTAACACCAGTATGGCGTCCGACCCACGGCCTCTGTCTGGCTTATATCCCCCGAAAGCATTATCGCAGATATATCTTACGCCCTCATTTATCTTCACGCTTCCCGTGACTTCGGCAAAGGCATAATGGCCTATCACGTCCACCGAACCCGTCACCGTCACATCACCCTTTGCTCGTGCGAAGGCCAGTGTCCCTACCTCCGTTATGCTTCCCGGAAGTCTCAGCACACCTACATCACACCCCTCAAAGGCACCCCACGCCACCTCGGTCACGCGATATGTCGCGCCGGCTATGTCTACCGAACGAAGCATCTCCACTTCCCCGGACGTTTCTACCGGATGGTCTATCAGGAAACCGTCGTCCGACACCTTTCCTTCCGTCCTAGCCCTTACGGAACACTCACCGGGATACATCTTCAGCGGCATATATTCCAGATTTCCGGCCGACATAACCTGCGGCACAACCCCTGACAACACCACAGACGACAGTACACACACGGCTCTGCACACGGATATCAACCGCGCACACAAAGCCGACATGTATTTACTACCGTAGAGTATCTTACGTTGAAAATTAATATTAGACATAAGGCCCTCTTTCACTGAGCCGGGATGCGGAGAATAAGGAGAGAGATGTGACATATATCCTTACGGAGAGAATAGCGAAAATATGATAGCCGCGTTGATACAACCAAACTTGCGACTCCACAAAGATAATCAATTATCGCCAAACATAAGCATTTTTTAACCTTCCGACATCCGTAATTACACAAATAAGGCCATGTGTCAGAAAACATGACACACGGCCTTATACTATTTTGAAAACCCTCTTTGTACTAAAAGGATTTAAATTCAAATACTCTCTTAGGCGATACCGAGGTCCTTCTTGACCACTTCTATCTTGGCATCGGCCTCGGCTGTAGCCTTCTCATAGTCGGCGGCTGAGTTCATTTGACCCTTCACCTCTATGTAGAACTTAATCTTAGGCTCTGTACCTGAGGGACGAACCGAAATCTTGGTACCGTCGGCAGTGAAGTACTGAAGCACATTGCTGGTGGTAGGCATATCCATCTTCTCGGTGGTACCCTTTGCCACGTCGGTCAGCGTCAGTGTGCCGTAATCCTTGATAACCTCCACGAGGCTACCGCCGATCTGCTTGGGAGGATTCTCGCGGAAGTTCTTCATCATGGCCTGAATCTCCTCGGCACCGGTCTTACCCTTACGCACCACTGAGATACCTGCCTCGCGTGAGAAGCCATACTTCACGTAAATATCCTGAAGCATCTGCATATAGTTCATGCCCTTATCCTTAGCCCAAGCGGCGGCCTCGGCCATGAGGCTCACGGCGCTCACTGCGTCCTTATCGCGCACGAAGTCCTCGGCCAGGAAGCCGTAGCTCTCCTCACCGCCTCCGAGGTAGCGGGCCACACCCTCATGGTCACGTATCACGGCTGCAATCCATTTAAATCCGGTATAGCAGTCAAACATACGTATGTTGTTCTTCTCGGCGATTGACTTGATAGTCTCGGTGGTCACGATGGTCTTCACGATATATTCATTACCGGTGAGTTTGCCGAGTTCGGCATTACGGGTCATGATATAGTTGAGAAGTATCATCACTATCTGATTACCGTTGAGCAGAGTGTACTCACCCTCACCGGTACGTACCACACAACCTATACGGTCAGCGTCAGGGTCAGAGGCAAATACCACGTCGGCACCTACTTCCTTAGCCTTGGCGATACCCATGGCCATAGCTGAGGGCACTTCGGGGTTGGGAGATTCTACAGTGGGGAAGTCGCCCGAGGGCACATCCTGTTCGTCCACATGGATGATATTTGTGAAGCCATAGTTACGCAGCGACTCGGGGATGAGGGTCACGCCTGTACCGTGGATAGGAGTGTACACGATCTTCATGTCCTTGTGGCGCTGTATGCTCTCGGGGCTGAGTTGCAGACCCTTGATGTCGGCCAGGAAAGCCTTGTCCACGTCCTCACCGATAATCTGTATCTTCGAGGGGTCACCGTTGAAGCGAATCTCATCTACACCCTTGATACGGGTCACGTAGTCAATGATGTTGACATCGTGGGGAGCGATAATCTGTGCACCGTCGGCCCAGTAAGCCTTATATCCGTTATACTCCTTGGGGTTATGCGAGGCAGTGATGTTCACACCGCTCTGGCAGTTGAAGTGACGGATGGCGTATGACAGTTCGGGGGTAGGACGGAACGAGTCAAAGAGATACACCTTGATACCGTTGGCTGAGAAAATGTCAGCAACGATTTCAGCGAAGCGACGTGAATTGTTGCGCACGTCGTGACCTACGGCCACTGCTATCTCCGGCAGATCCTTGAACACCTCCTTGAGGTAGTTGGCCAGACCCTGAGTGGCAGCACCCACGGTGTATATGTTCATACGGTTTGTACCGGCACCCATGATGCCGCGCAGACCGCCTGTACCAAACTCCAGATCACGATAGAAGGCATCGATCAGCTCGGTCTTATCTTCGGCGTCAAGCATGCGCTTCACCTCCTTGCGGGTCTCTTCATCATATGCGTCGCCCAGCCATGTCTGAGCTTTGGCAACGACAGATTTCAGTAATTCTTCGTTTTCCATAATCGGTATATACTTTTATTTTAGTTAATGATTCTTAGATGTATTGAGGAGAAAAATCTCTGCACAACAAATATACTCCTTTATTTTGAAATAAGTAAGTTGCAGAATCTTTTTTATCCCGTACTACGATTTTTTCGGGTGATTTTAATCGTCACATGAAGCGCCCCTCATCTTCCATGCCTATCAGGCTATGAGCGTATAGCTGTAGAGAAGATCTGACAGGCGGTTGATAAGGCGTATCATGGCCGTGTCTACCGGTTCTGCGGCATGCACGGTCCACAGTCTGCGCTCGGCTCTGCGGGCCACGGCTCGCGCCACATGCAGTTGCGCCTCGAGCGGGGAACTGCCTGGCATGGTGAAGCTCGCCGGCACACCCTGCTCCTTGATGCGGTCTATCTCGGCCTCCATGCGTGCGGTCATGTCGTCAAACACCTTGCTGTCGGCGGGTGCTATATCGCTTCCGGCGGGTATGGCCACCTGCCCCATGAGCATCATGAGCATCTTCTGCACCTCATGAATCATGTTGCGCATCTCCTCGGGAGCATCCGGGTTGGCTCTCACCACTCCTAACTGACAACTCAGTTCGTCGAGAGTGCCGTTGGCCTCTATGCGGGCATGATCTTTGGGCACTCTGAAGTTTCCGCGAAGTCCGGTGGTGCCCTCATCGCCGGTATGGGTATATATTTGTTTCATAGTCAGCTATTAATTCTGTTTAAAGTCATTTATCAGCATACCGGGCAGATCACACATACCCCAATAAAGATGAGTATATGACGCCACCGTCGAGCCTGTGAGGTATATCGGTGAATCCACCTCTGCACCGCGCGCATCAGTAACCGTGGCAGCCGATGGAATACGGTCAGGGTCGGTAAGCCGCGTGTAGTGAAACTCATGGCCGCGCAACTCCGCGCCGTACAGCCTGTCATCAAACATCACGCTACGATACCCGAGTCTCAGTCTTCTGTCGGTCTTTCGGGCCGTGACTTCCATAGGAAGCACACCCACCATCTCCGCAGACGCAGGTTCACCATCGAGCAGCATACTGCCGCAGAGATACATCATTCCGCCGCACTCGGCTATTATACGGCCTCCGCTGGCGGCATATTCTCTGATTGACCCGCGACACTTCGCGGCAGCCTCCAGAGCCTCGGCATGTCTCTCGGGATAACCTCCGGGGAGATACAAAAGTTCAGTGCCGGGGGGTATTACTTCATCGGCCTCGGGATCAAACGTCACTACCCTACCGTAGCGGGCGAGCATATCAAGGTGTTCACGGTAAACAAACGAGAACGACTCATTATTAAAGGCCACGGCNATGACTCTCCNGGGCGCCTCATCAAGCNCCTCATAGTCTTTGGAGTCTTTATGGTCTTTGGAGCCTTTAGCCCATGCGGGTGCGTCATCAGCNCTCACATGTGCCGGGAGATGCATTATCTCCAGCAGGCGNTCAAGATCGACATGGCGCCGTATGATGTCGGCCAATATCNCCAGCCCATCCTCTACGGCTGAGCGGTCGAAGTCAAGNCCCAGGTAGCGCGATGCCTGCTCCACNTCGCTGCAGCGGGGCACACATCCCAGACACTCCACTNCGGCGGCCTCGGCGGCCTCGCGCATCATGGCGGCATGACGCTCCGAGCCTACGCGATTGAATATCACGCCTGCCACCTCAAGNCTGTGGTCAAATTCCTTCATGCCCTTCAGCAGGGGGGCNACNGAGAATCCTGTAGAACGGGCATCAACGACCAGCACTACCGGCAATCCGAGCGTCATGGCCACAGCGGCNGATGANCCNTCGCCGCGCNTATAACCGTCATACAGTCCCATCATACCCTCCACGACGGCCACATCACAACGGCGGCCGCCACAGTCNGGGTCGGAGAGTGAAGTATAATGGTTATAGAGGCCGCGCACATGCTCATCAGTGGCCATAAAGAGGTCGAGATTGACCGACGCGCGTCCACAAGCCGCCCCGTGATATTTGGTNTCAATATAGTCGGGNCCGCATTTAAAGGGTTGTACCGTCAGTCCACGTGCCCTGAGAGCCGCCATAATGCCGCGGCTCAATGTAGTCTTACCGCTTCCCGACGAGGGGGCGGCTATCAGTATTCCNGGCACTATGTTCTTATCTCCGTTCATTAAGAAACTGTTTATCAGGCTTGCGCNGGTATGAGTATTATCGAAAAGTAAGGGAAGCGACGCTCATAGAGNTCTTCGGCCTGAGAGGTCANATACTCCTGCGGGGTACCCACCGACTCAAGATAATAAAACTCCAGGCGCGGACNGTGAGCCAGCAGCTCCATAAACGCCTCGCGGCATCGCGAAGCCTTCATCACCACTATGGCACTCCCCTCCTCNANAAGGTCGTTNAGNTCCATNGCGGTAGCATTGCCGGGAATTACCGTCANNCGTTCGTCATGTTTCACGAGATGCAGACCGGCCACGGCAGATGCGGCGGCAAGCGCGGGTACTCCGGCCACNGCCCGTACCTCCACACCACTGTCGGCAAGCATATCCATCACATAGTGCATCGACGAGTAAATGCTCATATCGCCCTCCACAGTCACNGCCACTCGCTCTCCGCGGCTATACAGGTCGGCCACATAATCAGCCAGACGCTCGTAGGCCGAAGAGGCTTCNGAGGTCATGGGTATATCCCACACCTCCACANCGGCGGCATCCACCCCCGGCACCTCGCTTACGATAGCNTTGCAACGTGAGCCGGCACACACCACGCGNGTACTCTCCGCAAGTGTCTTTACCGCACCTACNGTGACACTATCCAGNCCTCCGGGACCAAGTGATACAAAACTGACNGGCGTCATAACAGGGTTTACAGATTNTCTTTAAGGAACTTCTCGAAGTCGGCCTTCTCCATNGCACCTACGGTGCTNACCACCTGACCGTCGGGGCGCACGATGGTAATCTGAGGTATGGAGCGGACCTTAAACTTCATGGCCAGTTCNCGATTGTTGTCTACATTCACCGAAATGAAGCGTGCCTTACCCTTATANTCNGCNGCNNNCTCNTGGAATANNGGCTTGAANTACTGNCAGGGGCCACACCACACGGCGTTGAAGTCTATAACGATNGGNACATCGGTCTTATCGGGCAATACCGATGAAGAGGTGAATTCCTCCACTGCATCCTCGGCCTCGGCTGTCGTAGCGGCTTCGGTTGTGGCTTCGGTTGTGGTTTCTGTAGCGTTTTCAGCCTCGACGGTTTTGCCATTGTTGCAGGCCTGGAGCTGAANACCGATAGTCATTGCNGCGGCAGCTATCAATACGGTTATCTTTTTCATAGAGAGATACTTNTTTAGAGAGATGATTAATTCGTTAAGTAAGTCGTAAAAATTATTTTATACTATCTTCGAGGGTATTTTCNNATGATTTTCGCTTGATGGCGAAGGCGTGTAGCGAGCTACACAACTGAGGCAGAGAGTGAAAAGCACCGAAAAGGCGCCGAAGATAGTTAAATGACTTACTTGGTGATACATTAAAATAATTTTGAAGACTTACTTAAGAGAGATGNGTTATTAAGTACTAACAAAGAAGGCCGTGCATCAGTCTTGAAACACGGCCCTCTCTTTATTTTGACGCTCTTATATTATATATAGAGGATGTCGTCCNACCCTTGATTAGCAGGGAAGGGCTGAGTTGGTCTTNTGTACAGCCTCAGCGCTCTTGCGGAAGAGTTCCTTNTCCTCATCGTTGAGGTCGAAGCTTACGNTCTTCTCGATANCGTTGCGGCCGATGNTAGCGGGAACACCGATGCAGAGGTCCTTTTCGCCATATTCGCCGTCGAGGAGGCATGAGCAGCTGATGAGCTTCTTCTGGTCGCTTACAACAGCGGCTACCATCTGAGCTGCGGCAGCACCGGGAGCCATCCAGGCTGANGTGCCGAGGAGCTTGGTAAGGGTAGCACCACCNACCATGGTGTCAGCAGCAACCTTGGCGAGCTGATCAGCGGGGAGGTAGTTGGTAGCGGGAACACCGCGGTAAGCAGCGTAGCGGGTCAGAGGTATCATGGTGGTGTCACCGTGACCGCCGATAACGATGCCTTCTACTTCGGTGGGGTTGGCACCTAAGGCAATGCTGAGGAAGTATTTGAAGCGGGCGCTGTCAAGAGCACCACCCATACCGATAATACGGTTCTTGGGCAGACCGCTGATCTTGTGAATCAGGTAGGTCATGGTGTCCATGGGGTTGGCCACGCAGATGATTACACAGTTGGGAGAATATTTGAGTACGTTTTCAGTAACTGACTTAACGATACCGGCGTTAACACCGATGAGCTCTTCGCGGGTCATACCGGGCTTACGGGGCACACCTGAGGTGATTACCACTACGTCAGAGTTTGCGGTCTTCTCGTAGTCATTGGTCACACCGGTGAGCTTGGTGTTGAGGTTAAGGATGCTGGCGGTCTGCATGATGTCCATTGCCTTACCTTCAGCAACACCTTCTTTGATGTCAATGAGCACTACCTCGTCGGCCATGCTACGGGTTACCAACACATTTGCACATGTAGCGCCTACGTTGCCGGCGCCCACAACTGTTACTTTAGACATAATTATAGTACTTAATTTTTGGAACTTGTTCTGTGGTTACTAAGTGTATGCGGACTAAGCCGCACACACTCGCTTGCAAATTTAATTATTTTCTTTTTTCAAAACCTGATTTTCAGGAAATTTTTCCGTAATCAAAGGAGATTTACCGAACGACGGATAAATGCGTTCAGCGCCTCGCCCTTTAGCAGACCGTTGGCCAGAAGCGCGAGGTCTATCACCTGTTTTACCAGAGGCTGTGAGGCAGCATAGTCGCTCACTATACGATTCTCCTCCTTACGCAGGTGGGTAACCTCGTTCTCAAGGTTGGTGACCTTGCCCTGATCCTCGTCAGAGAGCTTGACATCGGCACCCTTGTCCTTTACGGTGTCGCGCAGAGCCTGTATGGCGCTGTTCTTCTCTTCAATGCTCTTGGCCATCTCCTCCATTGAGTCGAGCACCTTGGAATCGGCACCCTCCTTGATTTTCTTTATTATGGGGTGTTCGGTGTTGACTATGAGGTTGTAGCTGTCGGGAAGTTCGGAATAGAATGACATACCGGGCTGCATGGCGGCCATCTCCTTCATGCGTCGCATATACTCGTTTTGGGTTATGAGTACAGGGTTGGCCTCAGGTGACAGAGCCTCGAACGATACGAGAAACTCGCTCTTTTCTACCGAAGGTATCTGTGAGCGGTAGAGGGTGGTGAGCATATCACGCTCCACATTGCTGAGCTCCACGGCCTTTTTATCAGCCGAGGGTATAAGATTGTCCACCACGTCTGAGTCAACTCTCACAAAGCGGGTCTTCTCTATCTTCGACTCAAGCAGACCTATCAGGTGGCTGTCGAGCTGTCCGTCCATGAGCAGCACGTTGTAGCCCTTGGCCACAGCATCCTGTATGTAAGTATACTGTGCTGTCTTGTTGTTGGCATAGAGGTATACCACATTACCATCCTTGTCGGTCTGAGTAGCCTCGACGAGGGTGCGGTATTCGGACAGAGTGTAGTATTTGTCGTCGGTATCCTTAAGGAGATAGAACTTCATGGCCGCGTCACAGAACTTTTCATCGGTGAGCATGCCATATTCGATAAATATCTTTATGTCATCCCACTTTTTCTCGAAGTCGGCGCGGTCAGCCTTGAAGATTTCTTCCAGACGTGACGATACCTTCTTGGTAATGTAGCCTGAGATTTTCTTCACAGCCGAGTCGGCCTGCAGGTAGCTTCGCGACACATTCAGAGGTATATCGGGTGAGTCGATAACGCCCTGGAGCAGGGTCATGAATTCAGGCACGACACCCTCTACTGAGTCGGTGACATATACCTGGTTGCAATAGAGCTGTATGCGGTTCTTTGCTATCTCGAAGTTGTTCTTAATCTTGGGGAAGAAAAGAATACCCGTCAGTGTGAAGGGGTAGTCTACATTGAGGTGTATCCAGAACAGAGGGTCTTCCTGACCGGGATAGAGCTCATGATAGAAGGTGCGGTAATCCTCATCGGTAAGTTCCGAGGGTTTGCGGGTCCACAGAGGTTCGGTGGCATTGACTACCTTTTCGCGGTCGGTATCTACGTATTTGCCATCCTTCCACTCCTGTTCCATACCCGAGATAACTGGTACGGGGAGGAAACGGCAGTATTTCTTAAGCAGCGAGTCTATCTCTCCCTGTTGCAGGAACTTCTTGTTCTCGTCATCGATATAGAGCACGATATCCGTACCTCGGTCAGACTTTTCGGTCTTCTCCATAGTGTACTCGGGCGAACCGTCACACTCCCATTTCACGGCCTCTGCTCCCTCTTTGTAAGAGAGTGAACGTATCTCTACTTTCTTGGCTACCATAAAGGCTGAGTAGAATCCCAGGCCGAAGTGTCCGATGATAGAGTTGGCGTTGTCCTTATATTTTTCAAGAAATTCTTCAGCGCCGGAGAAAGCTATCTGATTGATATATTTGTCGATATCTTCGGCCGTCATGCCTATGCCATGGTCACTCACGGTGAGGGTACCGGCTTCGGGGTCTACCTTTACCCTTACTGCCATGTCACCGAGTTCACCCTTATACTCGCCGAATGACGAGAGGGTCTTAAGTTTCTGAGTGGCGTCTACGGCATTGGACACCAGCTCACGCAGAAATATCTCATGATCGCTGTAGAGAAATTTCTTGATTACAGGGAATATGTTTTCGGTGGTTACACCGATGGAACCCTTGCGGGCTCCCACAGTCTCATTGTTATTAGTTTCCATACGGGATTATATTTAATTTTATTTTTTGTCTGTAATTAATCGGGGGTCTCTTTGATCTGTCTGCAGGTATAACAATCATCGGCCTGAAAATATCACGCCATAAATGATTATTCACATTTGGCGTTTTTACCCCATTAATTTCATCTTGCAAACCCTATGCCAAACCCTGCGCTATTCACATAGGACTGACATTTTTTCCTCCCCGCTGTGACACATTGCACACAGAGCGCGGGAAATGACTAATTTTGCAGAATAGAATCATGAGCTAATCATTGCTTACTCTCCGGCATAAACCCCAGCATAAATCCATGTCCGAACTCCACGACGCATTTGACCGCGAACACCTGTGGCATCCCTATACTTCTACTATCGACCCTCTGCCCACTTACATGGTAGACTCGGCCGAAGGATGTCTGATACGCCTCATTGACGGCACCACACTCATTGACGGTATGTCATCATGGTGGTGCGTTATCCACGGCTACAACCATCCGCGCATCAACAAAGCCGCCACTGACCAGCTAAATAAGATGAGTCACGTGATGTTCGGTGGACTCACACATCAGCCAGCTATTACGCTTGGCAAGATGCTGCTTGAGATGGCGCCGCCGTCAATGCACAATATATTTTATGCCGACTCCGGATCGGTGGCTACGGAAGTAGCCATGAAGATGGCCGTTCAGGCCTCCGTGGCACGAAGCGGCAGCCACAAGAAAACCAATTTCGTCACTATCCGCTCGGGCTATCACGGCGATACATGGAACGCTATGAGTGTATGCGACCCCGTGACAGGTATGCACGGTGCCTTCGGTTCGGCACTTCCCATACGCTACTTTGCCGAAGCTCCTTCGGTGGCTTTTGACGGAGAGTGGCGTGAAGATGCGATTTCTTCACTCGAAAATATCATACGCGAGCACCACGATGAGTTGGCGGCTCTTATTCTCGAGCCTATTGTTCAGGGTGCGGGAGGCATGCGTTTCTATCATCCTCAGTATCTGCGCGAGGCTCGCAAACTGTGTGACCGTTACGGTCTTTACCTGATATTTGACGAGATAGCTACCGGATTCTGGCGCACCGGACGCCGTTTCGCATGGGAACACGCCGGAGTAGAGCCCGATATAATGCTCATCGGCAAAGGACTTACCGCGGGATATATGACAATGAGCGCCGTGCTCACCACTCGCGAGGTAGCCGATACCATATCGCGTGGCGAAGCCGGAGTGATGATGCATGGCCCCACATTTATGGGCAATCCCTTGGCCTGCGCCGTAGCTATAGAGTCGCTGCGACTGCTTGACGAACAGGATATGGCCTCACGGGTGGCGCATATCGAATCTATGCTCAACCGGCTGCTTGCTCCCGCACGCGAATTCGACAATGTGGCCGAAGTCAGAGTGCTCGGCTCCATAGGCGTGGTGGAGATGAAGAATCCTGTAAACCTCGGGGAATTTCAGCGACAGTGTGTGGAACGCGGAATATGGGTGCGCCCCTTCGGAAAGAATGTCTACGTGATGCCCCCCTACGTAATCACTGACGAACAGCTCACCCGCCTCTGCACCGAGATGCTCTCCATCCTCCCTACCCTCCAATAACCCCACCCATGCGACGCTATACAGATATCCTCACCAAACTGGCCGACTCAGGCAATCTACGCTCTATCCCCGCCGACAGTACGGCGAGGACAGACCTGCTTGATTTCTCCACCAACGACTACCTGGGGCTGGCCGCCCGCGCCGACCTGCAGGAGGAATTTTACGCACAGGAGGGAGCATTGACCATCCCGCTCACCTCATCGGCTTCGCGTCTGCTTGCCTCGACACAGCGCCACTATGAGGAACTGGAGAATCTGCTCACCGATCTTTACGGGCGCCCCGCGTTGCTGTTCAACAGTGGCTACCACGCAAATATAGGGCTCATATCTGCCTTGGCTGAGGGATCTACACTGATTTTGGCCGACCGACTGGTTCATGCAAGCATAATTGACGGCATGGTGTTGAGCAAGGCTCGCTTCATGCGTTTTCGCCATAATGACGTAGCGCATCTCGAGCAACTGCTGCGTCGCAATGCTGCCGAATACGACCGTGTGCTTATAGTGGTAGAATCGGTATATAGTATGGACGGAGATACCTCACTGCTTGAAGAGATTGCGGCTCTGCGCCACTCCACGCCCAATGCTCTGCTATACGTTGACGAAGCTCACGCCGTAGGAGTCTGTGGCCCTACAGGACTCGGAGTGTGCCACGGCACATCATGGTACGATGATGTAGATATCCTCGTCGGCACCTTCGGTAAGGCGTGTGCCTCTATGGGGGCTTTCTGTGCCGTGAGCGATAAGGCTCTGCGCGACTTTGCACTCAATCGTTCACGCAGCTTCATCTTCTCCACAGCCCTGCCGCCGCTCAATGCCGCATGGACTTCATTCATACTCCGCCACATAGTGGAGATGAATACAGAGCGCACCCACCTGCGACAGCTCTCCGCACAGCTTGCCTCCTCGCTCGCGCCCATACTTCCGGCTCAACTGACCCCCTCTCATATATTGCCCGTCATAGTTGGTTCGGCAGATAAGGCGCTCGCTCTGTCACGTGCTCTGCTCGACCATGATATAAAGGTGCTGCCCATACGCACTCCCACCGTGCCCCCCGGCACGGAACGTCTGCGCATAAGCCTCAGTGCCGGCATGACCTCCGCTGACATTACGCGCCTTTCCTCGGCCCTCACCTCACTTCATAACTCATCACTCTGAAGACTTACTTATGACTTTCTCGCTGCGACACGACTGCGGATCCCACCGCCTGCTGCTATTCTTCGGCGGGTGGAGTGCCGAACATGCGTGGTTTGACCACTGCGCACCTGCCGGCTATGATCTCATGACGGTGTGTGACTACACCTCCGAGTCTACCGATTCCGCTACGCTTCGCCGCCTTGAGAGTTACGAGGAGATTTGTGTGGTGGCATGGTCGTTTGGAGTGCCCGTAGCTACTCGCTTCATCGCGTCCCATCCCGCTCTGCGATTCACCACGCGCATAGCCATCAACGGCACTATTACTCCCGTCGATGACCTCACGGGTATCCCTACTGCTATTTTCGAAGGCACTCTCGCCAGTCTCGCTTCCGAGGCCGAATCCGTATCAGACCCGGCCGCTTCACGCACTCTGCGCAAGTTTGACCGACGCATGTGCGGAGGCCCGTCATCGCTTGAACGCACCCGCACACTCCACACTCTTACCGAGGAGCTGAGAGCCATACGTGCAGCCGGCCCCACTACTTCGCTGGCTGCGGCGTCTTCCACCTGGCTCACCAGCCTTCATCAGGTTTGGGACCTGGCCGTTATCTCCGATAGTGACGCCATAATCCCCACGGCCAATCAGTTGGCAGCCTGGGAAGGTCATGTGCCACATCTCACCGTCAAGGGAGCGCACATGCCCGACTTCACCACACTGATTGACTGCCTGCTGATTGACAAAGAATTGGTGGCACGACGCTTCGCCAAAAGCGGCTCTACGACATATTCCACCAGTGCCACGGCACAGCGCCTTATAGCCGAAAAAGTAGCCTCATTCATTCCCGCCCTCACCCACTCCGACACTGACTCACTCCCACGTGTTTGCCTTGAATTCGGAGTCGGTGCAGGCCTCCTGACGCGCATCTATGCGCCAACCCTCCCCGAAGATTGCGAACTGACGCTCTGCGACATATCACACATATCCACCGACCTCCCGGGACGTCACGTGATAGCCGATGCCGAGACACTTATCCGTCAGCTTCCCGACGCATCCTGCGATATAATACTTGCCTCATCTGTCATGCAGTGGTTCAACTCCCCGCTGCGCTTCATCACCCATGTGGTGCGTGTGCTTCGTCCCGGAGGCACTGCCGTACTCTCCACCTTCGCTCCCGACAATTTCCCCGAGCTACGAGCCATGTTGCCACGTCCGCTCCTCACCCCCGGGCCGCAGGCCTACATCCATCTGCTTGAAGAGCTGTCAACCTCTACACCACTGACTTTCAGCGTGACTACCGATACCATCACACTCACTTTCGAGACTTCCCGCCAACTGCTTGCCCACCTCAAAGCCACGGGAGTCAACTCCCTCTCCGCCGACCATGCCGAATCAACACGCAGCGCCATGGCCATCATGCGCTCCGGAGTCACCTCCCTCACCTACCGCCCCCTCTACCTCACCATCCATCGCCCTTAACCGCCACGACCAACCGCAAACACCCTAACTATCCGCCAACCTTACTCTCAACCCGAAAAAAAACACTACCTTTGCAACTAACCGGGTACGCCCGCTGAAGCTAATACATTAAGACGCTGAAAATAGTATGCTCTTTAACTCATTAGGATTCGTCATATTCTTCCCACTCGTAGTACTATTCTACTGGTTTCTTCCGAACCGGTTTAGAAACTCGTTTCTGCTCGTGGCGAGCTACTATTTCTACATGAACTGGGAACCAATGTATGCCCTTCTCATCGCCTTCTCCTCAGTTACTACCTGGGGCTGCGGACTCTTGATGGAAAAATTTACTGATCGAAAAAAACTCATCCTCACCGTTTGCCTGACAGTCAACTTCCTTATACTCTTCATCTTCAAATACTTCGGTTTTATTACGACATCAGTTCATGATGCTCTATCCCATCTTGGAATAAGTATGTATGTGCCAAGTTTTGAGCTACTTCTTCCTGTGGGCATATCATTCTATACATTCCAGGCCGTAGGATATTCCATAGATGTATATCGCGGAACTCTAAAGGCAGAAAAAAGCCTCATGACCTATGCCTTATTCGTATCATTCTTTCCTCAACTTGTCGCCGGCCCTATTGAGCGTGCCTCAAACCTTTTACCACAATTTCACAAGCCTCACTTTTTCAATCAGTATAACGTAATCTCCGGACTGAAGACCATGACCTGGGGCTATTTTATGAAGTTGTGTATAGCCGACAA
Source organism: Bacteroides sp. (assembly GCA_014801865.1). Classification (GTDB taxonomy): domain Bacteria; phylum Bacteroidota; class Bacteroidia; order Bacteroidales; family Muribaculaceae; genus Paramuribaculum. The sequence continues at coordinate 3,163 of JAAVDH010000008.1, read as the reverse complement.
TGTTTCACCGTATGTCGATGCCGTGTACAACAATATACCTATGCACAACGGCACCTCAATACTCTTGGCTACATTCTTCTTCACATTCCAAATTTTCTGTGACTTCTGCGGATATTCGTTGATTGCCATCGGCACAGCACGATGCATCGGATTCTCACTTATGCAGAATTTCCGCCAGCCATACCTGGCCACTTCTGTAAAAGATTTTTGGAGGAGATGGCACATATCGTTATCGACATGGTTTAGTGATTATCTCTATATTCCGCTTGGAGGCAACAGATGTTCATCAATCAAGCACAAACGCAATCTTTTTATCACTTTTCTTGTGAGCGGACTGTGGCATGGTGCAAATTGGACTTTTGTGCTGTGGGGTGCCTATCATGGTGTCTTACAGATAGTTCACTCCATAAGAGCCAAGATTAAATGGCTGACCCTGCCTCAAAATTGCTTAACAACTGTAACTCAAAATTGCTTAACAACTTTAATCTCTATACTCACCACATTCTGTCTTGTAATGATAGGATGGGTATTTTTTCGAGCTAACAGCGTGTCTGACGCATTCTTAGCTCTCAGGAAGATGGCTACTGACCATGGGATGTTATTCAATGGAGACGGCAAACCGGCCATAATTCTACCCTTGATTCTTATAGTAGCTCTTATGATAAAGGAGATACTATCGGAACGACAACTCATTTCAGAACGTCAGAATATATCAGGGGAACAACGTACATCGCTCACAAACACTACTAATGGACCAGAAGTTGTCCATAACAACACGACCTATAGCAATCGTATTTTGACAAGAGACGTGTTGACGACCGCTACGCTCGTCATTGTGATATTGCTTTGTGCAACATTTCACGGAGGCCAATTCATATATTTTCAATTCTAAATCATCCGGATTATGAGAAGATTAATTATATGGATAGTCAGCGTTGTGGCACTGGTGGCACTGGTGGATATCACTCTCGGATGGTCATTCGGACGGTATATAAGACATCACAGTCTTCCGGGCGACTATGAGCCAATAGAACAGGTGATGCGCCACAATACAAGTGATATACTGGTACTCGGCAGCTCGGTTGCGCTTAATAGTGTCAACACCAAAACTCTCGAAGACTCACTGCATATTTCCTCCTTTAACGGAGGTGCAAACGGCCAGACATTCCCATTTTACCTTACAATACTGAAGGCCGTGCTTCAGCAACCTCATAAGCCCAAGACTGTTCTCTTGGGTATAGCTGATTACAATCTAACCACAGTAGGCAACGGCACTCGATACAATTTCTTAGCTCCATACTATAATATGGGCATCGCCGACATTGACACGGTGATGAATGGGAACAGCGCCTTAGAGAACGTCTTTTTAAAGTCCAATCTCTATCGTTTAAATACCATTTGGTTTCGTATTCTCCTTTATCACTTCATCACGTCAGGGATCAAGGGCGAAAACGGATTCACCGGCAAACCTATTCCGTCTTCTTTTCCATCAATGGAGGCAATCGCACCCGACTCTACTATTACGCAGGAAAGACTCGACAATTTACATGAATTTATTTCGCTTTGTAAAGGATATGATATAGACCTGATTATTTTCTTTCCTCCTATGTATGTCAAGGAATGTGACAATCCGGTTATATCTCACACGCTTGAAATTGGCGAGGAGTATGGTATAAAAGTCTGGAACGACATGCACATGCACCGCTTCCATAATGACAGTACCCTTTTCTATGACTATATGCATTTAAATAATGCAGGCGCCGACATTTATACAGATACAATAATAACACGTCTAAGAAATATTAAAAGATGAAATATTGGATTACGATAATTATAGCGTTAATCTCACCGTTTTTCTACAGTTGCAACGATGATCCCGGAGCCCCCCTCTACTTTATCGGCGATTCGATTGTAGCCCGCTGGGATGTGGAGGAGTATTTCCCGTCGTTCACCACCTATAATCTCGGTGTGTCCGGTGCCGGAATTGATTATATAGAGTCTCTTTCCGGTACACAGAAAGGACACAACGCAGTAATCATGATCGGAACCAACAACTATTGGCTATATAATAGTGAGGCATCCCTGAAGAATTACGCTGTAAGATACCTTGATGCCATAGAGAATCTCAGCGCCGAGCATGTCTACCTTTATAGCGTATTGCCGCGTGATGCGGAATCCGATCCTGAAGATATCAATGACATAATAATAAGGTTCAACGACTACATCCAACAACTAATCGCCGGGAATAGCAATATCACCTACATCAATGTCTATCATGACTTCACGTACCGTAACAGCACTTCGATAGACCCTGAATTATACAGTGACCGCCTCCATCTCTCCTCAATGGGTTATGAAAAACTCGCGGCAGCTCTTCTGGATGTATTACATTGATTAACGACAGATCTAACTCACATTAAATATTAAATCATGAAGCGAATACTTCTCACCGTCATACTCACCGTCATAACTTGCACCGCAGCCATCGGTCAAGTAGAAATCGGTTTACAGAACTCCCGATACGGATACTTGGGTTACACACTTAAGGACCATTGGAATTTCCGTCTTAAGCAGAGCCTCTTCTCAGAGCGCATGCGCTATCAACAGATACAACTTGAAGCCGCATATCTCGGTTCCATAGGCCACTTTGACTATTCAGGCGGCATATACGGATCTACTGAATGGGGCGGTAACTGGAGAACCGGAGGCGTGAAGATACGCGGACAATTCAACACTCTGAAACGTCTTCATATTAACGCTACGATTAATCCTCACTACGACAGCGAATATGATTATACAACCTGCTTCAGTGTCGGAGCAGAGGTCGATATTATCAAGTCAATCAGTATTCTGGCTTCATACACTACTATCCCGGACTACCGCAAGTCGGAGAAAAGAATACACGGAGGTGCATCATTTCACGTAGGACAACTTTCGGTAACGCCTGAGATTTCAATTCCGGTTTCATCGTCTGAGCGATTAAAACAGATGCGTATCCTCACCTCTTTCGGATATAAGTTCTAAGAGTATGTTTACTTTTAAATCAAATTTACATTACTTAAGAGTATGAATAATTTTTGATTTCATCACAAAGAATCTTTTGGGTGCTTTTCCAAAGTTTTCATCGGTCACGATGCCCGCATCGCTCCCTCTTCAACTTTGG
>JAAVDH010000007.1 GCA_014801865.1 Bacteroides sp. | reverse complement strand
TTGTTTTTGTTTTGTTTTTTTTTTGTGTTCTATCTGTAAATCACCATCTCTTCTCTTGAATGTGTTCACCTTGGTAAAGTCAAATGCCACCCCACAGACACACAAAGACNCCCCCCCCCNCNCNCNCACACACACACCGTTCAGGTGAGTCTGTAAAGCAGCAGAATCCGTCGGAATCAGGCTATTCCGTGGAAGCCGTCAGCAATGCTTTTATAAGCAGTGCCGACTCGTTGTGCCCGTTGTCAGACGACGACAATGACGCTATGCCGGCAATAAAAAAATCGCCTCTTTGGATAGGGATAGGCACGAATATGCTATATGACCTTGCGGCCATTCCTGATCTGGCAGCCGAAGTAAACTTCTCCGACAGATGGAGCGTGGGTCTCAACGCCATGCTGGCATGGTGGAATCGTGAGGACGGTACCCGCTACTGGCGTATAAGAGGTTTTGANCTCTATGGCCGCTACTATTTCGGCCGCCGTCGTATGCTCGGTCATCATGTCGGTGTCTACGGCCAGCTTCTGCAATACGATCTGCGTCTTGGTAAAACAGGATATCTCAGCGGAGAGCCTGGAAACGGATTCGCCCACTATCCGACCTGGGCTGTCGGTGGCGAATACGGTTATACCCTCAGGATATGTCGCCGACTGCAAGTGGATTTTTCGTTAGGTGTCGGCTACATGGGTGGGCGCTACCATACATATACGGATGTCGATGGTCATAACGTATGGTTGTCGCGTCGTAACAGACGCTGGTTCGGTCCGACCCGTGCCGGAGTGACCCTTATGTGGATAATCGGAAAGGAGGCCGGAAAATGATAAGCCGTATGCTCCTTCTTCAGATGCTGGCCCATTTGGTCGGAATAAGGATAATGATATACCTGGCACTGTGTATACTGACCTTTGTGACAACCGGATGTATGGATCAGCAGGACCTGTGTATGGATCACGAAGCCCATGACCGCCAGCCTGTGAATGTGGTCTTCGACTGGAGCGATTATCCCGATGCCGCCCCTTCATCCATGAGTCTCTTCCTGTTTCCCGATGACGGCCGCCGCTCGTTGCGCTATGAGTTTCCCGGCAGGGAGGGCGGCAGGATAATGGTGCCTCCGGGGACATATACGGCCATAGCTATCAACTCCGAGACCAACGGTGCCAAAGCGCGCAACACCGAGTATCTCGAGACCTTTGAGATATGGCTTCGCGATGCTTTCGATACNCAGACCTTCACTTCGGGATATTTCGGCATCAGTCCTATAATGGATTATCTGTCGCGAGCTCCTGAAGGCGATGAGGAGCGTCTCGCTTCTATAANGGATCCTATGTGGAGAGCGCGTTATGATGGTCTGAGAGTTACGATCTATGATACCGGAGTGCAGACTCTGGAGATGCATCTCGATGATGCCGTATGTCATTATACCGTGGAGATCCGNAATGTTACNAACCTCAAGAGATACGGGTCGATGTCAGGGACATTNTCGGGAGCTGCCGGNTCNATGTTTGTACACGACGGATCGGTGTCAGGCGAGGCGGTGACGATACCGTTTGATTTCGAGTATGTCNATGACACCACGATACGCGGACAGTTGCTTACAATCGGCCATTGCGGATATGGCCGCGGCCGTAGTGACGAGGCGCAAAAGGATAGAAAACATCATATCGCGGTGTTTGCCGCACTCAATGACGGTACCATATGGTCAAAGTCGCACGATGTGACGGCGCAGATCCACGAATCACCCACAGGAAACTGCGAAATCATTATCGACGGACTTGACCTGCCTGAGAACATTCAGGAAAATACCTCGGGTGGCATGGCACCTACGATCGATGAGTGGGGTGAGCCAATNTACGAAGACATCCCTATGGGATGGTGANAATAGAGATGAAAAATANTTATTCAATCAATAATTAATTCACATTTTGTTTTATTTAATTCTAAACAGCATGAAAAAGACTGGTTATCTCTCAGTGTTTGCTATTATGGCGCTTGCATCATGTTCACAAGATGATGTAGCTGATGTTTACAACGGCCGCCCCATTGAGTTCCGCTCTGAGGTTGAATCACGTGGGGNTCTCGTTACCACCGCTAATATAAGTGAGATGTATGTTACGGCTTTTAATGCGGATGGTTCTAAAAAATTGATAGATAAGGTGCGGTTCGCGTTTTCTGATGGCGCCTTCAAGTCTGGTGAAGACTATTACTGGCCTAAGAATGAGGAGGAAAATGTGACATTCCATGCGTTCTCACATGATTTTTGGAATAATAGTTCTTACGGTGCAAGTTCAGGAACCCTTAATCTTTCAAGTACTGCTCAGTCTATAACCAATTTTAAATGTGGTGACACGTCGCTCATGGAGGAAGACCTCTGCTGGGGTAAGGTTACTACAAATAAAAAGACGGCCTCAGCCGGTGTCCCTATTACTATGCAGCATCTTCTCTCGTCTGTTGAGATACGTGTGAAGAAATCTGCTACAGATAAACGTTCGATCACAATTTATGACTGTTGGATACATAATATCTATACACAAGGTGATGTTACATTGACTTCAGGAACTCCCGTATGGTCTAACCTCAAAGTGGTTGAAACGGGAACTATTTCGGGAAAAGGTGTTATGTTAAGTGATGAACAAACTCAAGTGACATCGACCGCTAAAAGCATACATCAGGCGAATAATACGTTTATGCTGATTCCTCAGACTACAACTGCCTGGGATGGTAAATCTGCTACAACTACCGGCACTTATATAAAATTATGGGTAAGAATAGAAGATGAAGACGGTACTGTTCTTCTGCCCACTCTTCCAGAGTCGGGTACTGATGTGGATATGAAGGCGGTTATGGAATCATCTATGGTGGCCGTTCCCTTAGCATTTAATATCCAGAGAGGTAAAAAGTATGTATACACCCTTGACTTCTCGAACGGTTACGGCGTTGTACCCCCCGATCTGACTAATTATGATGGCAAGCCCGGTGATCCCGTTCTTGGTAATCCTATCTCTATTTCATGTACTGTATCGGATTGGGGTGCTCCTACCTCTTCTGATGTTAAGATGTAATCTTCGGATTGGCTAAAAACTCCATCTTAATATAGTTTTAGTTGGTATCAAAGTGAGTATACTTTGAACTATACAGACAGTCTTCTGTAAAAGGAACTGTGCTTTTAGAAAGTCCCTATGGCTTTTTAGAAGCACAGTTTTTATTGTTGAGGCGATGGCAAATCCGTATGTACTTTTGATGTTCGGTATGTGCCGGTGGGTGATGGCGATTTGTGGGGTTGGGGGAAAATGTGTAATTTAGCGCTTTGCAATGGAGCTATGGAAGTGTAGCTGCCTGAATTATAAATTAATACCAATCGGACATCCATCATGAATGATAACCGTAAGCTGAGAGTGGGCATCACCCAGGGCGACCCTAACGGCATAGGCTATGAGGTGATACTTAAGGCTTTGGAAGATAACCGTATACTTGAGCTGTGTACTCCCGTAGTGTATGGCTCGGCCAAGATAGCGGCGTTTTACCGCAAGGCTATGGGGCTGCCTCAGGTGCAGTTCGCTCAGATAGCCTCGGCTGCCGAATGCCGCCCTGATCAGTACAATATCGTAAATGTGACTCCCGAGGACTATCGTCCCGAGCCTGGTGCGTCATCGCCCGCGGCGGGAGCTGCCGCTCTGGCAGCGCTAAACGCGGCCGTGAATGACCTTAAGGAAGGAAACATAGATGTACTCGTCACGGCTCCCATCAATAAGCACAATATCCATAGCGAAGAGTTCAGTTTTGCAGGTCATACCGAGTACCTCGAAGCTCGTCTTGCTCCTGATGCAGATGGTGATGACGCCGGGTCAACTGAGAAGGGTAAGGCACTGATGGTGCTCTGCAATGACGTGACCCGTGTGGCTCTGGTGACTATTCATGTGCCTCTGTCAAAGGTGGCCGAGAGTGTTACCCGTGAAAATGTGCTTGACAGGGTGGTGGCTTTCGATGCCTCACTGCGTCGAGACTTCGGTGTACATCGTCCCCGCATAGCTGTGCTTGCGCTCAATCCTCATGCCGGCGAGGAAGGCCTGATGGGCGAAGAGGAAACTCAGTACATAGCTCCCGCTCTGGAGGAAGCCCGTAAGAAAAAGATAAGTGTCTACGGCCCCTATGCCGCCGACGGATTCTTCGGTCACGGACAGTTTGATAAATTTGACGGAGTGCTCGCCATGTATCATGACCAGGGGTTGGCTCCCTTCAAGACCCTTGCTTGCGAGGGTGGAGTAAATTTTACCGCCGGACTGCCTTATGTGCGCACTTCACCCGACCACGGTACGGGCTATGACATAGCCGGTAAGGGTGAGGCTGAAGCCGACTCAATGCGCCAGGCCATCTATACCGCCATAGACATTTACCGCAACCGTCAGCGCTACGATGCGGCACACGCCAACCCGCTGCGCCGACAGTATGTGGAGAAAAACAAGTCTGACAACGTAGTGCTTGACCTCAGCAAATCCACTGACGAATAATCCCCCGAGAAAGATGAATTACGCTATTATAGCTGCCGGTGAAGGCTCGCGACTTGCACAAGAGGGAGTGCAATATCCCAAACCCCTCGTAAGGCTCAACGGTATCCCCATGATACGCCGGCTCATTGACATGTTCATGCGCTGCAATCCCACGGGACTCAGCATCATTGTCAACGAGCAGATGACCGAGGTACAGGATTATCTGCGCTCCATAGCTCCGGAACTCCCCGTTAAACTTCATCTTGTGGTGAAGTCTACACCCAGCTCCATGCACAGTTTCTATGAAGTGAGCCGTGTGTTCGGACCCGGAAAATTCTGCCTCACCACGGTTGATACCATATTCCGTGAAGAGGACTTCCGCCGCTACATAGCTGCTTTCGAAGCCGACGACAAGGCTCAGGGATACATGGCTGTCACCGACTATATTGACGATGAGAAACCTCTCTATGTAGATGTAGACTCCGATATGCGTATCACTGCTTTTCGCGATCAGGCGTGGCCCGGTGCGCGATTCATCTCCGGAGGCATCTACGGACTCACCGCACCCGCCTCGCTCGACGTGCTGTCAGAGTGTATGGATAAAGGTGTGAGCCGTATGCGCAACTATCAGCGTGCACTCGTAGAGGCCGGACTTGACCTGCGGGCCTATCCCATGGGAAAGATAATAGACGTAGACCACGCCGGCGACATTCCCAAGGCTGAAGCATTCATCTCTTCGCCCTTATCTATATAAACAAGTAAGTGATAACCAAAATTCTATGGCCGAAATAAAGATAGCCGGCATAATGCGCGCCGGAGCTTACTCTCCCAATCATATAGGCAATGACGCCGCCATATTCAATCTCGTGGCCGATCATCTGAGAAAACGCGGATGTGAGGTGACGATATACTCCGAGGATCAGTTCATAGCCGGTGATGTCAGTGAGGATATCATACTCAATATGTGTCGTGAGCAGCGCTCCATACACCTGTTGCAGCAGCGTGAGGAACAGGGAGCACTGGTTATCAACTCTGGCTTCGGCATAGAGAACTGCACCCGCGAGCGTATGACACGCATACTTCTCGGCTCCAATATCCCTTACCCCGAGAGCCTTATGGTCAACACTGATGAGGGAGTGAAGGAAGCCCTGCAGAAAGCCGGGTTTACAGGATGTTGGATCAAGCGTGGCGACTTCCATGCCATGCACAAGGAGGATGTGAGCTATGTGCGTCATCCCGAAGAGGCTCAGGAAGTACTTCAGGAATACTTCCTGCGTGGCATCAAACGGGCCGTGATCAATCGCCATCTCGAAGGTGACCTCATAAAGTTCTACGGTGTGCGGGGCACTACGTTCTTCTTCTGGTTCTACCCCTTCGATCAGGGTCACAGCAAGTATGGCCATGAAGCCATCAACGGCAAGAGTCAGGGCCTACCCTTTGACCTCGAGCATCTGAAGTCTATCTGCGCTTCGGCAGCCGATGTGCTTGATGTGGTAGTCTATGGGGGCGACTGCATAGTGTCGACCACCGGTGATATACGTATCATCGATTTCAATGATTGGCCCAGCTTTGCTCCCTGTCGCAATGAGGCCGCACCTCATATTGCCAAGGCTGTCATCTCAGCTATCAAGGAGTGGAAAAAATAAATTATAATACAGTATCGCACAAAATAAGTGGAAAAAGAACTTCAACCGAAGGTGAGCTATCGCGACACACTTAAGTCGATGGACACCGAAGAACATATTGACCTGGCCTTCTATAGACCCATAGGCTACGCGTGGGCATGTCTGGCACGCAAACTTGGTGTCACCCCCAACGCCATAACTATTGCTTCGATATTCCTCGGCATAGGAGCCGGAGTGATGTTCTATTATCCCGACCTCGGGCTTAACATTATAGGTATGCTGCTGCTCATCTGGGCCAACTCCTTTGACAGCGCCGACGGACAGCTGGCCCGTATGACCAAGCAGTACTCACGTCTTGGGCGCATACTTGATGGGCTGAGCGGTGATATATGGTTCGCCACCATATATATAGCTATATGTCTGCGTGAAAATGCTACCTCATTCTTCTTCATGGAGCATCCGTGGGTGATATGGCTTATGGCTGTAGTCACAGGTCTCTGCCATGCCAAGCAGGCGGCCATGGCTGACTATTATCGCCAGTTCCACCTTTATTTCCTCAAGGGAGAGCAGGGCAGTGAACTTGAAAATGGCGAGGAACTGCGTAACAAACTCGCTTCTCTGTCGTGGAGCTCCAATTTCTGGCAGAAACTCACTCTGACATTCTATACTAATTATACGCTCAATCAGGAGTCAAACACCCGCGCCATGCAGGCTTTGCGCGCCGAATTGCGTAAGCGCTTCCCCTCGGGAGTCATACCTCAGAGCTTCCGCGACGCATTCCGCGAGAAGAGCCTGCCCCTGATGAAGTATACCAATATCCTCTCCTTCAACTGGCGTACCATAGCCCTCTTCACATCCCTGTTCATAGGTATGCCTTGGCTCTATTTCGCCTTTGAACTTACGGTACTCAACGGACTGTTAGTAATGATGGTAGTACGCCATGAACGTTTCTGCCGCATGTTTACCCAACAACTTAAGGATGGAAAATACTGATTCACTCAAGTCTGTAGCCCCTGTGGAATCGCTTCCCCTGAAGGGTATTATATTTGATTACGGCGGCACCATTGACAGTCGTGGTGTACACTGGAGCGAGGTCATCTGGGATGGCTACCGTGACTCCGGTGTGGATGTTACCAAAGAGGACTTCCGCGAAGCATACGTATACGCCGAACGCGAACTGGCCCGTACCCGTCATATCCTGCCTCACCATAACTTCTATGACCTTCTCCTTATAAAGATGCGTATAGAGCTTGACCGCCTCGTGGAGTGCGGTCATCTTCCCGAAGGTAGCACAGAACGGTATGCCGAGCAGATAGCCCGCTATTGCTACGAAGCAGCCCGCAGTAGTGTGGAAGAAGCCCGTCCCGTACTGGAGGCTCTGTCGGAGCGCTATCCGATGGTGCTCGTGTCAAACTTCTACGGCAATGTAGAGAGTGTGCTCGAGGACTTTGACCTGCGCCGCTACTTCCTTACCATCATCGAGAGTGCCGTAGTAGGTGTGCGCAAGCCTGACCCGCAGATTTTCCGCCTCGGAGTCGAAGCTCTCGGACTGCTACCCGGCGAAGTACTTGTCATAGGCGATTCGTACAAGAAGGATATTGTGCCCGCCGAGTCAATCGGATGTCGCGTGGCGTGGCTTAAGGGTAAAGGATGGACTGCAGATGAAGATGCCGTCACACACCCTGCTGCTATATCACGACTGAGTCAGGTACTTGACGTAGCGTTATGATACGTTAACAATTGCATGTATAATCGATTGTCGTTTTAACCTAAAATAACTGTCCGCTCTGTTATTTAACTGGTGTTAACAAAAAATAGGGAAGATTATACTAAAAAATATTTTGCAATTGGAAAAGTATGCGTACTTTTACACGCTATTTTCGGGCTTTAGGCTCGAAGAGCGTGCCGTGCTCTCTCCGGTTCAACTTTGAAATTTAGAAAAAAATAATAAACCATCACTAACCGAAAATCATGAACAAAACTTCAGTTAAACCCGCAGAGGGTAAGCTCGGTGTCCTCGTTGTAGGTCTCGGTGCAGTTACCTCTACCTTTATGACCGGTGTGCTCATGGCCCGCAAGGGACTTGCCAAGCCCGTGGGTTCAATGACTCAGTATGACAAGATTCGCGTAGGCAAAGGCGAAGACAAAAAATATCTGAAATATAACGAAATCGTACCCATCGCTGATCTTAACGACATCGTGTTCGGCGCTTGGGACGTATATCCTGCCAACGCCTATGAGAGCGCTATCAACTGCGAAGTTCTCAAGGAAAAGGACATCAACCCCGTTAAGGACGAGCTCGAGAAGATCGTGCCCATGAAGGCCGCCTTCGACCACAACTATGCAAAGCGTCTTGACGGTGACAACGTGAAGACCGTAAAGGATCGCTGGGATATGACCGAGCAGATCCGCGAAGATATCCGCAACTTCAAGAAAGAGCACAATCTCGACCGTGTTGTAGTTCTTTGGGCTGCTTCAACCGAAGTGTATGTACCCGTTGACGAAAAGATCCACGGTTCACTCGAAGCTCTCGAAGCTGCCATGAAGGCCGACGATAAGGAACACATCGCTCCCTCGATGTGCTACGCTTACGCTGCCCTCAGCGAAGGTGCTCCCTTCATCATGGGTGCCCCCAACACTACCGTAGACATCCCCGCCATGTGGGAACTCAGCGAAAAGACCGGTATGCCCATCGCCGGTAAGGACTTCAAGACCGGTCAGACTCTCGTGAAGTCAGGCTTCGCTCCCATCATCGGCACCCGTTGCCTTGGTCTCTCAGGATGGTTCTCAACCAATATCCTCGGTAACCGCGACGGTCTCGTGCTCGACGAACCCGCCAACTTCCGCACCAAGGAGGTATCAAAGCTCTCAACCCTTGAGTCAATCCTCGTGCCCGAAGCTCAGCCCGATCTCTACACTGACTACTACCACAAGGTACGTATCAACTACTATCCCCCCCGCAACGACAACAAGGAAGGTTGGGATAACATCGACATCTTCGGCTGGATGGGCTATCCCATGCAGATCAAGATCAACTTCCTTTGCCGCGACTCTATCCTCGCAGCTCCCCTTTGCCTTGACCTCGTGCTCCTGAGCGACCTCGCTGCCCGCGCCGGCCGCCACGGCATACAGCGCTTCCTGAGCTTCTTCCTCAAGAGCCCCATGCACGACTACACCAAGGGTGAAGTGCCCGTTAACCACCTCTTCCAGCAGTATGTAATGCTGAAGAACGCTATCCGCGAAATGGGTGGCTACGAAGCCGACGAAGAAATCGACTAAAAACTACGCGTCAGCCCTCTGACGCCTTCATAACGCTATTCAGGCCGTGAGTCATTTTGTTTGACTCACGGCCTGCTTTTTTCTGCCTCACCGTGCCCCCCCCCAATGATGGTTCGTAGATGCTTTAATTCTACATTTTAATAGATATAATTTCGGACGCTCAAAAGGTTTAGGGGATAGTAATGTGATTTTAAGGATAATTAACAAATGGGGGGGGTAATTCTAAGGTTATATCTACCTTTGTAAAATAAATAGTAACTCAAAATAATAATACCATTCATTATGTTTAAACCTGTTTTTCGTCTGGCTGCAATCATGTTAAGTATACTTTGCGCATCACTTGCTTTTACTGCCTGCGGAGGTGGAGATGATGACGAACCCGATAGCCCCGCTACCCCTGATGTGCCCGTAAAGCCTGACACGCCTGACACACCTGAAGAACTCGGTAATCTGACTTCAATGTCTATAAATGGAGTGACATTCTATACATTCACATATGATTCAAATAATCGTGTGACTTCCTGTGAGTATTTCGGCGAAGAAGATTTCTCTGTTACTTATTCACCTCTTTCCATAAAATGGGGCGGTTATATCGTCTGGTCAGACATTACTGTCAACTCCAAGGGATTTATAACAAATGCAAAAACTGAGGATCCGACGATTGACGAGAGTAGCCCAATCGACAGAGTGACCATACATACAATGCAGTATGATAGTGATGGCCATCTTACCTCCTGGCAGAAAAATGACAACGTGACTAAATTTACTTGGGAAGGTGGTAACCTGGTAAGAGTATCCTATTCTGACGGTACTCCTGATGGTATTATCGACTACTCTGATATATCTAATGTATCTAAGAAGTATGATGCTGACTTTTGGTTCTCAGCCATATTTGAAACTCCTTTAGTAATAACAGGCCTTTTAGGTGAGGCTCCCGTTAATCTGCCGTCGAAAGTGCGTTTTGGAGAGGGTGGTGGAACAACCCTCAGTTATGAGTTACTCTCCAATGGTCAGATAAAAAAGGAGAAAATGAAGAATGAGTATAATGAGAGCATGGAGATAACACATAATTATAAGTAAGCCGTAAAATTAAATGACAGACTTAATGATACATTAAAATCATTTGAAGACTTACTTAGCTCAAAGTAATTGAAAAGGAGCTGTGTCAAAATTATGTATAGTGTTATCCAAGGAGGCATTCCGAGGTGTGCTGGAGGATATGTTAGTTATGATACAGTCTCACATAAATGGCCGTGTGTCAATTCTGACATGCGGCCATTCTGTATATCTATGTATCATCTTTAAGCCTTAGGTTTGCCCACGGCCTGACCATGCACTACTTACGTATGGTCTTAAGGTGGGAGATTAGAAGGAGACGTTGTATTTGCGGAGAAGGCGAAGGGGCTGGTAGGCGAGTTTGGCCTGGCGAAGGCCGAGGTCGCCTGTGTCCTCTTCGCGGTTGACGTATTGTAGGTCGGGGTGACGCTCCAGCATCAAGGACGTGAAGGCGCTTGATACCATCTCGCCCGCACCGGCCACGTTGTGGTCCATCTTTTCGATGTGGGAGTAAAGCGTGTCACCGATAACCTCGCCCATTGTAAAGGCCACAACACCGCGTCCGGGGATGATTACGGCGCAACCCTCAAATCCGAATACTTCGGCCTTATTGAGCACTTCAAGTACCTGCAGGCGCTCATAGTCGGCAGTCAGCGGTTTGTCGGCTCCAACGGATTGTGCCTGATAGAAGTGCATGACGTCCTTCATAACATCGGGAGTGAGAGGTGTGACTATCGCGTCAGGAAACTCAGCGTGGAAATGATTGACGTGATTGCGCTTCTTGCTGAGCTTCTTCCCCGCAAACGTGGCCATACGTGGGGCTTCATACAGATAGTCGCTCCAGTCGGTCAGTTCGGTAATCTCCGTGGCGCCGAGTCTGCGTAGTTCGTCCAGAGCCTCCTCCGGAACGGCCGACAGTTCAAGTGGCATCCCGTGATCGGCGCAGTAATCGAGAAGCATAGGTATCGACTCTGATAGAGGCATGCCACCGACGGGGAGTGAGAAAGCCGGACGGGTTATGTCGTCCTCGCTCATACCGCGTATGAAGAGGGTGTTGTCAACTATGCAGTGGCTATAGCGGAAGTAGTCGCTCCACATGAATATGCCGCCAACGCTGAAATCGCATGTGCGGTAGGGTGAGTATGACAACAAGGGGCGTACTTCGGAGATATCGCAAAGTTCTGTAGGGCGGAATGTCAGACGGGTTGCCGTCTTGACTATAGGAGTAATAGGGGAGACCATAACATTTCATTCTTAGATGAATTTACAACGCTTAAGGAAATGGAAAGGTTGTTATTGTCCTATGTGTGTGGCTGTAAAGTGTTAAAGTTTCGATGTTTGCAACTTTAACACTTGAGTTATAATGTTGATAGTTAGTAATATATGGGCGTGGAAGTGTGAAATCAGGTGTAGTATGCGGTTTCCTATATTAAAATACTTTAGGGAAATTAATTATAATTTGACTAAAATGTTTTATATTTGTCATCTTAATTGCATACGCCTGCTATTACCGTAACAGACACAAATCACAGTAATTATACCTTATGTTTAAACCAATCAAATCAGTTAGCAAACTACTCTTAGTCGCTTCCCTGATGGGTGCATTGGCTTGTCCCGAACTCGCTCATGCGATGCCGGCTCCGCAGGCTGCGGCAGCTGCGCAGACCTCGACAACGGCCAAGGGTATCGTCAGGGATGAATTTGGCGACCCCATGATCGGAGCCAGTATCCGTGTGGTAGGCAGTGCTACTCAGGCCGCTGCCACCAATATCGACGGTGAGTTCTCGATCGCAAATGTGAAGAAGGGTGCCAAACTACAGATCACAGCCGTAGGTTATTCACCCGTGGAGGTGGTATGGAACGGCACTCCCATAGAAGTGGATCTCGGCCTCAACAGCCAGCAGCTTGACGAAGTGGTGGTGACCGCCATGGGTATTACCCGTGAGGCCAAGACCCTTACCTATGCGGCACAGACCATCAAGAGCGATGAGGTGACCCGTATCAAGGAGACCAACTTTATCAATGCTCTTCAGGGTAAGAGCGCCGGTCTGACCATCACGCCTAATAACTCAGGTGCCGGAGGTGGTGCTTCGAAGATTGTGCTTCGCGGTTCGACCTCGATTCTCGGTTCCAACCAGCCTCTGATAGTGCTTGATGGTGTGCCCATGCAGGCCAACCAGGGTACACAGCAGGGCGTCGACGGCATCATCAACGGTGGCGGTGGCAGTAGCGATGATATCCTGTCTACCATCAACCCCGAAGATATTGAAAACATGACCATTCTTAAAGGCCCGAATGCTGCCGCGCTTTACGGTTCGGCTGCTAACAATGGTGTGATCGTCATCACTACCAAGTCGGGTATTAACGGATCGGCAAAGGTTGACATCTCGTCATCTACCTCTATAGACCGTATCGCCAATTATCCTACCACCCAGCGCATGTTCGGTGCCACATCACAGCTGCTTACCGGCGAATCAAGTGTGCTCGGTGCATGGGGTCCCATCATCGGTCAGCGTTCAGCCGACGCAGTAGCTTCCAAGCCTTACATGATGAATACCACACGCGACGGTATCAAGGACTTCTTCGAGACAGGTCTTACCCTCAACAACGGTATCACCATCTCGGGCGGTAACGAATTCTCACGTACCTACTTCTCTTATAACAATACCTACCAGAAGGGCGTGATGCAGAACAATAAGTTCATGCGCCACAACGTGATGCTCAAGGAGTCGTTCTCACTCTTCAATAAGAAGGTGAACATCACCACCAGCCTTAACTGGATACACCAGAAGACCAACAATCCGCCGAACACCGGTAAGACCCTCAGCGCTCTGCACGCTCTCTACCGTATGCCGGCCGACGTCGATGTGCGTTACTTCCGCAATCACTATCAGCATGCAGGTACGATGAACGACATTATCGTGTCAGATCCCGAGGACGGTAACATCAAGCTGCTCGGTCAGCCCGTACAGACCTGGGACTGGTTCGATAAGTCGCTCAACAACCCCTTCTGGGTGACCAACATGTATAATAAGGAGCTCAAGCGCGACCGTATCATGGCCAACCTTAATCTCGACTGGACCATCTGGCAGAACCTCAAGTATCAGACCCGTCTGAGCATCGACATGCTCAAGGATGAGAACGATGATGAGACCTGGGCTGGTATGTATGACGCAGGATGGCTCACCGTGGCCGGTAAGTATGCAAGCAGCAACAATACCTCAAGTGATATTTACAACGACCACATGCTCACATGGAACGACCGCTTCAAGGACAAGATTGATGTCAATGTAGCAGTCGGCGGTAGCTTTACCCGTCACTATGACCGCAGTAAGTCTGTTGGTGTGAATATCGATACCTGCGGTATTCCCAATGCATTCACCGTAAACAACGGCTACCGCTGGGTAAAGGCTCCTGACGGAAGCCTCATAAAGATTCATCAGGCAGCTGCCTCTGACTCATGGGGATACAAGGACTGGAGCTCGGCTCTGTTCGCCACCGCATCTGTAGGCCTATTTGACAAGGTGTATATTGACGGTAGCTACCGTCTGGAGTGGGCTCAGTCATTCCAGCAGTTTACCCAGGGTTCGGGTTACAAATCGTTTGACTACTACTCGGTAGGTGCCAACGTGCTTATCGATAAGTTCCTCCAGCGCGTTGACTGGCTCAATCAGTTGAAGTGGCGTGGCAGCTGGTCAGTAGTAGGTAACCCTATCCCCAACACCCTCTTTGCCCGTCAGACCCTCAACTTTGCGACGGGGGCTGTGACATCACGTCCGCCTACTTTTGAAAATCCTCTGCCGGAAACCACAACTTCATTTGAAACCGGTATCGATATGTGGATGTTTGATAATAAGTTTAACGTAGACCTTACCTATTACAACTCCACACTCAAGAACCAATTTATGTATATCACCACAGCCAGTGGTGAAAGTAAGCCCGTAAATACCGGTAAGATACGTAATTACGGTTTTGAATTCTCTGCAGGCTATCGCTGGGCTATCAACCGCGACTGGCGTTGGCAGTCAAACATCAACTTCTCCTGGAACGATAACAAGATTCTCGAGACCTACAACCCCGGTGACGGTCGTGACTACACTGTGGAGATGGGTAACAACGCCTTCCGTATCAAGTATATCGAAGGCGGCAAGTATGGTGACCTGTATGTCAACTCATTTGCCCGCGACGCCGAAGGTAATATCCGTGTGTCAGGTACCGGCCTTGATGCCCGTCCTGCAATGGAGAGCGGTACTTACTCAACCTATGTAGGTAACACTACCTCACCCTATCGTCTCGGATGGAGCAATACCATCAGCTGGCGTAATCTTACCCTTTACTTCCTTATCGATGGTCGTATCGGTGGTAAGGTGATGTCATATACCGAAGCCGAGCGTGACCTCTTCGGTCTGTCAGAGCGCACCGCAGCCGCACGTGCCGCAGCTCTCAACAATCCCGAGCTCCAGGCTTTCGACGCAGCCGGCAACATGGTGCCCCTCATGTATCTCCCCGACGGTTCAGGCCGCACTATCCCCGTTGAGAACTACTTCACCACAATCGGTTCAGCTCCCATGGAAGATCACGTGTACAACGCTACCAGCTTCCGTATGCGCGACATTTCGGCAAGCTATGTCTTCCCCGGACTCTTCGGCAAGGCCAAGGACCTGACCTTACAGTTCTCAGTGAAGAATGCATTCTTCATCTATAAGGATTCACCCGTTGACCCCGACATCTCCATGACGGCCGCCAATGGTCTGCAGGGTATCGATGTATATGCGCTCCCCACTCTGCGCAACTATGCCATCACCCTGAAACTTAACTTCTAATCAATCCCCTATTTACCCCAATCATTGCACAAGATAATGAATAAGAAACATATCATCCTCGGTCTTGTAGCCGGAGCATCCCTTCTGTCATCGGGAGTGCTCACAAGTTGCGGCGACAAGTTTCAGGAGGAATATCCATGGATGATAGGCAAGCAAGAGGAGCAGGACAATGAAGAGGAGGACGGCGCAGGCCGCTACGACATGGATATCCTCGAAAAGGAGCTCCGCGGTGCCATCCCCTTCATGATCAACTACTCACACGAGCCTGACGGCAGCTGGCAGCCTCACAAATACCAGTATCAGCGCGCCAACAATATCGATAACTACGCCGGTTATTGGACTGTTTCGAAGGCTACCTTCGGTTTTGGTGGCGCTCTGCCTACTCTCTACACTTACCCCAATGACTATCTCGGCGGTCCGATTGACAACACTGTGTTCGTGCAGTCGTACAATGCCCTCCACTATTCAGTGGACATGAAGTCAAAGGATGACGAGAATGAAATCGTGGCCAGCCGTCCCGAATGGCGTGCCATAGCCCTTATCATTCAGGCCTATGTAGGTCATGAGGTTGTCGACTTCATCGGTGCCGCTCCGTTTAGTGACTGGCGTAACCGCGTACGTGCCCGTTCTTTGGTTTACGAACCGGGTGCAGATGTATACAATCAGATTTTTGAAGATCTGGACGAAGCTGTAGAAATTCTCAATGATCGTCAGCCTTCACAGGACGACTTACGCCGCATTGAAGATATAGAAAACGATAAAACTATCTCTTACGGCGACTGGCGCCGCTGGGTGAAGTTCGCAAACTCTATCAAGCTCCGTATGGCTATGAATATTGTCAAGTACGATCCCGAACTTGCCAAGGAGAAAGCCGAGGAGGCAGTGAACGATCCTATCGGTGTGCTCACCGAGGGTGACCGCGACATCGCCTACTATCACATCAACGGTGGCGGTTGTGCCCTGTGGTTTATCGGCAACACTTGGTCAGATCTTCGTCTGAACGCCAATATGGAGATAATCATGAAGCACTTCAAGCACCCCCTGCTGAGTGTGTGGTTCGATACCAACCCCTATCCTATCGCCAACAAGCTTACCGGTATCGTGGCCGATGCTGATGTATATGGCATACGCGCCGGTATCTCGATGACCAATAAGAATACCGCAGCAAAGGATAAGGGCGGCTACAGCCCCTTCGCTACTCTTCAGATCAAGGATATGCCTCAGCCCTTCTTCAAGGTGACTGAAGCTATGTTCCTTCGTGCCGAGGGTGCTCTCCGCGGCTGGAATATGGGTGGCGATGCCCGCAGCTTCTATGAAGCCGGTGTGCGTCACTGCTTCAATGAGTATGGTCTTGACGACGCTCAGGCCGACGAATACCTGGCTCAGGAGAATCTGCCCGTAGTCAACTATGCTGACCCCTACGACTCTGACAATGACTGCCCCGGCCGAGTATCTATCGGCGTTAAGTGGGATTCGTTCAACACCGATGAGCAGCGTCTCGAAGGTATCATCACACAGAAGTGGATTGCCAACTTCCCGATGGGTGCCGAGGCGTGGACCACATTCCGTCGTACAGGCTATCCCCGTCTGATACCCGTGAAGGTCAACGGTATGGCCGATATGGGTCTTGACACCGAACTGCAGATCCGTCGCATACCTCAGATCGTATCGACCAATAACACTGCCGAAATGACTTCGCTCGGCGAAGCTATCGGAGGTGATCAGAAGGATCTCTCGATACGTGTGTTCTGGGACACTCCCACCGAAGAGCGTGGCGAAATCAATCCCGAGAACAATACGCCTTATGTAATTCCTGTAAACTTCTAAGTTGACTTTTCAGAATGAAATCATATAGCAAAAAGCTCCTTCTGCTTCCGGCAGCGGCTCTCATGACGATTGCCGGACTTTCCGGATGTAGCGAGGAAGCAACTCTGAGTGGCGCAAAGGCTGTATACATTGAGCTTTCGCCCTCCGCCAATATCTCAATGCATATCGGCGATACGACCCGTGTGTCGGCTCGTGTTACCAATGTCAACGGTGATGAAATCATCACCCCCGTGTCATGGAGCGTGGATGACGCTTCAGCCGTAGAGGTGCTCGAAGACAGCATCCCCGGCTCAACGCTCATCACCTGTGGCGACGGTTCTCAGGGCAAGAAGGTGACCCTTCGCGCCACTCTCGAGAACGACGCTTACGCCGTGGCTAATGTATCAATCGTTAAGGCTGCCCCCGAAGGTGTGAATCCCGTTACCGAGGATGGCACTGTCTACACCGAGAAGCGAGTATGGGATATCCAGCATGACTCGATTATCTTTGCCGTAGAGCCCCGCCTGCTTCTGCTCGACTATGATCCCGTGTGTGACTTTGACGGTATGGAGCCCGTAGGTGAAAACGGCGGTGTGGTTATCGACCGCAAGCATGGTCTGGTGACCCTCCACTATTCAGCCGGTAAGATTGCTCAGGACCACTACATGTCAGTAGCTGTAGGTTCAGGTGCGGGAGAAGTGAAGGGCGTATGTAAGGTAAGTATCATACCTGACGTAGAAGGTGCCACCTTCTATGGTCCCGCTTACGCCGACCTACCCTATCTCGGAAGCCGTCCTCCGCAGGGCACGCTGTCGATGTGGTATGCCTATACCTATGAGAATACTATCGACATCAACTCGACCGATACGATCCGCGTAGCTATCAACGTGTCGGGCGGTATCAAGGAAGATATCGAACAGGCATACAAGTGCTACCACTGGGAAGCTGTCGAGGGCAATTCCGTGATGAAGATTCTCGATACCCAGGAGTACTGTGCAGGTAATGGTTTCGATGCCGTGCTTGCCGTGCGTGCAGGTCTTGAGACCGGAACAACCGTGTTCCACTGCGTAACTCCCGACACTGTGCTCGTGGCCACTATCAACGTGCGTGACTTCGTAAAGGAATTCCCCGTAGAAAGTATCACCTGCTCTCACAGCAGCGTAGAGACTATCGCCGGTGTGGCCAATGCCGTTGTCATCAAGATGGGTACCATACCCATGAGCTCATTCGGTATTCATAAGCCGAAGCCCGTGGTTGACGACCCCTCAATCATATCACTCAGCGAGTACAATGGCGACGAGCTGACCATCACAGGTCTTAAGCCCGGTACTACCAATATCCGCTTCACCTCTAACCAGGCTCCCGAGTTTGTGCTTCCCGTGACCATCACCGATGGCTACCGTAGCATCACGTATACCCGTAATGACACACAGATAGTGTTTGCCGGTCAGGATGCCGTATGGAACACTAATGTAGAGACTCTGTCGGGCGAGCCCAACGAGCGTCAGGTAACATTCGAAACCGAGGATGCTTCGATTGCTACCGTGACTAACGTAGAAGGTACCCTCAATCAAGCTACCGTCAAGGGTATCTCAGCCGGTAAGGCTAAGATTAAGGCATCGGTAGCAGACGTATCGGTAGAACGTGTGCTGACCGTCGTTGCTCCTGATGCAAGCGGTATATTCACCAATGCTTCCGACCTTCAGCTTACCAAGAGCGGTAAGAACCTGCGTGTACGTCTGCCGAGTGGCGGTCTGATAGCCTTCGCCGGTGCTTACAATTCAGCTGCCGGTTATGACGGAACCTACGATGTGGCTGACTACGACGTGACTTACACACTCTCTAACGCCAAGGCCAACGTCGTGTCAGGTACACTGACCGTGGCTCCGGGCTCGTCAGCATCTAAGAAGGTCGTTACCTTCAACTTCGTGGTAGAACTGTCAGACGGCGTAACACTCAATTACTCGGCTAACGCCCTTGAAATAGAGGCAAAATAAAAAACTCAGCGACCCGACGTGTACCG
Organism: Bacteroides sp.; assembly: GCA_014801865.1. Classification (GTDB taxonomy): domain Bacteria; phylum Bacteroidota; class Bacteroidia; order Bacteroidales; family Muribaculaceae; genus Paramuribaculum. The sequence continues at coordinate 176,329 of JAAVDH010000007.1, read as the reverse complement.
ACACCACAGTCGGTACACGTCAGGCCCAAAAAATAACCTTAGATTTTTATTAATTACCAATTATATTATTAACCAATCAGATTACTTATGAAAAAATCCCTTATCCTGTCGGGCTTTGCACTGGTAGCTCTGAGCTCAAGTGCACAGTACCTCAAGGAGGGCTACATTACGTGGCCTGACGGTGCTCAACTGCCTACCGTCATCTCCAACTGGAGCCTTGACAATCCTACGGTGACAGAGTTTAACGGCACAAGCTGGGATGATGAAAACTTCTTCATCTCACGTGTGAAAATCAAACCCTACATCACCAACGTAAACACTCAGGTTTACGAAAACATCACCGAGTCAAACGACAAGAAGCTCCTCATGTGGGTGCCTGTCGGCAACGTTAAGGACGTAAACGGTATACATTCCGGCTCACTGCCTAACGGCGTATTTGACTCTGAGGTATTCTCAATGTGGCCCTACGTTACCTACTACGGTGACTGGATCTCACCTTACGGCTGGATTCCCGGCGGCTTCGCTGACGCTGCCCACAAGCACGGTACAGCTGTAGCCGGTCAGGCTTCCATACCCAATGCTACTCTGTCAGGCAACTGGTACAACTGCGTATCAGGCATGGGTACCAACTTCATGACCGATGAAGGAGCCAAGAAGGTAGCAGCCTTCCTGAACTACCACGGTGTAGACGGTCTTAACTACAACTCTGAGTTCAGTACTACTCAGTCTATAGTTACCAACCTCAGCACCATGCACGGTAAGGTCTACAAGTATATGCACGAAACTTACGGCAACGATAAGTTCGAGAATATCTGGTACACCGGTACAGTGGCTTCAGGTGGTATTAACTTCAACAGCTCACTCCACTCAGGCAACCTCAATATTTTCGGTAACTCTTCAGAGCCCCGTACATCACTGTTTGTAAACTACGAATGGCTGTGGTACATCAACACTACCAACAATAACCTTCCCGGTACCGGTCGTGACGGCCGTGACCTCTACATGGGTATGAACATGCAGGCCGGATGTAAGGATGCAAACGAATGGCTCACTCACAAGACCACAAACTACTCTATTGGTCTTTGGGGTGCCCACGACTTCAACTATCTCTGGGCTCCTCGCGCCAACAACGGTAGCCGCGATGACCAGAAGCAGGTCTACTATCAGCAGCGTCTCGAAGAGTGGTTCAGCAACGGTAACCGCAACCCTGCCAACCGTATCGACGTATATGCTACAACTTCTCTCGGTCCCTCAGCCGAATGGTTCGGTATGTCACAGTTCATGAGCGCCCGCTCAACTCTCGGTTGGGATATCGCTGACGAACCCTTCGTATCGTTCTTCAACCTCGGTAACGGTAAGTTCTTCAACTGGAAGGGCGAACGCCAGAACAACAACCCCTGGTACAACATCGGCGTACAGGACTACATGCCCACCTGGCGCTTCTGGTTCGCTACCGAACTTCTCGGCAACACCCCCGAACAGGTAGCAGAAGACGGCCTTAAGGCTGAATTCACCTGGGACGACGCTTATGTAGGCGGTTCATGTCTCTCAGTCAAGGGTACTACCGACAGCGAGTATCTCCACCTCTTCAAGACCGAATTTGAGCTTAACGAAGGTGATGTTATCACAGTTCGCTACAAGCTCATGGGCGGTTCTGCCAATGTCAACCTCGTATTGACCGGTGTAAGTGCTGAATTCAATGCTATCTCAGAAGAAGACCTCAATATCATCAACAGCGAGAATACTCCTGACGATGGTGAATGGTCAGTGAAATCATTTAAGGTTGGCGACGTTGACGGTCTCGACGGCACTACCGTAGCTCTGCTCGGTCTGCACTTTGAAGATGCCGAAAACCTCGAACTCTTCCTTGGTGAACTCTCAATCAAGAGCGCAAGCGCTACAGCTACTCCCGCCGCTCCCATTATTGATAAGAACAAGACTAAGGTTCTTGGATATAACATGAACGGTGTTGACGGTAAGATTATCTTCAACATGGCCAACAACAAGGCTGCCGGCGAACCTGTATACAACAACGACGTTAACACTTCGATGTTCAAGCTCTATGCTCAGTATCAGAACGGCAAGGAACAGTTCATGGGTCTTACCACTTCATGGGCCGGCATGCTCTTCGCCGTACCTGCCGATGTTGACAATGTGCAGAAGGTACGTTTCGGTGTAAGCGCCGTATCACTTGATACCGACTCCGAGTCAGAAATCGTATGGTCAGACTGGATGGATGCTCCCGCTTACGAGACTTCAAACAATGTTGAAATCAACAAGCAGGTAATCAAGCCCGGTGAGTCATTCACTGTCAAGTACTCTGACCCCAAGCACACTCCTGCAACCTGGGCTATCTACAATTCAAATAACCAGAAGGTAGCTTCTTCTAACGGTAACGCAGTATCATTTACCTGCGACGGCCTTTCAGAAATCGGTGGTTATGACCTCGTAATCAACGAAGGTTATGCCGATGAAGTTCGCTTCGCTTACTTCATCCAGGTAACCGCCAAGTCTACCGGTGCTCTTCCCGAAATCCANTCGCTCACTATCAACGACGTTGACGCCGAAGCAGACAATGCTGAGGTAAGCTTTAACATCAACGATGAGTTCACCCTCGGCTATACCGGCCGCGAAGCTGACGGATCTGCATCACGCGGTATCGTTATTGACAACAAGTTTGTCGGTGGCCCCGTGTCAGACCTCGGTATCCAGGGCGGTGCCAAGAACTTCTCTATGGCTTACTGGGTTAAGTATGAATTCCCCGAAGGCAGCTCACGTCTGTTCGGTGTTGAAGACCGTACAGTTACATGGCCTGTAAACAACTGGGGTTGGTGCTGGTTCAATGTAGGTGGTTCAGGTCAGCTTGAAAACATGACCTTCCGCTCAAGCACAACCAATGGTTCACCCGAGCTTAAGTATGACTATAGCAACGTTACCATTCCTAACGGTGCATGGACTCACATCGCTTACACCTTTGAATGGAATGCCAGCAACCAGTTCCGTGCCAAGCTCTATATCAACGGTAAGCTTCAGACTCCTAAGATCGTATCATTTAACGGTAAGGACGGTGATCTCGAGACCTTCTGGTCAGCAACCAACAAGGGACAGCTCGGTACCGGTATGTGGTTCTACTTCGCAGGTGGTGCCGGTTCATCACCCGTATTCAATGACGGTGTTATCGACGACATCGTTGTTTGGGACGGCGTAATGACCGAAGCTGAAGTTCAGCAGGTAATGGCCGGTGTGGATGCCGCTAAGCTTCCTGAAAATGTAATGGCTTACTGGGATCTCGAATCTGACGCTGATGAAACTGCATATACTTTCGCAGCTGTAGGTTCTAAGGCCGGTGCACGTTTCAGCAACTATGACCTCCTTGACCTTACCGGTGAAGGTCAGGCTAAGCCCACTCCTATCAAACCTACCTACGAGGCCGGTTCACCCTTCATCGGTGGTAGCAGCTATCCCGTGGTAACCAAGCCCGAATGGTCAGTACGTAAGATCGCTACCGTAAGCGAAGCTGAAGGTAACGACAAGGCCGGTTCTGCCAAGATTTCACTCCCCCGCAAGGGCGACTACACCGTTAAGCTTATCCTTGAGAACTCACACGGTTCTGACGCTCGTGAATATCCCGTATTCACCATCAAGCCAGTTGAGGATGCTATCGAGGTAGTTGGTGCTGAGGGTGAAGGTGTTGCTGCCTACACCGTTAACGGTACACTCTTCGTAGAGTTCGATAACGACGGTGCTTACACTGTAAACGTTTACAACGTAAACGGTCAGCTCGTTGGTCAGAAGGCTCAGAATATCGCTGCCGGCCAGAACATGGCTATCTCACTGGCTAACTCAGGCGTATACGTGATTAACGTAGTTAAGGACGGCAAGGTTGTTCGCAACATCAAGGTCCTGAACCAGAAGTAATAATCACTTCATCATAGTATATGATTTAGGCCGCGCATACGCGCGGCCTTTTTTGTGTGTAAGGATGATCGGGGGATGGTTACGTAGCTTTGATGAGGGAGTGTCAAAATGACGTATCCTCAGCACATCCCGGAGGATGGTGTGTCGATGTATCGGGGCATTTCCTCCGGATTGTCTCCTTTGAGATCGGTATACCAAGTTTTGATACACGGCTTTGATTGAGGGAGGGTGATTAAAAAGGCAGGGCGCATCGTGCGATGCGCCCTGCGGCAATTTGGATGGATAAAGTCAATTATGAGTGATGAAGTAGGGAGGGTTACTTTAGGTAATTACGCTTGTCAGGTAATTACTCCCGTATGTTACTTCAGAGATTATTTTACGGCTACCTTGGTGGAGGCGGTAGCGGTGTGGACAAGGTAGATGCCCTGAGCGAGGGTGATGGAGCGACCGGCAGCAACGGTGGCTACAAGACGGCCTGTAGTGTCGTATACTTCGGCGTTTTCACCTGCGGTAAGGGTATTGCCATTGATGGTTACGTCGGCGGCTGTATCAGCACCTACAGAGCCAATAGCGGCATCTTTGATGATCTCTATAGAGAGGTCGCGTGAAGTACGGGTGCGTACACCGTCCTTAAGGGCGGTAACATTGAAGTAGTAGATGCCGGGCTTAACGTTGTCCATATTGAGAGATGTGGCGGGGGCAGCTACGGTCACTTCATCCATGCCTGCGATGGGGGTAACGGTGTCGTCGGTGGCGTAGGTGTAGGTGATGTCGTCAAGGGAAAGTGAGCCGTTGACGAGGCGTGAGAACCTGATGCGTGCTGACTGTACCATGGGGGGGAAGTGATTTACGGTCAGTGTCTCACCTGATGAAGCGTATGATATGGGGAGCTCGGCCACACGTACCCAATCTTCACCTACAAGGCCTTCGATGATGATGGTGTTGGAGGTGTTGGAGGTAATACCGCGATGCCAGAATGAGAGGCTACGGATGGTATTTGAACCTTTCAGCACGGGGGTCTGTATATACATACCGTCAACCTGCATCTTCATGGCGGGAACGCTCTCGCCGCAGTACTTCTCGTTGGTGTAGTTGGCCCTTACGTTAGAGGTCCATCCTTCGTCGAGGTAGAAGGTGGGGCTTATGTAGTTGTTAAGACCGGTGGTCACTGACTTAGGTGCTACGGGAGCCTTCGAGAAGAAGTTGATGTAGTACTCTGTGGCGCCTTCCACGGGGAGCCAGTTGATAGTGAACGACTCGGAAGTGATACCGGTGGTAGCTGCGAGTACGGGACGAATCTGCTCTGCACCGCCTTCGAGGGTGGTGAAGGTAAGCTCGTTGGAGGGATCGCTGTAGGAGTCGCTTTCGGGGTCGTAAACGGTGATTGTCCAGTAGTAGGTGGTGAGGGGATCAAGGTCGTTGGTGGTATAAGATGTACCGCTAACGCTCTTGTTGAACAGTTCGGGGGTGTATACGGCCTTGCCTGACTTATCCTTGGTGTAGACGGTGAGAGCATAGGTGGCATCCTTGACTGATGAGGCCTTCCATACTGCGGTAAAGCCTCCGCCGGTGATATCCTTTGACTCGAGGGCTTCGGTAGAGGCCACCTCTGATTTACCTCCGGCTACCTTGAAGGTGATAACGCCATTGCTGAGGGCGATATCGGTGATGGGGAGGTTGAGAGGCAACTTATTCCAGGTGAGCATGCCGGGTGTGGTCTCGTCAGTAAACGAGGTGAACTGGCCGTCGAGACCGGGGAATGCGTCATTGTTACGGGTGGCCTCAGTGAGCTCACCGTCGGCTTCTTCGATGTCGATGTACTGAAGGAGAGCATTGTTGTTACAAGTGTTCTGGCTCCAGATGTTGGAGTTGTATAAGATGTGCCAGATGAGCATACCGTTGCCGGGTATATAGCGGTCCCAGCTGGTCTGCTGACGGTTTTCGAGCAGGAAGAATTCCTGAGGACGTGAGGTGTTGATGATATAACCCTGGTTAGAGCCGATTGACTCGAGGCGGCCGTTGAGGGCACCGGTGATTTCGGTGGGTTTCATCCATCCGAAAGCATTGCGCTCGAATATGCCGTGCAGGGGGGGAGTACGACCTTCATTGTTGTATGAACCGAGGTCCATGCATGACCATGAACCGGGAGTGAAGGCTGAAGAGTAGGAGGTAGCGTAGAGGTCGGGGAGACCCATTACGTGTGAGAACTCATGGATGAAGGTACCTACGCCATCAGGGCGGGGAGTACGGTAGAGCGTTTCCCATTCGTTGGTGCAGGCATAGCGGTCGATCTGTACGCCGTCAACTTTGTAGTTACCTTTGGTAGACACGTAGAAGGCATGGGGCCATACAGATTCTACGGGGCCGCCGCTGGCTTCGCCCTGTCCGGCGTAGAACACGAATACGTTGTCGATCTTGCCGTCGTTGTCGCGGTCATATTGAGTGAAGTCTACCTCATCTTCGAGGAGCTGACAGGCGTGGATGGTCATTTCCCAGGGACGGATGTCGTCGCCACCTGTAGAACTCTGACCTGCATTACCACCGTAGTAGGCGCGTTCATGGGGCAGAGTTACAGGACCGTATACGTCAAACTCTATATCGAACTGACCGTCGGAGCACTCCAGGAAGAAGTCGCGGGCACTACCGGTGCCACCGTTGGTGGAGAAGCCCTCTTCGTTGACCATACGGCTGAAGTAGTCGTGGGGATCGTATGAGTTATTGAACTTAACGTCCTGATATTCCACGAGTATTACGAGGCCCTTCTGTTTGCCCTTTACGGGATATGTAGAGTATGACATGAGGCCGTAGCCCTTGTAGTCATCATCGCTCTTTAAGCTGCGTGTGGCAGGCATAGAGAGCTTATTGGTGAGGTCCTTGGCGGCCATGACAGCTTCACGCTGGCTGCTGAGAATGCTGAAAGCTCTCTCCATGTTAACTCCGGAGAGGAAGTTGCGTTCGGCAGCTGTACGCTTGGCAACGGGTTTGNCCATGTAGGACGATGACACTATGTTACCGTTCTGATCTACATCGGCATAGTAGTAGGTNTTGTCACGATTGGTGAGAAGGTATCCATCCTCACTGAGAGTGATGTGGTGATGTTCGTCACCACGCAGCAGAACGGTGATTTCCGTACCGTCGGGCTGCGTCATTTTGATGGGACCCGGGTATGCGGGCACAGCNGATGCTGTGAGCGGGGCCAGCATTGCAGCACATGTCAGAGCTGCAGCTGCTACATGTTTAAATATAAGAGTCATAGGAAAAATTATGATTTCAATTGAAGAAACCCCTATAAGNGGGGTGAAGCAATAATGGCGTGGGAACCACGCGTTTCTGTATTTGAGTACAAATTTAGTGATAAAAATGTAAAATGCAATGTTATAGGGCGTTAAAAAGAGTTGACGCGTATGATGGTGAGCCCGTCGCGCAGAGGNAGCATGNCCACGGTGACGCGGGGNTCGCTGGCCACGAGGTCGTTAAACTCCATTATGCCGCGTGACTGTGCGTCGGTAGGGGGCGTGTCGGNCGCTATCTTACCGCTCCACAGAGTGTTATCGGCCAGTATTATACCTCCCGGTCGCATGGCTGGGAGGAGCAGGCGGTAGTAATCGACGTAGTGGCGTTTGTTGGCATCAATAAAGGCGAGGTCCCATGGACCCTCAAGAGTGGGNAGCAGGTGGAGGGCATCGCCGATGTGGAGATGGATACTGTCGGCAAACGGTGAGGCGCGGAACTGGTCAAGCAGACGGTCTTCAAATTCGTCGTCAATCTCTATGGTGTGGAGTTCACCCCCNGGGACGAGACCTTCGGCCAGACATAGGGCGGAGTAACCGGTNAAGGTGCCCAGCTCTATGATGCGTCGGGGGGCGGTCATGCGCGAGAGCATGGCGAGAATGCGACCCTGAATGTGGCCTGAGCACATGCGGGGGTATGTGGTGGTGAGGTATGTGCGTCGGTAGAGCTGTCGGAGGTAGTCGGGCTCGGGTTCTATGTGGGAGAGTATGTAGTCGTCAATAGTGTCGGACATCAATTATAATGGGGGGATTGGAGTAATCAGAGCTATTGGANTAATCGGANGGATNGGANNNATNGGAGNNATNNNAGNTANNATAGCTACTTTANCTATTCTTTTCGAGCTATTGATNNATCTNGGGGAAGAAGGTAGGTGGTGGTAGCNTCGATGGTGCGTCGCATGATGTCGATACATTCGGCGGGGTAGTTGCCTTGGGCGGTCTCGCCGCAGAGTAGCATCCATGAGGCTCCCTGAATGACGCCGAGATACATGTCGGTGACTTCGGCACGGGTGGGGGTGTCGGATGAGAGCATTGACTGGAGGATCTGGGTGGAGAGTATGACGGGGAGACCACGACGGGTGGCGCGCTCCATGACCTGCTGCTGTATGACGGGTATCTGTTCGATGGGTACGGCTGCTCCGAGGTCGCCTCGGGCGAAGAGTATGCCATCGGCNGCATCCATTATCTCATCAAGGTGGTCAAGGGCCATGCGGCACTCGATNTTGGCGTATACGAGGATGTCGGANGGATAGGAGTTATCGTCTGTGGCGGAGCGNAGCACTTCGCGCACAGCTTCGACGTCGGCTGCGGTGCGCACGAAAGAGTGGGCTATGATGTTAACGCCTGCTGCGGGGGCGGCGAGGATGGCTTCGCGGTCTTTCTCGGTGACGGAGGGGAGATGTGGGAGGTCTATNCCGGGGAAGTTGACGCTTTTACGCGGACCAAGGATGCCGCTGTTGATTGCACGCAGACGGAGTCTGGTGCGNTCNGCAGAGCCGGTATATTGTTCATCGGTGTTTTCCTCAATNGCTTCGATGNTGAAGCGTAGCGCCCCGTCATCAATGGTCATCAGTTGTCCGGGACGCAGATAGCGGCCGAGGTCGGGAGCATTGAGGCAGATGGCTTCGCGGGTGGTTATGCGATCGGGGGCGTAGAGAGCTANAGTGGTGTCTCCCTCGAGGAATTCTACGGGTATGGGGGCATCGGTGGTGCGCACTTCGGCTCCCTTGGTGTCGGTGAGTATTACTGCGGTGGGAGCGNCTGAGCGTATGNCGCTGCACATGTCGGCCATCTGGGAGCCGGTGACGTGTGCGGAGTTGATGCGCACTCCCTGCATGCCTCGCGAGNTCATGAGTGAGAGGAATTCGGGGGTACACTGGCTGTAGGTCAGCGTGGCCATTATGGAGGTGGAGGGCATTGGTAGAATTGGTAGAATCGGAAGAATTGGAGTNATTGGAGGGATTATAGCTATTATAGCTANNATAGCTANTATAGCNATTNGNGCTACGATGGTTNTCNNGGCTATTTGAGGAGGGCNTCGACGGCCAGGGCGTAGCTATCGGGACCGAAGCCGGCGATTAGTCCGCGGCAGGCGGCGGCAACGAGGCCTTGATGACGTATGGGCTCGCGGGCAAATACGTTGCTGAGGTGTACTTCGACNACGGGGAGGTTGATGGCGCGTATGGCGTCGGCTATGGCAAGCGATGTGTGGGAGTAGGCTCCGGCGTTAATGACGACTCCGAGGCATTGGGGGTCGGCGGCGCAGGCCTGGAGGGTGTCGATAATCTGTCCCTCGCCGTTGTGCTGCGAGGAGCGGATGTCTACCCGGGTGGCAAAGCGTGAGCGCACGGAGGCAATGATGTCGTCCATTGTGACGGTGCCGTAGACTGAGGGTTCGCGCGAGCCTATGAGGTTGAGGCTTGGGCCGTTGATAATGTGGATGTACGTGTCCATTTTAGGTGGTCAGACGGGATTTGTGACGAGCATGTAGATAGCCGCGTGGCTCATGAGCATGATGACCAGAAGTATCCAGCTTATGGCGGGTCGCGAGGGGTAGGAGACGTAGGCGAGCCATCCGGTGAGCAATACGTAGAATGGGTAGCCCCAGATGAGGGTACGTATGCCGGAGAGGTCGGGCGGGCAGGTGGCCAGAAGCATAGGCATCTGAAATACGGGGAGCATCACCAGGATGATGACGATGAGCATCCATACGGGGGTGCGCCCATAGCGGTTGCCGGGTCCGTTGGAGGGGTCTGAAATCATGACTGTCGGTAGGCTTTGACGGTTTCGCGTATGCCCTCTTCAAGTGAGAATCGGGGTGAGAATCCGAAGTCGCGCACTGCGTCGGAGATGTCGCACGACCAGTTGCGCTGCTTCATTATCTTGAATTTGTCACGGTTGAGGGTGCTGGGTTTCATCTGTATCACACCCCATTTCTCGGCCACTACCGAAGCGGCATAGACGGCCCACATGGGTAGACGCAAGGGGAGTACCCAGCGTCCGCCCAGTTCGCGGGCAACGATGGCGCGGAATTCCTTCTGCGTGTAGCTTCGGGGTTCGGATATGATATATTTGTGGCGCAGTGTGGCGTCGGTGACGAGGGCGTCGAATATGGCTGCCGCGAGGTCTTCGACATAGATGAATGTGAGCATCTGACGACGAAATCCTACGCCGAAGTCAAAGTGGCGGTCAATGGATTTGACCATCATGAGGTAGTCCTGCTCGTGGGGGCCATATACACCGGTGGGGCGGAAGATGGTCCAGGGGATGTCGGGCTGTGTCTCGAGGAAGGTTTCGGCCTTGATTTTCGACACACCGTAGCGGGTATTGGGCTGGGGGATATCGCGGTTGGTGAGGGGAGTGTAGCCTTTTTCGTCGCCGGGGCCGAGTGCGCTCAGACTACTCATATATAGAAATCGTGAGGGCATTTTGTCGGCATCACGCATGGCCTTGACGAAGTCAATTAGATAGGAGTAGTTGATACGGTTGAAGTCGGCGAAGTTGGCGCACTTCGTGGCACCGAGATTGTAGATAATCCAGTCCCAGCGCTGCCCTTCCGGAAGTGCCTCGGCCATGGCGCGGGCCATGGATGAGGGGGTGTCGTAGTCAAGTTCTACGAAGTGGAGGCGCGGGTCGCTGAGGTAGCGTCGCGAGGTGGAGGCACGGACACCACACCAGGTGTCATAACCGCGCCGGAGGCTTTCGCGGGCAATGAATCCCCCGATAAAGCCTCCGGCGCCTATTATAAGTACTTTCTTTTCCATCAGTCACGCTGTGATCCGAAGAATCGGAGCAGGTAAAGGAATAGGTTGATGAAATCAAGATAGAGACTCAGAGCTCCGATAGTGGCAAGCGAAGAGGTAGCTTCGCCGGGAGCCATGAGAGCCATGCGTTTTACCTGCTGGGTGTCCCATGCGGTGAGGCCCACGAAGATGAGCACACCGAGGCCGGAGATAATCCAATCGAAGGTAGAGTTTGCCCAGAAGATATTGACTATGGAGCAGATAATCAGACCGATGAGGGCCATGATGAGGTATGAGCCCCATTTGGTGAGGTCACTCGTGGTGAAATAGCCGTAGATACTCATGGCGCCGAATGTGCCGGCGGTGATGAAGAATGTCTTGGCTATGGATGTGCCGGTGTAGAGGTAGAATATGGGGAAGAGTGTGAGGCCGTTGAGGGCAGCGAAGAGGAAGAAAAGTACTGTGGCTTGCGTGGCTTTCATTTTCGTTACCGAACTGCCGATGGCGAATACGAATCCGAGTTCGGCAAAGACCAGTATCCACATTGCCCAGCTGTGTGTGAAGAAGAACTGAGCGACGCCGGGAGTGGCGGCTGCCCAGAGCGAAATGAAGGCGGTGACAAGAAGTCCGAGGAACATCTTGAAGTACACCTGTTTCATGACGGCTGACACACGTGTCGTGAGGTCGTTGGGCATGGATGAGCTNCCCCTGTACATGGGNGGCTGCTGATAGTTATTGTAGTTGTCCATAAGTTACGTTTTAAACATTCATATAATTATTAGAACGTCTGTAGGGGCCGGAGGTTTAATCCGTAGGGTGAGGAATTTACATNCGTTCGGGTACNTTGATGCCGAGGAGGCTCATGCCGGTCTTNATNACGCGTGATGTGGCATCGCTGAGAGCCAGNCGNAGTGAGCGCTTGGTCTCGTCCTGTTCGTGGAGTATGGAGCAGTCGTGGTAGAACTGGTTGTACTCCTTGACGGTGTCGTAGACGTAGTTGGCTATCAGCGCGGGGCTGTAGGTGCGTCCGGCTTCTTCCACCACTGATGGGAAGTCGGCGAGGCGCTGTATGAGGGTGATTTCGCGTTCTCCGGGCTGAGCGGTCGTATAATCTCCGATGGTGAGACCTGCGTCTGCGGCCTTACGGAGCACCGAACGGATACGGGCGTAGGTGTACTGTATGAAGGGGCCGGTGTTGCCATTGAAGTCTATTGACTCCTTGGGATTGAAGGTCATGTTCTTGCGGGGGTCAACCTTGAGCAGGAAGTATTTGAGCGCTCCGAGACCAACTGTTTCGGTGATTTCCTCGATTTCTTCGGGGGTGCAGCCGTCAAGTTTACCAAGCTCCTGGCTTACGGTGCGGGCTGTNGATACCATTTCGTCCATGAGGTCGTCGGCATCCACCACAGTGCCCTCGCGGCTCTTCATCTTGCCTTCGGGGAGCTCTACCATGCCGTATGAGAAGTGTACAAGATCCTTGCCCCACTTGAATCCCAGACGGTCAAGCAGCAGGGCCAGTACCTGGAAGTGATAGTTCTGCTCGTTGCCTACGACGTAGATCATTGATAGTTCTGCTCGTTGCCTACGACGTAGATCATCTTGTCGATGGGATAGTCCTGAAAGCGGAGTTTGGCGGTGCCTATGTCCTGAGTCATGTATACCGATGTGCCGTCAGAGCGGAGGAGAAGTTTGTGGTCAAGGCCGTCGGGGGTGAGGTCTGCCCATACTGAACCGTCTTCCTTACGGTACATCATACCCTTCTCGAGGCCCTCGAGCACCTTCTCCTTACCTTCGAGGTAGGTCTGGCTCTCGTAGTAGATTTTATCGAAGTCTACGCCCATACGCTTGTAGGTGGCATCGAAGCCTTCGTATACCCATGAGTTCATCATTTCCCACAGAGCACGTACCTCGGGGTCTTTGGCCTCCCAAGCGCGGAGCATTGCGCGGGCTTCCTGCATGAGGGGAGCGGCATCCTTGGCTTCGTCCTCGCTCATACCCTTGGCCATGAGTTCCTTGACCTGCGCTTTGTAGTGCTTGTCGAAGAGCACGTAGAAGTCGCCGATGAGGTGGTCACCCTTTTTGCCGGATGAGGCGGGTGTGGCACCCTCGCCCCACTTCTTCCAAGCGAGCATGGATTTGCATATATGTATGCCTCGGTCGTTGACGATATTGGTCTTCACCACACGGTTGCCACATGCGGCGAGTATGCGCGAGAGGCTGTAGCCCAGCAGATTGTTGCGCACGTGTCCGAGGTGGAGAGGTTTGTTGGTATTGGGCGATGAATATTCCACCATCACTAAGGGTGAATCCTCGGTGACGGGTTTGATGCCGAAGTCGGGGGTGTTTTCTATGTGGCGGAGTACCGATGACCAGAATGATGGCTCGATGACAAGATTGAGAAATCCCTTGATGACATTGAAGCGGTCTACGGCGGGCTCGTTATCTACAAGCCATTGGCCTATTTCGGTGCCTACGGCCTCGGGCGACTTGCGGGCAGCCTTCACCCAGGGGAACACTACTACAGTGAGGTTGCCCTCAAATTCTTTCTTGGTGGTGGTTACCTGTACGCTCTGTGCGTCGGCTTCTATGCCGTAAAGCTCCTTTACAGCGCGTGCTACGGCTTCGGCTATAATCTTATCTATTGACATACTTAATATCTTGTTAGTAATCTCTGCAAAATATGATTCTGTCGCGAATCTCTGCAAATATACGAAAAAAATCAGTTACTATATCAGTTACCCTGACGGTTGTCGCTATTTGGCGGCCACCGCTTTAGTGGCGCGGATAAACGACCGGTAGTAGAGCACTGCGGCCACTACCAGACTCACCGACCAGGAAAGCACTATGCCGTAGGTAGACATGTCGAGGGTAAAGGCTATGAAGTAGGTCGACGGTAGGCCTATGATGAGATAGCTTATGACCGCAATCCATAGCATGGGCATCACCTGTCCGGTGCCTCTGAGGGCATTGGCGAAGCATATCTGAGTAGCATCGGCGTATTGGTAGAGCACCAGAGGCACTATCAGTGTGGATGCTATGGCCAGAACTTGAGGGTCGTCGGAAAACTGGTGCATAAGCGCACTGCCCCAGAGGGCAAAGAGTGTTGACGAGCAAGTGGCGAACATCAGTATGATGCGGTAGCCGCAGAATGATACGCGGCGCATCTCATCTACATTGCCCAGACCGTTAGCGTTGGCCACCAGCACTGATACGGCAGCAGCCATAGAATAATAGATACAGAATCCGAGGGTGCCGACAATAAGGATTATCTGGAGGGCAGCAAGAGAGAAGGCGCTTATCCAGCCTGCCATAACGGCTGTGAGCGAGAACGCACATGTCTCGCATATCATCTGCAGCGATACGGGCCATGAGGTGGTGAATACCCTGCGGAGATTCACCCCGCGCAGAGCTACGCCGCGGAAACCCTCGGCATACTCCCTGTAGTCATGTTTGAGGAAGAAGATGGTGATTATAATCAAGGGGCAGACCACACGCGCCACGAGGGTGGATATGCCCGCACCGGTAAGCCCCAGTTCGGGCAGACCCCAATTGCCGTATATAAGCAGCCAGTTGCCGAAGATATTCAATACGTTGGAGAAGAGTATAATCCACATCGGTAGCCTGGTACGGTTGATGGCGTAGGCCCATTGGGCAAATACGTTGAACACCGTGACGGGTATCACCCCAAGGGCGGCAATGATGTAATACGGGCGTATGAGAGGCAACAGTTCTTCAGGCTGACCGAGATAGGGAAGGGCGAAATAGACCCCTGACATCAGCAGTGTGGCCAGCAAGGCGAAGAAGAGATTGACTACGAGTCCGGCCTTGACCATACCGCCGCAGTCAGTAATACGTTTCTGTGAGAATAGTGAGCCTATAAGCGGAGTCAGGCCAAAGGTAAATCCAAGACACCCGAGTATGGGTACATTGAATACATTATTGACAAACGAGGCCGAGGCAAGTGCGTCAGTGGCGTATAGCCCTACCATCTTAGTGTCGGCAAAGCCTACGATTATCATTCCCACCTGCCCGATAAGTATGGGTATACCCAACCGTATTATACGTGAGTAGGTTGACAAATCTTTCAACTTGATATCGCCTTAAAGTAGATGAGTAAGAAAAATAGCAGATGAGTAAGAAAAACAAACGAATATATTACGTTTTGTTATAGAACTTACTCGCAAATTATTGATAGATAATTGGTAGGATACGGCAGTTTGGTGCCGTATCCTAAATTGAATATTAATAGCACTCGGTAGCCGAGGGGAAGTCAACAGTCTTTACATCTCCTACATAAGAGTTGACAGACTGCTCGATAAGATCGCCCAGATTACCATAGTGGCGGAGGAATTTCGGCTTGAAGCCACGGTTCATACCTAACATATCCTGGACAACAAGTATCTGTCCGTCCACACCGTTTCCTGCACCTATACCTATAATGGGAGCCTTGACTGAGCGGGCCACTTCTGCGGCAAGGGCTGAGGGAACTTTCTCAAGCACAATTGCGCAACATCCGAGTGAATCAAGCATCTTGGCGTCGGCTATGAGGCGGGCTGCCTCCTCTTCTTCCTTAGCGCGAACGGCATATCCGCCAAACACGTTTACTGACTGCGGAGTGAGACCCAGGTGGCCTACAACGGGAATACCTGCAGCGAGAATGGCTTCAATAGCGGGAGCTATCTCGCTGCCCCCCTCTATCTTCACGGCCTCACCGCCTGACTGCTGTATGACGCGGATAGCGTTCTTAAGCGACGTGTTGACATCGGCGGTAACTGTGCCGAAAGGCATATCTACTACTACAAAAGCACGTTTGGCACCACGCACAACTCCCTTGGCATACACAATCATCTCGTCGAGAGTAATAGGTATGGTGGTAGAGTGACCCAGCATAACGTTCGCTGCCGAGTCACCGACAAGTATGAAATCTATGCCGGCGGCATCAACCAGTGATGCAATAGTATAATCGTAAGCGGTGATGCAGGCGATTTTCTCGCCGCGGGCCTTCATCTCAGCAAGTGTGCGGGTTGTCACCTTGCTCTTGTCAGTAGCTGTATAAGTTGACATAGTATAAAATAATTTTTACGACTTACTTAAAACTCTGAATTTCTGATATAATGGCCGGCAAAGTTACAAACCTTTTCCCAAACGTCCAAACATTGCGGTACGCTAATGATAATCGGTAGAAACATGATTTTTCGACTGCGAAATATGCTAATTACGTACTATAATACCCGGATAAATAACATGCGTTTATAAATATTATGAAACAGTTGAGGATTTTCTTAACACTGTTCCTCCTGACAGTCTCAGTAGTACCTCCGGCTTATCAGGAATTGGTCTATAGGGGCGTATATTGGTCGATATTGGTTAATCGGGAGGTGTTTCGGGTAGGGGGTGTATGGGTGATGTCAAAATAAATCATTAACTTAGCCGGACACTTTAATGATTAGCTACAGGGGTGAAGTGAATTCCTTCCTGACCGATTCTTATTATGACAGACCTTAATAGTATACAAGATATGGCAGGTCTTCCCCACGGCGCGGAGAAGATCAATGATAACCGACCGGATAATAAGCACCGGTATTGCGTGGTGATGTGCGGGGGTATAGGTACCCGTTTCTGGCCCTATAGTCGCACTGATATGCCAAAGCAGTTTATAGATATATTGGGTACGGGGCGCACGTTGCTACAAATGACAGTTGACCGTCTGCTTCCGCTCATACCTATGGAGAATATGCTTGTGGTGACCAATGCGCGATATGCTGATCTGGTCAAGGAGCAACTTCCCGAACTGGATCCTTCGCAGATATTACTTGAACCTGACCGTCGCAACACGGCTCCCTGTATAGCCTGGGCGGCCTATCATCTTGCGGCCAAAGATCCTGAAGCTACCATGATAGTGACTCCGAGCGATCACTTCATAACCCGTGAACGATTGTTCGAGGCTGAAGTACTGAGAGGATTTGAATTCATAGAAGAGCATGATGCCCTGCTTACCTTAGGTGTGAATCCTACCCGCCCTGACACCGGCTATGGTTATATACAGGTAGGGTCTCCCGTGACTTCTGACGTCAGCAGGGTGAAAACCTTTACCGAAAAACCTGATCTGGAGTTGGCACGAGTGTTTGTTGACAGCGGAGAGTTTCTGTGGAATGCAGGAATATTTCTGTGGAAGGCGTCGGTCATCAAGGAGGCGATAGCGCGCTGGCTACCTGACTTAGCGGCTGAACTTGACCTTGGAGCCGATTGCTTCGGTACTCCCCGCGAGAATGACTTTATCAACGCTCACTTCGGGTTGTGCCCGCGTATATCTATCGACTACGGTGTAATGCAGAAGGCTGACAACGTATGTGTCGAGAGGGTGGAATTCGGTTGGAGTGACCTTGGCACGTGGGGTTCGGTGTATGACAATTCACCCAAAAACCGCGACTCGAATGTGACTCAGAACTGCAATGTGCTCACCTACGACTCTACAGGTAATATCTTTGCTGTGCGCGACAGGAAACTTGTGGTGGCAAGCGGGCTCCACGGATATATCGTGGCCGACACCGGCGATGTACTGATGATATGTCCCATTACCGCAGAGCAGAGCATACGTCAGATAGTCAGTGATGTGGAGTCACGCTTTAATGGCAAATTTGTATAGAGTATTTTACTTGCCGCCGAACTTTTGTGGCCGTTCGGAGGTATCTATTATATACAGTCCGTCTCCATAGGTATGAGAGGGCTGTGGTCAAGTATATCTACTGTCACGTTTTAACTAAGAGTATGTTTCCTTTCAAATCCAAACACTCTCTAAAATAATTTTTACGACTTAATTAAGTAACCATAACAAGTAAAAATAATGCGTATATTCGCTATACTTTCAGGTATTGTCGCTATGGCTACAGCGGTCTGTGTTCCCCCGGCTATGGCTCAGAGCGACCTGTCAAACGATATTCCAGCAGGTGTTGCCGTGGCGGGTGCCCCGGTGGGCCTTGACTCATGTCGTGCCATGGCCCTTGCCAACAACAAGAAACTGCGTATGAAGGCCGAAGGGATAGTAATGGCACGCGAGCAAAAGAAGGAGGCCTTCGCAGCCTATCTGCCTAATATAGACTTTGCCGGAGGATATATGTACAATCAGAAGGAGTTATCGATGTTTGACTCCGACCAATATCTTCCTGTCAAGTCGTTTGATCTCAAGACCCAGAGCTATGAGTTCAGTCTCGTAAAAAATCCCATCACAGGCGAACCCGTCAAGGGTCCCAACGGCCAGTATATACCTGAGCAGGTGGCCTATCTCCCCAAGGAGGCACTTACTTATGACATACACAATGTGTTCTTCGGCGCTGTGACCCTGACTCAGCCCATCTATATGGGAGGCAAGATAGTAGCCATGAATAAGATTACCCACTATGCCGAGAATATAGCAAAGGATATGCATAACAATGAGGCCGAGAATGTGGTATATGCCGTTGACGGAGCCTATTGGCAGGTGGTGTCGCTGAAGGCCAAGTATAAACTGGCTGTGAGTTATGTAGCTCTGCTCGATACTCTCCGCTCCAACGTTGAGGCTATGGTGAAACAGGGTGTGGCCACACGCAGTGACCTTCTTACGGTAGATGTCAAACTCAATCAAGCTCAGGTCGATCTCGTGAAGGTAGATAACGGTCTTGTGCTCTCACGCATGGCTTTGGCCCAGGTGTGCGGGCTTCCCGTTGACGCTACTTTCCCTCTGGAAGATGAGGATTCCGAGCAACTGAACCTAAGCTCAGAGATAGCCATCAACTATGATATGGAGAAAGTATATGCACGCCGCAGCGATCTCCGTGCTCTTGAAAATGGTGTTAATATCTATCGTCAGAAGGAAAAGGTGGCGCTATCCGAGATGCTTCCTAATGTGGCGCTCGTAGGTGCATATTCCTTCTCCAACCCCAATATCTTCGATGGATTCAAGAAGCGCTTCAACGGAGGCTTTTCAGTGGGTGCCATGGTGACTATCCCGCTATGGAATGTCGGCGGCGGCAGTTACCACAAGCTGAAGGCGGCCAAAGCTCAGTCGCGCATCGCGGCTCTCGAACTGGAAGATGCCAAAGAAATGGTGGATCTTCAGGTAAAACAGTCGGCCTTTAAGGCTCAGGAGGCTGTAAGAACCTATAATATGACCCTTGCCAATATAGAAAAGGCTGACGAGAATCTTCGTCAGGCTACCCTCGGATTCCGCGAAGGTGTGATGACCACTGACAATGTAATGGCTGCACAGACTGCCTGGCTTAAGGCCAACTCCGAGAAGATTGACGCTCAGATTGACGTGCATCTATGTGATGTATACCTCTCGAAGGTGCTTGGTACATTGGCTATAAAATAATTTTTACGACTTACTCTCTAAGATCATAATAATCACGATATTCCCCATTCATATATGGAAACTAAAAATGCAGAAAAAAGAGAGTCACGCGCTCTTATGGCAGGCCTCCTGGGCATAACTATAGTAGTGATAGTGTTGGCTATAGTTGGCTTCTGTCTGTTGCGCCAGCCCGCAGAAATAATCGAGGGGCAGGCTGATGCTACCTCTGTACGTATCTCCGGCAAGCTGCCGGGCCGTGTCGCCGAGTTTTATGTACAGGAGGGTGATATGGTAAAGGCCGGTGATACTCTGGTACATATCCATTCTTCGCTCGCTGAGGCCCGCCTTATGCAGGCCGAAGCGATGGAAACAGCGGCTGCCGCTCAAAATCAGAAGATTGACGCCGGCACCCGCTCGCAGATAATACAAACGGCCCGTCAGCTTGTGGCTCAGGCCAACGCCGCGCGCGTGATAGCTCAGAAGACCTACGACCGCATGGAGGCGCTGTACAAGCAGGGTGTTATCTCGGAGCAGAAACGCGATGAGGCCAAGGCTGCCTATGATGCCGCCGTGGCCGGTGAAGGTGCCGCGCAGAGTCAGCTCGACATGGCGCTTCAGGGAGCACAGAGCGAGGACAAGCGTAGCGCACAGGCTATGGTCAATGTTGCCCGCGGAGGAGTGGCCGAGGTGGAGAGTCTTCTTGAAGACCAATATCTTACGGCTCCCTGCGACGGACAGATAGATCAGATATACCCCGAACCCGGCGAACTGGTGTCGCTTGGCGCGCCTATCATGAGTCTGCTCAAGGTGAGCGACAAGTGGGTGACCTTTAACGTGCGTGAGGATCTGCTCAAAGATCTTAAACTCGGTGACGAGATATCCGTAATGGTACCGGGTCTGGGTAAGAAGGATATAAATGTAAAGATATACTATGTGCGCGACCTCGGAAGCTATGCTACATGGCATGCCACCAAGTCGACCGGCGACTGGGATTCACGTACCTTCCAGATTAAGGCCCGTCCCGTAGAGAATCAGCCCGACCTACGACCGGGTATGAGCATCATCTATCGTCCGTAATATCCTACACTTCACACTCATATATCCGAAAAAGTTTTGGCATCAAATCCACTCATAAGATCGCTGTGTCGCGGATGGCGTCAGCTCGCCTCCCGCAGGATGTATCTTACCGCCATACTTATAGTGCCGCTGCTGTTCAGCTTCTACTTCATCGACCTGATGAATGAGGGGTTGCCGCTGAAGGTACCTGTATCGGTGGTGGATCTTGACCACAGTCAGTTGTCACGTACCGTAACACGCAATCTCGGCGCAAGCGAACTGATAGATATCCAATACAAGGATCTCTCCTATCATGACGCGCTCAGACGTGTGCAGAGCGGGGAGACCTTCGGGTTCTTCCTCATACCCGAAAGTTTTCAGAGCGATGCTATGGCCGGTAAGGATCCGACACTGACGTACTACTCCAATATGACTGTGTTTGTGCCCGGCACACTCTCGTTCAAGGGCTTCAAGACTACGGCCGTGACCACTACAGCCGGACTGGTGCAGACTACTCTTACCAGCCTCGGAGCCACTCCGGGTCAGGCCATGGCGCTTATCAGTCCGGTGACTTATTATACTCATCCGTTGGGCAATCCCTGGACAAACTACACGATATATCTTGGCAATTCATTTCTGCCATGCCTGTTGGCCCTGATGGTCTTGCTCGTCACCTGCTTCTCCGTGTGCGAGGAGATTAAGCGCGGCACATCCGTCGAGGCTATGCGTGTGGCGGGTGGTAATATCTATGTGGCACTCTTCGGTAAGCTTGCCCCGCAGACATTGCTGTTTACCGTGGTAGGGTTCTTTATGCAGGCCTATCTGTTCGGTTTCGAGCATTTTCCGCTCAACTGCCCGCTGTGGCATATGCTTCTGGCTATGCTTCTGCTTGTGATCGGCTGTCAGTCGTTTGCCGTGGTGATGTGTAGTGTGGTACCCAATCTGCGCCTGTCACTGTCACTCTGCTCGCTCATCGGTATACTTTCATTCTCTGTGGCCGGCTTCTCTTTCCCCGTCGACCACATGTACGGCTCGATAGGTATATTCGCCTACCTGCTGCCTATACGATGGTATTTCCTGATTTATATAGACCAGGCTCTTAACGGTATAGATCTTTACTATTCGCGCCTCTACTATGTGTGGCTGCTTTTGTTCCCGCTTGTAGCTATGGTGGCGTTGCGTATAGGTCGTCTGCGCAAGCGCTATATTAACCCCATATACGTTCCCTGATGAAGATATTTCGCGACATAGCTACATGGTTTGTAACCCTCTTCAAGGTGTGGCGCAGGGAATTCAACCTTGTGTTCTCCGATGCCGGGGTGCTACTGTTTTTCCTTGCGTTGCCCACGCTCTACCCGGTGGTGTACACGCTGATATACAATCCTGAGATATTGCGCGACCTGCCTGTGGCGGTAGTTGACGACAGTCGCACGGCTCAAAGTCGTGAGTTCGTGCGTATGATTGACGCTACAGACGGCATCAAGGTGTGGAACTATGTCCCCGACATGCAGGCGGCGCGTCGTGCCATGGCCGAAAAGGATGTCTACGCCGTGATGTATATCCCTTCTGACTTTGCCAAGAAACTGGGCAATGGTGAGCAGTCGGTAGTACCCTTTTACAGCGATATGGGACTATTGCTGCGCTATCGCACATATCTGTTCTCACTTACCAATGTGCAGATAGCCTACGGAGCCAAGATACAGATGGAGAAGATAGATGCTCTCGGACTGATAGGCGAGACAGCCACGAGTTCGGCCCCCATGGTAAGCTCCGAGGCAGAGATAATGGGCGATGTCACTCAAGGTTTTGCCTCCTTTATCATCCCCGCCATACTTATACTCATTCTTCAGCAGAGTATGATATTGGGTGTGACCATGTTGTCGGGTGGCGCATCGGAACGCAGGCGCCGCAATAGCGGCTATGACCCGATGGCTATACCTGCCGGGCCGCTATGTACGGTCATGGGCAAGACGCTGTGTTATGTGACCATATATGCACCTCTGTTGCTGTATATGCTCCATATAGTACCCATAATGTTCTCACTACCGCACGTGTGCAATCCCTGGCATGTGGCAGCTCTGGCACTTCCGTTGCTGATAGCCTCGTCAATGCTCGGCATTACTCTCGGCAGTCTGGTTACCGAGCGTGAGACATCGCTGCTGGTAGTTGTGTTTACCTCCGTGGTATTTCTCTTCCTGTCGGGTATTACATGGCCCCGCTACGCTATGCCTGAGTTCTGGAGACTGGTTGGCGACTGTGTGCCCGCCACGTGGGGTGTCGAAGCGTTTGTGCGCATCAACTCCAACGGAGCCACACTTGCCGAGGAATCCTTTCCCTACACCATGCTGTGGGTGCTCAGTGCCACCTACACTCTCACAGCCGTCATCATCACCCGCATCAAGAACGGACCTAAAAAGGATATGTCATTCCCCCAAGAATGACACATCATAACAATTAACCCTGATCACAGTGTTTGCGGTCAGGGTTAATTGTGCTGTGTTATTTAAGAATTTCTCTCCTACCGGAGGCTCTTCCGCGTGGCTATAGAATATGGCTGAATTATTAACATGATAAAAGGCCTCTTCTATGTATTGTGGTAGGGGGAATTTATTGGGGCTTAGCGGAGGGAGGCGTAGAAGTCGAGTATGTCGCGGGCGGCGGTGAAGGAGGAGCGGGTGTTGGATAGTACCTGTTGCTCGAGGGAGGCGAGGCGCTGCTCTACCTGAGGGTTACGGTAGAAGTTGTTGCGTAGCTGTTCGTCAATGGTCTCGTACATCCAGTAGCGGGCTTGTCCGGCGCGTTTGCGGTCGAAAAATCCGTTGGCTTTGACGAAATCAAAGTAGCGGTCTATCATGTCCCACACTTCGGGTATGCCCAATTCATAATAGCCTGAATAGGTGAGCACTTCGGGACTCCAGCCTGACTCGGGGGTGGGGAAGAGATGGAGTGCGCTGCGGAACTGCGCCTGAGCCAGTCGGGCACGGTCTATATTGTCACCGTCGGCTTTGTTTATGACTATACCGTCGGCCATCTCCATTATGCCGCGTTTGATACCCTGCAGTTCGTCGCCTGTGCCGGCAAGCTGTATGAGCAGGAAGAAGTCGACCATGGAGTGTACGGCAGTCTCGCTCTGACCTACACCTACGGTCTCTACAAATATATTGTCATATCCGGCGGCCTCGCAGAGTACTATGGTCTCGCGGGTCTTGCGTGCCACACCTCCGAGCGAACCGGCCGAGGGGCTTGGGCGTATGAATGCTCCGGGATGTGTAGAGAGTTTCTCCATGCGTGTCTTGTCGCCGAGAATACTGCCTTTGGTGCGCTCGCTCGAGGGGTCAATGGCCAGTACGGCGAGTTTGCCACCTTTATTGAGCACATGGAGTCCGAATACGTCAATGGAGGTGCTTTTACCTGCACCGGGCACACCTGTGATACCTATGCGGCGTGAATTGCCTGAATAGGGAAGGCACTTCTCGATGATTTCCTGGGCTACGGCCTGATGTGCGGGTGAAAGACTTTCGACAAGGGTGACGGCACGGCTGAGGGTGGTGACATCACCTTTGAGTATGCCTTCGACCATTTCTGAGGCCGAGGGGAGGGGTTTGCGACGACGCGGTTTGAGATAGGGGTTGACTACGGGAGGCTGTGCCACACCTGAGTTGACGGTGAGTCCGCTATAGGCGGGATCATTTTCTATATGCTGCATG
The DNA here is from genome assembly GCA_014801865.1 of Bacteroides sp. Lineage (GTDB taxonomy): Bacteria > Bacteroidota > Bacteroidia > Bacteroidales > Muribaculaceae > Paramuribaculum. The sequence goes on along the minus strand of JAAVDH010000007.1, from coordinate 152,286 downwards.
GTGGTGGGAGGTAAGGTTGATATGTATATATATGGGAGGCTCTTATCGCGAGGCTTTATCGGGGGCGTTCAGTCAATAGGCTCAGCGATAAGGCGTATAATCTGGGAGGGATTGACAGGGTCGTTGGTTATCACGGTGGTACGTGCGTTGAGCACTTCTCCCGGCTCTATCTGAGAGGGGTCGAAGACTACCTCGAATGACTCTGATTTACCTTTGGGGATAGGCTTGAACTTCTTGGGCTGTATGACTCTCACGCCCTTTGCGGGTGTATAGATACGGCGTATGAGCAGAGGTGCTTCGCCTCCGGAGTTGGTGACGGTAAATGACTGGCGCAGTTCGCCTGCCTTGCGGCTTACGCGGCCGAAGTCAATCATCTCGGTCGATAGGGCTGCCCGCGGTGCCTTTGCCTGCTCTTCGGGGGTAAGGTCGGTGAAGGCCTCCTTGATAGTGATGATGGTGGTTACGGGTACGGATACGTCGCTTGCGGCGTCGGCCTTGACGAGGATCGTGTCGGTGACGATGCCGTATTCCGGACATTTGTCGGTATATGTGGTGAGGGATATGACGAATTGTTCACCGGGGCGCACCATAGGAGGACGTACTTCGGCTTTCATGTAGGCGGGGACGTTTTCGACTACAGGCACCAGGGCTGAGTCGGTGGTGTTATAACATCGTAGCGATGATGATGCGGATCGTCCCTTGATTTTCTCGCCCATGGCCAGAAGGGTGGTGTTGATGCTCATCCCTTCTACGGGCACGGGATAGCGGCTCTTGATGGTGTTCTGCGAGCCCATGACGGTGCCGCGTATGGTGAGTACGTATTTATCGTCGTCGGTATTGGTATAGACATAAATCTTCTTGTCAAAACGTCCTGGACGGCCTGTAGGGTTGTAGGTGACGCGCAGATGGAGAGTATCGCCGGGTGCTATGGGCTGACGGTCGTATTCGGGTACGGTACATCCGCAGTTGGCTCTCGCACTGAGTACCTGTAGGGGTTCGTTGCCTGTGTTTATGGCGGTAAACACACAATCTACCATGCCGAGGTCTTCGCTGAATGCACCGAAGTTATGGTTGAGCGATGTCCAGCGGGCATTAGCTCCGGCTGATGCGCCGAGCCATAGCATGAGTGCCGCTATAAGGCTGAGAGAACGGGAGGTGGTCATAGGGGATGATATAAGTAAGTGATGTAAGGAGGATTAGGGTACAACTACACCGCTGAAACGGAGTGAGAGACGCTTGCCGGCGTTGGTCTTGACTTTAACTTCGCGGTTGAATTCACCGCGTCGGCCTGTGGGGTCGAAGGTGATGGTGATAGTGGCGCTTTTGCCCGGTGCAACGGGCTGTTTGGGGTATTCGGGGGTGGTGCAGCCGCATCCTCCGTTGGTCACGTTGATGATGACCAGCGGTGACGAACCGGTATTTGTCAGTTCATATCTGGCGGTTACGGGTCCGCCGGAGGCTTTGATAGTGCCGAAGTCGTGGTATGTGGAGGCCATCTCTATTGCGGGCTGAGGTTTGGCGGCTGAAGTGCTTACGGGAGCCACAAATGACACTATCAGTATCAGGAGTGAGATTATACGTGATGTCATAATGAGTCAGATTAAATCAATGTTATGAGTTTTCATTTTTATCAGTTCTCAATTATCAGTTCTCCATTGTCAGCTATGATGTCGCGGGCAGTGACTCCGATGCCGAACAGAGCGTAGTCGTAGAGCGCCGGATCATCGGGGTTGAGGGTGCGCATTGCCTCGGTAAGCTCTGTGGCGGTACGTCGGTCGTTGGCCTTGCGGGTGACGAGTCCGAGTGAGCGGGCTGTATTGCCTACGTGTACGTCCAGCGGTATGTAGAGTTGCGCGGGGGATATTACGTCCCATATTCCGAGGTCAACTATTCCGTCATTGCGCACAAGCCATCGCAGAGCCATATTGAGGCGTTTGAGGGCTGTAGTGCGGAGGTTGAGGGGCAGGCAGCGCGAATCGCTCACGCCATCGTTGGCTTCGCTCAGAGCACCGTTGATAGCTTCGGCGAGCGCCCATGCCGGGGCTTCGGCGTGAGCTATATTGTGGTGGCGCGCAAATTCCTGCAGAGAGCCGTAGCGGGTGTATATTCGGTGAAGTCCTCGCAGATAGTGGCGCAGGTCAGCGGCAAAGAAGGTGCGGTGGATGTTGCAGTCGGGCAGGTCTTCATAGCCCTGCTCCATGACGTAACGGTAGGGGTCGTGACCCATGAGAGCGAGCATACGGTCGGCGTCGCGGCATATCATACTGCGTCGCCCCCAGGCTATTGTGGAGCTGAGAAGGGCGGCAATCTCTATGTCCTGCAATTTCTCGAAGCGGCGGGGAAACTGCACCGGGTCTTCAGCTATGAAGTCGGGGTTGTTGATTCGTCGGGCTTCCTGTTCGAGCAGAGCGGCTATGTCAGGGCTTATGGTTGTCATGGCTGCGTGGTTGTACTTATTTGCGGAATATGTAGAGGCGCGAAGGTTCGTAGCGTGGCAGTACGGCGAGTTGCAACGGTGCCAACTCGGATTCAAGTGAGCCTGAGCCGTCACCGATAGGTGTCACTCCGGCGGCCTCAAGCATTGAGGCTACGGTGTTAAAGGCCGTCTCGGGGGTATTGTTGTCTTGACTAAGGTGGCATAGAAATACCGACTGTAGGGAGGGGGTGACGATGTCGGTGAGGAAGCGTGCCGTAGCTACGTTGTCCATGTGGCCGTAGTCGGCGCGAATGCGGCTCTTGAGATAGGCGGGATAGGGACCCACGTCAAGCATGGCGGAGTCGTAGTTGGCTTCTATCACGATGTGGTTGGCCCGTCGCATATAGTAGTCTACGCGGGGAGTGATGCATCCCAGGTCGGTAGCTATGGCTATGGAACGGTCACCGTGAGATATGAAGTATCCGCAGTTGTCGGTGCCGTCGTGGCTCACGTCAAAGGCGGTGATTTCAAAGTTGCCTATATTGAAGGGAAATTCTTTGTAGATGGGGTGGTGATAGTCCTTCAGCCGGCGCGACACACTGTGACGACGCATGATGCCGTTGAAAGTCTTTGGGGTACAGTATACGGGTATGCCGGGTTTCTGACGCGCTATGGCGTAGATGAATCTCACGTGGTCACTGTGGTCGTGGGTCAGGCATATACCCTTTACCTTATCGAGGCTCAGGCCGTTGGCTTCAAGTCGCTGTGTTATGGTCTTGAGGTCTATCCCTGCGTCGATGAGGATTCCGCCCGATTTGTCGCCTATGTACGAGCAGTTGCCCGAACTGCCGCTGCCGAAGCTTATGAAGCAAATGGTGTCGGGTTGATGAAGGGCGCTTCGGTCTATGGGCATGAGGGCGTCGGCGGCCTTCACCGTTTCTTTGGCGCGGGCACGCTCTTTATCGTTGTTTTTGGCACGCGCGCGCACAACGAAGTCGGCTATGCCTACATCGGGCACGGGAGGCTCCTGTGTGAGCGGATCCTTATGCCGCAGTGCAGGCTCTATCTCATCGAAGAGTCCGGGTTGGGCGGGATCAATGTGTATGCGCAGTTTGCGAGCCATGGGTTAGTGTCTTTTATCTTTTAACTAAGTGTTGGATGCTTGAAGAGATGAGGTGTTGATATATATGACTGTTATCCGAGCAGGAATATGGTAGGCACTTTGGCGTAGTCGTACTTGGTACGTGACCACAGTCGTAGAGGACGTGTGATGATATTCTCTCCCGGCCCTGTCACATCTGAGGCCACACAGAGGCGAAGGTCACCGGGAAGGGTCTGGCATAGCTGCTCTATGAGGCGATTGTTGCGGTAGGGGGTCTCGATGAATATCTGTGTCTGACGTTCGTGTCGCACACGGTGCTCCATATCGCGCAGACACTTTTTACGCTTGACGGGGTCAATAGGCAGATATCCCGCAAAGGTGAATGACTGACCGTTGAATCCCGAGGCCATAAGAGCCATAAGGATGCTCGACGGTCCTACGAGGGGCACTACCTTGTAGCCGCGTCGCTGAGCTACAGCCACAGCATCGGCTCCGGGGTCGGCCACAGCAGGGCATCCGGCCTCGGACATTACGGCCATGTCGTGGCCCTCGGCAAGAGGATTGAGCATGGCTTCCACATCTTCGGGGCGCGTATGCTCGTCAAGTACGTAGAAGGTGGCGGCATCAATGTCAATGTCGCGCGCCATACGTTTTAGCCAGCGGCGTGCCGTACGCAGGTTTTCCACTATGAAGTAGCGTATGCCGCGTGCTATCTCGATGTTGCGCTCGGGAATCACTTCGTGGAGATCACCGTCGCTCAGAGGCACGGGCATAAGATACAGGCAGGGCGGTTGGCGCTCGCCGTCAGGGATGGTGGATGGTTGTTGTGGCACGGTCATATATATATTCACAAAATTAGGCATTTCACCTGAAACGCTCTCTATCAAGGGTGCTAAACAACCTTAACAGAGGGTTTAAGAAACTGTTTAAAAGTAAACACTCTCTAAGAGTATGTTTACTTTTAAACCAAATTTACATCACTTAAGAGTATGAATAATTTTTGATTTCATCACAAAGAATCTTTTGGGTGCTTTCCCAAAGTTTTCATCGGTCACGATGCCCGCATCGCTCCCTCTTTAACTTTGGAAAATCCCGCCAAAATCTTCATTTGTGATAAAATCATTTAAAAGTAAACATACTCTAAGAATATTTCATTCGGCGCTATCACCGATCATGGCTAGGAACTGGTCTTCGTCAATGATTGGTATACCGAGTTTAGAGGCTTTCTCGAGTTTGGCCGGACCCATATTGGCTCCTGCCAGTACGTAGTCGGTCTTTTTGGAGATGGAGCCTACGCTTTTGCCGCCGTTGAGTTCTATCAGCTCTTTATATTGGTCGCGGGAGTGGTGGACGAATGTGCCGGATATTACTATCGAAGCTCCGTTGAGACGGTTAGTGGTTTCGGCGGCGCGTGTCGCTGAGACTTCCATCTGCACTCCGGCTTCTCTGAGGCGCGCTATTATGTCGCGGTTGACAGGCGAGTCAAAGTATTCTCTTATGCTGCGGGCTATCGCGGGGCCTATGTCATCAATGGCTGTAAGCTGCTCTTCGGTCATCTCCATAAGGCGGTCCAGGCTGCCTGTGGCGCGTGCAAGCTTCTTCGCTACGGTTTCGCCCACGTAGGGTATGGACAGTGCGTAGAGTACTCTCTCGAATGGTACAGTGAGGCTGCGTGCTATTCCCTCCATTATGCGGTCGGCGCTGCGCTCTCCGAAGCGCTCGAGTGTCATGAGTTTCTCGCGGGTGAGAGTGTAGATATCAGCTATGTCGCGTACCAGTCCTGTGGCGAACAGTACTTCGCAGATTTCCTCGCCGATACCGTCAATGTCCATCATGCGGCGTCCGACGAAGTGCTCCACACGACCTGTAATCTGCGGGGGACAACCGTACTTGTTGGGGCATACCCATGCTGCCTCGCCTTCGACACGCACCAGAGGAGTATTACAGGCCGGACAGACACTTACGAACTTCACGGGTTGGCTGTCGGCTTGTCGTGCGGCGGTGTCAACGCCTGTGATTTTTGGTATGATTTCGCCACCTTTCTCCACATAAACCATGTCGTGTTCGTGTATGTCGAGCTGTCGTATGATATCTTCGTTATGGAGAGATGCACGCTTTACGATAGTGCCAGACAGGAGCACGGGGTCAAGATTGGCCACGGGGGTGATTATGCCGGAACGTCCTACTTCGAACGATACGAATTCCAGCTTGGTCAACGCCCTTTCGGCCTGAAACTTGTAGGCTATGGCCCATCGGGGAGTCTTGGATGTGAAGCCAAGGTTGAGCTGCTGACGCAGAGAGTCGATCTTAAAGACAAGTCCGTCTGTGGCCACGGGCAACTCGCTGCGGGCGTGGTCCCAATGGTTGATGAAGTCGTTGACTTCGTCGAGAGTGTGGAGGCGGGTCATGACGTCGGATACCTTGAATCCCCATTTGCGTGCCTCAAGCATATTGTCGTAATGTGTATCGGCGGGCAGGTTCTCACCAAGAAGATAGTAGAAGTATGCATCAAGGCCGCGACGGGATACTTCGGCAGGATTCTGCATCTTAAGTGTGCCTGAGGCGGCGTTGCGGGGATTGGCGAACAGCGGCTCGCCCTGCTCCTCACGTTCGGCGTTGAGACGGTCGAATGACTTCCAGGGCATCACTATCTCTCCGCGTATCTCGAATCGGTCGGGCCAACCGGTACCGTGGAGTCGCAGTGGTATGCCGGGGATGGTTTTGACGTTTTCGGTGACTACATCGCCCTTCTCACCGTCGCCTCGGGTTACGGCGCGCACCAGTCGTCCACCCTCGTAGATGAGTGATATGGATGTGCCGTCAAACTTCATCTCACCCACGAAGGTGATTTCCTCGCCCATGAGTCCGTCGCGGCAGCGTCGCACATAGTCGTCGACCTCCTCTATTGAATAAGTGTTGGCCAACGAGAGCATCGGGTAGATATGGGGCACCTGCTCAAAACCCTTGGTGAGGTCGCTGCCCACACGGTGTGTAGGCGACAGCGGGTCGTCAAACTCCGGATGCTCGGCTTCGAGGCGTGACAGGGTGGCCATCATCTCGTCAAATTCGCGATCGGAGATGGTGGGAGCGTTGAGCACGTAATAACTGTGGTTGTGGCGCTCAAGTTCGCGGCGCAGGCTTTCGATTTGGTCCTTAATCAGTTCCGGGGAGGTCATGGGTACGGGAGGGGGATAGATAAAGTATTATTAATACGGGCTAAACTGACGCACCCGGAGGCGTCGTGATGACGTTACCGGGTGCGCTATATGTCAATGTCTGTGGTGAGGATGGAGTCAGATTAGACTTCGAGGTCAAGATTGAACACCTCATGCCAGGGGAGACCCTGCTTGTTGAGCTGCTCCATGAAGGGATCGGGATCAAACTCCTCTACATTCCATACGCCGGGACGCTGCCATTTGCCGGTAAGGAACATCATGGCACCTATCATGGCAGGAACACCGGTGGTGTAGCTCACGGCCTGCATACCGGTCTCAAGGTAGGCTTCGTGGTGTGAGCAGTTGTTATAAATGTAGTAGGTGAGGTGCTTGCCCTCTTTGTCGCGGCCTGAGATACGACAACCGATGGAGGTTTCGCCGGTATAGTTTTCACCGAGGTCCTGAGGATTGGGAAGCACGGCCTTGAGGAACTGCAGGGGCACAATCTTGGTGCCGTTGTAGTCAATCTCGTCAATGCGGGCCATACCTATATCCTGTATCACGCGGAGGTGTGTGAGGTATTCCTGACCGAATGTCATCCAGAAGCGTGCACGCTTGATGGAGGGGAAATTCTTCACAAGGCTCTCAAGCTCTTCGTGATAGAGGAGATATGAGTCGCGGGGACCGATATTGGGGTAGGTAAGCTCCTTGTGGATTTCCAGAGGACCGGTCACCACCCATTCGCCATCCTGATAGTAGCGACCGTTCTGGGTGATTTCGCGAATGTTGATTTCGGGGTTGAAGTTTGTGGCGAAGGCTTTGCCATGGTTGCCGGCATTGCAGTCCACGATGTCAAGATACTCCATGTCGCTGAAGTAGTGCTTGGCGGCGTAGGCTGTGAACACGCCTGATACTCCGGGATCAAATCCGCAGCCGAGGATGGCTGTCAGTCCGGCATCCTCAAAGCGCTTCTTGTAGGCCCACTGCCATGAGTATTCAAAGTGTGCTACATCCTTGGGCTCGTAGTTGGCGGTGTCAAGGTAGTTGACTCCACATTCGAGACAGGCATCCATGATGGTGAGATCCTGATAGGGAAGAGCCACGTTGATTACCATGTCGGGCTTGTGGCGGCGGAAGAGCTCCACGAGCTGAGGCACACTGTCGGCATCAACGCTGTCGGCGGTGATGTTGGGGCGGCCGAGGGTGTCGACGAGTGCCTGACACTTGCTGAGAGTGCGTGAGGCAATCACGATTTCGGTGAAAACCTCAGGATTCTGGGCGCACTTGTGGGCCACTACAGTACCCACGCCTCCTGCGCCTATGATGATAACTTTTGCCATTCTTTGTTATGAGGGGAAAATCTTGGAAAAATCTGTTTTAGAACTCGGCGTTGTTGGGGGTGCGGGGGAAAGGTATGACGTCGCGGATGTTGGTCATACCGGTCACGAAGAGCACCAGACGCTCGAATCCGAGGCCGAAACCTGAGTGAGGTACTGAACCGAAGCGGCGTGTGTCAAGATACCACCACATATCCTTCATGGGTATGTCAAGCTCTTCGATACGGGTGTTGAGCTTGTCAAAGTCGGCCTCGCGCTCTGAACCGCCGATTATTTCACCGATTTTGGGGAAGAGTACGTCCATGGCGCGTACAGTCTTGCCGTCTTCATTCTGCTTCATGTAGAATGCCTTGATATCCTTGGGATAGTCGGTGAGGATTACGGGGCGCTTGAAGTGGTGTTCCACGAGGTAGCGCTCATGTTCGCTCTGGAGGTCGGCACCCCAGTATACCGGGAATTCAAACTTGTGGCCGCTCTCTTCGAGAATCTTCACACCGTCGGTGTATGAAAGGCGTACGAAGTCCTCGGCCAACACACCTTTGAGGCGTGAGATGAGGTCGGGGTCGTACATCTGCTGAAGGAATTCGATATCGTCGCGACAGTGGTCGAGGGCGTATCGTATGCAGTATTTTACGAACTCTTCGGCCAGATCCATATTGTCGGTGATGTCATAGAAGGCCATCTCGGGCTCTATCATCCAGAACTCAGCCAGGTGGCGGGGAGTATTGGAGTTTTCGGCGCGGAATGTGGGGCCGAATGTATAGATGGCTCCGAGCGCAGTGGCTCCTAATTCACCTTCGAGCTGACCCGACACGGTGAGTGCCGTAGATTTGCCGAAGAAGTCAGCTGAGTAGTCCACGCTGCCATCTTCGGTACGGGGCAGGTCGTTGAGGTTAAGAGTAGTTACCTGAAACATAGCTCCTGCACCTTCGCAGTCGCTGGCTGTAATCAGGGGTGTATGGAGGTAGAAGAATCCCTTCTCCTGGAAGAACTTATGTATGGCGAAGGCCAGAGCGCTACGTATGCGGAGCACTGCACCGAAGGTGTTGGTTCGGGGACGCAGGTGGGCCTTCTCACGCAGAAATTCGAGGGTATGACCCTTCTTCTGCAGAGGATAGGTATCGGGATCGGCTGTGCCGAACACTTCGAGGGTCTGAGCCTGAATCTCCACTGACTGGCCTTTGCCCATCGACTCTACGAGTAGACCGGTGACATGGATACTTGATCCGGTAGTCACGGGTTTGAGCTGCTCGTCGCTGAATTTTTCAAGGTCGAAGACAATCTGAACGTTCTTGATGGTGCTACCGTCGTTGAGGGCCACGAACTGTACGTGTTTGTTGCCTCGGCGGGTGCGCACCCATCCCATTACGCTCACTTCCTTACCCACCAGTTCGGGTGTGCGGAAGAGATCAACGATTTTAGTACGCTTCATTGATATATGTTGATGGTGTGTAGAGTGGTTTATACTTAAAGAGTGAGTGATTACTCGAATGAACCCATCTTGAGATAGTTGACTTCATCCTGAGTGAGATAACGCCAGCGGCCTCTAGGCAGATTCTTCTTGGTGAGTCCGGCGAAGTATACGCGGTCAAGTTTGGTCACGTGATATCCGAGGCTCTCGAAGATACGGCGCACGATACGGTTGCGTCCTGAGTGAATCTCTATGCCGGCCTGATTGCGGTCGGTCTCGGTGGCATAGCTTATCGCGTCGGCGTGGATGGGACCGTCGTCAAGCTCTATACCGTCGGCGATACGCTGCATATCGTCCTCGGTGATATCCTTGTCGCACCATACGTGGTAGATTTTCTTCTTCACGTACTTGGGGTGAGTGAGTTTTGAGGCGAGGTCACCGTCGTTGGTGAGCAGGAGCACACCGGTGGTATTGCGGTCAAGACGTCCTACGGGATAGATGCGTTCTTCACAGGCACCCTTTACGAGGTCAAGCACTGTGGTACGTCCGTTGGGGTCATCGCTGGTGGTCACGCAGTCTTTGGGTTTGTTGAGCAGGATATAGCACTTGCTCTCGAGGGTAACGACCTTGCCGTTGTATTCCACGGTGTCGCTGTGGGTTATCTTGGTGCCGAGTTCGGTCACGGTCTCACCGTTGACCTTTACGAGGCCCTTCTGGATAAATTCGTCGGCTTCGCGGCGTGAGCAGATGCCTGCGTTGGCCATGAACTTGTTGAGACGGATCTGTTCGTCGGGAGCGGGTATGGGAGTCTCGTATTCGATACGTTTGGGACGCGGGGTAAAGCTTTTGCCACCCTGAGGCATTCCATACTGGTTCTGGCGCTGCTTGTTAGGCTGGCGCTGCATACCGCCGGGACGATTGTTGTATCCGCCGGGACGGTTGTTATATCCACCCTGAGGACGGTTGTTGTTGTATCCACCCTGGGGACGGTTGTTGTTGTATCCGCCCTGGGGCCGGTTGTTGTTGTATCCACCCTGAGGACGGTTGTTGTTGTATCCGCCCTGAGGACGGTTGTTGTTGTATCCGCCCTGGGGACGGTTGTTGTTGTATCCACCCTGGGGACGATTGTTGTTGTATCCGCCCTGAGGATTGTATCCGCTCTGGGGACGATTGTTGTTATATCCGCCGGTGTTACGACGCTGAGGATTGTATCCACCCTGATTGTAGCCGTTCTGACGGGGCTGATATCCACCCTGAGGACGGTTGTAGCGGGGCTGGTAGCCTTCATGCTGCTGGGTATTGGTAGCGTCTGTTGCGCCTTCGGTCTGCTCGCTACCCTCGGTGGGCGCGCTTTGCGGACGGGGCTGGTTATAGCGAGGCTGATAGCCGCCCTGGTTATATCCTCCTTGATTGTAACGGGGTTGATAGCCACCCTGGCGAGGCTGATAACCGCCCTGACGGGGCTGTGAGTATGTATTGCGGGGACGCTGATATGACTGGTAATCACCCGTGTTATATGAACGTTCGGGCGCACCGGATGCAGCTAAATCCTCGTGGCGTGAAGTCTGTGAGTCAGTTGAAGAAGCCTCGGGCAGATTAGTTCTCATCTCTCCGATTCTGGGCCTTTTACTTTTCTTTTCGTTGCTGTCCATAGAGTTGCAGTCTGGTAGAAAAATGTCAGTTAAATGTTAAAAATAGATTTTTACGCTTGCCTCGCGGCATGAGGTAATAGATATCTCTGTTTTGGTAATGATATGCAAAATTATATTCTTTATCTGACTATAACAAAATAATCGGGTGTGTTATTGAGCCACTACCCGATTTTTTGGAATTATTTTTGATTTTTAGAGCTTTCGGGCGAGAAGAGTATCGTTCGGTCGGTTTTGGCGGCCGGTGCTACTATGTCGGCGGGGATGAAGCTCCAGTTGTTGTCAGTGACGGGAGTGATATGTCCTATGGTGCGCAGACGCTCTATGAGATAGTATCGCAGATCCTTGTCAGTAGAGTTGAGTATGCGCGAAGTGAGCATGTCGTGATTTATGCCTGCACCGCGGGTCATCAGTTCACCTCCGCCGTTACCCCGGTAGGAGTTGACGGCTACGGAATATGTGGCTTGCGGGTCGAATGGGCGTCCGTCGCTGAGACGGGTTATGGTGACGCGGTTGCCTGCAGGACGTGTTACGTCGACGGTGTAGTTGATGCCGGCGGCTGAGTCGAAGTTATACGAGGGGTTGGCAAGATAATTGTCGGCGGGGGTGGGGTCGGACGATGCGAATTTGAGCAGGTGTTCGCCGGGAGTGCCGTTAAGAGTATTGATCCACAGGTCGTAGGCCATCTCGAGATAGTTCTTGAGTTCTTCGCCGGTCATGGCCATGGTGTAGAGCATGTTTTCGTACTTGTAGAGGGTAAACATATCGCTCATTCTTACCGGACCTGCGGCTATGGAGGCGTCGAATGACAGGGGAGCGGCGAGAGATATATCGGCTCCGGTAATGTCAAGTTGCAGACGATGAAGGAGGGTCATGAAGGCTGAGGGGCCGAAGAACGCATCGCGGGTGGTGAATTCGCCGTCAGACACACCTATCTCCTCGGAGGTGAAGCGGCTTATGGTGTCAAACTCTTCGGCAAAGCGGGCCATGTAGTCCTTCGAGGGTGCGAGGTGCGATACATCGGCTATGGTGCCGTTGACTGAGAGCGGGCGTGCGGTGATGCCGTCTGTGAGCACTTCGATAGTCACGTCGGCTACGGCATTGGCATTGTTAGCTGGGTTAAGCACTATCACCTTGCTGCCCGCGTCGTTGAGCAGTATGGAGTCGTAGCGACGGTGGTCGTGACCCATGAACACCACATCGAAGCCGTCGACCTCACGGGCCACCTTCGCAGAGGCGTTTTCAATCCATCGGTCGGTAGATTTACTGTCGTCATGACCGGAATGGAAGAGCCCCACCACGATGTCGGGGTTATGTTTGCTTCTTATCTCGGGAATAAGTGCTGAGGCTGTGGCCGTCATATCGTCAAACCGTAGTCCGCTCCAGATGTTTTCAGGGAGCCATGCGGGTATGGCGGGTGTTATCATGCCTACGACGGCTACTTTCAGTCCGGCGCGTTCGAGGATGGTATAGGGTAGGAGGTAGGGTTGTCCCGTAGAGGTGTCGATTATATTTGCGCCGAGGACCGGTGCGGGTGCCGAGGCAAAGAAACGGTCGTAGACGTTGTGACCGGTCTCAATGTCGTGGTTGCCGGGAGTGAGTGCGTCGTAGCGCATATAGCGCAGCGCCTCGGTGGCAACGTGGGGCGAGAGGGTGTCAATGAAGTTGTAGTAGTATACAGTGGGCTGTCCCTGAAGCAGGTCGCCGTTGTCAAGGAGTATCACATGGTCGTCACCTACCTTGGCACGTACGGAGTCAACGTAGGTGGCCACGCGAGCCAGTGAGCCCCCCCACGCTTCGCGGGTAATGAAGTTGTGAGGAAAGAGATTGCCGTGCACATCGGTGGTCTCTATGATGCGTATGGTCTCACGCCGCATAGTGTCGGTATTCTGGTCTGTGTCGGCTTTGGCCGGAATAGGATTGGCGGACATGAGAGTAAGGGGTATTGTGAGTGATAGTAGTCGGTTGGTAAATATGTTCATGGTCTGGGTGATGATTGTGGCAGATAAAAGCACTGTACCTTACCTACCGGGAGCGAGCCTTCGAGCTTGAGGGGTATGCGTAGATTGTTGGCTGATATCCAGGCATTGATATTTCCCGATGTCTTCTTCTTGCCATCGGAGGTGAAGGTGAACTCCAGATGATAGGCGGGGTAGGCAATGTCATCGAGTTTCACATCGTCCTGCCCCTTGTATGTAATGTGCAGAAGTTCTTTGCGCTTGCCGGAAAAAATATTGAGGGTAAGCTTATCACCGGCCTTCATGTGGGTGAAGTCGATAGTGCGCAGATAGTAGAATGAACTCAGGAGGTCTACCGTAGGTCCCTCGGCTTCGAGCGTAGTGGCGGCTTGCTTAAGTGGAGAGTCGGTGTCGGAGCCCCGGCGATAGCGCGTGGCATGGCCTGTAAAGAGGTTGCCTTTACGGCTAAACTCCACGATGTCTCGTGCGTAGCTTCCTTTTTCGTGAGCGATACGCTCGTAGCGCATGGGCAACATGTCGTGATGGCTCATGGTAGAGTGGAGGGTATCGCGCAGACGGTATATACGGTCGGCCCAGGGGTCGGACTTGGCGGTGAGAGTGGCCTTATAGCCGCTACGGGTGTTGCGCAGTGACAGTGTGGCTGTACCGGCCTGCTTATGTATCAGTCCCCATTTGTAGGTCACTTTATAGTGAAGCTGCTCATCAGGAAGGCTCACGGCACGGGCGTTTATCGCTATGCCGAGGGCTATGATAATGCTTGTGAGCCATAAGAGTGCTTTCTTTGTGAGTGACATGGGTAGTGGGAGTGATTTTTCTTGGATATGAGTTGACGGTAGGCGCGACTGTAGTGTCAGTATGTTACTCGTGGGTACGTTTCAGTTCGGGAAACGGAAGAGTATAACGTTCGGCCTGCTCGATATGTTTGTTGCGCCAGCATTTGCGACACACGGCTATGTATCGGTCGTTGCCACCTATTTCCACCTGTTCGCCTTCGTTTACGAAATCGCCGTCGCTCCCTATACGGGCATTTATTATGGTCTTGCGGCCACAGTGGCAGGTTGATTTCACTTCGTCGATAGTGTCGGCTATCTCAAAGAGTCGTCGTGAGCCCTCGAAGAGCCGGCTCTGGAAGTCGGTGCGCAGTCCGTAGCAGATGATGTTCGAGCCGAAATCGTCGACTATGCGTGCCAGTTGGTCAACTTGAGTAGCGGTGAGGAATTGTGCCTCGTCTATAAGAAACCAGTCGGTGACGGCTTTCTGCTCCTCAAACATACTGGCGGCCAGGGAGTAGATATCAGTGTCGGGATATATCCAGCTGCAACGTCGCTCGATGCCTATGCGTGAGCGTATCACATTATCCTTCTCGCGGGTATCTATGACGGGCTTCATACAGATGTATTTCATGCCTCGTTCCTCGAAGTTATACGCCTGGGTGAGCAGCATGGCGGTCTTTGCCGACCCCATAGTCCCATAGCGGAAATATAGTTTTCCTTTTCGATACATAAGTGTCAGGTTATCTCTGCAAATGTAGTGAAAAAAATGTAGTGAAAAAAACGGAGCTGTGTCAATTGACACAGCTCCGTGGAGTATGGGAAGTGTTATGGGTACTTAGGGATTGAGCGTAAGCAGTGAGTTGTAGAAGTAGCTTACGATACCGAGGCCGATGATACCGGCAACACAAATCCAGAGGCCGATGCGTTCGGTGCAAGCGCTCTTGAAGGTGGGCACGTCGCCCTGTTCGGTAGATATGAACATAGCCTTCACCACCAGCAGATAGTAGTAGAGTGATATGATGGTGTTGATCAGAGCTATGAGCACGAGCACGTAGATGGCAACCGAACCTTGGTTGATGGCTGAGGTGAAGATGAAGAACTTCGAGAAGAATCCTGCAAACGGGGGGATACCGGCCAGTGAGAACATGGCGAGCATCATGGTGAATGCCAGGCGGGGATTTGTGCGGTAGAGACCGTTATAATCCTCCATGTGTACCTTGCCGCAGGCATTCTCGATAGCTCCTATCACGCCGAAGGCGGCGAGGTTGGAGAAGATGTATACGAGGATGTAGTACATCAGGGCAGCGGCACCCATGCCGTTGAAGGCGATGATACCAAGCATGATGTAGCCGGCCTGTGATACAGATGAGAAGGCAAGGAAGCGCTTCATGTTGCGCTGACGCATGGCGAAGAGGTTGCCCACGGTGATGGTGAGAATGATGAGTGCGTAGAGCATCCATTCCCAGGCCTGAGCATATACCTGACCAAAAGCCTGCCAAAGCACTGCGAGGAATGCGAAGGCTGCTGCACCCTTGGATATAACCGACAGATAAGAGGTCACGTTGGTGGGAGCACCCTGATATACGTCGGCAGTCCAGAGGTGGAAAGGTACAAGCGAGAGCTTGAAGCCTATGCCGGCGATAACGAAGGCCAGAGCTACGATGAGCATTACTGACGCACCGCCTTCAAAGGCGATGGCGCGGGCTATCTGTGAGAAATAGAGCGAGCCGGTGAGACCATACACGTAGCTGATACCCATGAGGAACACGGCTGATGAGAATACGGCTGTGAGGATGTATTTCACGGCTGCTTCGTGGCTCTCATAACGGTGTTTGTCGAAAGCCACCATGGCTGCGAGGGGCAGTGAGGCGGTCTCAAGACCGATGACGAAGAGCAGGAAGTGACGGCCTGAAATCATGAGATACATGCCAAAGAGGGTAAGGAGCAGAAGTTCGTAGAACTCGCCGCGACGCATAATCTGCATATCGCTGTCGGCCCACTTGATTGACTGTATGAGCACGATGAATACGCCGATATTGAGTATGTTCTTGATAGCACATACGGCGCCGTCAGTGTAGTACATGCCTGAGAAGGCTTCGGTGACCTCCTTGGTGCATCCACACAGGAATGATGCGGCGGTGAAGAGTCCGAAGAGTACTACGGAAACACCTCCGATGGCTCCCTGCGCTTTGCGGGGCATGAATGTGTCATAGAGGAAGACCAGGACAAACACGATCAGAAGACCGATTTCCTGCTTCATAGCTAAAAACTGAGAGTAGTCCATTTTCGTTGATCGTATTATCCGTTAATTCATTCCTATCACTGCGAAGATATCCTTGGTGAAGGTAAACTTAATCAGGTCGCTGAAGAAGTTGGGGAAGCAACCGATGGCGGCCACACAGATGATAAGGGTCACTGTTGAGGTGCGTTCCCACCATGTGGCGTCGGTGAGGCTCAGATGGTGTTCGTCGTAGACGGGACCGAAGAGCAGCTTGCCTACCACGCGCAGAATGTATACTGCGGTGATTACGATAGAGCAGCAGGCGGCCACGGTGAACGCACGGTGGAAGAAGTCGGTGTGCTCAAACGAACCTACGAAGATGGTCATCTCGGCCACGAAGCCGCTGAGACCGGGCAGACCTAAAGAGGCCATGCCGGCTATAACGTAGCATACGGCCAGGAAAGGCATAATCTTCATAAGGCCACCCATGAGACGGATGTCACGGGTGTGAGTACGTCCGTAAATCATACCGATGAGGGCGAAGAAGAGGGCTGTCATCAGACCGTGTGAGAGCATCTGCATGATGGCACCGGTCATTGCGGTGGTGTTGAGCATGAGGATAGCGAAGAGTACCAGACCGCAGTGGCTCACTGAAGAGTAAGCGTTGATATACTTGAGGTCGTTCTGTACGCAGGCTGAGAAGGCTCCGTAGACTACCGATACACCGGTGAGGATAAGGAATATCCAGGCAAGGTCATGGGCGGCTTCGGGCATCAGGTAGATGGCTACACGGAAGCAGCCGTAGCCACCGAGCTTCATGAGTACGCCGGCGTGAAGCATCGATACAGCTGTGGGGGCTGAAGCGTGACCGTCGGGGCTCCATGTGTGGAAGGGGAACATGGCACCCAGTACTCCGAATCCCACAAAGGTGAGGGGGAAAAGGAAGTACTGCCAGCCCTTTTCTATGGCTCCGTTCCGGGCTATCTCAAGGATGTTCCAGGTGAGGTCGGCGGGGTTTGAAGCAGAGTGGTAGTAGATGCCTATGAGACCGAGCATCAGGAAGGCTGAACCACCCATGAGCATCAGAGTGAGCTTCATGGCTGAGTAGTTCTTGTTGCCCGAGCCCCAGATACCGATGAGAAGATACATCGGGATGAGAGCCACCTCATAGAACATGAACATTGTGAAGAGGTCAATCGAGATAAAGAATCCGAATACTCCGGTGGAAAGGAGCACCAGCCAGAGGAAGAAGTCCTTGGGGCAGGGCTCAATCTTCCATGAGGCGAAAGAGCCGGTCAGGAGTATGATGGCCGAGAGCACGAGCATGGCCACTGATATGCCGTCGACACCGACAGCGAGGTTGATGTGCAGCGGAGTGAACCAGCTCCATGAGTCGCAGTAGAGCATGGGCGCTGTAGCACCTGCGGCGCGCTGTGCCAGATAGTCGACCAGAAGGTAGATGGACAGCGCCAGCAGCGCCAGCGATCCGGTGACGGCCACGGCGCGGATCTGTCGTATGTTGCGACAGATGGCGAGGCCCCCGAGCATCAGCACGGGTATCACCACGAAATAGATTAATATATTGGAGAACATAGTGAAATTACTGTGAAATGTGTGATTTTGGCTACTTGGAGTGAATAAGCTTACATCATACAGATGCCGGTGACGGCACCCAGCAGGAGGGCACCCAGCAGATACCACCATACATACATCTGTATGTTGCCGCTCTGAAGTCCACGGATGGCGTAGGAAGCCTTGTTGGCCACGTAGGCCAGACCGTCCATTGAGCCGTCGATAACGTGGCGGTCAAACCATGCGATGGGGCGACAAATGCAGCCGAAGATAATCTTATGGGTGATGAAGAGATAAATCTCGTCCCAGTAGAAGCGACGGTGAGCCGCTTTCCAAAGCCAGTAGCATGAATGGGCCATACGCTCGGGAACGTCGTTCTTGCGCATATAAAGCTTGGCAGCGAAGAGAATGGCGATGACAGCTATGGCGATACTTACTCCGGCCACAGTCCAGTCAAGATGGATGTGATAGGGGAGACGGTTGTATGTCACTAGTTCTCCGAAGGGGATGAATCCGGCCACGCATGATACGGCGGCAAGGAATACCAGGGGGAATGACATTTCCCATCCGCAATCATGAGGTTTGTGGTGATAGTGGGGTTCGTCCCAGTAGAAGATGAGGAAGTAGAGACGGAACATGTAGAAGGCGGTGAGACCGGCTACCATGCTCATCCATACACCCCAGAACCAGTGAAGGTCGTAGCAGGCGGTGAGTATCTCGTCCTTTGAGAAGAAGCCTGAGAAGGGAGGTATGCCCGCAATGGCCAGACAGCCTATGAGGAAGGTGATGTTGGTGATGGGCATGTACTTGCGCAGGCCACCCATGGCGGTGTAGTCATTGGAGTGTACGGCGTGAATCAGTGCGCCGGCGCCCATGAAGAGCAGAGCCTTGAAGAGGGCGTGGGTAAAGAGGTGGAACATGGAGGCCATGTAACCGAGTCCGGCATAGTGAATGTCGTGAGTAGCGTGGAATGACAGACCTGCCACACCGAGACCTACCATCATGAAGGCAATCTGAGAGATAGTTGAGAAGGCGAGCACGCGCTTGATATCTATCTGTGTGCAGGCTACGGCAGCTGCATAGAATGCTGTGACGGCACCTACTACGGTGATGAACATCACGGCTGAGTATTCAAGCTGGTATACGCTGAAGAGACGTGCCACGAGGTATACCCCGGCCACAACCATGGTAGCGGCGTGGATAAGAGCCGATACGGGAGTCGGGCCTTCCATGGCATCGGGGAGCCAGATGTGGAGGGGCATCATGGCTGACTTACCCATACCGCCGATGTAGATGAGCACCAGAGCCCAGGTGAGCACTGAGGCACCCATGAAGGTAGCACCGGCTGTTGAGGCCAGTACGGCAGAGGGGTTGGAGGTCAGTTCCACGAAGTCGAATGTCTGAGTGTAGAACGACAGTACGAGGATACCCAGCAGGAATCCGAGGTCAGCGAAGCGGGTGACGATGAATGCCTTCTTAGAGGCGCTCACAGCCGAGGGACGCTGATAGTAGAATCCGATGAGCAGGAATGATGAGGCACCTACGAGCTCCCAGAAGATATACATCTGGAAAATGTTGGTAGCCACTACCAGTCCGAGCATCGAGAAGGTGAAGAGCGACAGGAAAGCGTAGTAACGCTGGAAGCCCTTCTCACCCTCCATATACTCAAGTGAGTAGAGGTGAACCAGGAATGAAATAGTGGTGATAACCACAAGCATCATGGCCGAGATGGGGTCAAGAAGGAATCCGAGCTTTATGACCAGATGTTCGGTAAACTGCAGCCAGGTTACGTTGAAGACGGTGTATTGCAGACGTTCACCAAGTTCGTTGATGAAGTCGGGATTGCCGCCGAAGAAGTAAGTGAAGGCTGTGTAGTATGACAGGCACAGCACTGTGCCGAGCCCGCAGACGCCAAGGACGCCCGCAAGCTTATGGGACATCTTGCACCCTGCGATGCCCAGCAGAAGGAACATGAACAGGGGGATGGCCAGAATCAACAGAGGTATTGTTATGTCCATGGCAGTTTAAAATTTCATTTTAGTGAGATCAGTGACATCAATATTCTTGGCTGCACGGAACACATTGATGATGATGGCGATTGCAACGGCAGTTTCTGCTGCGGCAATGGCGATGGCAAACAATGTGAAGAACATGCCCTCAAGCTGATGGGGGAATAGGTAGCGGTTGAATACCACGAAGTTGATATCCACGGCATTAAGCATGAGCTCGAGCGAGATGAGCATAGCTATCATGTTCTTGCGTGTGATGAATCCGTAGACTCCGCAGCAGAACATTACCAGGGCGGGCACCAGATACCAGATGATAGATATTTCCATAACTGTAGATTATCTTTTGCGGGCCACGACAACGCCGCCGATTATACATGCGAGTAACAACACACTGATGGCCTCGAAGGGGAGCAGATACTGCGCTTCGCCGGTGCCCATGAGCTGCTCACCGAGGGTGTGCATGTCGGGGTTGGACATGGCGGGGAGGGTAGTGCACACGTTGGCGCAGCGGCTTACGAGAGCGTAGCCCGCTACGATGAATGTGAGCAGACCTCCCAGAAGGCCTAAAATACGTTTTTTGGATGCCAGTTGCTCGCTGTTGTCACCGGGATGCGACGTAAGGAGTATGGCAAACACGAAGAGCACCACGATGCCGCCGGCATACACCGCAATCTGCACCGCGCCCAGAAATTCGTAGTCGAGCTTGAAGTAAAGGGCTGCTGTTGCAAATAGGGTGAAAAGCAGGTAGGTGGCTGCGCGAAGAATCTTGCGCGTGGTGACAGTCAGTACCGAGAATACGACAATCGACAGAGCGATTATCAGGTACATGATGAAACTTCCTACTGTTTCCATTGCAATTTTATGGGTCGTAAGTGATTATTTATTATTCAGCGTTGGGGAGGTCTTCGGCGGGTTTTTCACCGGCTTTTTCCTCGGCTTGGTCAATAGCCTTGGCCTGAGCTGCTGCGGCTTTCTTAGCCTCGGCGGCAGCCTTTGCGGCAGCTATCTTGGCTTCACGTTCAGCCTGGATGCGTGCCAGCTCCTCGGGCGATGGTGCCGGCTCTTCCTTTTCAGGCAGATAGTTGAGCTTCTTCACGAGCTTTTCGCGGGTGAAGACAGCCTGCTCGAAGTCATTGTTGAACTCCAGTGCGTCCTGCGGACATGACGACACACACAGCTGACAGAACGTGCAACTGCCCAGGTCGTAGGAGTATTTGTCAAGTTTGCGCTTTTTCTTGCCGTCGGCGGTATCCACCATCTTAGTGGTGAGTGAGATGGTGCCGTTGGGACAGTTGCGTTCGCAGATGCCGCAGGCAATGCACTTGTGGTTGCCTTCTGCATCATACTTCAGGCGAAGTATGGCGCGGAAGCGCGGGGACACGTGCATGTGGTCGCGGTCCTCCGGATATCTTTCGGTAATCTTAGGGGTGACAAATTCCTTACCGGTCACCTGCATGCCCTTGATGAGGCTTACAAGGCCGCTCCCTAATGACGAAAAATAATCTTTTACACTACCCATAGAAATGTGTTAAGTGATTATAGTTATTGTTGTTATTTATTATGCGAGAGTATATCGAAAGCTGGTGTCGCAGAGAGAGAGGTGAGTGGAGGTCATCGCACCTGACCGCCCAGTATGTCGAGCAGCTCAGTTGTGATGCTCTGCTGACGCAGCTTGTTGAATTCGAGTTGAAGTTGTTCGAGGAGTTTCTTGGCGTTGTCATTGGCGCTCTGCATTGCCATGACTCTCGCCGCCTGTTCCGATGCGCGGTTTTCGGTAAACACTTCCTGCATCACCGCCAGAAGGAACATGGGGAGTACGGAGTTGAATATCGTAGCCGGGTCAGGCTCGAAGATGTAGGGGCGGCATGACTCCTTTACTCCGTTGTCGGCAAAGGTCGACTGAACTACTGGCAGAAGTTGCTCAAGACGGAGACGCTGACGCGACACGCTCTGGAAGTTCATGTAGAGATAGTCGATACGGTCGTATGTGCCGTCGAGGAATCGGGCGGTGAGTGTGTCCGTGAAGAACTTCACTCCGTCGCCGGTAGTCTTTGAGTCGACATTGTCTATGGTGTCCACCTTTATATTGGCGTCGCGGAGCTTGCCGGCGGCCTTGGCTATCTTTGAACCTACAGGTATGAGGGTGATTTCCACCTCTGAGCCGAGTTCCTTGCGGAAGTCGGCGATGTGGGCCAACAGTTGTTTGAAGATGTTGACGTTGTAGGCGCCACAGAGACCGTCGTCAGATCCGAACACCACAATGCCCAGTCGCTTCACGTCGCGCTCCTGAGTCAGGGGCGAGGTGAATTCGGCATCGGCTGACAGTAGATTGCCGATGATGGACTCCACCTGGGTGCGGAAGGGAAGAAGGCGTTTCAGGCCTGTCTCTGCCTTGTGCATCTTGGCCGAGGATATCATCTTCATGGCGCCGGTGATTTTTTCTGACGATGCCACGGAGCCGATTCGGCCTTTGAGTTCGCGTAGTGTTGCCATTTGTTATGGTTGTGTCTGTAGCTGCGTTGGTTAAGTATGGGGTTATCGCGCCTTATCCTTCACCATCCTTCGCTGCGTCGGGGCGCTCTGTTTTATTGGAGTACGCCCCGGTCGCTGCGTATGGAGTTAGGGTTTGATGGAGCTTTTTCTTAATTTAAGATTGATAGCGGGTTGCTATCTCAGCTGCGGCGTCGGTGAGTTTCTTGGTCACGTCGTCGGTGAGCTGACCCTGACGGATGGGTTCGAGTACGTCGTCCTGATGTTTGGCGTGGAGAAGCTGGAGGAAGAGGTGCTCAAACTCGGCCACCTTGTCGAGGGGCACGTTCTGGAGCAGACCCTTGGTGCCGCAGAAGATTACGGCTACTTCGTCTTCTACTGCCATGGGGCGGTACTGGGGCTGAATGAGCAGGCGCTCGTTCTTACGGCCCTTGTCGATTACGCGGGCGGTCACGGGGTCGATATCGCCACCGAACTTGGTGAATGATTCGAGCTCACGGAACTGAGCCTGGTCAATCTTCAGTGTGCCGGCCACCTTCTTCATGGACTTGATCTGTGCATTACCACCCACACGTGACACTGAAATACCTACGTTAATCGCAGGACGAATGCCGCGGTTGAAGAGGGCGCTTTCGAGGAAGATCTGTCCGTCGGTGATAGAAATCACGTTGGTGGGAATGTATGCCGAAACGTCGCCGGCCTGAGTTTCGATGATGGGGAGGGCTGTGAGTGAACCACCACCCTTTACCATCGGGCGCAGAGCCTCGGGGAGGTCATTCATCTTCTCGGCCACCTCCTGATTGTCAATAATCTTGGCGGCGCGCTCGAGCAGACGTGAGTGGAGATAGAAGATATCGCCGGGATATGCCTCACGCCCTGAGGGGCGCTTGAGGATAAGCGAAATCTCACGGTAGGCTACGGCCTGCTTCGACAGGTCATCATAGACGATGAGAGCGTCGCGGCCTGAATCGCGGAAATATTCGCCGATGGCTACGCCGGCAAAGGGAGCATAGTAGCGCATTGAGGCTGAATCAGAAGCGGTGGCGCTGACTACTACGGTATAGTCAAGTGCGCCGTGCTGGCGGAGGGTCTCTACGATGGCGGCTACTGATGAAGCCTTCTGTCCGATGGCCACATAGATGCAGTATACGGGCTTTCCGGCCTCGAATTCCTTGCGCTGGTTGATGATGGTGTCGATGGCGATGGCGGTCTTACCTATCTGGCGGTCGCCGATGATGAGCTCACGCTGGCCGCGGCCGATGGGCACCATGGAGTCAACGGCCTTAAGACCGGTCTGCAGGGGCTGCTTAACGGGCTGGCGGAAGATAACGCCGGGAGCCTTACGCTCTAGGGGCAGACGTATGAGTTCGCCGCTGATGGGGCCTTTGCCGTCGATTGGTTCGCCCAGTACGTTGATTACTCGTCCCAGGAGTCCTTCTCCTACGGGGATAGAGGCAATCTCGCCGGTGCGTCTTACTGACATGTTTTCGGTCACCTTGTCAACATCGTTGAGCAGAATGACGCCTACGTTGCTCTCCTCGAGGTTGAGGGCCACGCCTTTGACGCCGTTCTCAAACTCGACGAGCTCGTTGGCCCGCACATTGTCCAGGCCGTATACGTGTGCCACTCCGTCACCGACTTCAAGCACGGTACCGGTCTCGGCAAACGACACCTTGGAGTTGACGTTTTCGAGCTGTTGTTTTAATACTTCCGAAATCTCGCTGGGATTAATCATTTATAGTGAGAATTTGAGAGGTCGTAATGGGATGAGTGATATTGGAGAGAGAGGGATTGTGTTATGTATAGCCTATATGACTTCGTAATGCTGAGCCGGAAAGAGGAGATGCTCGGTTAACTTATCAGTGGCTTATGAGATTCAGACGCAGCTGCTTGAGCTCATTGGCTATTGAAGCGTCAAGCATCTCATTGTCGATGTTGACGGTAAAGCCGCCTATGAGGTCGGGATTGACAGCCGAGTAGTACTCCATTGTGCCTCCGTTGAGGTGGGCGGTAATGAGTTTACGCAGTCGCTCCTCTTCGGCAGGATCAAGCGGAGCGGCGGATGTGACCGTCACTCTGTGTATATTGTTTTCCTTGCGGTAGAGGGCGGCGTAGTCCACGGCTATATTCTGAGCCATGTCTATTCGGCGGTTCTCTTCAAGCAGTTTGATGAAGGCGGTGAATATCTCGTCACCGTTTTCAGCTCCCGCGGCGGTTATGAGCAACGAGGTTTTGTCTTCAGTGCTCACAAAGGGATTGGCCACGGCGTTCTGCAGAGAGGGTGTCTGTGCGAAGGTTTGCGCCAGTGTAGTCATGAGCTGGTACACCTTCTTATCTTCGCCTTTTTCGAGAGCGAATTTATAGAGCGCCTTTGCATAGCGTCGAGGTATGAGGCCTTCGTTCATAGGGTTTGTCGCGTTTGAATTGTGGGAGGGTTGCGTGGAGGGTTAGTTCTTTGAGTTCTGTTTCTCCATGTCGTCGAGCAGAGTGTTGACGAGCTGAGCCTGTGCTTTCTGATCTTTCATCTGGTTACGCACCACCTTGGTGGCAATGTCCAGGGCGAATGCGCTCACTTCGTTACGGAACTGAAGTTCGGCCTGCTTACGCTCCTGCTCTATTGACACCTTGGCTGCGTCCATTACCTTCTGGGCTTCCTGCTGAGCGGCGTTACGTGCCTCTTCGATGATCTGACTCTTCATCTTGTCGGCTTCGCGCAGCATGTCGGCCTGTTGGCGACGGGCGTCGGCTATATATTTGTCGGCCTCGGCGCGGGCGTTGTCGAGCTGCTCTTTAGCATTCTGAGCGTATTCGACACCCTTGTCTATGAGGTCGGCACGGCTGTTTACTCCCTGAATGATTGCAGGCCATCCCCACTTCCAAAGGATAAAGAAGAGGATGATGAATGCAATGAACATCCAGATCATCAAGCCGGTGTCGGGTGTGAATAATTCCATTTACGGGTGTTTATGGATTTTTTGTATGGACTTAGCAGGTATGTTTACCGTACCGTCTGTCGGCTGCGCCATAGGGCTTGGCCGACAGATCGGCGTGTACTGCAGTGATTAAACGAAAAGTGCAAGAAGGCAGACAACAACAGCGAAGAGTGCCACACCCTCTATAAGGGCGGCAATCACGATCATGTTGCTTCGGATGTCACCTGCGGCTTCGGGCTGACGGGCAATAGCTTCCATGGCTGCACCACCAATTTTGCCAATACCGAGGCCTGCGCCGATTGCGGCAAAACTTGCGCCGAAGCATGCGCCAATACCAAGAAGACCTTCGATTGCTGCTAAAATCATTGCTAACATAATAGTCGGGGTTTTAGAGATTTAGTTTATTATTTGATTTTGTTTTTTCGTAATTGTTATTGGATGAGAAGAGTAGTAGAGTCGTTATGCGTGAGCTGTCTGTGCCTGTTGGGCTGAGTTGTCGTGATCAGCGTGGGTATCGTGAGCTTCGTGATGACCTTTTTCATGACCTGTAGCTATGAAGATGGTCGAGAGCATCGTAAACACATAGGCCTGAATGAGACTCACAAGACAGTCAAGTACGAGCATGAACACTGAGAAGGCTACTGATACTATGGCGGTGCCGGTAACTACGGCTGTGCCCATCGTGGCGAAGATGAATATCAGCAGTGTGAGCACTATAACGATAATGTGGCCACCCATCATGTTTGCGAACAGACGTATGGTAAGCGCTGCAGGTTTGGTCAGGGCGCTGAACAGCTCAATGACCGGCATGATAGGTATGGGCACCTTGAGCCACCAGGGTACATCGGGCCAGAAGATTTCCTTCCAGTAATGCTTGCTTCGGGTGATGTTCGTGAAGAGGAATGTAAATATCGCCAGCACCAGAGTCACGGCTATATTACCTGTCAGATTGGCTCCACCGGGGAAGACTACGATGAGTCCCAGCAGGTTCATGAACAGAATGAAGAAGAACACTGTAAGGAGATACGGGGCGAATCTCGGAGCCTGCTCCTTGAGAGTAGGTTTGATTACACTGTCGTAGATAAATGTAATGAGCGATTCCATGGCTCCCACATAGCCGCGGGGAGCTTTGTTGGTACCCTGTTTGTGCCAGCGGGCCACGGCGAGTATGCTCCATATCACCAGTATCATAGTGATGAATATGGCACATACGTTTTTGGTTATCGAGATGTCAAAGGGGCGGATCTCTTCGCCATCTTTTATTTCCACTACCTTACCTGCATATTTGCTACCCTTGGGTGCTATGCGGAAGATAGTGCCGTTGTCGTCATATTCATGTCCGTGGGCCACACGCTCCGATGAGAAGCAGTGCATGCCGTCGGAGGCAAACACTATGATGGGCAGAGGGATGCTCTTGTGGTGATTGAAGGGCACTTCCCAGCCATATCTGTCGCCAAGATGCTCGAAGATCACCTCTTTGGTGTCAAAGCCCAGGCCGGAGTCTTTGGTCTCCTCAGCCTGTTCTGAAACGGCTGCAAAGGCTGTCGGAGCCATGAGGATGGCCACGAGCAGTCCGATGAGTCGGTTTAGGATGGATTTCTTCATTGAAGTGGTTGCTTCGGGGATTAGTATATGCATACCGACACTATGTTGCTGTCAACATCCACGATACCTCCCTGAAGAGGTATCTCGCCCTTCTGACCGCCGTCGGCGGTGTAGACTATAGAGCCCGGGGTGAGTGTAGAAATCAGTGAGGCGTGGTTGGCGAGCACTGTGAACGCTCCGGCAGCGCCGGGAAGTGTCACGGAACTTACCTGACCCTCAAAGAGTATGTCCTCGGCCGAAATCACTTTTAGTGTCATGATGTATATTTATCGTGGTGAGTGTTTGATGAGATTGGAGTGGAGGATAATAATACCTCGGGATGAGGGGATAGGCTTTTAGCCCTGAACTTCGGCCAGGAGCTTCTTACCCTTTTCGATGGCTTCGTCGATAGTGCCTACGTTGAGGAAGGCCTGCTCGGGATATTCGTCCATCTCACCGCTGAGAATCATCTTGAATCCGCGTATGGTCTCGTTCAGGGGCACCATTACGCCGGGAAGTCCGGTAAACTGCTCGGCAACGTGGAAGGGCTGTGACAGGAAGCGCTGTGCGCGGCGTGCGCGGGCCACAACGAGTTTGTCCTCGTCAGAGAGTTCGTCGACACCGAGGATGGCTATGATGTCCTGAAGCTCATTGTATTTCTGCAGGAGCTGCTTCACAGCCTGAGCGGTGTTGTAATGGTCTTCGCCTATGATATTGGGGTCAAGAATACGTGAGGTAGATTCCAGAGGGTCTACTGCGGGATAGATACCAAGCTCGGCAATCTTACGGCTCAGCACGGTGGTTGCATCAAGGAAGCTGAATGTAGTGGCGGGAGCCGGGTCGGTAAGGTCATCGGCAGGTACGTAGATAGCCTGTACAGAGGTGATAGAACCATTCTTAGTAGAAGTAATACGTTCCTGAAGGGCACCCATTTCAGAAGCGAGAGTAGGCTGGTAACCTACGGCCGAGGGCATACGGCCAAGAAGAGCCGATACCTCAGAGCCGGCCTGTGTGAAACGGAATATGTTGTCGATGAAGAGCAGAATCTCTTTACCGCCGCCATCCTGGTCACGGAACTGTTCGGCAACGGTGAGACCCGACAGAGCCACACGCAGACGTGCACCCGGGGGTTCGTTCATCTGTCCGAACACGAGGGTGGCTTGTGATTCGGCTACCTGCTTCATGTCTACGTCGGCCAGATTCCACTGTCCCTTATCCATGCCTTCGCGGAATTTGTCGCCGTACTTCATTACGCCGCTTTCAATCATTTCGCGCAGAAGGTCGTTACCCTCACGGGTACGTTCACCAACCCCGGTAAACACTGAATAACCGTTGTGGCCTTTGGCGATATTATTGATAAGCTCCATGATGAGCACGGTTTTACCTACACCTGCACCACCGAACAGACCGATCTTACCACCCTTTGAGTAGGGTTCGAGAAGGTCTATCACCTTGATACCGGTGAAGAGTATCTCGGTGCCTATGGTGAGCTCGTCAAATTTGGGGGCAGGCTGGTGGATGGGGCGCAGATTCTCGCGGTCAAGCTCGGGCAGACGGTCAATGGCCTCACCGATTACGTTGAGCAGACGTCCCTTAACCTGATTACCGGTAGGCACGGCTATGGGGCGTTCGAGATTGTCCACGCGCATGCCGCGCTGGAGTCCGTCGGTACTTTCCATTGCCACGCAGCGCACGGTGTCCTCACCGATGTGCTGCTCTACCTCGAGGATGAGCATGGAGCCGTCGGGACGGTCAATCTTAAGAGCGGTATAGATGGGGGGCAGATCGCCCGATACGCCGTCAAACGACACGTCAACGACCGGTCCGATTACCTGGGCTATTTTTCCGAATTTGTCGCTCATAGGGAGTGATGTGTATGATGTAGTGTTGGGAAGTTGGATTTAAGTCAGATGTCTGAGAAGCGAGAAGAGAGCGGGTGATGGTTTAAAGATGAATGCCGTATACGATGATGAGCACCATCAGCACGAGATTGCAGAGATTGATGGGGAGCAGGTATTTCCACTCCAGTGCCAGCATCTGGTCAATTCGCAGACGGGGGAATGTCCACTTAAACCATATTATGATGAATGAGATGGCGATAGCCTTACCGATGAACCAAAGTACCGAAGGTATGTAGTCCATGATGGTGTTGAAGCCTTCCCAACCGGGGATATGGAGGGGCATCCATCCGCCGAAGAAGAGCAGGGTGGCAACACCCGACACGATGAAGAGGTTGAGGTACTCGGCCAGATAGAAGAAGCCGAAGTGGATACCTGAGTACTCGGTGTGGTAACCGGCAGTAAGCTCACTTTCTGCCTCGGGAAGGTCAAACGGGCCACGGTTGGTCTCCGCCGTACCTGCTATGAGGTAGATGATGAAGGCTATGATGGCAGGAATGTGGCCTGACACGATAAACCACAGGTCACGCTGTGCTTCCACAATGCCGCCTACCGACATTGTGCCGGCGAAACATACCATGGTGAGCACTGACAGACCTATCGAAAGCTCGTAGCTGACCATCTGTGCGCCTGAACGAAGAGCGCCGATGAGTGTAAACTTGTTGTTTGACGACCATCCGGCGAGAAGTATGCCGAGCACTCCGATTGACGATACGGCTATCAGGAAGAAGATGCCAATATTGAAGTCAATGATCTGCAAGCCATTACCCCAGGGTAGTACGGCAAAGGCGAGCATGGAGGCAAGGATCACCAGATAGGGTGCCAGGGCAAATAAGAATTTGTCGATGTGGTTGAGTGAGATAAGCTCCTTGATGAGCATCTTTATGGCGTCGGCCACGCTCTGGAGCAGACCGAGAGGGCCTACGCGGTTAGGACCGATACGACACTGGAAGAAGGCACACACCTTACGCTCGTAGTAGATGTAGAAGAGGGCCAGTACGGTATAGGCCAGAAGCAGGCACACACCGATGAGTACACACTCTGCGGTGACTGTGAGCCATCCGGGCAGAAACGAACTCAGAAAATCGTGAATCCAGGTGGTCACTGCTGAGAAATCAAACATGATTGTGTTGCTTTAGCTGAAGTGATGTTGAATGATTGGCTTTGCTTACTTAGTAGGAGAGCGGTTAAGAGAGTCTTATCGGTCCATGTCAGGCACGATGTAGTCCATCGAGCCTCCGATGGTGATGAGGTCGGCGATTTTTTCTCCACGGGTGATGTGGTCAACCACAGCAGCCAGAGGCAGACACGGGGGTACGAGTTTCAGACGGTAGGGATTGACAGTGCCGTCGCTCTCGAGGTATACGCCAAATGTGCCGCGACAGCCTTCGACGGTGCGGAACCAGTGACCCTTAGGCAGCTTGAGCACTTTGGGCACCTTTACACAGATTTCTCCTTCGGGGATATTATCGATGAGCTGCTCGATGATATGGGCGCTCTGCTCCATCTCCTCCATGCGCACCTTGAAGCGGGCCATGGAGTCACCTTCGTGGCGTATGATTTCCTTAAAATCGAGTTCGCCGTAGATGCTGTAGGGATCGGTCTTACGCACATCGCATGCCCAGCCTGAGGCACGGCCTGAGGGGCCCGTTATCGACCATGAGCGGGCATCTTCGTTTGAGAGTACGCCTACACCTTCCAGACGGTTCTTGGCTATGACGTTGCCGGTGAAGATCTTGTTGTATTCCTTGATGTTTGCGGGGAGCACTGCAAGGAGCTCCTTCACGTCCTTGACGAAGTTTACGTCGAGGTCCTGCATTACGCCGCCGATGCACTCGTAGTTGAATGTCATGCGGGCACCGCAGGTGCGCTCCATGATGTCAAGTATCTGCTCGCGTACACGCAGAGTGTAGAAGAGCATGGTGGTGGCACCAAGGTCCATGCAGTAGGTGCCGATGAAGAGGCAGTGTGAGGCTATGCGTGAGAGCTCGTCCATAAGCACACGGATGACTTGAGCGCGGCGGCTGATTTCTATGCCGGCGGCCTGCTCGATGGTCATGCACAGGCAGTGGTGATAGGGGTGAGCCGAGAAATAGTCCATACGGTCCATGAAGTGGAGCGTCTGGGGATATGTGAGCTGCTCGCATATTTTCTCGATACCACGGTGGATGTAGCCCATGTAGACGTCAATCTTCTTGATGGTCTCACCGTCGACTGCGGTGCGGAAACGGAGCACACCGTGAGTGGCGGGGTGCTGAGGTCCGATGTTGACTACAAAGTCATCTTCCTGGAAGACACGTTCCTGACGTTTCTCGATTTTGCCGTCGGGAAGTTCCACATAAGTATCAGTGAAGTCGCTCTGACGTTCATTATCGGTAGGAACGGGATTGGTCTCGGGTGAAGCGTCATAATCCTTGCGCAGGGGGAATCCCTTCCAGTCGATGCTCAGGAACAGACGACGCATATCGGGGTTATTGATGAAGATGATGCCGAAGAAGTCGTATACCTCGCGCTCGAAGATTGTGGCTATGGCCCAGAGGTCGGCCACAGAGTGGAGCATGGGGTTTACGCGGTCGGTGGTGGTCACCTTCACGGATATGTGGGTGTTATGAGTGGTGGAGGTGAGATAATATATCGCTCCGAGGGTTTCTACCCAATCCATGCCGACGATGGTTACCAGGAAGTCAAACTTCAGGTCTTCATCGTCACGGAGGGTTTTGGCCATTTCGTGCCACTTGGCATCGGGGATGGTCACCAGCAGGGTTTCACCATCTTCAAAAGTGGCTTCGGGAAAGAGCCGTGATATTTTTTCCTTGATGTCAGCCATGTGATGTGAGGCGTATATGGGGGAAAGGTGGTAATGCGTTGGTTAGTCTCAAGTCAGTGTAGATAGGTAAGAGCCGGATTCCGTTCTTCTTAGCACTCGCTTATGGGATGTGCTTTAAGAAAATCCTCTTGCTTTTCCTTGCGGTTGACCACTCCGAAGAAGCGTTCTACTTTCATCTTGCGCGAGAGCTGCATGATGGAGTATATCATGGCTTCGGGGCGGGGAGGACAGCCGGGAAGATATACGTCGACGGGGATAATCTGATCGCATCCCATCACTACGTGGTAAGACTTCTTGAAGGGACCTCCGCTGACAGCGCAGGCTCCGCAGGCTATCACATATTTAGGCTCGGCAAGCTGGTCGTAGAGTCGGCGCAACACGGGAGCCATGCGGTGTACGATGGTACCGGCCACCATGATGAAGTCGGCCTGACGGGGCGACGAGCGCGCTACTTCCCATCCGAAACGGGCCATGTCGAAACGGGCGGCGCCGAGGCTAACGAATTCGATGCCGCAGCAGCTGGTGGCAAAGGTCAGGGGCCAGATAGAGTTTGAGCGTCCCCAGTTGATAAGCTTGTCAAGCGACCCTACCACTACGTTGGTGCCGTTATCCTGAAGCTCCTTTACGAGCTTTTCAATGTATTCGTTGTCTTTCCACGCCTCATAGGGCATGCTCTTTGTTGTTACTTCCATTCGAGGGCTCCTTTCCGCCAGGCATAGATGAGACCCAGCACTAAGATGCAAAAGAAAATAGCTATACTGAGAAGGCCGGCGCCTCCCAGTTCTTTAACTCTCACGGCCCAGGGGAAGAGGAACACACATTCTACGTCGAACATCAGGAAGAGGATGGCAAACAGATAATAGCCAACCTTAAACTGAGTCATACTGCGGCCACGAGTAGGAATACCGCATTCGTAAGCCTCGCCCTTCTGGGGGTTGAATGACCGGGGAGAAATGAGCCCGGCCAGCCAAAGTGCAAGCGCTACAAGGCAGATGCCTGTGAGCGCAGCCACGATGGCAAGCGTGGAGTTTTGAATCGCTAATGATGTCATAATCATATAGTTAATTGCCGTTTTATATTTGCAACTTAAGTTCGGGTAACTCCCTGTATGAAGTGACCGTGTCATACGGTAGCTCCTCATGGTACATCACCACACAATGCGGGCCACAGACAGTGTTTGGCTGTCCGGTCCGCATTTTGAGTGCAAATGTACATAAAAAATCTTAATTATCCCAGCCTCAATGTTAAATAGTTACCTCATTGTCATCTGTCTCACGGTCTGCTCTGTCGCACGTGAATAAAATATTCCTGTGCGGGCACACGTTATGACAGTGCGGGATAAGGCTCCATCCTGTTGGGGAGGGGTTATCTCGCCAACTTAAGTATTATTAAAAAGTAAATGGATAATTCGCGTTTTTCTTTGACATTTCTCGTTCTTACCCTGCTGTTCTGCGTGTGTTTGATAGTGTCAAATCTTATGGAAATAAAAGTAGTCGACCTGGGTGTCATCACTATCACTGCCGGTATGGTGGTATTTCCATTGTCGTATATTATAAGTGACTGTATTGTAGAGATATATGGTTTTGCCCGCGCACGTCTTGTCATATGGCTTGGGTTTGCCATGAATCTTCTGGTCACGCTGCTGTTGCAGGTGGGGCTTTGGCTTCCCGGAGCTGAAGAATGGACCGGTCAGGAGGCTATGGGCCTGGTATTCGGTGCTGTGCCCCGTATATTCTGTGCCAGTTTCGCAGCCTTCATTTGCGGTTCCATGGTCAATGCCTATGTGATGAGTGTGCTCAAACGCAAGTCTGACCCTGAGAGCCGCCACAGTTCCCGCTCGTTTTCTGTGAGAGCTATCGTAAGCACCCTCTGGGGTGAGGGCGTCGACTCACTGGTGTTTTTCCCTCTCGCATTTGCGGGCGTTCTTCCCTGGGGTCTGATAGTGAAGCTGATGATTACCCAGGCTTTGCTCAAGACCGCCTATGAGATAATAATTCTGCCGGTGACTCTTAGGGCCGTCAACAGGTTGCGCCGCATCGAAGGCGGCGATGTGACCGATGATGAAAGCCTGTCCTACAAGTGGTGGAAACTACGCTAATTTATATTAATATGGTGGAAAACCGGAAATTGACCCATGTGAAGTGGGTGTGGGTTGATCTTGATGATACGCTGATAGACTTTAAGGCCAACTCCCGTGCGGCTCTCGTGCGACTTTATGAGACGGAGGGGCTGAGTCGGCGGTTCGCCGACAGTGACACCTGGATAGAGATGTATGAGAGCGTCAACCGTCCCCTGTGGAAGGAATATGGTGCGGGGCGTATCACGGTAGAGGAACTGCGTCTGCGCCGTTTCCTTGAGCCTCTTACACGTGCAGGCTATCCTGACGATGAAGCCATGGAGATGTCTCTCCGCTATGATACGTATTATCTTGATTTGCTTGCTCAGGAGAAGCATGTCGTGGTGGGCGCTCATGAACTGCTGCGGACTCTGCGCTCAAGAGGGTATAATATAGGTGTGCTTAGCAATGGATTTGCCGATGTGCAACACCGCAAGATGGCCTCGGCAGGATTAACCGATATGGTAGACTGTGTGGTGCTGTCCGATGATATAGGTGTGCCCAAGCCAGATGGACGTATCTTCGCCTACGCCATGCGTAAGGTCGGCGAGGAAAATCCCTCACTTCATGCCATGGTGGGCGACAATCCGGTGGCTGACATCGGCGGTGCTATAGCTGCCGGATGGAGCGGAGTGCTTTTTGATCCCTCGGGCACTAAGGCTGTGGAACTGTCCGGAGGGTGTGGCGCCACTGTGGTGCGACATCTCAGTGAGGTTGAAGAGCTCTTCGCGGGGAGGATGGATTAAGTTTAAGAGTATGTTTACTTTTAAACCAAATTCACTTAAAAGCATTGAATGGGCAGGTAAAGGGGACGGGCCGAAGTATTGTCGACCGACGTAAAATGGTGCAAAAGTGAGTATTAAATGAAAAAAGTGGCGGTTAGCTTGTAGCTAATCCAAAAAAAAGTCCGATATTTGCACTTGCAAAATCCGCAGCCGCTATGCGGATGTGCTAAAATACTGCATATCATAAGATTATATAGAATATATTAAACTCATCAGCAATGACAAAAGCCGACATCGTTAACGAAATCTCCAAGACTACCGGCATTGATAAGGCCAATGTTCTTGAAACAATCGAAAA
The DNA here is from genome assembly GCA_014801865.1 of Bacteroides sp. GTDB lineage: Bacteria > Bacteroidota > Bacteroidia > Bacteroidales > Muribaculaceae > Paramuribaculum. The sequence goes on along the minus strand of JAAVDH010000007.1, from coordinate 117,731 downwards.
GTTCATGGAAGTTGTGAAGGACTCTCTGGCTCATGGCGAGAACGTATATCTCCGTGGCTTCGGTAGCTTTATCGTTAAGACCCGTAGCGAAAAGACCGCCCGCAATATCTCCAAGAACACTACTATCATCATCCCCGAACACAAGATTCCCGCATTCAAGCCCGCGAAAGTGTTCATGGAAGAGGTGAAGTAAGCCTTGCGGCGATATTTACCCCAATACATTGACAGTCAACCTCTAATTAATAACCCATAAAATCTGCTTACAATGCCCAGCGGAAAGAAAAGAAAAGGCCACAAGATGGCAACTCACAAGCGCAAAAAACGCCTTAGAAAAAATCGTCATAAGAAGAAGTAAGTGTCACAGCACCTCTGCGCGATCTGACAGCCCCGCCGGTGCGGGGCTTCTTTTCATTCAGTAGCTGCCCCACTTACTTTCTTATACTCTTAGACTTAGATAATGCGAAGCGAACTTATTGTAGATGTGCAGCAGAGCGAAGTCTCAATAGCCCTGCTGGAAGACTCGCGGCTTGTTTCCCTTCAGAAAGAGTCGCGTGACATATCCTACGCCGTAGGCGACATCTACCTGGCAAAGGTCAAGAAGCTGATGCCGGGCCTCAATGCCGCCTTTGTCAACGTAGGCTACGAAAAAGACGCTTTCCTCCATTACCTCGATCTTGGCCCACATTACTCTACCTACTCCTCATTTGTCACCGAGCTGCTTGACGACCGCAAACGTGTGCCCCAGCTGTCGAAGCTCAAGATCAAGCCTGACATAGACAAACACGGCTCCATAGCCGACCTGCTTAAACCAGGCCAGGAACTACTGGTGCAGATAGTCAAGGAACCCATCTCCACCAAAGGACCGCGCCTCACTACTGAGCTGACCCTGACGGGACGTTACATGGTGCTCATACCCTTCAGCGACAAAATATCCATATCGCAGAAGATAAAGTCGACCGAAGAAAAGGTAAGACTGCGCCAGCTCATCGACTCCATACGTCCCAAGAACTTCGGCGTGATTATACGCACTTCGGCCGAAGGCAAGCGCGTGGCAGAACTCAACCACGAGATGAAGACCCTGCTGCAATGCTGGGAAACCGCCTTGACCAAAGCTCAGAAAAGTGAAGCCCCGGCGCTGGTGTTTGAAGAAGAGAGCCGCATCGTAGGCATGCTCCGCGACGTGTTCAGTCCGTCGTTCGAGAGTATCCACGTCAATGACAGCGAGGTCTATGAGCAGATACTCAAATACGTGAGTCTCATAGCCCCCGACCGTAAGGACATAGTGAAGCTCTTCGATAAGAAAGAGCCGATATTTGACCACTTCAACATCACCAAACAGATCAAGTCATCGTTTGGCAAGACAGTGTCATTCCGCTCAGGTGCCTATCTTATTATCGAGCATACCGAAGCGCTCCACGTCATCGACGTAAACTCGGGCAACCGATCAAAGGCTTCATCCGATCAGGAGACCAATGCCCTGGAAGTCAACATGCGCGCCGCCGACGAGATAGCCCGCCAGCTACGCCTGCGTGATATGGGCGGTATCATAGTCATTGACTTCATAGACATGAACAAGTCGGAACACCGACAGAAGCTCTACGAGCACATGCGCGAAGTCATGGCCAACGACCGTGCGCGCCACAATATACTGCCACTGAGTAAATTCGGACTCATGCAGATAACGCGCCAGCGCGTGCGTCCGGTGCTCGACATAGTTACTACAGAGGAGTGTCCCTCATGTTTCGGTACAGGTCATGTGCAGCCGTCGCTGCTCTTTACCGATACCCTGCGTGAAAAGCTCGAATATCTTGTCACTGAGCTTCAACAGTCGGGATTCATCATGTACGTCCATCCCTTCGTCGACGCCTATATCAAGAAAGGCCTCTTGTCGCTCTATCGCCGCTGGCGTATGGAGCTCGGACGCAAGTTCCGGATAATGCCTGACCAGAGCCTTGCCTATCTACAGTATAAAGTGGTAGATGCCGAAGGAAATGAGATAGACCTCAAGGAAGAAAAAGATACAGGCTCTTCGGCTACCAAAAATAAAAACAAAACCAAGAATCGAAATCGAGAGGAATAGCCCGTCTGCTCCCTCATTACCCTATAATACACCGGAGGCTGCCCCCTATGCTTTGGGAGCAGCCTCCGGTCGTTATATCAATCCGTAGTTTATTATCGGTCAATTCGTGATTGATTCATGATTAGTTCGTAATTAGTTCTCTGCGGGAATGTAGTGGCGTACCCAGTCTATTTCCATCTCTACCGGTAGTTCCGAGGGGTCGGCTTTACCTACCCAGTTGCCTTCGAGCTGCATGTCGAGAAGAAGATACATGGGCTGATAGTAGGGATACTGACCCTTTAAGCCGGGTATACGGGGATATACATTGGTAGGAATACCGTTGAGATGAAACACGATGCTGTCGGGATATACGTCGACACCATATACATTGAATGCCGTAGGGTCAAATGACGGGTGAACCGATGCCACGGGGTTATCTGTGTGACCGTCAACGTATGTATAGGGTGAGTGTACGGTCTGGTACACTATGGTGTCGTGATTGAGGTGTTCCATAAGGTCAATCTCTCCACCGTTGGGCCAGCTGTTTTCGGGAGTGAGCTCAAAGGGGAGCATCCATATAGCGGGCCATGCACCTTTGGCGCTCTGAAAGCGTGCTCTGACCTCCATTCGTCCGGGTGCAAACCCCTTGGTGCGTTTGGTGGTGACGCCGCCGCATAGATATGGCGAGGGATCCGCTTCAAAATTGTCGTTGACTATACCGCGGAGCACGAGCATACCGTCGCGCATAGTTACCACTCGGGGATCGTTTGACTGTGTCTTGGCCCAGTCGGCAGTGCCACGCTCGGTACGCACCCATATATCGGGATTGGGGACTGAACCGTTGAAGTCATCTGACCAGTCAAGTGTCCATCCTTCATATGATATGGGAGCGTTATTGCATGCTGAGGTTGAATCTTGTGCCTGTATTGCTGATGGTGCAGCGAAGCAGAGAGCCATAAGGAGTGCAAGTCTTTTCATGATTCGTATCGGTGAATTGATTGGTATGAGGATAATTGTCTGAGTTATACAGGTCGTGAAGTCAGTTGGTCTGTGTAAAGTTAGTCAATATTCTCCGTAATCCTCGGTAGAGAGTGAAAAAAAGTATGAACCGTAGTTGAAGGAAAGATGTGGTATTGTTAAGTAAGGTTAATTGTTGTAAATTTGAGGGTGCGACTTTTAACAAATACAACTACGTGGTAATCAGTGATATAGAAAAGTATGTAACATGACTGTCACCGGCTAATTTAACATAATGCACATTCTCGGAGATTGTGTGCTTTGGCGAAAGTGCTAATAATGAGTAACTTTGCATCAGATAAACCGATGGACATCCCGAAAATGTCTGTTACAGTCTTCAACCCGGCTACGGGTTGAGATGCTTAAAAAACTACTTCGACTGACTTGCAATGAATACCATCTACCGACTTATAGCCTCCATCATACTGATAGCCCTCGGCATCTCTACTTCTCCCGCACAGAAGTCTCTCCCCGCCGACCACAACGCTACAGCAAATAAAGAATCGCGTGACCAGCACCCGATGTCTTTTGCAGAGAAGGCTTATGAGGAGGCTCGCGAGAACTCACCCTTTGCCAAGGTAGTGCCCGTTAAGGTTCGCTCGCAGGTGCATATCAATCTTGCAGCCCAGCTTACTGACTACGCAGCAAAGTTTCTTGGCACACGATATCGTGCGGGTGGTTCGAGCAAAAACGGTTTTGACTGCTCAGGTTTCACAAGCCACATATTCGCTAACTTCGGTATCGCTCTCAATCGCGATAGCCGCGCACAGTACACTCAGGGTGAGGAAATAGACCTGGCTGATGTGCGTCCCGGCGATCTCCTCTTCTTCAGCAGTGCCCGCAGCGGCAAAGGCCGTATAGGCCATGTGGCCATGGTGGTATCGGTTGACCCCGAAACCAATGCCTGCAAATTTATCCACGCTTCGTCAAGCAAGGGTATTACCTACGACCGTTTCCCCGACGGAGGTTACTACAGCCGCCACTTCGTAGGTGCCAAGCGCATCATCGGTGCCGAAGACATGAAGATTCAGGCCTCACTCTAAATATTAATTGGTTTAAAAGTAAAAACAGACTCTTAAAACCATCTCCCTCTAAGACTCATATTTCTGTTCATTTTTATATTTACAGCCGGTGCAGTGTCATCGGCTGCTTTTTTTGTATACATCCGTAGAGATACAATAGAGATACAGTGATATCCGCGCCCTTAGGACACGGATATCAGATGGGGGTGTTATTAATGGGGGAGGGGTTACTTGTTGCGTGTGATGATGAATGACATGATGTCGGTCAACGCGCGGTAGGCCTGGGGATCTACGTCATATTCAGCGGCGAGATCCTTAAGGGCATCCATGGCTTTGGCGCTCAGAGATGCCATTGTCGAGTAGGCGTAGTCTATGCCTCCGTTGCGTTTCGCAAATTCTATCAGAGTGTCGATCTGTTCTGTCGAGAGTTCCTCGGTAGCTACCAGAGCGGTCATATCGTCGTGGTCGGGAAGCTCGGTGCGCGACAAGGCGTAGAGCAGTGGCAGAGTCACTTTACCTTCGCGCAAATCGTTGCCGGTAGGCTTTCCTATGCGTGTGTCGGCATAATAGTCAAAGATATCATCCTTGATTTGAAAGCAGAGTCCGAGCAACTCGGCATACTTGCGCATGTGGGCTATGGCTTTTTCGGGGGCGTTTGCGGCATATCCTCCCATCTCTACGCAGGCCACGAATAGCGAGGCCGTCTTGTGATTGATGATGTGGAAGTAAGCCTCCTCATTGAGCTGGTGCTGACGTGCGTTGTATATCTGGTCCATTTCGCCTACGGAGAGGAGCGTACCGAGGTTGGCCACGGACTTGACTATACGTATGTCGCCTGTGAGTATCGCCTGACTGAGTGAATTGCTCACGAAGAAGTCACCGATAAGTACAGCTATGTGGTTGTCCCAGATGCTGTTGATCGTAGGACGGCCGCGACGCAGTTTGGTCTCGTCTATCACATCATCGTGAATGAGCGAGGCATTGTGAAGCATTTCTACCGCTGCGGCTGCCGAGATCACCTCGGGGGTCACAGTTCCGAAAAGCTTGGCGGTGAGAATCACCATTATGGGGCGTATCTGCTTGCCATGTGACTTTAGATAGCCATCTATGATGGTCTGCATCAGGGCGTTGTCAGACTTAAGCGCGCCCGATATGCAGTGATTTAGATCGGCAAGTTCTGATGATATGGTGAGCTGTATCTCTTCGAGAGTTGTCATCTGATGGGTAACAATTGCTGTGCAAAAGTACAAAATCATTCTCATAACCTGTCATTAAACCTCGAAAAAGCCGTGAAAAAGCCTGTTTTCGACATCTGAATCTTTATCGGAAGCATATTTTTAGCTTCCGAAGGCGGGGCATTGATGCGTGACGATAGGGAATGTATGGGAGATTATTACTACTTTTACGTCTGCTTTACTTAAAAGCATGTTAACTTAACCAACTGGTATCCGTATTTCACCCGTATTTCACCCGATATACCCTAATGTCCGGCAATCGCCTTTTTCTGCTTGATGCATACGCTCTGATATATCGTGCGTATTATGCACTGATGCGCAATCCCCGCATCACCTCCGATGGACTCAACACCTCTGCCATCTTCGGATTCTGCAACACGCTTGACGAGATACTCCGCAAGGAGGATCCATCGCATATTGCGGTGTGTTTTGACCCCTCGGGACCAACGTTCCGCCACGAGGAGTATGCCGAATACAAGGCCGGACGCGATAAGCAACCCGAGGATATCACACTGGCAGTGCCGTATATCAAGGATATAATACGCGCATGGAACATAGCGGTTATCGAGCGGCCCGGATTTGAGGCCGACGACGTGATAGGCACCCTCTCACGCATGGCCGAGGCCGAGGGATATACCACCTATATGATGACCCCCGACAAGGATTACGGCCAGCTCGTCACAGACCATGTGATGATGTATCGTCCGGCCCTGCGAGGCGAGGGATTTGAAGTGCGCGGTCCCAAGGAGGTGTGTGAGCGCTATGGCATTGACTCTCCCCGCCAGGTGATAGACCTGTTGGCTCTCGAGGGTGATGCTTCCGACCATATACCCGGTTGTCCCGGTGTGGGCGAGAAGACAGCCGCCAAGCTTATCCGTGAGTTTGGTTCTGTAGAGAATCTCCTTGACCGCACGGCCGAACTCAAGGGCGCTCTAAAGACCAAGGTCGAAGCCAATGCCGATCAGATACGATTCTCCAAATATCTGGCTACGATACGCACCGATGTGCCTATGGAGGGTGTCACAATTGCCGACCTCGAGCGTAAGCCGGCCGACATTGATCGCCTGGTAGAGATATATACCCGTCTTGAATTCCGAACTTTCATACGCCGCCTTAAGGGTGACTCAGCTGATTCGTCATCTGAGAGCCGGAACGGTAGGGGCCATAAAGCTACCGTTCATCGTCGCGATGAAATCCCAGCGGCTCCCCCTCAGGTGCCCCTGTCGCTGTTTGACATTCCCGAGGAAGCAGCCTTCCAGTCATCTCCCAAGACAGACGTTGCCACCGAAGCTCCCGATTACGTGCTTCTGGAGTCTGTGCAGGAGGTTGCCGAAATGGTAGCCGAAGCCTCTAAACATGATAGTGTGGCCGTATGGATGGATGCCGTAGGACCCGATGCCATGACCGCGATATGGCGAGGTATGGCTGTGGCGGTCGAACCTCACAAGGCTTACTATGTTCATCTGCCATCATCACAGACCGCACGTCAGGAGATGAAGGCTGTCATAGAGCCACTGCTCAACGGTGCATCTGACGCTCTGATAGTGAGCCACGATATTAAGCGCGACTATATAGTGGCGCTTCGTGAGGGTATCTCTCTCGACGCTCCGGCTTTTGATGTAGCGCTTGCCCACTATCTGCTCGAGCCCGAGATGAAGCATACCCCCGATAATCTTGCTTCGCGCTATCTCCACTACGACCTCTCTGAGGAGGCCCGTCAGCTTTGCGACACAAAGAAGAAGCACACCCTTGACCACGAGCAGGCCATGACCGCCTCGTGTGAATTGGCCGACACGGCTCTGCGGCTCCACGCGCGCTTCGTGGTCGAGCTTGAAGAGGGCGGCCTCACATCGCTGATGCACGATATAGAGATGCCCGTGGCGCGTGTGTTGGGCGATATGGAGTATACCGGTGTGCGCATTGACTCAAACGAACTTCACAAGCTGTCACTCAGCTATGGCGAGCGTCTGCGTGCCATGGAGGAGGAGGCCTATGCCTTGGCGGGAGGACATTTCAACGTCGCTTCGCCTATGCAGGTGGGCGAGGTGCTGTTTGAGCGCTTGAAGATCGACCCCAAGGCCAAGCGCACAAAGCGCGGTGCATACTCCACCACCGAGGAAGTGCTTGAAAAGTACCGTCCCGACTATCCTATCGTCGACCTAATACTCAAGATACGTGGCCTGAAGAAATTGCTGGCTACTTACATTGACGCTCTCCCTGCACTCGTCAATCCCGCTACAGGCAAGATACATACGTCATATAACCAGACCGTGACCGCCACCGGCCGCCTGTCATCCACCAATCCCAATCTGCAGAACATTCCTGTGCGCACCGATGATGGACGCGAAATTCGTCGCGCCTTTGTGGCTGATGAAGGGTGCATACTTCTCGACGCCGATTATTCGCAGATAGAGCTGCGCCTCATAGCTGATCTCTCGGGCGACGAGGATATGATAGACGCCTTCCTCTCGGGCGACGATATCCATCGCCGCACAGCCGCGCGTATCTACCATGAGCCTATTGAGAGCGTCACCGACAATCAGCGCCGCAACGCCAAGACCGCCAACTTCGGCATCATCTACGGCATATCGGCCTTCGGACTCTCCGAACGCCTCGGCATACCACGCTCTGAGGCCAAGATGCTTATTGACGGTTACTTCGCCTCCTATCCCACTATTCGTGAATACATTGACCGCTCCATAGAGTCTGCCCGACGCGACGGCTATGTCACCACCATCAAGGGTCGTAAACGTATGCTTCCCGACATCAACTCGCGCAACTCCGTAGTGCGCGGCTTTGCCGAGCGCAATGCCGTAAACGCTCCGCTTCAGGGCAGTGCCGCTGACATCATCAAAATGGCAATGATAGAAATACACCGCGAGATACTCCGTCGAGGCCTCCGTTCGCGTATGATAATGCAGGTTCACGACGAACTGATATTTAATGTCTATCCCGACGAACTTGACACCATGCGCACCCTCGTGGTCGACAGCATGCGTAACGCCTACCACGGCCGCGTGCCCCTCGACGTCTCCCTCGGCCAAGGCCCCAACTGGCTCGCCGCCGAACACTGATTCCCTTCCCATTGATATTATGAAAGTGTGTCAAAATTTATTTAGCACTATGAGGATGCGTAAAAATTATATATTATAATGCTATCCAAGGTAGCATTCCCTCCAAAGTGTACAGAAGTATAAGTCAAATTTTATATACCCTCATTGACTCCCAAATTGTAATTTAAATAGTTATGTTAAAAAAATACAATAATTAGATGCTTTTAATCATCATCTCGGTTTCTTGGACTAATTTTGAAGATTCATTAATATACCAGATATTATCACAAAGATGAAAAAGCTTCTCCTTCTCTTAGTAAGTCTTACGCTATGTACATGTATGACAGTATCAGCTCAGCGAGCAGTTAAAGTGGATGGTGTTGTATATAGCATAGAGAACTCCGGTAGTGGGAGCACCGGTTATGCTACGGCAGTCAGAGCTACAGACGACGTAGTCAATCTTATTATTCCCGATGAGGTGGATTTTGAGGGGGAGAAATACCCGGTGACGACTATCGAAAAGCAAGCTTTTAAGGATGTAATTTCTTTAAAAAGAGTGCAGTTCGGTAAGGGAGTTAATTATATAGGAGAAGAAGCCTTTTATAATTGTCAGGGCTTGGAGTCAGTTGTTATTCCTGAAAGTGTGGCAACTTTAGGGAGTAAGGCTTTTGGTAAGTGTACTGGCCTTTCCGAGGTTATAATTGAGGAAGGGTCAAGCCCGCTTGAAGCCCTCCTTAGCGAAAATGAAAAGTCTGCGGAACCCTTTTCAGGTTGTATTATCAATCACCTGTATCTGAGTCGTATGATAAAGAATATAGGATTGAAATACGCAGGAATAAAGCACCTTAAAGTCGGTGATATATATACTTCTATCCCGGATGAGATGTTTCTTAAGGTCAAGTCTCTGAAATCTGTGAATTTTGAAGGTCAATCACTTGTAAGAATAGGTAAGGATGCTTTTAGTGGATGTGATTCTTTGTTAGAGATTAACCTCCCCAAATCATTGAAAACGATTGAGAATGGTGCGTTTAGTTATTGTGACTCACTGAAGTTGAGTCTTCCCGCGAGTCTTGAAGTCATTGGTGAGAGTGCCTTTATTGGATGCGGTATAAGAAATACTATAAGATTAGACCGTGAGGTATTGAATTCCCTTGGCGCATCTGCATTTCGTGGGTGTAAGGTTGATACTGTAGTTTTCTCAGGAGGATGGGAGACGGTACCTGCGGGTTTGTTCTCAGGAAGTACGTTGTCATATCTTGAATTAGATGACAATGTTGTAAGAATTGGTGGAAGTGCTTTCTCAGGATGCACACAACTTAAGAATCTTACTCTCCCTAACAGTATAAAATATATTGATGATTTTGCATTCTGGGGCTGTTACCCTTCGTCCTTTACTGTTTCAGAAAGTGTATCTTCTTTAGGTTTTGGCAACTGTCGAGGAGAGGAGATGATTATTGAAGATAGTGATGAACCTTTGACGATAGTGGTCGGATTAGAAGAATCTGTTACATATGCAGTACCATCACATTCAGTTCATCCTCTTATGTATTTCACCACGTGTCGTCATGACGGATGGCCTCAGATAGAGAGGTTGTATATCGGGCGTGCATTAAAGTTCCTTTGCAAAAGGGAACAGGGACTATTTCATGAATGTCTTCATAAGCAGACTTCTCCGTTTCAGGATTCTAATGTAAGAGAGGTTACCATGGCCTCCTTGGATAGTATACCTACTAATATGTTTTATAATTGCGAATGGTTAAAGGAGGTAAAGATTATCCCCAACGGGCATGAGTATTCAGTCTGTGACAATGCTTTCAGAAGTTGTAAGAGATTCAGAACTATTGAATTTCCGGAAGGATTGATAAGTATAGGCTCAAATGTTTTCAAGGATGCTTATATGAAGGATATGACTTTGCATAATGTTACTCCTCCTGCGGCTGAAATAGACTCGTTTGACGATGAGATATACAGTAAAGTGACACTGTATGTTCCAGCTGAATCGGTCGAGCTCTACCAGACGACTATGCCATGGATTATGTTCAACAAGATAGTCGGAGTGGACTTCGCGGAAATTGATGAGATAGGTACGGATGCGACTGATGAGGAAGCTCCTGTGGAGTACTTCAATCTCAGCGGTGTGAAGGTAAATGGCGATAATCTGTCGAAGGGCATCTATCTGCGCCGTCAGGGGTCGACAGTCACCAAAATCGCTGTGAAATAAATTAGTGTATAATATAATCTCCACCGATTATAAGCTGAGAAACACATTATTAAATATTAAATGAGTATGTGTCAGGAATATATTTAACGCTCTCCAATGACACATCCCGTAGGGTACTTAATAAATTTGTTTAATCATCATCTCGGCTGTTTAGACTAATTTTGAAAATTAATTAATGTATACCAGATATTATCACAAAGATGAAAAAGATTCTCCTTCTCTTAGTAAGTCTTACGCTATGTACATGTATGACAGTATCAGCGCAGCGGGCGGTCAAATTGGATGGTGTTGTATATAGCATCGAGAACTCCGGTAGTGGGAGCACCGGCTATGCTACGGCAGTCAGAGCTACAGACGACGTAGTCAATCTTATTATTCCCGATGAGGTGGATTTTGAGGGGGAGAAATACCCGGTGACAACTATCGAAAAGCAAGCTTTTAAAGGAAAGAGCGCTATTAAGACCNTAGAGNTAAACAAAGGTCTTGTCCGTATAGGTGAACAAGCATTTGATGGCTGTAGTGGTATTCAGTCGCTGATTATTCCGGCAAGTGTTAACTATATTGATTCGGAGGCATTCGCAAATTGTTCCGGATTGACAGAGATGGTAATTGATACGGAAAAGAATAACGAGGCTTCAGAATTAAACAAAGGTCTTGTTCGTATAGGTGAGCATGCATTTGATGGCTGTAGCGGTATTCAGTCGCTGATTATTCCGGCAAGTGTGACCTATATTGGTCCGGAGGCTTTTGCAAATTGTTCCGGATTGACGGAGGTGATAATAAAGGATGGTGTGGAGATACTGGAGACGAATCTTGTTAACCANTCCTATCCATTTTATCAATTCGATCCGACAGANATTTTTACGAATTGTAACATTAAGGAACTGTACCTGAACCGTCCGACAGAGGAAATTTCATTTCGNNANTCAGGATTACAGAATGTNANAATNGGTAGCAATGTGACNTCAATCACGGAAAANATGTTCNAGNATCTGGAGACTCTAAAATCTGTGACTATAGAGGGAGAATCATTGGTGAAAGTGGGAAAAGAAGCCTTCTATGGTTGTGAGAATCTTTCTAAAATGAATCTGCCGAAGTCATTGGTAAGGGTGGAGGAAAGAGCGTTTAGGGGCTGTGNAGCATTAAAGGTATGTGTTCCGGAAAATCTGAAATATATCGGAGATTACGCATTTAGTTTATGTGGTCTTGATAATCTGCGTTTAAATTTGGATAATTGTACATATGTTGGATCTTCCGCTTTTGAGAAATGTATAGTTGATACGATTACACTTTCAGGTGACTTGCGTAAATGGGAATATGATATCTTCGCCGGCAGCACAGTGTCGAATCTCATTATTGAAGGAAGTTGTAAAACTATAGGAACGGCAGCTTTTCTTAATTGTGAAAAGCTAAGGAATGTTGTTTTGCATGAGGGAGTTCAGACTATAGGGGAGAGCGCGTTTGACGGATGTCTCTCTATTGAAAAATTCTCAATACCGGGAAGCGTCACGAAGATATATAATCTTTATTGGAATTATAAAGAGATAGTATTTGAGGATAGTGATACTCCCGTTGAAATAGATTTGGATTATCTATTTAACGAGGATAGGATTCATTTAAGTAGTAAGACCGTATGTAAAGCTTATATAGGTAGGACTTTAAAGAAGTTTGAATGCTCTTATAATTGTATGGGTGGCACTACAACTCCCTTCCATGGATCTCCCCTGAAGGAAGTTGAATTGGGTCCTAAAGCTGAAATTATAAATAAGCTGCTATGTAATTGTGACTCGTTGGAGAAGGTTGTNATAGCTCCTGATAGAGGGTCTTACGGGGTCGGTGCACAAGCTTTCTTTGGATGNAAGANGCTTNCTNCGATAGATTTTCCTGAAGGCTTGACGTATGTCGGCTCAAGAGTCTTTGATAAGAGTGGACTGAAGCAAATGGCTATACACGATATCGTACCTCCTAAAGGTGAAAATGANTCGTTTGANGATGAGATATACAGTAAAGTGACACTGTATGTTCCGGCTGAATCGGTCGAGCTCTACCAGACGANTATGCCATGGATTATGTTCAACAAGATAGTCGGAGTTGACTTTGCGGAAATTGATGAGATAGGTACGGATGCGACTGATGAGGAAGTTGCTGTAGAGTATTTCAATCTCAGCGGTGTGAAGGTAAATGGCGATAATCTGTCGAAGGGTATTTATCTGCGCCGTCAGGGGTCGACAGTCACCAAAATCGCTGTGAAATAATTTCGTGGCAACAGCAATTCCGGTAATCTTTACGATTGCGCGCCACAGTATTAGATGATAAAGCGAGGCGATACGTCCGGTTGGATGTATCGCCTCGTTGAGTTTTATAGGGGGATTAGTTGCAGCCGCAGCCTGACTCGCAGGAGCCGGATCCGCAGTCGCTGCCGCAGTCACTTCCACAGCCGCCGCTGCATCCGCAGCCCTGGGCGGGTTGGAGCTCCTCGGGGGTGGCGTCGCGCACGAGGGTTACTTTACCCTTGAAGCGCACATCCTTGCCGGCGAGGGGATGGTTGAAGTCCATTACTACTTCTTTATCGGTAACGTCCTTGACTACACCGTTGATACGGTAGCCGTCGGCGGTCATCATAGGAAGAACCGCACCGGCCTTTACCATCTCCGCGTCAAACTTGCCGTCAACTTCAAATACTTCCTTGGGAAGTGTGGCTACCTGTTCGGGATCTACAGGGCCGAAGGCTTCCTTGGCCACTACGTCAAATTCCTCACCTACAGCCTTGCCGTCAAGCGCCTTTTCGAGTGCGGGAATCACACCACGGGTAACTCCGAAGATTATCTTCTCGGGATCGTTGGCGTCGGTCTGGTGTACGAGTTCTTCATTACCGTTCTCAACTACGTAGAGGTCGTAGCCGAGTTCTACATATTTTCCGGGTTCTACTTTGCTCATAACTATATACGTTTTTATTTGTTGAAAATGTCACATCAATAATAATAACAAATATGATGCCAAATTGGTTAGTTTTTCGCTATCTTTGCCGTGCGAACTTACTTTAAATCAACCCATCTTCACTCATAATCACTCTTACGCATTATGCGCAAAGCCTTTACACCATTATTATTAATTGCTGTCATGATTATGTCAATGACTGTAGCATGTAATTCTTCTGCCAAGAAGGATAACGACACCTCCGAGGCAGAGGCCAAGTATGTCACCGTGCGTGACGGAAAGTTCTATATCGGCGATTCCGTCTACCGCTTCGTGGGTACCAACATGTGGTATGCCCCTATTCTCGCATCGCAGGGACGCGGTGGCGACCGTGAGCGTCTTGCCGCCGAGCTTGACACTCTCAATGCCCTGGGCATAAATAATCTGCGTATTCTTGTAGGTGCCGATGGTCCCGAAGGGCGTGTGGCTCATATAAGCCCCGTGCTCCAGACCTCCCCCGGAGTCTATGACGAGCAGTTGCTCGAAGGACTTGACTATCTGCTTTGCGAACTCGAACGTCGCGATATGAAGGCAGTGCTCTACCTCAACAACGCTTGGGAATGGAGCGGAGGCTTCAGCGCTTATCTCGAATGGGCCGGCGCCGGTGAGGCAAAGGTGCCCGCTGTAGACGGCTACAAGCCCTATTGCGACTACGTGGCTCAGTTTACTCTCAATGATTCGGCTCTGGCCATGTATGACCGCCACGTGCGCACCATCGTGGGACGTACCAACGCCCTCAACGGACAGCCTTATGCCGAGTCGCCCGCCATTATGTCATGGCAGATTGCCAACGAGCCCCGTGCATTCTCGCAGCAGAGCAAGGAAGCGTTTGAGAAGTGGATTCGCAACACCGCCGCTCTGATTAAGGAGATAGACCCCAACCATCTGGTGAGCACCGGCAGCGAGGGTCTCTACGGATGTGAGGTGGACCTTGATCTCTGGACCCGCCTCCACTCCGACCCCAATATTGACTACGCCACTATACATATATGGCCCTCCAACTGGGGATGGACCCGCAACCGCACCGAAGAGGACGCGCTGGCCAACTCCATTGCCGAGACTGACGAATATATACGTCTCCACGTAGACAGCATAGCACCCTATGGTCGTCCTCTCGTGATAGAAGAGTTCGGTTACCCTCGCGACGGATGGTCAACCAAGATCGATGCCGGCATAACAATGCGCGACCGCTANTTCACTCATCTTCTGAGCCATCTCACCGATTCGGCTACCGTACAGGGTGTCAATGTATGGGCCTGGGGCGGACAGGCAGTGCCCGCACATGACGAGTGGCAGGCCGGCGACGACTATATGGGCGACCCCGCTCAGGAGCCTCAGGGACTCTTCTCAGTGATGGCTGCCGACTCTACCACACTTGTCATTCTGTCAGCNACAGCCGATAAAGTAAAATAGAATCAGCGATTCTCCTTTACCCCTTTCTATATCTGTCGGTCAAGACTTCTGAAACTGCGTGGGCGACATCCCTGTCAGGTGCTTGAAGTACTTACCGAACGACGACTGATTTGAAAAATTGAGTTCGTATGCAATCTGCTGCACGTTCTTACCCGAGAAGCGCAGCAGATTTTTTGCTTCAAGAAGCACGTAAGCGTCTATCCACTCCGTGGCCGAACGTCCTGTGGCCTCCTTGATTATCATTGACAGATACTTGGGCGATATGAACAGCTTTGACGCATAAAATGCCACCGAACGTTCGCGNCAGTGGTGGGTATGGACAAGNTGCATGAAGTCGCTCACATAGTTTGAGCGGCGGCTTGCCGTGCGGTCAAGCTCGGTGGANTCGATGTGGCGCACCACAAACTGCATCACCTGATACACCGCCGCCGCTATCAGGCAGCGCGATATGCTGCGCACATACAGCGTCTCCGAGTTGGCCTTCGTNTTGTAGTGGATGAGGTCAAAATACAGCTTCAGCANCCCCATCTCCTGTATGTCAAGCTCCATCAGCGGTGTGCGCGGGGGCGACACACGTATGCGGTTGAGCAGATTGACGTCAAGATTTATATCGCGTATAAACTCCGGGGAGATGACAAATATATAGGCGTCAAGTGTCGACCAGTCGATATGGCGCACATGTATCAGGCTGTCNGATCCTACGGCCATGAGCGATCCCTCCGTGACGCATATATCATCAAGATTTACCGTCAGCTCTATTGACCCCGACATACATAGCAGTATCGACAGNCCGTTGACTCTCATGGGNTTGCGTGTCAGGATATCAAACTGGCTTTCCGAGGTGAGATGTGAGAATATATAGGCGTCTTCAAGACGGCTGTATTGAGTGGCGTACTTCTCGAGATTTGCCACCTGCGTGAGATTGACATCCTGCTGTTTCACGGTNCGTGATTAGTTTTTTATTAGAGTAAAGAGAGTGATATGAGTGGAGTAAAGAGGCTTTAATTGCGCAAATATAGCAAAAAATCACNCTCTNNCCATNCTCTTTAGTCCGATTTNTTCGACCTAATGACCAATTCCTCCCCGCGCCAATCTCCNACACTCTGCCCTACGGGTGCGGATATACACGTAGCCCCGNCCGNATGGATGTGGCCGGGGCTACTTATAGGCTCGAGGTAATTACCCCGCTTACTTGACTGCTACTTTGAAGCAGTGGCCGTTGACGGTCACGATACTTACCCCCTTGGGTAGNGTCAGTGATTCACCTGCGGTGTATGTNCCTCTGTGAAGCGCACGTCCCGCGAGATCACATATCTCAGCCTCGGCAGTGGATGTGAACTGTAGCTGATCGCCCTCTACGGTACAGTCATTTATATCCTTTGTGATATTGTCCATACTGGCCAGATATTCTTTAGNCCACTCGCTGAACNCAGCATTTGCCTCGGCCACAAACTCNTCGTAGCGATTCATCTCCGATAGGGGCTTTATGCAGTAGAAATTCTTCCAGAATTCAGCCTGGCNATACTTCTCCTCGCTGCCATCGGGCACAAACAGNACCGTCCAACGGAGATTCGTATTATCGGGGTCTGAAGGGCGAAATATCTCAATCGTAGGAGGTTCGACGGCCTCTACACTCACAGCCTTGAGGCTATAGTAGCTCGTCAGTTCAGGATGAACATAAAAAACATAATAGTNAAAAGTCCTTACATCTGTAATCAGGTGGTTAATATTACCAAGGTGACATGTGCCGATAGTAGTCGCATCGTAACTTAATAAAACGGTATCGCCGGTTTCAACATACAGATTCTCTATCGTACAACCGCCGAGATCTACACAAGCGATATGCTGGTATAGCTCCATCGTGTCCAAATTACAACCTTGAAAAATCCATGAACCGGGGCAACGAGGTTTTGAAGGGAGAATAACGGTTTGAAGATTACCGCAATCCATAAAGGCAAAATCTTCGATATCCATTATTGTATTCGGGATTTCTACTCTCGTTATCTTGTCATTGTTTCTGAATGCACTACTTGTAATAAACTCTACAGCGTAGGATGCTCCATTGAGATATACCGAATCCGGAATGACTATGTTTCCTTCTGCCTCCCGTCCATTTAAAAGCTGAGCATAATTCATGGCGTTATTACCATTGGGACTTTTAAAGCAAAAGAACTCAATGCCATTTATTGTAATAGAATGGTCTTCTTTCCCTTCTGCTCTGACCTGCATACCGAGTCCCATCAGCAGNGTGCTCATAAATAATAATAAAGCTCTTTTCATGATTCAGTAGTTGATTATTTGGTTTGTTCTTCTGGCGTGATACTATGGATATTGCGTTTGGTAGTCTGGTTTGACACTGAGGAATGTTCCTGTTGCAAAAGTAGGTGCAAATATTTAATAATGCAAGTGTATTATTGATTTATTTATAAAATATTTTCTGTATAGTGGGGGGAAATGGCATGCAATACTAATTAAGTAAGCGCGATTGGCGGTTGTCATTTATGAGGCTTATCCTAAAGTGAGGGCACCGAGGTGCTATTTTGACATACTGTGGNGAAAACCGGTTACGAATTATTTGCGGGTGTGGGATACGGATGGGGGTGTACGAAATTGTCAGCTTAAAAAATGTTGAAAAAAACGTGAAAAAATAGCGATGATAAGAGTTTTTTACTAACTTTGCGGCTGTAACAGTGTCCCGACGGGACAGTTTATTATATTTAAAATTTAATATCCTATGGCTCGTACCCAATTTGATAGTCTTGACTGCAAGATACTCCAGCGTCTGTCTCTGAACGCCCGTAAACCCTTCCTCGAAATCGCAAGAGAATGTAACGTATCAGGTGCCGCTATCCATCAGCGCACTCAGAAGCTCCTTCAGTCAGGTATTATTGAAGGTTTTGAATCATACATCAGCCCCTCAGCAGTGGGTTATGATACATGCGCATATATCGGCTTCATCCTGAACGATCCCGCTCAGAGCGACCGCGTGGTTAGCGAGCTTAAGAGCATCCCCGAAGTTGTTGAGTGCCACACCACAACAGGCAAGTACGACCTGTTCGTGAAGCTCTTCGCACACAACAATGACCATCTGCTCCACATCATCCACGATAAGATTCAGCCCATTCAGGGTGGCCGCACCGAGACCCTCATCTCATTCAAGGAGGAGTTCCGTCGTCAGGTGCCCATCGAACAGACTTCTGAAAAGTAATCTGTAGGTGCTGATAAAAAACTTTATAGGGCTGTGTCAATATTTGACATGGCCCTAATTGTTCTATCCTTGACAACCTTCTGTATAGGTTTACAGGTTAACAAACTCTCAAAAACATACTTATGAAGCATACGGATATTGATCATCTGTTGATCGACGCTATAGACTGCGCGCGACGTGCGGGTACTGTGGCGCTGAGCTATTTCCGCGGAGGACGACAACTTGACATACACACCAAGTCGGGCGAGAGCGATATAGTGACGGCTGCCGACAAGGCCAGTGAGGCTGTGATTAAGGATTTTATAGCCACACATTATCCTGACCATGCCATACTCTCAGAGGAATCGGGCGAGAGTGGAGGTAAGGCTCCGTGGCGCTGGGTGATAGACCCCGTGGACGGCACCACCAATTTCTCTACCGGACTGCCTTTCTGGGCTATCAGCATAGGTATAGAGTATGGGGGAGAGGCGGTAATCGGAGTGGTCTATGTGCCTTTTACCGATGAGCTTTTCCATGCCGTAAAGGGTGGAGGTGCTTACCTCAACGGAAAGCAACTCCATGTATCGACCGATGAGAATATCGCCCACGCCGTAGTGACCACCGGATTTCCCGTAGATAAGGATGTGAACCCCGACAACAACCTTGACAATGTGGCCGCCGTGCTGCCTCTCGTAAGGGGATTGCGCCGTCTTGGAGCCGCGTCGGTAGACATGTGCTACGTGGCTGCGGGATTTCTCGGCGCCTACTGGGAGCTGAATCTCCACGAGTGGGATGTGTGTGCTTCCACTCTGATCGTGACTGAGGCCGGAGGCCGATGCACACGCTTCCGTCATGACCGTAATGTATCGCTTCTATGCGGCGCGCCCGCAATACACGACCGAATACTGCCGTTGCTGTCGTCAGAGCCTCGCGGATAGGTAAAAATTTACTATCTTTGCGGGCGAAAATACTTGGTAAGTCAAATCCAATAAGATTATCGCGACTTACTTATCCTCAGACAATAACCCCATAACCGCATATACGACACTAATCTTATGGACCGTAAAGTAAGAGTCAGATTTGCTCCCTCTCCCACAGGCCCCCTCCATATCGGAGGCGTGCGCACCGCTCTCTATAACTATCTCTTTGCCCGTCAGCATGGCGGCGATATGATACTCCGTATCGAGGACACCGATTCGCAGCGTTTCGTGCCCGGCGCAGAGGAATATATCTGCGAGGCTCTCGACTGGCTCGGAATAGAGATTGACGAGGGTGTGGGCCACGGTGGCAACTACGGTCCTTACAGACAGAGCGAACGCCGCGACATCTATCGCGAGTATGTCAAGATGTTGCTTGACAACGATAAGGCTTACATTGCCTTCGATACCCCCGAGGAACTGGAGGCCGCCCGCGCCGCGGTGCCCAACTTCCAGTACGACGCCTCGACACGCGGCTCTATGCGCAACTCGCTGACACTTCCCGCCGAGGAGGTGAAGCGCCTCATCGACGAGGGCCATAAGTATGTGGTGCGCTTCAAGATCGAACCCGGTCGTGAGGTAGAGGTCAATGACCTGCTGCGCGGCAAGGTGACCATCAACTCATCGGTGCTCGATGACAAGGTGCTCTACAAGAGTGCCGACGACCTGCCTACCTATCACCTCGCCAACATCGTTGACGACCATCTCATGGAAGTGTCACACGTAATCCGCGGTGAGGAATGGCTTCCTTCGGCTCCGCTCCATGTGCTGCTTTACGAGGCTTTCGGATGGAGCGATACCGCACCTCAGTTCGTACACTTGCCCCTGCTGCTCAAGCCCGACGGAAAGGGCAAACTGAGTAAGCGCGACGGTGACCGTCTGGGCTTTCCCGTGTTCCCCCTGTTGTGGAACGACCCCAAGAGCGGCGAGACCTCGAGCGGCTACCGCGAATCAGGCTATCTTCCCGAGGCGGTAATCAACTTCCTGGCTCTGTTGGGATGGAATCCCGGCGACGATACCGAAATCATGAATATGGACGAGCTGATACGTCGGTTCTCTTTCGACCACTGCTCACGTTCGGGAGCCAAGTTTGACTATGAGAAGGGCAAGTGGTTTAACCACAAATACCTCCAGGAACTTCCCGACAGCGAGCTCGCCGAACTCTTCAAGCCCGTAATGAAGGAACATGGTGTAGATCCCGAGGCTTTCTCTGACGAATATATAGCCCGTGCGGTAGGTATGGTGAAAAGTCGTATCAACTTCGTTAAGGACTTGTGGGACCACGCAGGATTCTTCTTCAAGGCTCCCGAGACCTACGATGCCAAGGCTGTCAAAAAGCGCTGGAGTGAGGAAATGCCCCGTATCATGGCTGAACTTTGTGAAGTGCTCAAGGGGCTTGAAAGCTTCAAGAGCGCCGATGCCGAACCGTTAGTGCTCGGCTGGATCGCCGACAAGGGCTACCACCTGGGCAACGTAATGAATGCCTTCCGCCTCACTGTAGTGGGTGAGTGTAAGGGCCCTCACATGTTTGACATAACCGAGCTGATGGGTTGTGACGAGACCGTTGCCCGCATCAAGGCCGGCATTGACCGCATACATCCCGAGGCCTGAGCCGTTCTACGTATCCCATATTCAATAGAATGAATCTGCTTTACAACTCCGGCATAAGACTCTACCGCCTGGGGGCAAGGCTCGTGTCGTCGCGCAATCGCAAGGCGGCACTGATGCTTGACGGACAAGCCCGTAGCTTCGGGCATCTTGAAGCGCATCTTGAGCCGGAACGACGCTATGTGTGGATGCATGTGGCTTCGTTGGGCGAATTTGAGCAGGGGCGTCCTCTGCTCGAAAAAATCAGGCGCGAGCATCCCGGACTGGGTATTGTGCTGACATTCTTCTCTCCCTCGGGCTATGAGGTGAGGAAGAACTACGACGGGGCCGACATCGTATGTTATCTTCCATTCGATACCCCCGCCAATGCCCGCCGTTGGGTGGAGACACTGCGTCCTGTGGCCGCCATATTTGTAAAGTATGAATTTTGGGGCAATTATCTTACCGCGCTTAAATGCGCCGGAGTGCCCACATATCTCATATCGGCTATATTCCGCCCCGGACAGTCATTTTTCCGCTGGTGGGGCGGTATGTTCCGCCGCATGCTTGGCTGCTACGACCGCCTGTTCGTGCAGGACGAGGCTTCGCAGCGTCTTCTTGAAGGTATCGGTGTGACAAATGTGGAGGTAGCCGGTGACACACGCTTTGACCGTGTGACCGATATCATGCGTTCTACCCGCAACATAGCGGGCATGGATGCCTATGCCGACGGGCGCAAGTGTATAGTGTTCGGCAGCAGTTGGGAGGCCGATGAGCAACTGTATATACCCTGGTTGCGCAGCCATACCGATGTGTGCAGTATCATTGCTCCCCATGAATTTGACGCCACGCGCCTTGATGCGCTCGTAAAGAGTCTTACGGTGACCCCCGGTGACACCGTGCTGCTGTCAGAACTCGAAAAAGAGCATGAAAAAAAATCCCTTAAGGATGTGCGCTGCGTGATAGTCGATTCCTTCGGCAAGCTGTCGAGTCTCTATCGCTATGGTAACGTGGCATATATCGGTGGTGGATTCGGCCACGGTATCCACAACATTAATGAAGCGGCCGTATACGGTATGCCCGTAGTATTCGGTCCCCGTCACGCAAAGTTCAAGGAAGCTACTGATCTTATCAACTGCGGCGGCGGATTTGAGGTCACTGACTCTGACTCTCTTAAAACTCGCTTTGATACTCTGACGGGAGATGACAGTGCTCTGTCGCGTGCCGGAAAAGCCGCAGGCGACTATATTGCCAGCTCTATCGGTGCCACAGATCGCATATATCCCTCATTAAAACTGTAGTAACAAAGCTTATCGGGGAGCAAGAGTGAGGCGCGCGAGAACACAAGGAGTGGTATCGCGCATGATAGCTCCGCTGAGAGTCATTACGGCGGGTGACTCCTGAGAGGGTGTGAGATTGTCCGTCTGAGAAGCTATGGTGACGGTCTCGCCAAAGAACGACTCATGCTGATAGTTTATGTCGAAGCTGCGTATGAAGTGGCGGTCGAGCGTATCAAGATCGAGCTGATCAATGATTAGTGACGTGTAGACCACGGCGTTGACATGGCGGTTGAAGTCTATGTCACATACTCTGAACGTATATTCCCTCTGCGAGTCGAAATGGTCGGGCAAATGCAGCTTTCCTATCGCAGGGATGGGACACGGCCTTTGAGGATCCTTGGGGGCATCGGCGGCAAGAGCGCTTATGTCGGCCGGACGATGGGTGGTGCGGTTGATGCATATCCATACGGTGCGTACATAGCCCAAGGGGTTGCCATCCTGATCGCGTATCACGAAATTGCGCTCGCTGAAGAAGCGGGCAAACGACTCTATCCATGTGGTGATGGAGTATGAGTGGTGCATTCGCGGGTAGCTGTCCATTACGATAGATATGCGCGAGAGAACCCATGTATTGTCATCTTCGGCAAGACGCGCGGCGCCGACTCCTATACGGTTGGCATGCTCCGTGGCCACGTCGATAATCTGACGTATGAGAGAGGATAAAGGAAGCTCACGCTGAGCGTTACACTGCGCGGCTGTGAGCCAATATTCTTGGGTGAAGTCTATCTGTGCCATAATCAGTCCGATATTCAGTTATTGGCCATGATGGTAGAGAGGCGGCGCTCAAGCTCGGTGGTGGAAATGCGTGTTGACAACACCCCCTTATGAGCCACGGATATATTGCCGGTCTCCTCTGACACCACTATGGCAAACGCATCCGTGGCCTGGGATATACCCAATGCCGAGCGGTGGCGCAGACCCAGTGAGCGTGGCACATTGCGGTCATGACTTACGGGAAGGATACATCCGGCCGATTTTATGCGGTCGTCAGCTATAATCATCGCTCCGTCGTGGAGCGGGGAATTCTTGAAGAATATGTTCTCTATGAGGCGAGTGTTGATGAGGGCGTCAATTATATCGCCCGACTTTTCGTAGTTGGTCAGGGGCATCTCCTGCTGGATTACTATCAGAGCACCTGTCTTTGACTTCGCCATACTCATACAGGCATATACGATAGGCACTATCTGGCGGTGGCTGCTCTTCTTATCCTCATTGTGGTGGAAGAGTTCGCGCAGAAAACGCCACTTCTTGTGGTCGCCGAGCTCCACAAGAAATCGCTTTATCTGATCCTGAAAGAGTATGACCAGTACCAGCAGTCCTATGCTCATAAACTTGTCGAGAATCGAGCCTATGAGCTTCATTTCGAGTATCTGTGAGGCCACAACCCATACGATGCACAGCGACAGCACTCCGAAGAATATGTTGATGGTGCCCGACTCCTTCATTATGCGGTAAAGGTAGAAGAGCAGCAGCGCCACTATGGCTATGTCAAGAGCGTCTTTTAGTCCGAATGGTTCCATTTAATACAGTGTAGAAGGGGATGAGATACTGTTATTCTAAGCTCACTTGTCGATGCTTTTGGCTGAGAGGAGTTGAAGCACGTCGCGCGACTGCACGGCCTCGGCCACATCATGAACTCTAATTATGGCCGCTCCCTTGAGCATGGCCACTGTATGAAGGGTAATCGTGCCCGGCAATGAGTCGGAGGGAGTTAGGCCGAGCGGACGGTATATCATGGATTTACGCGACATTCCGGCCAGCAGCGGACGTCCGAATGCTTCCGTGAGAGCTTCCAGAGAGTCAAGAAGTCGGTAGTTCTGTTCCACGCTCTTGGCAAATCCAAATCCAGGATCGATGATAATGTCAGCTACGCCCATGTGGCTGAGACGATGTACGCGGTCCCATAGCTCGTTGATTACCGAACCTGTCACGCCATGCTCGCCATAGTCGGTGAGTGAGGTCATTGTCGAGGGATTGCCGCGCATGTGCATCATGATGTATGGCACTTTCAGGTCGGCAACCGTGGTAAACATCTCAGGGTCAAGTTCGCCTCCTGAGATATCGTTGATAATATCGGCACCCATCTCTTCGACAGCCGCACGGGCCACGGAGGCACGGAATGTATCAATCGAAACCGGTATGTTAGGCGCCACGTCACGCAGGGCTTTCATGGCCATGCGCAGACGACGTATCTCCTCCTGAGGCGTCACATCGTCGGCACCGGGGCGCGATGAGTATGCTCCGACGTCAATCATGTCCGCTCCCTGAGCCACCATCTGCGATACGCGACTGGCCACCTCCTCGCGGCTCACATTATGTGATCCCTCGTAAAATGAGTCGGTGGTAGCATTGACGATACCCATCACCTGAGGGCGACGGCACTCAAGAAGCTGTCCGTGAAGATTGAGCGAAAATGGTGTGAATCCGGGCCAATTGGTGCTTTTATCAGACATGACGGTCAGTAATTATTATTCGATTCTACTGCGAATTTACTTAGATTCCGCGTCATGTCCAAATTCTATTCAGCACTCTCTTCAAGATAGTTGCGTTGGCGTCCTGCGGGAAGTTTCTTCGAGTCCTTGTCCGTGGTTTTGCGTTTGCGCGACTTCTTATGTCGTGACGTAGTGTTTATCGAGTCTTTATGATAGGTGTTGCTTATGGTATCGGTAAGGGAGTAGGTAGAGGTGTCAGGCTGTAATATAGCCGTTTCCGGCGTAGCTGTCACTGTCTGATTGAAAGTACCTCGGTCAACGGCCATTATGATTACGATGATAAGCATGACTACCGCAAGAGCTATCACTCCATGGCGCTCTGATGAGGTGAGTTGGCGGCGTTGGGTCATGTCGGGTTAATCTCTCGTCAGTTGAGTATCGGAGTGAGAAGCACAAACAGTATGAGCACCGGAGCCACGTATTTTATAGCAAACTTCACCAAGGGCACGTAGCGCGAGTGGAGCGCTCCGTCGTTTGTAAGTTCACGTGGCAACAGCCATTCGGGGGCAAACCACCCGATGTAGATACAGAGCAGTATCGAGCCGAGAGGCAGCAGGATATTGGTAGCGAAATTGTCAAGAAGGTCAAAGATGTTCATGCCGAAGACGAGGAAGTGTGACAACGGTCCCTGCGACAGTGAACAAAGAGCGCTGAACGCAAATAAGGGCATCAGGGCGAGAAGTACGGCCCTGACGCGCGACAGTTTCAGTCGGTCCTGAAGCATGGCCACTGTTACCTCGGCAATGGAAATCGTAGAGGTTATGGCCGCAACGAGCAGCAGCAGGAAGAAGAGAATTGACCACAGTTGCGTGAGGGGAATGGCCGCAAAGATTTCAGGCAGCGTCACGAACACCATAGTGGCTCCGCGCAGGCTCTCGCCCTCGAGATTGAATGACATTACGGCGGGGAATATTATCATTCCCATCATTACTGACACCATAAGATCAAGCCCGGCTACGGTGAAGGCCGTCTTGGTAAGGCGCGCATCCCGGGGGAAGTAGGCGGCGTAGGTAATCAATATGCCCATACCGAGGCTCATCGAGAAGAATGATTGTCCCAGCGCGTTGAGCACTACCGTAGGAGTGAGCTTCGTAAAGTCGGGATGGAAGAAGTAGCTCAGGCCCTCAGCAGCTTTGGGGAGTGTCATGGCCACGCAGGTAAACACCAGGAGTATCACGAACAGCAATGGCATGAGGATATTGCTCAGACGCTCAATGCCTTTCTGCACTCCGGCAATGAGTATGAGTATATTTACTATGATTACAGCGTATGTGTTGATAAGCGGATTCCAGGGATCGCAGATGAATTCCTCCATACGTGAGGCAAACTGGCTCTGCAGGTTTGACGCACCCTGTACAGGCTCATAGAGATGACCAGTAATCGACTGCCAGAGATACTCGAATGTCCATCCGGCAACCACCATGTAAAAGCACAGTATGAGATAACTGGCAAGTACGGCGATGAATCCCACAGCACCCCATGCCCGAGAGGCCTTGAGGCGCTGAAATGAGCCTACGGCGCCGCTCTGTCCGGCGCGTCCCAGCGAGAATTCGGCCAGCATCACGGGTATGCCGAGCACCAGTGCACAGAGGATGTATACGATAAGAAATGCTGCTCCGCCATTAGCCTGAGCTTCGGCGGGGAAACGCCAGATATTACCGAGCCCCACGGCTGAGCCTACGGTGGCTGCAATGAGCCCAATCTTTGAAGCGAACTGCGCTTTTTTTGCCATTAATTACTTAGAGTATGTTTACTTTTAAATGATTTTATCACAAATGAAGATTTTGGCGGGATTTTCCAAAGTTGAAGAGGGAGCGATGCGGGCATCGTGACCGATGAAAGCTTTGGAAAAGCACCCAAAAGATTCTTTGTGATGAAAGCAAAAATTATTCATACTCTTATGTAATGTAAATTTGGTTTAAAAGTAAACATACTCTTAGAATGTCAGAACTCGGTGAAGGCCAGTGGCAACAACGAGCGAAGTGAGGGGAGAATAAATATGCGGCGTGCTCCGGAGAGTATGACTTCCACTGGCTCATCGGCCGAGGGTTCAAACTCTATGAGCGCCTGACGGCAAGCGCCGCATGGTGATATGGGTAATTCTACTTCGTCATCATCCGTGCCGCGGGCTGCGATGGCTATGGTCACGAACCGCGCGTCGGGATATGTAGAGTGGGCGTAGTAGGCCGCCGTGCGCTCGGCACATGTGCCCGAGGGATAGGCGGCATTCTCCTGATTGGAGCCTGTGACTATCTCTCCGTTGTCAAGCAATATGGCTGCTCCTACTTTAAAGTGGCTGTAGGGGGCGTATGAGCGATATGTGGCCTGACGAGCCAACGCTACAAGCCGACGCTGTATGTCTGAAAGTTCCTCGAAAGTTACTTCTGTAACGGGTACGGTGATATCTTTGCGTCGCATGGGTGCAGGGATGATGAAGGGTAACTAATCTTTCTGCTCTATGATGAGGAGTTTGAGGCGGTCACCTCCGTCGGGATCGTTGACTATGGAGCGATAGTACTTCTCGTCATAGCCGGGGAAGTCGGGCGACACGGCCATGCCCTCGGGAGTACGCAGGAAGTTGCCCTGCTCGTCAGTCTTCTTGCGGTTGCCGTCAAGGTACTTCACCAACAGATAGTCGCCGAGTTTCTTGTAGCCGTCTACGTACTTCTTTGACCAGTCGGCGCTGTGGCGGTTGAGGATGCTGCGGGCTACTGTGGGCGACATATCGCCTACGGTGGCGTACAGGCGGTCTACTTCGGCTGCTATGGAATCTTCCATGGAGTTCTGTACACGGCGTATGTCGGGAATCATCAGTGAGTAGCGGTTGTATGCCTGATTGGCCACATAGTTGGTCACCCAGAAGGCTGCGTCCCACGACAGATCGAGCATATCGCCATTGCCGGGAGCAAACTCGTGAGGCACCTCGGTGAGGCATGAGTACATAGGCACGTATACGCAAGTGTTGGCGTCATCGACACCGAACCAAAGCACACCGCGCATGGCGTCGGGGGCATCGGCACGCATCTCACTTACGAATGAGAAGCCGGTCTGCTGTGTGGCTATGGCACGTTCGTTGTAGTATGTCACTGAGTCAACGTCATAGGTCATCGGGCGCCAGCGATAGGGAACCTTCCAGGGGCCTGCGCCTATGTCAAGTGTCATATCCATGGGAGTACCCTCGAAGTGGTCGCGCATCATGGCCTGCATGTCGCGAGCCGAAAGCTTGCGCGAGGGTTTTACCCACAGGGGCAGAGGCTCTCCCTTGCCCTGAAGTATCCAGTCAAGGTAAGGCCCCATGTCGGGGTTATATTTGTTGTAGAACGACCATACTCGTCCGTCGCATCCGCGAAGCGCCGACCCGTCGAGTTCGGCGTATGCTGATGAGAAGCTGAAGTCTTCGTCTTTACCGTTGAAGTAACCCTTGCTGCGGGCGAAGTCTATCACGTCGGGACTGTAGATGGTAGTCGCAGGCTCATTGAGAGGGAACTGATGGATGCGCGAGTGATTGGCATGACCGGAGATATGGCCTTCGGGCACACGTCGGGCCACCCATACTGCTCCGGGATCATCCTTGCCCTTGCCTATGAGTTCCATTATCCAGGCTTCGTTGGGGTCAGCTATCGAGAATGACTCACCAGAGCTGGAGTAGCCATACTGTTTGACCAGATCTGTCATGATGTCTACAGCCTCGCGGGCGGTCTTGGCACGCTGAAGGGTGATGTATATCAGCGAGCCGTAGTCGATGAGGCCCGAGCCTTCGAGTTCGGGACGTCCGCCCCAGGTTGATTCGGCTATGGTCAGGCCATGCTCATTCATATTGCCTACGGTAGAGTAGGTGTGGCGCACTTCGGGTATCTCGCCGAGATACTTGCCGGTGTCCCACTCGTAGACCTTACGCATGGCTCCCTCGGGATAGTCGGCGGCTGGCTGATGATAGAGTTCACCGTAGAGGGTGTGGCTGTCGGCGGCGTAGGTCACCATTACGGCGTCGTTTTCTGTGGCGCCTCGTGTGGCTATGAGGCTGGTGCAAGCCTCGGCAGTAAATATTCCGCCGGCGGCTACAAGCGCAGTGGCAAGTATGTGTCTGAGCATTATGGGGGTAATCAGGGATTGGTTGGGAGAATAGAATGAGATTGAAGAGAGAGGGGGGAGGATGTTCGGTTGCGGTGCCCCGGGCCTTTACTTGAAGTTGGCGCGGATGGTGGCAGCTATCTCCTCCATGCGTTCAGCCGGGAGGGTCTGCTTGTGGTGGAAGTCCATGTCTGCCTCGGTATTGATAGGGAGCAGGTGGATATGAGCGTGGGGCACTTCAAGGCCTATCACGGTCACGCCTACGCGCTTGCAGGGTATGGCCTTCTCTACGGCTGCGGCCACGCGCTTGGCAAAGAGCTGCAGAGCGGTGTAGTCGCTGTCGCTGAGATCAAAGAGATAGCTCACCTCCTTCTTGGGCACTACGAGAGTGTGGCCCGGAGTCACGGGGTTGATATCCAGGAAAGCGAAGTGATTTTCGTCCTCCGCGATTTTGTATGAGGGTATCTCGCCTGAGATAATGCGGCTGAATATGGTAGGCATAATGGCGGAGGTGATTAGAAGTCAATTTTTACGATTTCAAACTTCATGAGTCCGGCGGGTACCTTGATTTCTACAACCTCGCCGAGCTTGTGGCCGAGCAGACCCTGAGCGATGGGGGTGCTGGAGCCGATTTTTTTCTCCTTGAGATTGGCTTCGCTGTCGGCCACGATGGTGTATTCCATAGTCATGCCGTTGTTGACATTACGTATGGTCACGCGATTGAGCACCTGAACCTCTTCGTTGTTAAGCTCCGAAGTGTCGATGATACGCGCTGAGGCCACGAGGTCCTTCAGTTGAGCAATTTTCATTTCGAGCAGACCCTGTGCCTCTTTGGCGGCGTCATACTCGGAGTTTTCTGACAGGTCACCCTTGTCGCGCGCTTCACCGATGGCACGCGAGATCTTGGGACGTTCTACGGATTCGAGATACGCGATCTCTTCCATTTTCTTCTTGTAACCTTCTTTGGTCATGTAGGTTATTGCCATAGCAGTATGTGTGATTTTAAGTGTTTGTTATGTAATTAAATATATCGGAGAGGGGTAAAAAATTAAGAATCCAGCCCCGGCACCCGGGAAGGACCCTTACTAACTGACGCATAGGCGCCAATGCTATTATACGATGGCAAAGTTAGATACTTTTATTTATCCTGCCAACTTTTTTGAAGTTAAAAAAGTTAGAATATTATTATTAGTGTACTGCAATTAACATACTTAAGTATATGTCAACACGAATTTCCACTCATAGCCTCTCGCCTGAGGCGGTGCGCATAATCAAGAGTGTGCTCAATCTGGTTATGCTCGCACTCTCCGTAATGCTCATAGCCTATATTTCATACAATACTTTTAACGATATTCCATTTCTGACCAACCGTCGGTATATAAATTTTCAGTTCTGGGTATGTATGGTGTTTATATTTGATTTTTTCATGGAATTGTGGCTCGCCGACAACAAGTGGAGGTTTGTCAAGCGGCGTTTTCTTTTCCTGCTTCTGTCGGTGCCCTGGCTTAACATTGTCATGCACTATCATGTGGCGCTGTCGCCGGAGATGATGTATTTCGCTCGCTTCATACCTCTGGCCCGTGGTGCTCTGGCCGTGGCTATAGTGGTGAGCTATGTGTCGAGCAATAAGGTTACGAGCGTATTCGTCACCTATACGGTGATACTCGTAGCGTTCGTTTACTTCGGCAGCCTGATATTTCTTGAAGAGGAACATGGCGTCAAT
The DNA here is from genome assembly GCA_014801865.1 of Bacteroides sp. Classification (GTDB taxonomy): domain Bacteria; phylum Bacteroidota; class Bacteroidia; order Bacteroidales; family Muribaculaceae; genus Paramuribaculum. The sequence goes on along the minus strand of JAAVDH010000007.1, from coordinate 87,358 downwards.
CCCTCTGTGCCCGATTATGGTGCGGCGCTCTGGTGGGCCGCTCTCGACACGACTACGCTCGGCAGTTCGATATATCCTGTGACGGCGGCAGGTAAGATTGTGGGAGGTGTGCTCTCATCGCTGGGTATGATTATGTTTCCTCTGTTTACGGTATTTATAACGAATCTTGTCACTACCCACATCCATAAGCAGAAGGCCGAGGAAGCATCGTGATTGTCTATGATTTTGTCGGGGTAGTGGAGAGTAGAGATTTCGGGGAGTGTATGAAAACAGAAAAGCTGCAAGTTCGTAACTGACAGTTACAAACTTGCAGCTTAGGCAAGTGTCCGAAATGAGACTCGAACTCACACGATCCAATGATCACTACCCCCTCAAAGTAGCGCGTCTACCAATTCCGCCATCCGGACATTTGTTCTGTTGATGCATTCATCATCAGTAGGGGCGAGGCCTCTTGAGCGAAAAACGGGACTCGAACCCGCGACCCCAACCTTGGCAAGGTTGTGCTCTACCAACTGAGCTATTTTCGCATATTGGTGCGAAGAAAGAGGTTGTCGAGCGGCATCGCTGTGATGACAAGCATCGGTTATTTCAGTGTTCTCTTTTCTGAGAGCGAAAAACGGGACTCGAACCCGCGACCCCAACCTTGGCAAGGTTGTGCTCTACCAACTGAGCTATTTTCGCAGTAGTTTTTTTGCTTTTGCGATGCAAAGTTAGGGGTATTTTCTGAACTGACCAAATATTTTCAGCAAAAAATATGAGAAAAATATTCTCTGTGTAGATATATGTCAGATTATCAGGTGTTTGATGGAGCGGTTTTGTTCCGGGATTTTTGATGCTGTATAACCTGAAGTCTTTATTTGAAGGTAACGAAGCGATTGTAGAGGTAGTTGCAGAGGGTGTAAAATACCATGCCCATGAGTGTGGCTATGCCATAGGAGCTGATGGTAAAGCCTGAGAAATCCCACAACAGGTCGCCGAGGATGAAGTGGATAATCCATGTCATTCCTAACTGTAGTCCGTAGCAGAGTGCCCATCCGGCAAAGAATCTCACCATTTCGTCAATGAGAGTGCGGTTGTGGGAATGAAATACCCAAGTCTTATTCCAGATGAAAGAGTTGATAAGTCCGGCTACATAGCCTATCAGGTTGGACACCCACATGTTGACTTCCAACACTGATTTGCACAGGTATATTATTACGAGGGTAATCAGGGTATTGAGCACACCTACGCAGGCGTATTTTATGAATTGCATTATATTGTCGCGGTTGAGAGCGGTCATTACGGTCATTGCTGAATGTGATTCGCGGGGATAACGATTGGGGTGATAATACTGTCCGAAGGAGAAGCGGACGGTTATGATTTTATGTGGTCTGAGGGGTGAGGGGTGTTTTCACTGTCTGTAAAAGCCTCGGAGAGTACGGGGAGCGATAGGCCGAGTTGTACGGCGAGTATGCGGGTGATTATGACTGTGGCGGCGCATAATATTCCCGGCCATGGCATTGCCAGTCCTGCTCCCAAAGCTATCCAATATATGATACCTCCGATGAAACAGGCCGTGGCGTAGATGTCTTTTTTGAAAAGCAGGGGCTCGTTGTTGAGCAGTATATCACGCAGCATGCCTCCGAAGGCACCGGTAATGATACCCATGGTGACGGCTACCCACATGGGGTAACCCACATTGAGGCTCTTCTGTATGCCTATGACCACGAACAGGGCCAGGCCGATGGTGTCGAATATGAAGAGCACACGCGTATGGACCAGTATCTTCTGAAACAGTATGACGAGAGCCAGCGAGAGTCCCGTCACGGCGAGATACCACCAGGTCTGCATCCAGAACACGGGTATGTCGAGCAGGATATCGCGCAGTGTGCCTCCTCCGATGGCGGTTACCAGCCCCACTACGTAGGCTCCGAACCAGTCAAAACTCTTGGCGGCAGCCAGGCGTATGCCTGATATGGCGAAGGCCACTGTGCCTATCACCTCTATGATGAAGAGGAATGTAGTCTCTGGATTAATCACTTTTGCGGGGCTTTTGTGGCTTTATTATAATGGCGGCAGACGGCTGTCAGGCCGCAGTTGAGGCAGTCGGGGCGGCGTGCCTTGCAGATGTAGCGTCCGTGGAGTATGAGCCAGTGGTGGGCGCGCGGCACGAGCTCCGGGTCAAGATTTTTCATCAGCGCTTTCTCAACGGCCAGCGGGGTGGTGCAACGGTCGCTTACGAGACCTATCCTGTGGCTCACGCGGAACACGTGGGTGTCAACAGCCATTGCCGAGCGGTTGAATACTACCGAGAGTATCACATTTGCCGTCTTGCGTCCAACTCCTGGCAGGCTCACCAGTGAGTCGATGTCGCCGGGTACCTCTCCGTCAAACTCGTCGATGAGCCGCCGGGCCATGCCTATGAGGTGGGCGGTCTTGTTGTTGGGGTACGAGATGGACGATATGAGGCCGAACACTTCTTCTTCGGTGGCGGCTGCGAGTGAGGCCGCATCGGGGAAGCGCTCAAATAGTGCGGGGGTCACTATGTTGACCCTCTTATCTGTACACTGAGCCGATAGTATCACGGCTACAAGCAGATGAAAAGGGGTGTCATAGTGCAGTTCGGTGCGCGGGGTAGGCATTGTCTGCTCAAACCATTCGATGGCTCGTGAGTATCGTTCCTTTGCGGTCACTGTAGTGGTATGTGAGGTTAGAGATTGGAGGGGTGGGGAGAGATGCATTCGCGAGGGTCAGTCAGGGAGGTGGAGTACACGGGCAGTGGTGTAGTGGGCAGCGAGACAGCCTACTATGCATACTGTCAGGGTTACCAGCGCATAGCCGGCAAATTCCCAGAGTCGCCCCGTCTTTAGCAGTATCACTGCGTCAAGGCTGAAGGTGGAGAAGGTGGTGAATCCACCTAAAAAGCCTGTGACGAGAAACATGTACCAGAGGTGTAACGTTTCATGTCTCTCGAATAGCGTCCATGCTACACCTATGAGTATCGACCCTACGATATTAACTGTCAGTGTTGGGAAGCAGCGCGAGCCCTGAAGCCAAGGCAGGAGCCCTGCCCCATATCGGCAGATGGCTCCCATAGCGCTACCTCCGCCGACAGCAAGTATATTAGCCAGTGATTCAGTCACGTTTAGTGGGCTGAGGTAAATTCCTCGAGGAAGCGTACGTCGTTTTCAGAGAAGAGGCGCAGGTCATTCACCTGATATTTGAGGTTGGTGATGCGCTCTATACCCATGCCGAGTGCGAATCCTGAGTACACCTTGCTGTCTATGCCACAGGCTTCGAGAACATTGGGGTCTACCATACCACAGCCGAGAATCTCCACCCATCCGGTGTGCTTGCAGAAACTGCATCCCTTGCCTCCGCAGAGGTTGCAGGAGATATCCATTTCGGCTGAAGGTTCGGTGAAGGGGAAGTAGCTGGGGCGCAGACGTATGCGGGTATCGGGGCCGAACATTTCGCGCGAGAAGTAGAGAAGGGTCTGCTTGAGGTCGGCGAATGATACATTTTTGTCGATATACAGGGCCTCTACCTGATGGAAGAAGCAGTGTGCGCGGGCTGACACAGCCTCGTTGCGATACACACGGCCGGGGCAGATGATACGGATCGGAGGTTGTGAGTGCTCCATCACACGGGTCTGCACCGATGAGGTGTGGGTGCGCAGAAGCACATCGGGGTTACGCTGAATGAAGAATGTGTCCTGCATGTCGCGAGCGGGATGATCGGCGGCGAAGTTGAGAGCTGAGAATACATGCCAGTCATCTTCTATCTCAGGACCTTCGGCCACAGTGAAGCCCAGGCGTGAGAAGATACTGATAATTTGCTCGCGCACCAGCGACAGTGGATGGCGCGTACCCAGCGCTACAGGCGCGGGAGTGCGGGTGAGGTCTATGTCGTCGGCCGCGTCGTCGGCGTTCTCAAGCGCTTCGCGCAGGGCGTTGATACGCTCTGTAGCAAGGTTCTTGAGGATATTAAGTTCCTGACCCACCTGACGCTTCTGATCGGCGGGTACATTGCGGAAGTCATTGAAGAGAAGTGACACTTCACCCTTCTTCGACAGATATTTGATGCGCAGAGCCTCTACTTCGGCTGCGCTTGAAGCTGTGAGGCCTTCTATCTCGGCCTTGAGGCTTTGTATTTTTTCAATCATCTTGGCTGTACAGTGATAGATGTTTCAACCCACAAAATTAGCAAAAATAATTGTGAAAGTGGCTGTCTCGCAGCCAACTTTTGCTATATGGCCCCTCTGTTTGTGTTTGGTTATTGTCAAGTCTTTGTTAGACGATGTCCATATCCACTCAACTGACTCCTGTCTCAGTGGTGGTATTTGCGTGAGGAGGTAGGGGTAGTGACGATGTATACGCCCGCGGGCAGCGTCACTGCGGCCTCATCCATTACCGTTCCGCGCCACAGAGGCAGTCCCTGCAGCGACCATACGGTCAGCTCAGTAGGAGTACTTGCAGTGATATGCAGTTCCCCACGGTCGCTCCTCAGGCTAACTTGCGGCTCCGACATCTCAGCGGCTTCGCAGACCGGCCCTTCAATAGCCGCATTCTCTTCCCTGAGATACTCGCTCATCGGACGTATCTCACCGAAATCGCGCCAATAATACGCCTCTCTGTACGCCTCCATCGCCTCATCAGGCACATACAGAATAGAATTTGTTCTAAATTCACTATCAAAACTACCTGGAATACCGGTCGTATCATAGATCAGCACCTCCGGGGGAACAGAAGCCTCACTCACTATGGTCATTTTCTTTAACCCGTATTTCATGGAATACCAAAGGAATTCAACTCTCAACATTTCTATCACGGAACAAGGACGGAACACTATCTGCTCAACCTTGCGGCATTCATGACAATTAAAGCCATCAAATGACAATGTGTCACACTCAGGCATTTTAATTCGAGCAAGGTTTTCACAAGAATACAGACTCCGATAATCTATTGAGAACTTAGCCGGATTGTATGGATCGTGATTATCAAGATCCACTTCAGTCATATCACAATATCTTATTGTACTGAATAACTTAGACAGGCGTTTTGGGAAATGTACGTCTGTAAGTGAAGGAGAAATATAAATCTGACCGATTATTTCTGTCATATCATCGGGATATGTGATACTCGTAAGGTCCGAATTACATGTAAAACAGCAAATATTATAAGGACAGTGAAGTATCTGTTCCTCAAAGGACGATGTGAAAGTAATGGAACGCAAACCTTTACATAATGACAATGCAAATGGATTAAGGTATGCTACCCGATATTTTTTTCCATCATATTCCACACTATCAGGTACTGTGATATCGCCGGTGTAACATACGTTTTCATCACGTTCATAAGCCATCTGCAATCGACATTCGACAGGACGTTCTGCCGAATGGTCAATTAATGCAGTATTCTCTCTGACAAGAGTCACATTGTCTCCGTCAGCAAACTCATAGAACAAGCCGTCACATTCAAAATCACAGACCCGTTGCATCTCGCTCAGACGCTGCACATAGTACTGTTTCTCCTCAACCGTTCCAGTTTCATCCTTGAGTGACGAGTCAGCTTGTAGAGTAATAGTATTTTCTCCCGAACCAAACAGCGGAAGGAGCGCTAAGAGTATATTCAGTATCATATTGGTTTATGTTCAATTAATTATTTAAAGGTTGTTGCAACTTAAGTAGGTCTACAAAATTATTTTAATGTATAACTAAGTAAGTCTTTTTACGACTTACTTTCTTACAACTATTGTCTTTTGGTCAAGCATTTCAGGTGTTTTAGTGCCACGTAGCACGACCGTATAATAGCCACTGTACGGTAGAGTCAAGGTTATTGACTCTTGTCCAACCGGCATAAGTCCGGGTTCTAGTCTAAAGGACGACAAAATACTGGAAATCTCGAGGTATGGTAATCCAATCCATTCTTCTACGGCATAATGTACCGTGATTGTACCATCAAGATTGTCTATAATATCGCAGATTCTGTTTCTATTCTCATTATCTATGGAATCTTGAGGTGCATCCTCTCCTTCAAATATGAATGGAGCATACCCCTCTTTTTCTATATGAACCCATACATTCTCGGGATTAGTGCATTTAATCGACGCACTGTTTCCATAAAACCGATGACTCTGTTTGGTATGGTCATCATAGAGACTTATGTGTCCGGTAAAAGTACCTGTATTAACAGTCATTGTTGAATCCCCTCTTATAATCTCAACTCCAGAATTATCAATAGTCTTAGGGACGGATGTGTGTAATATAAGAGATGGGTCAGCAAAACAATGAGTAACTTGAGTCGTATATAAAGTAGAATCAAGTATGCTAAAGTTATATAATCTGTTAAGTGTGGAGTCAACAAGACGACCAATACGGGACAACTTTGGTAGTGGTGAAAAATCGTAAGAGTGTAGGTCTGTATCAATCGGAATCCCTCCCCACATGTAATTAAACATCTCTATAGCCAGCAGGTCATTTATACCTGAGATACCTGTATAAGATTGAGCAATGACTGCCACAGATCCTCCTTTTGAAGTAAGCCATGCATTTGCAAAGCAGTCGGAAGAAAAATCACCCGTATCACAAGTTATGCTGAATACTACCGAGGTATTCAACCCGGCAGGGAGCGAACGGACATGATTTGATATAAAGTTATAATCATATATACTATCACTGAATGATTTGTTCCACCAGGAATCTTGTAAACCATGACCTCTATAGAGAGCGTAAAGACGCCCGTTTTGGATGCAATCTACAAATTGCGAGAAACTTTTATTCCATTCATAACCCTTAAGTGAGGGTAATGAATCAAGTTTAATAGGATGGTACGAATATTGATCTGCCCATGCCTGCGGACCAATGTATCTATTTGAATCATATGAACAATCTTCAGGCGCCGAGTATAGGCGATCTACCTCAATATTATGATTAGTTTCTAAATGGTTCTGAACTTCTTCACATGTCCGTTCAAAGCGCTTTATTGTATTTCCTACAATTCCAGTCACAGTGGACAATCCATGATCTTCAAAATAAGCAAGATGAGTGGCGTGGGTATAGAACTCCTCATCGCTTGGAGGATTCTTTTCGTACTCGATGGTATGAGAAATTACTGTAGACAGTTCTTCCGTTGAGGTTACGGGCCAACGTCCACGGACAATGTCGGTAAGTTCATCGTCATCTCCATCCATACAGCCGTAATACTTATCAGTTATGAGAACAATGTTACTAATGTCATACTTAACCTCCATAGCAGACACTGCATTGTTGTCACCGACAAGGAGTATGTAACTAAGATTGTGGTTAGAGTCGTAGTGAGCTTTGACGGTAGCAAGGATGGTCTGAGGAGTCCATTTGCCGTGGGGCGTGGCTACATGGGTACGGTAGCCTTGAATGCGTTTCCACTTTACGAAGGGTTGAAGGGCTTCAACGTATTCGGGCACGGTAATTATAAGGAATTCTTCATCGGCATTTTTGCTGACGAGAGGAGTATCGGCATCAGGGATGAGCACTACTCCACTTCCGGGATTAACTTCGGGGCATGTGGGGTCTTGCACGCCGGAAATGTCGGTGGTTACGGCGGGAGTGTTGAAGGTGATTTCGTAGACGAGTTCGGTACAGAGGCGCAGGGTGGAGTCGCTCATGGAGTAGGTGAACGGGCAGATGTCGGTCAGTACCACTGACTCATGGCGTGACTTCTGATGGCTGATGCCACCAACAAATTCGGTAGAAAAGAATCCTCCATACGGCGTGATGGCGGAAGTTTCCGGAAATGACGGTTGACCGTTATCACTGTACTGCGGCCGAGCTGGAGCTATGGGGATTCTTACATCTGCATGATTCACGCGGTGGAGCTTCAGAGTGGGTGTGGCAGTGCGCGGACAGTCTATGGCATCGCGACCACGCAACAGGGCCGGAGCACCCTCACGTGATACGTCGCCGAATCGGGGCAGCGACAGACGGTAGCCCCCAGCGGTGGAGTCGGCATTGAAGTAATGGAATTTATAAGTCACAACGACACCATCGTCGGTAGGGATGACTGTGCGCTCGTATGGCGCGGCAACGCTGCGCGCGCCCTCATTGATGACCGAAACGCCGTCGCGAGTCACTATCGTTTTGGCGTGAAGCTGCGGAGCAGTACCTAAAGACAGGCATGCGACAGCTGCAAGGCGGATGAGTGACATCGTCAGGGTGAATGGAACGTGATGATGATTGGCCATAGGTATAGACATGAATTGACGTCGATCGGTATTAGTATGAGGAATGGGAGCGCAAGTTAGTGATAATTCATTTATTATGCAAGTAATTGAGAAATTGACATAATAAAGAATAAAGCATGAGGCGATGTGTCATCGTATGTGTGACACATCGCCTCATGTAGATGTTGTGTTGGTCGGTCTGGGTCGTGCGGGGGGATTAGAAGAGGTAGGCGGCGGTGACGGTCCAGTAGCGGTTCTTTGACTCGATACCGCTGTTTACGAGTTCGCTGTTGCCGGTGAATTCCATGGCTTTATCAAGTCCGATGCCGTAGCTGGCGGCAATCTGGAGCTTCTTTACGAGCTGTACGCCGAAGCCGAAGTTCCATGCCCAGCTGGCTTTTTTGTTTTTCCATACGTCGCTTACGGCCTGGCGTGATGTGAGGAATGAGATGCTGGGACCGGTGGTTACGAAGGGAGCGATGATGTGTGAGATGGCGGGGAGAGAGAGTTTGTACTTGAGGTTGAGGGGTATTTCGATGTAGTCGCGGTTGTTCTTGGTGATATTGTTATCTTCCATGAACTTGGCGTCGCGGCGTACATACATGGCTGACAGGTCGGCCCCTACTCCGATCAGGGGTACGGTAAATTCGGCCATGACACCACCGGTGAATCCGGCGCGGTTGTCAGAGTCAAATGTGGATTTGTCAAAGTGGAGGTTGCTGACATTCACACCGGCTTTGATACCGAAGCGGAACTGAGCGGCAGCGGGCATAGCGCTGCAGAGTGACAGGAGCACTACTGCAAAGATGAGTGTAAGTTTACGCATAATAGATGAAACGGTTATGGTTATGTAAGTAAGTTCTGGTGTTTGAGTTTTGGTTTTGTCGTGGGCAAAGGTAGTAATTTTATTTTAGAGAGCGTTTAAATTCAAACACTCTCTAAAAGGTGAGTGGAATAAAAGACATATGTCGGAGTGTCATATATAAAGTTGAGATGTTATATATAAACCGCTCTTTTTACAGACCGGAAAAAATGTAGTACTTTTGTATTTGACTCATAGATTTAATATGGATTACCGAATCTTTCCACCTGACGAACCGATAGATGCCCGCGTGGCGCTTCCGGTGTCGAAGAGCATGATGAATCGTGCTCTGGTCATTAATGCCCTTACTCCCGGAGCTACTCCGATGACAGTTTCAGAGGATGTCGCTGAAGATATTACGGTGATGGCTCGTGCCATTGAGGCTATAAGAGGGGGCGCTCCGGGCACGCAGACAGCGGTCAATGTCGGCGGAAGCGGCAGCGCCATGCGCTTCCTCGCAGCCATGGTATCAGCCACGGAGGGAGCGGAGGTGATTCTTGACGGGGATGTTCGCAGTCATCAGCGCCCGATAGGTACATTGGTGGAGGCTCTGCGATGGTGTGGTGCCGACATAACCTTTACGGGTGAAGAGGGCTTTCCTCCGCTGCTCATCAAGGGACGCTCACTGCGTGGAGGCACTTTGGCCATTCCCGCCGACAAGAGTTCACAATATGTGTCGGCCGTCATGATGATAGCTCCGCTTATGCGAGGCGGTCTTACGATTAATCTTGAGGGCAATCAGGTGTCATCGCCCTACATACGTCTCACCGCAGCCATGATGCGTCAGGCCGGAGTAGACGTGGAAAGCGGCGGTAATCAGATTATCATTCCTCAGACGGCGTATGCTCCTACCGACTTTGCTCCCGAGGCCGACTGGAGCGCCGCAGCCTTCTGGTATGAGGCCGAGGCACTCAGCTCGGGAAGTGTGGTGATAGAGGGGCTTAAGCGCGACAGTCTGCAACCCGACAGCGCTGCGGCAAAGATATATGAAGGACTCGGTGTGCTTACCGATCCCGAAGAAAAAGTAAACGGAGAGATACGCCTTGAGCCTTCGCCCGACCTCTCGCCCCGTATGGTGCTTGACCTGTCGGATACTCCCGACATTGTTCCGTCGCTGACTGTCACCTGTGCTATGATAGGCATACCCTTTGAGTTTGCCGGCGTAGGTCACCTGCGCCTCAAGGAATGCGACCGCATAGAGGCCCTTCGCCGTGAGTTGCTTAAGGTCGGGGTGATGCTTACCACCGAACCTGAGGGAACCATAGGCTGGGACGGACATCGCGGTCCGGTAAACGAACTGCCGGTGTTTGATACCCATGGTGACCATCGTATGGCCATGGCTCTCGCGCCTGTGGCGATATTCGTTCCCGGAGTAGTGGTGCGCGACGCCGAGGTAGTGGCCAAGTCATATCCCGACTTCTGGCAGCACCTTCAGCGGGCCGGATTTGTGGTCGAGGATGCCTCCAAACCCTCTGAAATATCTGACAACGACTGATATATGCACGACTATATATGGAAGTAGTACTGATACTTACCGGTGCGTTGTTGGCAGTCGGGGTGCCGCTGTGGTGGCTTGACCGCAGACATCTGCGCCGTCAGGCTCAAACGGCTCCGGAGTCTGCCGCAGACGATATGGCTCAGGGGCAGAGTGAGGATGAGGAATGTTGCGGCATGCACGCTACGTGTGAGCGCGATTCCCTGCTCGCTTCGGTAAGTAAAGGTATAGAGTATTACGACGATGAGGAGCTTGACCGCTTCCGTGGCCGTGCGTCCGACAGCTACTCTCGTGAGGAGGCTGAAGAATTTCGCGACGTATTGCTCACGCTTCTTCCCGATGATATAGCCGGATGGGCGCGAAGCATGCAGCTGCGTGGCGTAGCGCTCCCTGACGATGTGCGCGACGAACTGATAATGATTGTAGGCGAGGCACGAGCCTCACGCACCCACACCACCCATGCTTGACCTTCTGAATTACGAATTCTTTCGCAATGCCCTCATAGCTGTGGCCATTATAAGTGTGGCCTCGGCCGTGATTGGCACCTATATAGTTACACGCCGGCTTGTGGCCATAAGCGGCGGAGTGACCCATGCCTGTTTCGGCGGCCTTGGATTGGGCTACTTCATGGGGCTTAACCCCATAATTATGGCGGCAATCTTTGCCGTTGGCTCTTCGCTCGGAGTAGAGTGGATGAGCTCGCGGGGCAGAGTGCGCGAGGATTCCGCCATAGCTGCCGTATGGTCGTTAGGCATGGCCTTAGGCGTATTCTTCGTGTTTCTCACGCCGGGTTATGTGCCTGAGCTCAACTCATTTCTGTTCGGCAATATACTTACGGTGAGCACCGCCGACCTGTGGGTGTTCGGCATATATGCCGCGGTGTTGATAGCCTCCATGTGTATGTGGCACCGCACTATAGTGATGTGTGCCTTCGACAGCGACTTCGCCCGTGTGGCCGGACTGCCTGTGGGGCGCGTCAATTGCTTTATGACTGTCATGACGGCCGTGTGCATAGTGTTGACCATAAAGCTTATAGGCGTTATGCTGCTGATGTCTATGCTTTCGCTGCCACAGATGATAGCCGAGGTGTGGTGCCGACGGTTCAATACTATCATGTATGCCTCTGTGGGGGTATCGCTCGGGTGCTGCCTCGCCGGTCTCGGCCTGTCCACCGTGATAGATGTGCCGTGCTCATCCATGATCGTACTCGTTATGGTAGCAGTGTTTTTAGTGGTCAGAGGCGTTGACGCTCTGAGGCATATCCGTGCCGGGGTATCGGCCTGAACCACTAACCCGGTTAGGCAATAATGCCAAGTAAGTGTGCGTTATCCAATAGTGAAAGCTTTACGAATCATATATTTCGCCATCATCGCAATGATGCTTCCGGTGCTCTTTCAGGGATGTTCCCCCTCGAAGAACACTGCCGCGTCACGTAAATATCAGGCTTTCATCACTCGCTATAATATATACTTCAATGGCGACGAGCACTACAAGGAGACCCTCAAGAAACTTGAAGAGGGTTATGAAGATGACTTCTCTTCCTTACTGTTCATGCACCCCATTGAGGCGAAGGAGCACGAAACCTCGCCGCAACCCTCGGGCGACTTCACGCGTTCGATAGAGAAGGCTCAGAAGGCCATACAGCTACGTACTATCAAGAAGCGCCCCAAGCGTAAGGCCGGTAAGGGCAATGACCCTGAGTATAAAGAATGGCTCAAGCGCGAGGAATACAACCCCTTTCTCCATAATGCATGGATGCTCATGGGTCGCAGCCAGTATATGGGCGGTGACTTCCTTGGAGCGGCCTCGACGTTTTTCTACGTAAGCCGCCACTTCAAGTGGCTCCCCGTGACTGTGCTGGAGGCCAATCTGTGGCAGGCGCGCTCGTACTGCGCCATAGACTGGCTATTTGAGGCCGAGACCATACTCAACCGTATCGACCCTCAGAAAGATCTGGTAAACAACACACTCAAGGAACAGTATTACTTCACTTATGCCGACTGGGCCATAAGAAGCAAAGATTTTGACAAGGGCATCGAGATGCTCAAAGAAGCCATTAAATATGCTTCCGGTCCGCAGAAAACCCGTATGACTTTCCTGCTCGGTCAGCTATATGCACGTACGGGTCAGAAGCGACTTGCCTATCAGGCCTTCGACAAGGTGGGGAGCACCTCGTCGGCTCCTTACCGCACTAAATTCAATGCCCGCATCAAGCAGACCGAAGTGTTTGAAGGCGCGGACATAATGCCCGAAGTCAAGGCGCTGGAACGTATGGCGCGTTACGACCGTAACAAAGAGTACCTTGATCAAGTGTACTACGCCATAGGCAATCTCTACCTCTCGCGCGGTGACACCCTCAAGGCCATAGACAATTACAATCTGGCCATGAAGAAGTCGACCCGTAACGGCATTGATAAGGCTATGGCCGAACTTACTCTCGGAGGGCTGTATTACGACCTCGGACGATACACCGAGGCGCAGCCTTGCTACTCCGAGGGTGTGTCGCTCGTGCCTAATACCTATCCCGACTACGCTATCGTAAAGCGTCGTAGCGATGTACTCGACGAACTGGCCGTATATGCACAGAATGTAGAAGTTCAGGACTCCCTGCTGCGCCTCGCGGCCATGACCCCCGAACAGCGTCTCGCCGTGGTAGACAAAATCATTGACGAGCTTAAGAAGCGCGAGAAGGAGGAAGAGGAAGAAGCCCGCCGCGAACAGTACCTTGCCGAGCAGGCCGCCAAGGGTACCGGACTGCAACAGATGGGCAACGCCCAGCAGACCAATACCTTTGTGCTCAACACCGATAACTCGTGGTATTTCTATAATACGGCTACACGCAATGCCGGCCGCACCGACTTCCAGAAACGCTGGGGCTCGCGTAAACTCGAGGATGACTGGCGCCGACGCAACAAGGCCACATTCTCGCTTGATTCGTTTGGCGATGAAGATTCCGGCGACCTGGCCTCAGATGACTCCGAGGGCGGCGATGGAGAGCAGTCAGATGACGAAAGCACCAAGACACAGGAGGAACTGGAGCATGAGAATGACCCCCACTATCCGGAGTATTATCTGCGTCAGATTCCCTCTGACCCTACGCAGATAGCCAACTCCAACGAGGTGATACAGGAGGGACTGTACAATATGGGTCTCATACTTAAGGATAAACTTTCGGATTATTCTGCCGCCCGCAAAGAATTCCTTAAGCTCAATGAACGCTATCCCGACAATATTTATCGTCTGGATGTGTATTACAATCTCTACATGATGGCTGTGCGCGACAACGATGCCGCAATGGCCGAACATTGGCGTCAGCTCATCATCACCGACTTCCCCGATTCGCCCTACGGGCAGGCCATGCGTAATCCCGACTACTTCGCCGGCCTGCGCGCTACTTACGAACGTCAGGAGGGCCTGTATAAGCAAGCCTATGAGGCGTATATGGATAACCGTAACAGTGATGTCCACGCTGCCTACCGCAACATGGAGCGCGATTACCCCATGAGCGACCTCATGCCTAACTTCATGTTCCTTGATGCGCTGACATACGTCACCGAGAACCGTCCAGAAGAATTCTCACGCGTACTGTCCGAACTGCTCGAACGTTATCCTCAGGCACAGTCGGCCGAACTGGCCTCAAGTTACTTGCGTCATATCAGGAGCGGCCGTAGCATACAGTCTGACGGAGGCAATACACGCGGTATGGTGTGGTCGACACGTCTTACGGCCGATTCCACGGCTTTGGCTAACGGCGAGACTCATCTTGAATTTGACCTTGAGTCTGACGGACCTCAGAATCTTGTACTTCTCTTTCCGCGCAATCAGGTGTCGGCCAATCAGTTGCTATATGATGTGGCGCGCCATAACTTCACGTCATATATGACACGCGACTTCGACCTGTCGCAGATGGAGTTTGGCAATCTCGGTCTGCTCATCGTGAGCGGATTCTCAAACAAGGCCGAGCTTGACCGCTACCGCCGCACACTTGAAAACAGTTCTGATACCCCGCTTCCCGCTCAGGTGATACCGGTAGGCATCAGTCAGGCCAACTTCGACAAGTTGCTGAAGTCGGGAGCTTCGTTTGAACAGTATTTCGAGGCCATAGGCGACCACCGACTTGAGGAGACTCACCGCAGTGTGCTTCCTCCCGATGAATACCCCTCTGCCGAAGAAATTTATACAGACTCAGATACAGACGGTTACGAATCACCGGCTACTCCCGATGACGAACTGACATCTCCGGCTGAGACTGAAGATGTGGCTGCTCCTGTGTCGGATAAGGTACCTGCCGCCAAACCTGCTGCTCCGGCAACTCCTGCAGTTCCGGCCACTCAGGCTCCCGATGCATCTAAGGAAGCTCCCGCCACTAAGACTCCCGCCACGCCTTCCGTAACACCTTCTCCCGCCCCCTCCTACCCCATGGGTTCCGAAGGTGACGATGATGACGAAGATATATTCTGACAAGTGAAGCCATAATGTAGAGCTATATGGCTGAAAAATTGGGAAAAGTAAAGGGAGATTTGTAACTTTGCACCCTAATTCAGCCTTTGCGCAAACATGAATATTTCCTACAATTGGCTTAAAGAATATATCGACTTCGATCTGTCGCCCGAAGAGTTGGCGGCGGCATTCACCTCTACCGGCCTTGAGACCGGCTCAATAGAGGAGGTCGAATCTATCCGTGGCGGCCTCCGCGGACTTGTGATAGGCAAGGTGCTTACCTGCACCGAACATCCCGACAGCGACCACCTGCATGTGACCACCGTAGACCTCGGTGACGGTAAGGCTACTCAGATAGTGTGTGGCGCTCCTAACGTGGCTGCCGGACAGACCGTAGTGGTAGCGACCATCGGAACTGTGCTCTACGACGGCGATAAGGAATTCCAGATAAAGAAATCAAAGATCAGAGGTGTGGAATCATTCGGAATGATTTGCGCCGAAGACGAAATAGGTGTAGGTCACTCCCACGACGGTATCATAGTGATAGACCGCGAAGTGGCTCCCGGTACTCCCGCAGCCGAGTTTTACGGTCTGACAAGCGACTACGTGCTCGAAGTGGATCTCACCCCCAACCGCATTGATGCAGCTTCACATTATGGAGTGGCCCGCGACCTCTCGGCATGGCTCTGCCGCCACGCCAAGGCTGCCCGTCCCCATCGTCCCTCGGTAGAGGACTTTAAGGTTGACCGCATGGACGGAGCCGTACAGGTGCAGGTCGATAACTATGAGGCTTGCCCCCGCTACTGTGGTGTGACTATCCGCGGTATCAAGGTGCAGGAGAGCCCCGAGTGGCTGCGCCAGCGCCTCGAGGCCATCGGCGTGCGCCCCATCAATAATGTGGTTGATATCACCAACTATCTGCTTCATGCCATGGGCCAGCCCCTCCACTGTTTTGACCTCAAGCAGATAAAGGGCGAAAAGGTGGTTGTGCGCACCGTAGAGCAGGGCACGGAATTCGTGACTCTCGATGAGGTTAAGCGCACTCTTGACAGCCACGACCTGATGATATGCAATACCGAGGCTCCGATGTGTATTGCCGGTGTGTTCGGCGGTATAGAATCAGGCGTTAAGGATGATACTACCGACATATTCCTCGAAAGTGCCTACTTCCATCCCACATGGGTGAGAAAGACGGCCCGACGTCACGGCTTGTCGACCGACGCTTCATTCCGCTACGAACGCGGTGCCGATCCTAACGCTGCCATGTATGTGCTTAAGCTCGCTGCACTCATGGTCAAGGAACTTGCAGGTGGTGAAGTGTGTGGCGAACCCATTGATATCTACCCCAACCCCATCAACCCCTGGCCTGTAACCCTCTCGTATGGCTACATGGACTCGCTTGTGGGTAAGCATATCCCTGCCGAAGAGGCTGACGATATACTCCGCTCACTCGAAATAGAGATTACCGACCGTCGCGAAGGCGAAGCCGACTTGCTTATACCCACTTATCGCGTGGACGTGACCCGCCCCTGCGACGTAGTGGAAGATATACTCCGCATATATGGCTACAACAATGTGGAGATTTCCGATACGGTACACTCTTCGCTGTCATACAAGCAGCGTACCGATGAGGACAATGAGCTGCGTGTGCTCGTCTCAGAACAGCTCACCGGACTTGGATTCAACGAAATACTCTGCAACTCACTCACTGCCGTACGCTATTATGAGAATCTCACCGAGTATCCTCTCGACCGTTGCGTGAAGCTGCTCAACCCCTTGAGCAACGACCTCGGCGTGATGCGTCAGACACTCATATTCGGTGGCCTCGAAGCTCTGTCACGCAATATTAACCGACGTCGTCCCGACCTGATGCTCTATGAGTTCGGCAACGTATACAGCTTTGACGCGTCTAAAGAATCTACAGCTGAACAGCCCCTGGCCCCTTTCAGCGAGGGTGTGCGTCTGGGTCTGTGGATGACAGGTAATTTCCGTAATCCCAACTGGCTTGTGCAGGCCGAGGAGGTAAGCGTATATCATCTCCGCGCTGTGGTTGACAATATACTGGCGCGTCTCGGCATCACTTCCCGTGAGCTGAAGCTCACTACAGGACGTACCGAGCTGCTGTCGGCCGCTATCACTATTGCTACCCGCAGCGGTAAGCTTCTGGGACATGTAGGTATCGTGGCCAAGCCCGTGCTTTCGAAGTTTGATATAAAGCAGCCCGTAATGTACGCCGAGCTTGACTGGACTGCACTTATCGGCCTGGCCGTGAAGAGAAGTGTAAGCTTCACTCCGCTTGAAAAGACCCTCCCTCTGAAACGCGACCTCGCTCTGCTCGTCGATAAAAATGTGACCATGGAGCAGATTGAAGCCGTGGTACGCGAGAGTGAGCGTAAATTGCTGCGCGACATAACTCTCTTTGATGTCTACGAAGGTAAGAACCTCCCCGAGGGCAAGAAGAGCTACGCTATCTCCATCACCCTCCAGGACAGTGAAAAGACCCTCCAGGATAAGCAGATTGAAGCCGTAATGGGCAAAATCACCGCTAACCTCGCTAAAAAACTCGGAGCATCTTTGAGATGATGCCCCGCTTCTCCTCCAGAATACTCACCTGATAATTACAATCAAAAAAACATAACACCATATATTACAATGGGAAGAGCATTTGAATATCGCAAAGCGCGTAAACTCAAGCGCTGGGGCAATATGTCCCGCACCTTCACCCGTATAGGTAAGGAAATCACCATCGCAGCCAAGGCCGGTGGTCCCGATCCCGATACTAACCCCCGTCTGCGTGCGCTAATGCAGAACGCAAAGGCAGCCAACATGCCTAAGGATACCGTAGAGCGCGCCATCAAGAAGGCTACTGATAAGGAGGCCGGCGACTACAAGGAAATCGTCTACGAAGGATACGGCCCCTATGGCATCGCTATCGTGGTAGAGTCAGCTACCGATAATAATACCCGCACCGTGGCCAACGTGCGCTCATATTTCAATAAGCACGGCGGCAGCCTCGGCACTCAGGGCTCGCTCACATTCATGTTTGACCACAAGAGCGTGTTTAAGATTAAGCCCAAAGAAGGTGTGTCACTCGAGGATCTCGAACTCGAGCTCATCGACTACGGTGTTGACGAACTGGAGCATGATGACGAAGAAGATATCATCGTACTCTACGGCGCTTTTGAAGAAAATGCCAACATTCAGAAGTATCTTGAAGAAAACGGCTTCGAGATCGTAAGCTCTGAGTTTGAGCGTATACCTCACGACCTCAAGGAAGTGACGGAAGAGCAGCGTGCCGCCATCGAAAAGCTTCTTGAGAAGTTTGAGGAGGACGAAGACGTACAAAACGTCTACCACAACATGAAGGAAGACTAATCTCCCGACACGAGATTATGAAACATAAAGAGAGGCCACGCCTGATAGGTGCGGCCTCTCTTATTATATATATCGCTTCTATTCGAGGGTGTTATTTGGAGAGGATGTGACGGAGCCAGGGAAGAATGAATTCGTCCTTGAAGTAGTGGTGCGGCGGGTCGACGTTGGCTAAGCGGAAGTGCTCGTCGCGATTGATGCCTTCGGGAGCGGCTTCGAGGTATGTGCGGGTAGACGGGTCGGCATATTTGGCGTAGTGGTGATACTCGAAGGCTTCGGGAGCACCGGCCTTTTCATAAGCACCGCTTATGAGGTAGAAGTCGCGATCCATACCGCCCTCGGTGCATATCAGAGGGCGTGGAGCCAGAGCAGCCAATATGTCGGGGAAGTCAAATTCGAGAAGAAATCCGGGTATGAGGTGCTCGATATTGTTGGGCCAGGGTCGATTGCCTCTGTTGTCAGGCTTAGTCATTGTCAGGGCTCGTTCACGCGTGGCACACAGATAGTCGTTGTATACAAAGGCATATACTTCGGGATGCATAAGCCCTATGGCCATAAGAGGTTCGGCGCCGAGTGAGAATCCACTGACTACGAGACGTTCGGGATTGATATAAGGTTGAGTCTTCATCCAGTCGGTGAGCAACGAGCCGATATAGGATGACAGGCCAAGGTAGTTCCAGTCCATTTCCAGAAGCTGACGGCCTACCGTGACGAGGTCTACGCCCTTGCCTGCTTCGCGCTCAAGGTCGCCGGTCTCACCCTGTCCGGGATTGTCCATTACCACAGCTACATACCCTTCACGGGCATATAGACGGGCCATGGCATGGGGGTTATTGTCGTCAATAAGAAACTCCTTTGGCTGTCCGTAGCCTGGTATGCAAAGTATGCCGGTGGCAGGATTGTTGGTATTGACAGCGTCGGGAACGAGGACAAGGAAAGGCACTACTGCTTGGTCAAACGGGTAGAGTTCCCAATGTTGAAGGGTGTATCCGTCACGCTGCTCTTCGCTGACAAGAACCGGAGCTGGAAGTGAGCTGAGGTCACGGTCAGGATGCTTCATAAGGCGGCTCATGGTCTGCGCCATGTCGGACTGCCACAGCTTCATACTGTCGGCGCTCATCGCAGGGTTGTACTTGAGTCGTGGTTCGCGGGCCTTCATGATGTGATGGAGATAGGCCCGCGTGCTCGCATAGCGTCCGTCGGCCCGGTCGGTAGTGAACACTGCGTGATCGTCAGGGTTAAAACTTCCGTCCTGCGCCATGGCTGTGACTGACTGTGTGACTATTACCACAAACGGTAAAAGACGTCTAAGGAAATGTTTCAAGGTATAATGTATTATAACGTGGTGAATTGGCTATACACAAACATATTGCAAATATTAGTGTCTGTACAAAAGTAGCGATTATTCATGAGTTTTTCGTAACTTTGCGCCTTGATATAAATTAATCCCGGACGTGGAAACCAAGTATATTTTCGTTACCGGAGGAGTGGTGTCGTCATTAGGCAAAGGCATCATATCCGCTTCGTTGGCCTGCCTGCTTAAGGCACGCGGCCTGCGTGTCACCATTCAGAAGTATGACCCGTATATAAACATTGACCCGGGCACTCTCAATCCCTATGAACATGGCGAGTGCTACGTGACAATCGATGGCCATGAGGCTGACCTTGACCTGGGTCACTACGAACGCTTCACCAATGTGCCTACCACACGTGCAAACAATGTAACCACCGGACGTATCTATCAGAACGTCATAGACAAGGAGCGCCGTGGCGATTATCTGGGCAAGACCGTACAGATTATTCCTCACATCACCGATGAGATAAAGCGCAATATCAAACTGCTGGGCAATACCGGCGACTTTGACTACGTAATCACCGAGATCGGAGGTACAGTGGGCGACATCGAGTCACTTCCTTTCCTTGAGGCAGTGCGTCAGCTACGCTGGGAGTTGGGCGACAATGCTCTGTGTATTCATCTTACCTACATGCCCTATCTGCATGCAGCCAAGGAACTTAAGACTAAGCCCACTCAGCACAGTGTAAAGCAGTTGCAGCAGCTCGGTATACAGCCCGACATCCTTGTGCTCCGCACCGAAAAGGATATTCCCGTTGCCATGCGCCGCAAGATAGCGCAGTTCTGCAATGTGTCGCCCGATGCGGTGATACAGTCCATCGACCTGCCGAGCATCTATGAGGTGCCTCTGATGATGCACAGCGAACATCTTGACGACATAGTGCTCCGTAAGACCGGTGTACAGGCTCCAGAACCTCACATGGACCCCTGGATGCACTTCCTTGACAAGATGAAGCATGCCGAGCAGGAGGTGACTATCGGTCTGGTAGGAAAATATGTGGAGCTTCAGGACGCATACAAGTCAATCAACGAAGCCCTCTTCCAGACGGCCGCATATAATGATTGTAAGCTCAATCTGAAATATATCCACAGTGAGAAACTCACCGAGCAGAATGTCGAGGAACAACTCTCGCAGCTCGACGGCGTAATCATAGCCCCCGGCTTCGGTCAGCGCGGCATAGAAGGCAAGTTCGTGGCTCTGAAATGGTGTCGCGAGCATGATGTGCCAACTTTCGGTATATGCCTCGGTATGCAATGTATGGTCATAGAGTTTGCACGCAACGTTCTTGGACTCCACGAAGCCAACAGTACCGAGATGAATCATCTCACACCTGACAATGTCATAGACCTCATGGAGGAGCAGAAGAGTGTGTCGAATATGGGTGGCACCATGCGTCTCGGAGCCTATGACTGCCGTCTTGTACCCGGCTCAAAGGTGGCTGAGGCCTACGGAACTACCGATGTGAAGGAGCGTCATCGCCACCGCTTTGAATTTAACAATGACTACCGTCAGCGTTTCGAGGAAGCCGGCATGAAGGCTGTGGGTGAAAATCCCGTCACCGGCCTTGTCGAGGTGGTGGAGATTCCCGGAAAACGCTGGTATGTAGGTACACAGTACCATCCTGAATACTCATCTACCGTACTTAATCCTCACCCTCTGTTTATGGATTTCATGCGTATCGCTGTGGCTTACCGCGATGAACGTGCCATGGAGCAGCAGGTATAACGAGCCAAGTGCGCTGAAAAAACGAATAATAATTACCAATCATACTTTCAAGCTAATTACTTAAAAGCATTACATGGACAAAAACACCTTAGTCGGCTTTCTGCTGATGGGCGCCGTGATTCTCGGATTCATGTGGATCAATCAGCCCTCTGAAGAGGAACTGGCCCGACAGCGCGAACAGGCCGAGCAGCTTGCCCGACAGGCTGACGAGCAGGCCAATACCCACGACGTACTTACAGTAGATTCAGTAAGTCCCGCCGAGATTGCGGCCATCACTTCTACCGTGCGACAGTTCGGTACCGCCGATACCATCACTGGTCGTACCACTCTCGCCATGGGCACCACAGTGCTTACCGTTGCCTCCGATGGAGCTATCGGTGGCGCCGTGACCACTCCTACAGGCACAGTTGATGTGGCTGATATCGTGGCAGCACATCTTCAGGCATATAAGCCCGCTACAGCTTCGGCTGCGGTGGCCGAGCTGCGTCAGGCGCTTGCCAATGTGGCCCGATATAAAGGCTTTGCGCGCCATCTCACCGGCAAGGAGGAGACTGTTACCCTCGAAAACGACCTTCTGAGCATTGACTTCTCAACTCGTGGCGGTGCTATCGTCAAGGCCTCGCTTAAGAATTATCAGACGTATGACTCTACGGTTGTTACTCCTATCACTCCCGACGGAGATGCTTATAGCTTTATACTCACCACCGCTTCACAGCGTATAGACACCCGTGAGCTCTACTTTACCCCCGAGGTCGAGAGTGACTCTGTGGTGACCATGGCGCTTGATCTCGGCGACGGAGCAAGATTTGCCATACGCTATACCCTGCGTCCCGACAGCTACCTCGTAGGACTCGACGTGTTGCAGGAAGGTATGCAGACCGTGGTACCCACCAATGTATCATCGCTTGACTTCGTATGGCACGAACGTCTTAACCGCAACGAAGCCGGACGCATGTTTGAAGAACGCAACTCGGCCATTTACTATATGTTTATGGACGGCGACGTGAAGAATCTCAGTGAAAACTCCGATGACCGTAAGGAGCTAACCGAGCGTGTGAAGTGGATAGGATTCAAGAACCAGTTCTTCTCTACCGTACTCATTCCCCGCACCAACTTCCAGACTGCTACAATTGACTCAGAGGTGCTTAAGAACAATCCAGATGCTCTTAAGAACTATAGCCTTGAGGCTACTATGGAGTATGGTTCTACACTGGCTAATCCTGTGGCCATGGATATTTTCATAGGTCCCAACTCATATCCTCTGCTTGACGGCCTGAGCGAGACGGTAGCTCCTGAAGAGGACCTCCACCTTACCCGTCTTATCCCTCTGGGATGGAAGCTCTTCCGCTGGATCAACACCATTATCGTTATACCCGTGTTTGACCTGCTCGGAAAGTATATCAGCTCCTATGGTATCATCATACTGCTGCTCACAGTCTTTATCAAGATTATACTCTTCCCCTTCACCTACAAGAGCTATATGAGCCAGGCAAAGATGCGTGTGCTCGCTCCTGAGATTAAGGAAATCAATGACAAGTATCCCGGCAACGAAAACGCCATGAAGCGTCAGCAGGAGACCATGGCACTCTATAGCCGCGCCGGAGCAAATCCCATGTCGGGGTGTCTGCCCATGCTACTTCAGATGCCTATCCTGATAGCCATGTTCAACTTCTTCCCCTCGGCCATAGAATTGCGCGGACAGTCTTTCCTTTGGGCTCATGATCTCTCGGCTCCCGATGCCATCATCTCATGGAATACCCATATCCCTCTGATCAGCGACTACTTCGGCAATCATATAAGCCTCTTCTGCCTGCTGATGACTGCCGTCAACCTCGTGTATATCCATCTCACGATGCAGAATCAGCCTGCAGGCTCTACCCCGGGAGCCATGAAGACCATGCAGTATCTCTTCCCCGTGATGTTCCTCGTTATATTCAATAACTACGCATCCGGCCTGAGTTACTACTACTTCCTGTCGCTCCTCATCACCATAGCCCAGACTTATGCCTTCCGCTACTTCGTTAACGAGGACAAGGTGCGTGCCACCATGCGTGAAAACGCTAAGAAGCCCCGCAAGAAGAGCGGATTTATGGCCCGACTCGAGGAGGCTCAGCGTCAGCAACAGGCTATGATGCGCGAACAGGAGAAGCGCAAAGGCAAGAAGCGCTGATACTTAGTACGAAGCTAATCATACATAACTAACCCCTTAATACTATATAACAATGCTTTCACCCAAGATACAGGATGCGCTCAATGCGCAGATCAATGCCGAATTCTGGTCGGCATACCTCTACCTCTCGATGGCCATGCACTTTAAGGCTGAAGGTCTGGAAGGTGTGTCAAACTGGTTCTACGTACAGTTTCAGGAAGAACAGGACCACGCCCGCATATTCATGAACTATGTAAATCAGCGTGGAGGACGTGTGGTGCTCGCTCCGATCGCTGAGGTTCCCACCTCATGGGAGTCACCCTTGGCTGCTTTCAAGGCTACCCTCGAGCACGAAAATAAGGTGACCGCTCTGATTAACAATCTCTACGCTCTGGCTACAGCGGAGAATGACTACGCCACCTGCGACCGCCTCAAATGGTTTATCACCGAACAGGTCGAGGAAGAAGACAATGACCGCACACTTATCGATAAATTCACCCTTGTAGGCGATAACGGTATGGGGCTCTATATGCTCGACCAGGAGCTGGCTTCACGTGCATATACCACTCCTTCTCCCCTGGCTGCTAACGAATAAGTCAGAATCTCACACACAGAGTAAATCTCCAAAGTGAGTAAATCACAAAGTAAATAAAATCCCGCTGTGAGTAAAAGCTCACTGTAAGTAAAAGGTATAAATGTACATATAGCGTCTTTATCCTTAATACTTACTGATTAAAATAACCGCGGGGTGTGTTGCTATCGGCAACACACCCCGCGGGCGTTATAGATGGGGATTAGATAGTTCGGTTTCCTAATCGTATTGTTATTTACTTCGCGTCGGCTTCCTTCTTGAGGAGGTCGCGGATTTCGGTCAGCAGCTGCTCTTCCTTAGTGGGCTCGGGAGCTGATGCGAGAGCTTCAGGTTCGGCTGCCTTTTCGCGCTTCAGCTGATTGATAGCCTTGATCATCACGAATATACAGAAGGCTACGATGATAAAGTTGACGATGGTCTGTACCCATGAGCCCCAGTTGAGCGACACTTCGGGGGTGATTACCGCTCCGGCAGCGTCATTTACGCCCTTCTGTATGACCCACTTATAGTCAGTGAAGTTCATGCCGCCGGTGGCAACACCTACTAACGGCATAATGAGGTCATCAACGAGCGAAGATACGATTTTACCGAAGGCGCCGCCGATCACAACACCGACAGCCATATCAATAACATTGCCACGCATGGCAAACTCCTTGAATTCAGTAAGGAATTTTGACATAGAAGTAAGTTTACTTAAGTTAGAGACTATTGAAGAATGAAAGAATTGTTCGTTTGTAGGGGTCTACATGTTGTTAAACGTATAAGTCAGGAGGAAAGTTCGGCGAAGACCTAAATATTTGCAAAAAAATATCATGTCACAAACATTAGCAAAAGGATGAAATTCTATTGTTTGTTGATTAAGAAAATAATTAGTAATTTTGTGGAGCCTAATGGGTCTCTCCCTCAGTCCTGACGGCATAAGTTTATACCTTATAGCGAACTTATAGCAAAGTATATAAGAAACCCAATACATTCAAAGTAACTATGACAAAAATTGGTATTAATGGCTTCGGCCGCATCGGTCGCTTCGTCTTCCGTGCTTCTACAAAGAGAGATGACATCGAGGTAGTTGCTATCAACGACCTTCTTCCCGTTGATTACATGGCTTACATGCTTAAGTATGACACCATGCACGGTCGTTTCGACGGTACTGTTGACTATGATCTCGAAAAGAGCCTTCTCATTGTAAATGGTAAGTCTATCCGTGTTACCGCTTGCAAGAATCCCGCTGAAATCGCTTGGGGTGAAGTAGAAGCTGAATACGTTGTAGAGTCAACCGGTCTCTTCCTCACCAAGGAAAAGGCTCAGGCTCACATCGAAGCCGGTGCTAAGTATGTGGTTATGTCAGCTCCCTCAAAGGACGACACCCCCATGTTCGTATGCGGTGTTAACGACAACACCTACGCCGGTCAGCAGTTCGTTTCAAACGCTTCTTGCACCACCAACTGTCTTGCTCCCATCGCCAAGGTTCTCAACGACAAGTTCGGTATCCTTGACGGTCTTATGACTACTGTACACTCAACCACCGCTACTCAGAAGACTGTAGACGGTCCCTCAATGAAGGACTGGCGTGGTGGCCGTGCCGCTTCAGGCAACATCATCCCCTCATCAACCGGCGCTGCCAAGGCTGTAGGTAAGGTTATCCCCGAACTCAACGGCAAGCTCACCGGTATGTCAATGCGTGTCCCCACTCTTGACGTATCTGTAGTTGACCTCACCGTTAACCTCGCTAAGCCCGCTTCATACGAAGAAATCTGCGCTGCCATGAAGGAAGCTTCTGAAGGCGAACTCAAGGGTATTCTCGGCTACACCGAAGACGACGTTGTATCAAGCGACTTCCTCGGCTGCCCCCTGACCTCTATCTTCGATAAGAAGGCCGGTATCCAGCTGACCCCCACCTTCGTTAAGGTAGTGTCATGGTATGACAATGAGATCGGCTACTCAAACAAGGTTCTCGACCTCATCGCCGTAATGAAGAAGTACAACGGCTAATTCCCTTAGATAGGAATATAACCTCTTCAGGCCGTGTGTCATTTGATGCACGGCCTATTTTTTTTGAAATTTTCTGTGAAAACTTTTGCGAAAAATTTGCACGATTGAATTAAATAGGCTAATTTTGCAGAGCAATTCCGGAGAAGAGTCGCCGGAAATAAACCGAATGCTTCAGTAGCTCAGTTGGTTAGAGCACCTGACTGTTAATCAGGGGGTCGTTGGTTCAAGCCCATCCTGAAGCGCTATCCTAAGATTCAGCCGCCCTGTGTGATACCGGGCGGCTGAATTTGTTTTATAGAGACTCCGATACGTTACTGAAAACAGATTTCAGTAAATGAAAATCGTCTTCGTAAAATGAAAATAGACTTCCGTAAACGTTATTAGTTAAGTAAATAAACGCTATTGATATCTACGCGAAATGAAAGATATAAAGGCTATTAAAGGGCGATACTATATACAGCGGCTTATCGAGGAGGGTGAACATGAATGTCAGGACTTCAAGTTTGCCATCGGAGATGCACGCAAGATAGCGCGCAGTATTGCTGCTTTTGCCAATCATAAGGGGGGACGGTTGCTCGTGGGCGTCAAGGATAATGGTGTCGTGGCCGGCGTACGCTCGGAGGAGGATATCTTTGTGGTTGAGCAGGCGGCAGAGATGTGTTGTGTGCCTCCGCAGTCCATAGAGGTGACGGCTTATAAGACCGACCCCGGCCAGGTAGTATACAAGGTGGAGATAGCTCCAGCGACTATGCGCCCGGTGAGGGTAAAGGAACAGGGTGGGGTGCTCCGTGCCTATGTCAGGGTACGTGATGAGAATATCGCGCTGGATCCACTCGTAGAGCGTGCGTGGCGTGCGCGTAGCGAGGGTAGTAATATGTTGCTACAACTTGACGAGGGATGCCGTAGGCTTCTTTCTCTAATTGTAGAGAGCAAGACCGGACTTACGCCCGAGGAGCTTGCCGTGCCTCTCCATCTGGGGCTGCGGGCAACGGAGGATGCTCTTTTGCGCCTCTATGCAATGGGAGTGACTGACTTTGTCTTTGATCCCTCCCGCCGTAAATTTCTGACTGTTGTGGCCGAATAATCGGGGTTTTCCCCTATTGGTCGGGATTAATCGTGATTTACCTGATCAATCTTTATATACAGAGCGAGGATATGCTGCTGGCATATCCTCGCTCTGTATTGTTCTCTATGAGAGATGTGTGGGATGGTGATTATTCCTTGTTTTTGGGCTTGCGGCCGCGACGCTTGGGAGCTTCATCGCCGGTTTTGGTAGCCTTGTCGGCCTTGGTGGCGCGAGGCTTTCTGGCGGTCTTCTTTGCGGGAGCTTCGGCGGGAGCCTCAGGCATTTCGGCTACTTCATCGAGGGTGGCTTCCTGAGCTTTCTTTTCGCGCAGGCGGTGCTCCTCGTTGTAGTGCTCGATGTTCTGACGCATGGAGTTAACCTCCTTATTGAGGGTCTCGATTTCGCGGGCCTGATTACGTATGGTGGTCAGCAGTGAGTTGAGCTCCTCGTTTTCAATTTCGAGGGGATACTGCTCTTCTACGCGTACAATGAAGTCGCTGAGTACATTCATGTAATTGGTGAAGGCCTGGAAGGGAGTCTCATAAGGGCTGAAGTGTGAGTGCACTGCGCCGTCGGCAAAGTGCTTGGTAGCCATGTAGAAGAAGTGGTCGGATGCCTGGAGATAATACCAGTCCTGCTTGAGTCGGCGGTCATCGCAGAGACGTACGCGCTCGGCCACGCTGTAAAGCTTGTCGAAGGCTTCGCGCTGGAGCTTGTTGCCGAGCCATGCAGAGGTGTCACGTGCTTCGTCGGCCCATGATATGGGGTGCATCACTGATAGTTCGCCCACAGGTTTGAGCTTTTCTACGGCTTCAGTAGGAGTCCAGAACTCAATGCCGCGTTCCTTGGCAAAGCGGGGGAGTGCTTCGAGGAACTGGAATATACCGGTTTCGCGGCTCTGCATCTCACCGAATGTCTCAAGGCTCATGAAGAGGTTGATAATCTGTTCTTCGGGGGGAGTCGAGGCAATCCAGTCGATATACTTGTCGGCGGTGAGGGGATATGCATCCCAGTCGTGGTTGCCGAAGCGGAATGTGATATCGTCGCTGAGTTTCGAATTCTTGAGCAGGAGTTTCAGGGCGGGCTGTGAAGCTGCGGAGTAGACGTAGTTGGGCGACTTCCATCCGAGGATATGCTTGGCACCCTCTGTGATTACACCCTTATAGCCCATTTCGTAGATCAGAGGAGCCATATCGTCGCAGTAGATAAGCTCGGTGTTGCGGAGCACCTTGGGCTTCTGACCGAAGAGTTCGTAGATTTTCTCGTCGTGAACCTTAACCTGATTGGCAAATTCATCGGGGTCGATGAGCGAAGACAGAGAGTGAGCATAGGTCTCGGCGAGGAAGTCGACCTTGCCGGTGGCAGCGAGTTTCTTGAGCAGGTCAATGAACTCGGGCACATACTGTTCACACTGCTCCAGAGCCGTACCGGTTATGGAGATGGCGCAACGGAAGTTGCCCTCACCCTCTTCAATCATGCGCAGAAGGCTCTCGGCGGCGGGTATGTAGCTGCGCATTGCTATGCGGGTCACTATATCGTCGTTGGCGAAGTCGTCGTAATAATAGTGATCGTTGCCTATGTCAAAAAAGCGATATCTTTTCAGACGGAACGGCTGATGAATCTGGAAATAGAAGCAGATAGCTTTCATCTTATATTGTAGGTATTTTTTGATTTTCTTTTGGGGAATCTTATATCAGTGCTTGTCACCGATGACCTTGTGGTATATGTCAATGACCTTGGCTCCGGCCTTGTCCCAGGTAATCTGGTTAACCTCGGCCAGGCCATCCTCCTTAAGCTGAGCATGCATGGCGGGGTAGGTTACTATGGCGTTGATTGCGTCGGCCATAGCGTCGATGTCCCAGTAGTCGGTCTTGATGACGTTGGTAAGAATTTCGGCGCATCCGCTCTGCTTCGAGATTATGGAAGGCACTCCCATCTGCATAGCCTCAAGGGGTGAAATGCCGAAGGGCTCCGACACGGAGGGCATGACATATACGTCGCTGGCTTTCAGCATTTCGTATACCTGCTTGCCCTTCTGAAATCCGGGGAAGTGGAATCTGTCAGCGATGCCACGCTCGGCTGCAAGATTAATCATCTTGTCCATCATGTCGCCACTACCGGCCATGACGAAGCGCACGTTGTGATTGTTCTTCAGCACCTTTGCGGCAGCCTCCACGAAGTATTCGGGGCCTTTCTGCATAGTGATGCGTCCCAGGAAGGTCACTACCTTTTCTTTGGGTTTAGTCACTTCGACGTTGAGAAGTTCTTCGCTGAGGGGAGTCACGGCGTTGTGCACGGTAGTTACCTTCGCGGGGTCTATGCCATACTTCTCTATCACCGTCTGGCGTGTAAGGTTACTTACGGTGATGATATGGTCGGCATGGGTCATACCGTCCTTTTCGATGCCGAACACGGTGGGGTTGACATTGCCGCGTGAGCGATCAAAGTCAGTAGCGTGAACGTGAATTACCAGTGGTTTGCCTGTCACCTGCTTGGCGTGTATGCCGGCAGGGTATGTGAGCCAGTCGTGCGAGTGTATGACGTCAAAGTCAAGTGTGCGCGCCACTACGCCCGCCATGATGGAGTAGTTGTTGATTTCCTCCAGAAGGTTATCGGGGTAGCGTCCTGAGAATTCGATGCAGCCCAGGTCGTTGGTGCGCATATAGTTGAAGTCGGCATAGATGTTGCTCCGGAGTTTGAAATAGAGGTCGGGATCCATCAGCTTGCCTATGCGTTGCTCCACGTAGTCGCGTGTCACGTCGCGCCATGCTACGGGCACCTGTGATGCGCCTATGATGTTGGCAAAGTGTTTGTCCTCATCGCCGAAGGGCTTGGGGATGACGAATGTGATATCCATGTCGCCACATTCCCACATTCCTTTAGTGAGGCCGTAGCTTGCCGTGCCCAGGCCGCCGAGGATGTGAGGTGGAAATTCCCACCCGAACATTAAAGCTTTCATGCGTTTAGTGGTTGATATGCCTATGGCGAAGGGTTATTTAATAAATTTCTTAAGGGTGGTGAGTGTGCGGAGCACCTCAGATATATTAGTCACATGGCTGATGGCACCACGTCCGCTGAAGGGGGGATTGCCGTCATAGAGCTGTGACAGGGATCCTATGCAGCCCTGGCTCATCTCGTCTTCAAAGCCTATGAGCATACGGTCGATGTAGCTCACTCCACTCATGCCGAACACACGCAGGTAGGCGTCGGCATAGAAGCCCATGAGCCAAGGACGTGCCGGACCGTTGTGGAGGGCCATCTCACGCTCTTCGGGCGAGCCGAGATAGAAGGGACGATAGCCGAAGCTCTTGGGTGAGAGGGTGCGGAGTCCCTTTGGGGTAAGCAGCTCGCGGGTCACTACGTCGAGCACTCTCTTGCGCTGGCGGCGGTCGAGGGGTGAGTAGTCAAGTCCGATAGCTACGGCCATGTTGGGGCGCACCGAGGGGTCGGCGTATGTGCCGTTTACGTAGTCATAAAGGTAGCCGTAGTCATTGAGGAATGTGTCAATGAAGGGCTGCTTCATCTTTTCGGCTATGGAAGTCCAGCGCTGGCGGCTTGACGACATTTCGCTGACGTTCTCAGTGAGTGATGATGCCCACATCAGAGCGTTGTACCAAAGAGCGTTGAACTCTACAAGATAGCCGGTGCGGGGCACCAGGGGGCGTCCGTTGAGAGTCGCGTTCATCCATGATACGGGCGAAGTGGTGCCGAGGGTATATACCATGCCGTTGTCCTCTACACGGAGGTTGGGATGGCGGTTGTCGGTTATGTAGTCGAGAATCTCGCGTATGAGCGAGCCGTAGCGGGTTATAGTATCGTCGGGACCGTAGCTCTTGGCGTACTGCTGGATAGCCCAGAGACACCACAGGGGAATGTCGGGCAGGTCAATGCCGCCGATACGCTTGTCTGTAGCTCCGGTCTGCATGAATGTGCGTAGAGCTTTTGATGCGGTTTCCATGATGGCTTCATAGTCGGCGCGGTGGTTGATGGCTATGGTCGCGCCGGGAAGAGCCATGAAGGTGTTGCGCGCAAGTATTTTTCCCCAGGGATAACCGGATATGAGGTACATACCTTCGGGTTCCTTGAGATAGCACTGCTTGGCGGCGTTCTTAAGGCAGTTGAAGAATGAGCTGCGGTTAGTGCGCGAGGCTATTTCGTTTTCATACAGGCTTACGAGCTTGGCGGGGTCTACCTCGGTAGTGCCGGCAGAGAAGATGATGGATTCACCCTTCTTGATAGGCACGTCAAAGTAGCCGGGCACCCAGAGGTCTTCGGTATATGGCACTCCGCGCTCCATGTCCTTGACATATTCAAAGCCGTTGTACCAATGAGGATCGTAGACCCACTCGGGTTTCTCGGTAAACTGCATGTAGAGGCGGGGATAGCCGGGATAGAGACAGCAGCTCACACCGTTGGTAGCCTCGGGACAATCGCCGTTGAGGTTATCGTTGGCCACACACAGGGCGTTAGCTTCGCGGAATGCCAGAATGGGGCGGAAACGCAGAGTGGTGTCGGAGTGAGCCTCAACGAGGGTATAGCGTATGAGCAGACGGTTCTCGTGGGAGATGAATATCTTCTCCTTAGTGAGTATCACACCGCCGACGCGGTAGGTGGTGCGAGGCACGTTCTCACAGTCATATTCCCTGATGTATTTGTGTCCGTTGGGGTTAAAGACTCCCCCGCGATATCTGTGGAGTCCGAGGTTGAAGGGGGCACCATGTTGTATAACGGTGACGTCAAGCGAAGACAGAAGCACATGGGAGGTATTGTCCATCTCGGGAATGGGTATTACCAGCAGTCCGTGTTGCTTACGAGTATTGCAGTCAACCACTGTTGTACAATGATAAGCACCCGCCTGATTGGTCCTGAGCACCTCCTTCGGGAGACTCTGCTCAAGATTAATCATGAGGTTTTTATCAAATTTGAGATAACTCATGTCAGTGTTGTATATTTATGTTAGGTTATGCGGGATTAGGTGTGTCCGAGGAGGTGGACACGGGTTGGTATAGATTCAGCCACGAATATAATTGAAATAATCGTGGCACACAAATTTTTTTATCATTATTCCCGCAATGTACCTAAAACCTTTGGAAAAACCGGTATAAAATCCCGATATCAAATCCCAAAAGTAGACAACTCAGGCACGGTCAAGATGGCGGAACTGCCACATTATCATGCCGGCTGTGACCAGGGTGGCACCCGCATCGCTGATAGGGAATGAGAGCCACACCCCGTCAAGCTGCCACATGCGGGGAAGCCACAGCAACAGGGGAATAATGAATATGACCTGACGCGTCAGGCTTAGGAAGATGGATTTACCTACCTTTCCGATTGACTGGAAGAATGTGGTGGCTACAACTTGGAATCCCACCATCCAGAAGGCCCACAGCATGAGAGAGAAGGCGTGGACCGTAGTGCCGAGCAGGGCGGGGTCAACGGTAAATGCGCGGGCAATTAGGCCGGGACAAGCCAGTCCGAAAGCACCTCCGAGGGTACATACCACACTCCCGGCTAAGGTTGCCAGCCAGAAAGTGTGTTTAAGTCGGTCAAGCTTTCCTGCACCGTAATTGTAGCCTACGATGGGCTGCATACCTTGACAGATGCCTACCACGACCATTACCAGAAGCGAGGTGTAGGTAGTGGTGATACCGGCTGCGGCCACGGCATGGTCTCCTCCGTAAAGAAGCAGGCTTTTGTTGATGATGACATTAATCATGCTTCCTGCGAGATTGACCAGCGAGGGGGCAGCACCGATACCTATGATACCAAGCACAATGCTCCAGCGAAGACGGAAGGTACCCCGGCGGAATCTAAGCGTCGTGTCGCGCTTCATGAAGTGTGACAGCACGAAAATCATAGTGAGGACCATTCCGAGGTCTGTGGCCAAAGCAGCACCACGGATACCCATGTCAAACACGAAGATAAACAACGGATCTAATACAAGGTTCGCACCGGCACCGATAAACATGGCTACCATAGCCTTTACCGGATATCCCGAAGATCGCATTATGCTGTTGAAACTGAAAGTGATGTTCATTATGAGCATGCCCGGCAGAAGGTGGAGCAGATAGTCGCGGGCATAGGGAAGTGAGGTGGGGCTTGCTCCGAACGCTTCGAGTATATCGTCAAGATATATGCCGAAGATACTCAGATAGATGATACCGTTGATAATGATGAGTGTCAAGGCATTGCCGAGTACCGTCTCGGCTCCCCGCTGATTTTGTGCGCCGAGCATGATGGATACCCTTGCCGACGCACCGGCTCCTATGAGCACTCCGAGGGCTGAGGATACATTCATGACCGGAAATGTGACGGCAAGACCGGCGATAGCGGCTGTGCCTACGCCCTGACCTATGAATATACGGTCGATGACGTTGTAGAGCGACATCACCAGCATGCCTACTACAGCGGGCAGGCTGTACTGCCATAGCAGCCGGCCTATGCGCCCGGTGGCAAGTTCAGTAAGGTTGTCCGGCTGTGCGGATTGTTGCTGATGTTGGTTATTATTGTTCTTGGATATATCGGTAGAGTTGTTGGTAGTGTTCATTTTCCGACTTTATATTTTTGGGAACGTATGCGGTAAAGGGTTTCGCGGGTGATACCGAGAAAGGAAGCTACCTGGGTTATCGTAGCTCGCTCGATGATACGTGGGTATCGTCGGCACATCCATGCGTAGCGTTCTGTAGCCGATGTGTTCTGTAGCATCATAAGACGTTCTTCGAGAAACTGGCAGTAGCGCATAAAGCCGTTGGCGCGAGCCTCATGGAGCGATTCGAGCAGGGTCGGGTTGGTTACGGTACGCACCATATCGTGAAGTGTACTCTGCTGTATGAGCATCACTTCGGTAGGTTCGAGAAATTCTACCGTCACCACCACATCGGGAGAGTAGAGCAGTACGTGTGACACGAGCAGTACTTCGTCTTCAAGGGCAAACGAGAAGGTATGTTCCTTGCCCGAAAGTATATAGAAGAGACGGGCGGAGCCACGGGTGATATAGAAGAGATTGTCGCGCAGTTCGCTGAGCGATGTTATACGGTCGCCGCGTTTGAATTGCAGTCGGGTGAATGCCTGGCGGAGTTGCTCCTCTATTTCGGGAGGGAGATTAGTCGATTTATGTAGTGGGGTTATGCTCTCGGCCATGATGTTTTGAATAGGGGATTAGGGTATGATAGTGGCCGAGTCGCAGGCGCAATGTACGTCATAGGGCGTGCCATCGGCTCGCACTGGTTTGGAAGATAGACGATAGTAGAATACCTGCTGGCGGTCCCATGAGGGAAATGTGATCATTCGGGTGGCTCCTGCGGGAATGTCACAGCTGAGCTTCAGAGCACGGGTGTGAAGTTCGCGTGCCTGCAGGTCGTGATACGTGATGGTAAGATGTAGCCCGGTCAGGCGATGTGATGTATGATTGGTGACAAACATACTTTCGGTGCGTGAGCGCAATGGCTTTTCGTAGCCGCTGAGACTTATATCGGCTGTGGTGGTGATGATACAGCTGTCGGTATGAATAGTAGTGTGCGCACTCCCCTTGGTAGCTGTCTCCCGTGGTATTCTGCGGGTGGTACGCTGTACTTTGCCTGCTTCGGTAGCGTATGCCGTAAGCAGCGACAGTAGTAATGATAATATGAGGAGCCGAAATCTCATGACTTTATAAATATATGGGATGCTCGGGTATAGCCGGAGCGGGAAATACACGCACGCATCCCTCAGGTGCTGTGGACTGCTGTGGAGTTGCGGGACTATAGCGTAAGGTGGTGCGGAAGAGCAACGGGAGCGAACGGCGGAAGTCAATGTGCAATCCCGCACGTTTGTGACGGGTGAAACTCAGGCGACTGTCATCGTGTGTGAGTACCATTGTATATCCGGTAGACTGCATCGGACGCGGTATCCTGCCCGAAGCTATTCGCGAGGTGTGGGTTGCCGTAAATAACCGTGCCTCATATTTTACCGGATCGGATGTTGGCGACGCATAGCCTATGACCGTACCGGGGCGCTGACTGCGGTCGGGTGAGTCGATTATTGTCAGACGATAGAGTGTGTTGGCTCCGGGATGGGGTGGCGCTACACGTTCTATGGCTATTGTGGCTCCGTCGGTCACATGCCATATGCCCTCGATACGATGCATACCCGACATACTTAGCGCGGCTTTTACCGAGTCGACGCAGTATGAGGGTATTACATACGTATGGTCGGGAGTCTCACCGGGAAGTATCGCGGAGAAGTCACCTCCTGTGGCAGTGACAGGTAGGAGAGTGGCATATACCGTGAGAAATGCGGCCGTCGCGGAAAGGCGGAGCGAGGAGAGTGTAACCATCGATAGATTTATCAGATAGTGGAGAACTTGTAGTTAAATCCGAAACTAAGTATCTCCTTGAGCTGGAATTTATGCCATGTGCTGTCGGCCAGACGTGGTGTCGATGAATCATAGCGCATGTGGGCGTATATCTGTGTCGAAAGGAAGCGGTTGATATCAAATGATATGGTATGCTCCCAGTCACTGTAGATATAGTCATAGTCGGTGAAGACGAACAGGCGTGAGGTGTAGTTGATGTTGTAGGCTATCTTCCAGCGGAAGTTACATTCGGCACTCGAACCATACTCGCTTGTCGTGTGGCGACCGCTCTTGATGCCGTAGATTGTCTCGTCAATGCGAGAGTTGGTGCAAGTCTTGAGGTTGTATGATATGGGTGAGAGCGAAGCGCCGAAAGTTATGGACTTCTTGGGGCTGGTATAGCTGTATGACATACCGACACCAAGGTTGAGTTCACCGGGCGAAAGAAATGAAGCTGTCAGTGTCGAACTGTTTGTAGGATAGTTATTGAGCAACTGGGTCTTGAAAGAACCGTTGATCGAGTAGTACCAGTTCTTCACGGCCTTGATACCGAATTTGCTGGTGATCTGGAAGAGGTCTTCACTTATATTATAGGAGTGGAGAGTGTCGTTAGGAGCGTTGTTGAGACCTAATTTATATGATATGTTGGTCTCGAACAGGAGATTGGGGTGAAGCTTCTCGTTGAGCTTCACATTGTAGACCACGTTGAGCAGGGCATTGAGGTTGTTGTTGCCACCCTGATACCAGTTGGGCGACACGTAAGCTTGCGAGAATTGCAGATTGCCGTTGAAGGTACGCAACCAGTGGCGGTGTTCTATATCAAGTTCGGGACCATTGCCGGCAACGTTGTTAAGAGGTATTTCCTTTAGCACAATCTTGGTAGTCGTGGCATCGACAAGGGCCTGATAGTGCTTGGGTGGCTCAGGAAGCCACTGCACGTTGTATTTCACGTCAAGAGGGTGCTCGGTCATGTATGCCTGACGTGTACGGTTGAGCAGATGTGTTCCGAATTCCACGTCGTCAAGCCAATTGAAGGCATCGCCAGCCCAGGACGGATGGGTGGCGGGCACTAATGGCAGTGAGTCGAGGTAATGGTAGGTGTCAAACACCACAGTGCCATACATTCCTGTAGGAAGCTGACGATATGAGCGCGGTATGAAATAGGCGCTTTCCTGAGCTTCGGCGGCTGCCTCCTCAGGCGTCACCAGCAGGTCGATATCAGTCCATTCGGGCGTGGGGGCAGGCTCTTCGGTCACCACCATAACAGAGTCAACGACATTGCCGGCGGAGTCGGATTTAAGCTCCTGAATCACCATGAATTTGTCGTATGGCATAAAGGGAGTGAACTTGTGCAGCGACATCGCATTGCGCGACTGGGGCAGCTGACGTCCCATAAATGATACCTCTGCCGAGATGTGTGTGGCTGTACAGAACGCAAGACAGAATAGTAGTGAAATAGCAAACCTCATCTTACTCGTGATAATGTGAATGATGGACAAATATACTTGATAAGTTAGTCTTCAAAATTATTTTAATGCATCACAAAATAGGCTATTCAAATATCTATCTGCGATGTATTTTTCGGCGCTTTTCACTCTCTGTCTCCGTTGTGTAGTTCGATACACTCCTTTGTCATCAAGCGAAAATTATCCTAAAAGACTCTCGAAGATAGTATAAAATATGTTTTACGACTAACTTAGCGCAAAGTTACTCATTCTCACCCATTCTGCCAACACTCTCTAAGCGCTTGTTAAATCAATACACTATATGTCAGAATGTCAGGTGAAAGGTGGAGATAAACCGCTGAAGGGTAGGATTGTTCTCTATCATGCGGGCCACAACCTCGCGGTCGCTCCATGTATGCGGCGCGGATTCACCCTGATTGATTGACACGGTGAAGGCTACGTGGTCGTTCTCGAGACGATCGCGGATGAAGCTCTCCATACGCATCATGTTTTCGTGGAGTGTGGCTTGCTGAATGTCATTTTCTACGGTCAGCTGATATTGTCCTGCTACATCCGTTGACTGTGGACGTGCCATACGCATGGTGTTGACCAGTATACGCTCCTTAGGAAAGGTATTTATAAATGCGTCCCAGGCATCGTCAAGCTCCTTGTCAGTAAACGGACGTTCGCGTCTCGGACCGGTAGCAGCAGCGGACTGAACCTGTGTGGCAGATTCCTGACGTGCCCCTCTGATGGATATTCGCGGTACACCTGCAACGCCTGATCTCGGTGGAGCAGTCTGTGAGTGGGCCGACGGCGACGAAACTCTGTGTACGGTGGCCGCAGGTTGAGTCGGCTGTGATGCGGGCTGGGGCGTGGATTGGGGCGCAGCCTGTGGGTTAACCTTCGGGAGCGGCTGCGTTGCTTGCTGTGAAGGCGAGGGGGCGGTAGCGGTTGCTGAGGGTGATGTAGCGGAGGATTTGGTGACAGCTATTGGTGCCAGAGGCTGCCCCTTGCCGGTGCTGTCGTCAACGGAGGGGCCTGATGGTTGGCACAGCTGGCACAGTTTGGCGAGTGTCAACTCGATAAGAAATTGCTTGTTGGAAGCTGTGCGGAAGTTGAGATCGGCATCGTTGCAGAGATTCATGGCGCCGATGAGGAATTGCGGTGAGCAACCCTTGACGGCTTCGGCCATGAGGCGTGCAGTGTTCTCGTCAGTTTCTATAAATTTCAGTGACCCCGTAGCGGTGGCCATCATTAGGTCGCGGAAAAACTGACCGAGTCCGTTGATAAAGAACTGCGACTCAAATCCCCGCTCACGAATGTCGCGATATACCATCCACGTCTCCAGTACCTCGCCCTTTTTGAACATGTCGAGAAGGCGCAGGTAGTACGAGCGGTCAAGAATGTTGAGATTCTCTATCGCCGATGCATAAGTGATATGGCCTCGAGATGAGGCAGCTACCTGATCGAATATCGACAGAGCGTCGCGCATGGCTCCGTCGGCTTTGCCGGCTATCACCCCGAGAGCTTCATCTTCAGCTTCGATACCTTCGGCCTGAGCCACGCTGCGGAGATGGGCCACAATGTCGCCCACCGTTATGCGGTGGAAGTCATATATTTGACAGCGCGACAGTATGGTGGGTATGATCTTATGCTTCTCAGTGGTGGCCAGGATAAAGACCACATATTCCGGTGGTTCTTCAAGCGTCTTGAGAAAGGCGTTGAAGGCCGCGGTAGACAGCATGTGTACCTCGTCGATTATGAACACGCGGTAGCGTCCCGTCACCGGAGGCACTTGTACCTGATCTATAAGTTCCTTCATGGCATCCACGCCATTGTTGGAGGCAGCATCAAGCTCGATGATATTCATTGACGTGCCTGCATTGAAGGCGCGACACGATTCACACTCGTTGCATGCCTCTCCGTCGGCCGTAGTGTGCTGACAGTTGATGGTCTTGGCAAATATACGGGCACAGGAGGTCTTGCCCACACCGCGTGAGCCGCAGAAGAGATAAGAGTGAGCCAGACGGCCTGACGCCACAGCGTTCTTAAGGGTGGATGTCAGTGCCTGTTGCCCGACTACTGAAGCGAAGGTGGCCGGGCGATATTTTCGTGCTGATACGAGATACGGTTCCATTACTGCAAATATACTCAATTCATTCCGTACCCGCAAACACACTCTTAGTTGTATTAAAATGAACTTGATAATTAAGCGGCGTATAATAAAGAATGTACCACATACGTTAGTGAAGTGTATGATAGTCCTCACGTGACTCTGGTAAAAAAGATGGAGCAGGTGAGGGCGTTCCGTCACATTCGTATCACAATGGCAAAATCCACTATAAATCCTACCGATGCTTCAATCATACTGACCTATCGTTGTCCTATGCGGTGTCAGATGTGTAACATATGGCAGAATCCCACAGATAAGGCCGAGGAAATCAAGGCCGAAGATCTTAAGACACTCCCGAAATTGAAATTTATCAATCTTACGGGCGGTGAGCCTTTTATCCGTGAGGATCTGGCTGAGATTGTTGAGGAGTGTTATCGTCACACTGATCGTATAGTCATCT
This sequence comes from Bacteroides sp., assembly GCA_014801865.1. Lineage (GTDB taxonomy): Bacteria > Bacteroidota > Bacteroidia > Bacteroidales > Muribaculaceae > Paramuribaculum. The sequence continues at coordinate 47,779 of JAAVDH010000007.1, read as the reverse complement.
CCACCTCAGGATGGTTTGAAGACAGGGTCATCGCTTTGGCAGAACGATTCCCCAACATAGGCATCCGCATATCTATCGAGGGTCTGAGTGAGAAAAACGACGAGCTTCGAGGCCGTCAGGGAGGTTTTGATAAAGGCCTCCGCACTCTGTTGCGCCTCAAGGAAATGGGTCTGAAGGATATAGGCTTCGGCTGTACGGTGAGCAATCATAACTCTCAGGATATGCTCTCGCTCTACCAGCTCAGCAAGTCGCTGGGAATGGAGTTTGCCACTGCGGCATTCCACAATAGTTACTACTTCCATAAGGATGATAATGTTATCACCAACCGCGATCGTGTGATAGGTGACTTTGAGAAGCTTGTGGAGTGGCAGCTTAAGGAGAATCATCCAAAATCGTGGTTCCGTGCTTACTTCAATATGGGCCTTATCAATTACATTGAGGGCAACCGCCGTATGCTTCCTTGCGAGGCCGGTACCGCTAACTTCTTTATTGATCCGTGGGGCGAAGTGTATCCCTGCAACGGTCTTGAATCGAAGTATTGGAAGGAGTCGATGGGCAACATCCATAAGGCTTCTTTTGAAGAAATATGGAATTCGGAGCAGGCAGAACGTGTACGCGCTAAGGTGCGAAACTGTCCCAAGAACTGCTGGATGGTCGGCACTGCCTCACCTGTGATGAAAAAGTATATCACGCACCCGGCCCGCTGGGTAGTGGCCAATAAGCTGAGGTCACTCCGCGGACTCAAGCCATGTCTTGATAAGAAGTGGTGTGATGTGGGTCAGGATCCCTCACAAGGCGATTTAAAGCCCCGAAAGTAATCCCCGTATAGTCATCCCCTTCAGGTGTACCTCCCCGAGGCGGGATACAACCTCCACCCTTATAATCCATATACCGCTTATGAAGATAGTAGTGATCGGCACACGCGGCATTCCCGAGATTCAGGGCGGTGTGGAGACGCACTGCCAGCAGCTATATCCGCGTCTGGCCGCGATGGGACATGATGTGACGGTAATACGCCGTACTCCCTACGTAGACGGCTCCCGAGGGATGACCGAGTATAAAGGGGTGAAACTCTGCGATGTGTATGCTCCGCGCCGCAAGAGTCTGGAGGCTATCGTGCATACGGCCTTGGCGGTGATAAAGGCTCGTGCGCTTGGTCCTGATATTTTGCATATTCATGCCGTAGGTCCTGCGCTGCTTACGCCATTCGCTCGACTCTTGGGCATGAAGGTAGTGACCACCAATCACGGGCCCGATTACAATCGTAAGAAATGGGGAGGCATGGCGCGTCGTGTGCTCAAGGCCGGCGAACGAATGGGCGCTAAGTTTTCCAATCGCGTAATAGTCATCTCCAAAACCATTGCGGGCATTCTTGCTGACAATTACGGGCGGCACGACACGGATCTGATATTCAACGGTGTTGAAAAGCCTGTCAAATCTATCCGAACTGATTATATCGAATCGCTTGGCCTCGTCCCATCGCACTACGTTGTGGCTGTAGGCCGTTTCGTCGAGGAAAAAGGATTTCATCAGCTCATCGAGGCGTGGACGAAGCTTAATCTCTCCGACTACCGTCTTGTGATAGCCGGCGATGCAGATCATCCCGATGAATACTCGGAGCGACTGTGTTCCATGGCCCGTGAGGCCGGGGTAGTGCTTCCGGGATTTATAAAAGGAGAGAAACTTAATCAGATATTCTCGCACGCGGCTCTATTTGCCATGCCATCGTCGCATGAGGGATTACCCATAGCCTTGCTTGAGGCTATGAGCTACGACCTTGACGTGATCGTGAGCGATATAGACGCATGCATGCTGCCCGAACTGAACGCCGACGACCATTACCCGCTCGAAGATACCGAGGCACTTGCCCGTGCCATCGAACGCAAACTAAGCAATCCGCGAACCCCTCGCGAGCATGACCTCAGCGCATATAACTGGGACACTATAGCCCGACAGACCGAGGAGGTCTACCGACGTTGTGTGGCAGCTAATGTCTGATGGACAAAATTTCTTATCTTTGCATTGTCAATCTGACAATCTACCAGTAATGATTCGTAAACTATTCATAGGCGGCGTGCTGATGCTCACAGGATGCACCGCTGCCATTGCCGCCGCAGAGACTGATTCCGGTATTGACTCAGGGGTCAATGGCCGGGACGCTGCGGGATGTCTTTCCAGAAGCGCCATGTTGCTTGACCAGCACAATTATTCCGGCTGTATTGATCAGCTTTCGCGCTTGGAGATGCTTCATCCCGATGCTGCTCAGCAGCGTAAAGCCATGTCTCTTAAGATAAAAGCCATGATGGGCGAGGGCAGTGATGAGTCCCTTGAACTCATAGATAAGTATATATCTCTTTACCCCACGGCGGCCGACGTTGCCGAAATGAAAGTGCTTGCCGGCGACTATTGGTTTGAGCGCATGACATTTGCGCTGGCTATGGATCGCTACAGCGAGGTGTCATCCGATATGTTCGACTCCTCTCTCGACGAGAGACTCACCTATCGTACGGCCTATTGTGCCATGATGCTCGGCAACACCCGTCGCGCCGAAGCCGGTTTCCGCAGTGTTGCCTCGACACGCACCTATGGCAATGCCGCGCGTTTTTATCTTGGCTATCTTGCATACGAGAGCGGTGACTATAACAAGGCTCTCGAATACTTCCGTCAGACCGACCCTAATCGCGACCCCTCCGATAAGGTGGGCTACTACATGAGTCAGATTTACTTCATGAAAGGCGACTATCGTCAGGCGCTTGAATCGGCACGCAATATATTGCGCACTGAGCGTACAGGCGAATTTGCCGCTGAAGCCAACCGTGTGGCCGGCGAGTCGCTCTATAAGCTCGGACGTGAAAGCGAAGCCATCCCGTATCTCAATACATATATGGGTTTAACGGACAATCCTCTTCCCTCGGCGCTGTATATCCTCGGTGTCAATGCCTTCCGTAACTACGATTATGAGAATGCCGTAAGCTACTTGCGCGGTGCTACTGTCACAGACGATGCTATGGGTCAGAGTGCGTGGCTTTATCTCGGCCAGTCATACGTACATACCGACCGCCTCTCTTCGGCACTGATGGCCTTTGAGAAAGCCTATCAGCGCAAGTTTGATAAAGATGTCGCCGAAACCGCATTCTATAATTATGCCGTGGCCCGACTCGAGGGAGGACGTGTGCCCTTCGGCAGCAGTGTTACTCTCTTTCAGGAGTTTCTGCAAGAGTATCCCGACTCGCGTTACGCCTCCAAGGTGCAGGAATATATCGTAAACGGCTATCTGGCTGACAACGATTATAAGTCAGTGCTCGAAAGTGTAAGCCGTATGAGCCATCCCACCTCCGCCACACTTGCCGCCAAGCAGCGTGCACTTTTTATGCTCGGCACTCAGTCGTTGGCCTCTGGCAATGCCTCTGCTGCGCGTCAGTATTTACTTGATGCCCGCGCCATAAAGTCGTCGCCGGAGATAGGTACTCAGTGCGACCTCTGGCTTGGCGACTGCTACTATGCTATGGGGCAGTATGCCAATGCCGTCAAGAGCTACCGTGCGTTTCTTGGCGCCACATCTTCGCGCGATGTCAACTATGCTACAGCCTGTTACGACTTAGGATATGCCTACTACGCTTCCGAGGAGTATGCCCAGGCTCTTAAGTCATTTCGTCAGGCTCTTGGCGCTACCCGTAACCCGCTGTCGGTGCGCTCACAGGCCGATGCCACCAACCGTGTGGCCGACTGTCTCTACTACCAGCACAAGTTCTCCGAAGCAGCTACAGAATATCGACGCGCATACGACATTGACCCCTCGGCCGGCGACTATGCCCTATATCAGCTGGCAGTCATGAAGGGTCTCGAACGTGACTATAATGCCAAGATAACAGCCCTTGACGACCTCATAGCCCGTTTCCCCAGCTCTGTACTTGCTCCTGCCGCGCTCCTGGCTAAGGGCGAGAGCTATTCGGCTCTTGAACGTCCCGCAGATGCCATATCCACCTACCGCGAAGTTACCGTAGCCTATCCCTCGTCGGCTTATGCCCGCAAGGCACAGCTTCAGATGGCTATCGCAATGCTTGCCTCCTCGCGTAAGTCAGAAGCCGTGGATACCTACAAAGATATTATCAAACGTTACCCCTCGAGTGAAGAGGCACGTGTGGCCACCGATGACCTCAAGCGTATCTATGCTGAGGATGGTTCGTTAAATGCCTTTGCCTCATTCCTCGCCTCCGTTCCCGATGCACCGCAGCTCGATCCCTCCGAGATGGATGTGTTGGCTTTCCGTGCGGCCGAGAAGGAGTATCTTGACAGCGACAATACCACCCGCATAGCATCATATCTTAAGGAATTTCCCTCAGGCACCTACCGCCCTCAGGCTCTTTACTACATGGCCGAGGGGCTCTCTGATTCTGGTCGTGCCGAGGAAGCATACGGGTATGTTACCGAACTTGTCAGCCGTTATCCAGGAGCCGATGTCATAGAGGATGCCATGCTTATAAAAGCTTCTATCGAATCCTCGCGCGGTCAGCATGAGGTGGCGCTTGATACCTATACCGTTCTTGAATCCATCGCCTCGTCGCCCCGCAATCTTGCTGAGGCGCGACTCGGTATAGTGCGTACCGCACTTGGACTCGAACGTTATACCGCCGTAATAGAGGCTTCCGATCGAGTGCTCTCTTCTACAGCTTCGGTCAACAACGAGAGCGAGATTCGCTACTCGCGGGCCGTGGCTCTGGACGCTACCGGACGTCATGACGAAGCCTACGATGAGTGGAGAGTGCTTGCCTCCCGTCCGAGTCAGCTATATGGAGCTGCCTCAGCCGTATCATTGGCCAATTCCCTGCTTCAGCGTGGCAATATCAAGGAGGCCCGTAAGGTCATTGACACCTTCCTTGATGCTGAAACTCCCCATCAATACTGGCAGGCGCGCGGATTTATCGTGCTCAGTGATATCCTGCGCCGTCAGAATCAGGAGTTTGAAGCCGACGAATATCTGCGCACATTGCGCACCAACTATCCCGGCTCAGAGCAGGATATAATAGAAATGATAGACTCACGCCTCAAGTAACTCCTCCGTATCCTATGAAACTCGTCAGACACTCCATAAGCGCCCTTATCACAGCACTCGCAATAGCTCCTGCTACAGTCTCAGCGCAGAGTCTCAGCAAGGAGATTACCGTTGACCGTGACATAGTGCTCACCCATCGCGAGGCCAACCGTCTCACCACTCTTCCACGTGTGACACTTCCGGCTCTTGAGCGCCCCAATCTGTCATTTGCCAACTATACTGCCTCGTCCGATATTACCAACGACCTTGAGACACTTCCGCCCGTAAACTACGACATTAAGCTGCCAGCGGACCCCTATCGAGGTTACATAATGGCCGGATACTTTCCTCTTCAGAGAGTAAACCTCAGTGCAGGTTACAGAATCATTGACACTCGCCGAGTGCAGCTCAGCGCATGGCTTCAGTACAATCGTGACCAGTACAAGTCACGCTATTCCGCTCCGACTATTTCACTAATGCCGATGGATGTCCTCCCCACGTCGCGCTTCACTCTTAAGAGTAACAGCGTGGCTGTAGGCACAGACTTGACTCTCGCTACCGGCAAGAATTCCGCTCTGGAAGCGTCGGCGGCCTACAATTATTCGCGCCACCTCTTCCCTGCGTTGCCTGAAATAGGCAGTCAGTCGCTTGACATGAGCCATATCGGGGCCAATCAGGTCAATATCTCCGTGGGTTACCGCGGTAAATCAGAGTCTCTCGCTTACCATGTCGGAGGAGCTATGGACCACTTCGCCTATACCGGCGAATCCATGCCGCAGTTTACGTTCAATCAGCCCAAGCCACGTGAAACCTCCGGTTCAATCTCTGCCGGAGTGTCCCATGCCTTATCATCGCTTACTCTATGTATTGATGCAGACTATACCTATACGTCCGGTAACAGCGACTTCCGATACCGGGAGTTTATTCCCGGCTCGTCAAGTATAGGCAGTGTAGTCCCAGCCGACGTATTGGCCTATACCCCCGTTACCAATGACTATAGCGCAGACTACGGAATACTTAAACTTCATCCTTATGTGGCCTTCAAATTAGATAAATTTAGTGGCGATGCAGGCCTTAACCTCGAATTTACTCACAATCAAGGCTCAGTATTCCATCCCTCTCCTGAAATAAATCTTGGCTGGACTCCGGTGAAACTTCTCACCGTGGGGCTTAAAGCTACCGGTGGAGTGGTGCGTAACACTCTCTCAAGTCTTTATGCGCTTACTCCTTGGCAGTTCGCTGGGATAGCTTATGAAAACTCATATATCCCCGTTGACGCTACTCTCAGTGTCATTGCCGGTCCTCATCGCTCACTGTGGGGCAGGGTGTCGGTAGGTTTTTCCAGCGCACGTGGCTGGCTTATGCCGTTTTATTCGGGTGCGGCTACCGTGTGGTCGCCCTGCGATATCAGCGGATGGCGTTTTGAAGCTGCCGCCGGATACTCATGGCGTGGCATTATCGATGTGCAGGCCTCGGTAGCCATGGCTCCTCAGAAGGTAGACCGTGGCTATTACCTGTGGCGCGACCGTGCAGGTATAGTTGCCGACTTGTCGCTGGCGCTCCATCCCCTCCGCCCCCTTATAGTAAAGGCCGATTGGCAGATACGCGCTCTTCGCCATGGCAGTGTGATGTTCACCGACGCAAAGATAGCTATATTGGGATCCGATGTGTTCCACGCGCTTTATCCCATCAACAATGAAAGCGATCTCTCACTCTCCGCCTCATGGCAGTTTACCCCTGCATTCTCAGTGTGGGCTGAGGGCACAAATCTCCTTAACCGCCATTGCGATACCTTCACTCCGTTTACGTCTCAGGGACGCACGGCAATGGCCGGTGTCACATGGCGCTTCTGATAACTTGCTCTCCCCCTCCTACTATCCCAGAGTTAATCATTCCGCAGTATATATCCAAATCCACCAAAGTTCTGTAAACTCATGTCGCAGACGCCTCCACCTTTCCCTCATAGTGACTTCCACTCATCGTCCGACTCGGTGGTAATCATACCCACCTATAATGAGAAGGAAAACATAGCAGCCATCATCGAAGCAGTGCTTGCCCTGCCTCATCCCTTTGATGTGCTCGTCATTGACGACGGGTCACCCGACGGTACGGCTGCCATAGTGCGTACCAAACAGGAGGAGCACCCCGGACGTGTCCACCTCATAGAGCGTGAAGGCAAGCTTGGTCTCGGTACGGCCTACATCGCAGGATTTAAGTGGGCGCTAAAGTATCCCCAGTATGGATATATCTTCGAGATGGATGCCGACTTTTCTCACAATCCCAAAGACCTCATGGCACTTTACAAAGCGTGCCACGATGAGGGTGCCGACATGTCGGTAGGGTCGCGCTATCTCACAGGAGTCAATGTGGTCAACTGGCCTATGGGGCGTGTGCTCATGTCATACTATGCATCGGCGTATGTACGCATCATCACCGGTATGCCCGTGCGCGATACCACCGCCGGATTCGTATGCTACACCCGCCGTGTGCTTCAGGCACTTCCGCTTGACAACATACGCTTCAAGGGCTACGCCTTCCAGATAGAGATGAAGTTTCTCACCTACAAATATGGATTCCGTATCGTAGAGGTGCCGATCGTATTTGTCAATCGTGCCCTCGGCACTTCCAAAATGAGCGGAGGCATATTCAGTGAAGCCGTATTCGGTGTTATAGAACTCAAAATCGACAGTCTATTCCGCAAATTCCCCGATTATGGAAAGAAGTGAATCTAACCACCCGACATATCTTTTCCTCAATGCCCGTATTGTAAATGAGGGCGAAGTGCGTCAGGGCTACGTAGCCGTCACCGGACAGTTTATTACTGCGGTGGGCTCGGGTGAGGCCCCTGCCGAACTGGTTGCGGCCTCTGAAAATGTCCTTGATGTGCACAACATGTTGCTGATGCCCGGATGTATTGACGAGCATGTACATTTCCGTGATCCCGGCATGACGGCCAACGGCAATATGACAACTGAAAGCACTGCTGCTGCTGCCGGAGGGGTGACATCGGTGATCGATATGCCAAATACCGTGCCCATGACAGTCACCATGGAGGCTGTCGAAGCCAAGATAGCCCGTGCCTCTGAGGCATGTATCGTCAACTACGGCTTCTTTATCGGAGCTACCAATAATAATCTTGAAGAGCTGCTGAAGGCCGACTATACACGTGTGGCCGGCGTGAAACTCTTCGTTGGCTCATCAACCGGCGACCTCCTCGTAGATTCCGACAACTCACTGCGTCGCCTCTTTTCCGAAGTAAAGGCGCTGATAGCCGTCCATGCCGAAGATAATAAACGCATAAGCGAGCGCATGGCCCAGACACGCGATCTCATCGGTGAGGATGCCCCCGTAGCGATGCATAGTAAGATACGCGACAATAAAGCATGTTATGACTCCACGCGCTATGTGACCTCACTGGCACGTGAGACCGGTGCGCACCTTCACGTGATGCACATATCTACCGCCGAAGAGCTTGAATGCTTCTCGGCAGGTCCTGTAGCATCAAAGCGTATCACGGCCGAGACCTGTCCGCATTACCTTATATTCAGCCACGATGACTATGTGTCGCGAGGCACACGCATAAAGTGCAACCCTGCTATAAAATCACCCGCCGACCGTCTTGCTCTGCGTCAGGCTATAGCCGACGGAGTTATTGACACTATCGGCAGCGACCATGCCCCCCATCTGCCCGAGCGCAAGCAGGGTGGTGCGCTCAAGGCCGCAAGCGGCATGCCGTCGGTACAGTTCGAGCTGCCCATGATGATGGAGTTTGTAAGTGCCGGGGCCTACACCGCCCCCCGCGTGGTCGAACTTATGGCACATAACCCTGCCACACTGTTCGGCATAGACCGTCGAGGCTTCATACGCGAGGGCTACTATGCCGACATCGTACTTGTGGATGACGCAACCGATCCCTGGACGATTGATGACAGTGACGTACGCAGCCTTTGCGGTTGGACCCCCTATGTAGGCCTCACACTCCGCAACCGTGTAGTACTCACCATGGTCAACGGCGGTCTCGTCTACAGCGACGGTGTCATCCGCAATCCCCACACCGCCATGCCCCTCGCATTCCATCCCCGCTCCTGATACCCTCCTCCCTTCCTGAAAAAGAGCTGACAAACACAAATCAGGCCGTGCATCACTAATGACGCACGGCCTGATTTTGTGTTAGGATTATCTGGGTTAACGTATAATCTTGGTTGCTTGTCCGTTGATTACGCGGATGTAGGGGCGACCCTCTACGGGGTTATCAACGCGGATACCGTAGAAGTCATAATAGATGACTTCGCCGTCAGTATCAGATTCACTCTCAATACCGTCAACGCCCGAAGTGATATCAGACTTGAATGTGAACGTACGGGAGTATTCACCGCGGGTAGCTGTGAGGCTTGCTTCACCCATAATGCTCTTATAGAATACCAGGTCATTGTCCTCCACGGCGATATCGTCGTCACTTGTCCATACGGTACCCGTAGGATTACCTATAACAGGAGCTTCGGTTACGATAGTTTCTACAGTGACGGGCTTCAATGTGCCAGTGGTGTTGTCGAGCAGACAGATACTGTTGAGCAAGGCACAATCGTTGTCTGCATCGGTCTTGAGTACAGGCAGACAATAGAGGTTGCGCTCCCATTCAGAACCTATTTCTACGCTCTCGGCTGACACGAGGTCATTGAAGGTAAGAGCGGTGCCGATGATTGATTCGCCGGCCATATTNCCATAGATATCGGTTAGATAGAATGATCCGTCAGCCTTGTTGAATGCATCGTTCCAGTTGGCTGTCATACCGATGAGATGTCCGGTCTCGCCGGNAGCTATAGTCGATGATATTGCGGCGGCATTATAGCAGTCGAGCACCTGAGTGCCGCATGCCGATGCTGATGACCCCTTGGTAGGCTGTCCGGCGATACCGGCCACGTAGGTCGCGCCTGATACATAACCGAGATTGTAGCAGTAGCTGTATCTACCTTGTGCACGCCCCGCGATACCACCGGCTGCGATACCGGAGTTAGCTGCTGTATAAGCGCCGGTGCCTGTTCCGGTGGCGGAGATGGTTCCGGCATTCCAGCAGTCGGTCACCTCGGTGGAAACTATGGTGGCGGCTCCGAGTATGCCACCCACACTGTTGAGTGCGGTAACGGGCGCCAAGTTATAGCAACCGTTGATAGTGGTGAACCCTGCTACAGCACCGCATATACCGCCCGCTGTTGCAGTGCCCGAAGTTATGGATCCTTCGTTGACACAGTCAGTGATGAGTACGGTGTAGTTAGCGCCGGGATTNGCTTTGTAGAAACCGGNAATACCTCCGATNTTCTGACACATGACNGATGTGACNTTTCCGTAGTTATGACAGTTGGCAATCTTCGATGCTGCGTTGTATACGGCAAANAGGCCTGCTGAACCTGATGAGGCTACATTGGCGGTAGCTATGGAGTTGATGTTACCGGTGTTGTAGCAGTCGGTAGCTTCAATGGCTGTGCCTCCCACGGTCGTAGCAGAGTTTCCGGATATACCGCCAAGGAATGCTGAGCCGGTGATGTCACCCTTATTGTNGCATGAGGTGAAGACGAAAGCNTGGCCGCTTGTGGCGCGCATATTGGCTACGATACCCGCAATGCCGTTTGATTTATTGGAGCCGGTAAGCGNACCGGTATTATAGCAGTGCAGGAATGTGTTGGGGTTAGACTGTGCCACGATACCGCCAACGTATGTATTGGCTGTAGTGGTCGATGTAGTGAGATTGCCCTCGTTGGAGCAGTCGATGAAGTCTACACCGGCAGCAGCGTCGATACATATACCGGCTACCCCTGTACCCTTTGACGTGATGTCACCAAGGTTATGACAGTTGATGATCGTAGCACCCGAGTATGCGTAGACGACAATACCCGCCACGTTGTTGAGCGCGGCTGTGGTGNTGATTTCCACGTNGGTAGTCACATTNTCCATCCTACCGTAGAGTTTACCTGCCACTACAGAGATATATCCACCTGTCTGAGCTGTGANTTTACCTTCAAAAGTCACATCCNGGATAGTGCCATTGACGGTTACGGTGTTGAATATCGCAGGATAAGATGCTGTGGTTACGTTCTCGAATCCTGTCACCTTGTGGTCACGACCGTCGAAANTACCTCCCCAGGGGGTTGCATCCGAGGGTGAGAGACTCTTCATTTCGCCACCTTCAAAATCTATATCTGCTGAGAGGGCCACGTATACGCCGTCAGTGTCGAAAAGCATCATCTGCATCCAGTCNGCCAGTTCGTTCCATTTCTGAGCCGTAGGTATGACGAGAGGATTCTCGGCAGTACCTTCACCCTCTACAGGACAAGCGGGTTTTGACGAAAGTGATATTGACTTGGTATAACCCTTATATGTGGCCTTAAGNGTGTCGGTCACTTCGGTATCAACATTGGCGGGAGCANGGAGTTCTGAGCCGGAGATGGCGAATCCGTCAGCTTCGGCAAGCGACCATGCCATACCGTCGGCCTGTGACAGTGTAGACGTGCCGTGGAGGTTAGCGCGGGTCTCACCTGCGGGCATAGTGACAACGATACGGCGGTAAGCGTCGAGTGNAGGCTCGTCGGCAAACGATGAGAGCACGGGGTACATACCTGCATTGAATTCCCATACCTCGGTGTCAAGGCCGGGGAGAGCTTCACCTGAGGTAAGTGTCGAAGTCTCTGCCGCAGTGATACCGGGAGCAGCTTTGATACCAACCGTACCCGAACCAACTATCTGAGTATCGAAATAGTTGGCTGTAGAGCCTTCAGGAATAGAGGCATTCGTGCCGAAGTCGCCGGCAAAACCGCCCATTGTGGTAATCTTCTCAATGGCCGTGCCTACTGTGCTATATGATACGGCGCCTACAGTAATCTTCTTCGATAGCCAGTTGCCGCAGATACCTCCGGCATTGTGGGTATAGGCGTATACGGCACCGGTATTGAGTACATTAAGCAGCGACCCATCACTCATGGAGCCTGCTATACCACCTACATTTCCCATGGTGGTGGCACCCGGATTGACGGTCTTGTTGGTGATGATGGCGGTAGATACGTTGCCCGTATTGGCACAATTCTCTATATCACCCTTATTGGTACCCACGATACCGCCGGCGGTGGCTGCACCTGACACTACGTCACCCGCGTTGAAGCAGTTGATGATTTTTGCACCGGCCTCAGATGTAGCGGCGATACTGCCGGCATTACCGTTATAGACATTTACGGTGGCGTAGTTGCGCACGTTATCTATCGTTCCTTTACATTGTGCAACGGCAATAGCACCATAGCTATAGCGTTCGTCAGTGCAATCGGTTGCGAAGTTAATATTCTTAAGCACACCATCGCTATCAAGGCGTCCTATGAATGCCTGATACTGTATAGAAGCGGTAGCGTTGACAGTGCCGAGGCCGTTGGGGTCATCGGCGGGAGACTTACCGTCTTGCCATGTGACACCATGCAGTTTCATGTTGTGGATAGTATGACCGCCACCGTCGAAGATACCGCTGAACACGAGGCTTGCGTTGATAGTCTTTGACACGGCTATACCTATGAAGTCCGTCTCACCCTCGAGGTCTATATCGTCGGTCATAAGGAAATGTATTCCGTGATAGGGATTTTCNACCGTTACCAGTGATGCAAGCAGCTTAAGGTCATCTTTGTCGCGGATAAGCATGGGGCTTTCTTCCGTACCGAGNCCTTCGAGACCGTTACCNGTGATNGCAAGTCTGATGGGGTATACTACCGAGCCGTTAGATACCATGAGCAGGTCGATACCGTTATTGGTGCCGATTTTGAGGGTATTCCCGTCGATGCTGCAATATTTTCCGGCCTTGGTGAGCTGACCGTCGGTAAGTATATAGAATTCGGTTTTGCCCTGCGGACAAAGAGTGGCNTTGGCGCGTACACGGTTGGCTGTGCTGCCGTCGGCAAACTCAATTGATGAGGCTGACATAAGCGCNGCCTGAGTGGTATCCATACCTTTGAGTCGAGGATACAGTCCTTTCGTGGCTGTCCAGTAACTGTTGCTGAGNCCTGCGGGAAGGGTGCCGTCGGTGAGAGTTGCGGTATTGGTGCGACAACGTGNACCGCCGAAGTCAGTAAGGTCGGTGTTATAGTATGAATTGGTGATGGTCACCATGTCGTCAAGGGTGCTTATTCCTTCCGACACTACGTATGAGCCTACGAGTTCGCGAAGCTGTGTCTTATTGTCAAGACCGGTTACGTAGGCTATGACCTGGGTAGTGGTATACGATGAGGTGATGGTAGCCTTGGCTGTTTTCTGAGTAAGGATATCGACAGTNGCGTGGTAAACGGCTCCNGCGAGACCTCCGGCAAACGTGGTATTCGCTCCCTGCACGGCTCCTGATGCATAGCAGTTGGTCATGTCGCCGGCCAGCATACCTGCCACACCGCCTACATACGACTTATAGTCCTGAACCACGAAGTTACCNACTGCGAAGCTGTTGGATATGCTGCTGTTCTGCACGGCACCNGCCACACCACCGACTATGTTGGTGGCAGCCGCGCCGTTGAATTCATACGATCCGTCAATTGTACCCGAGAAGTCACACTTTGAGAGCGTTGACCANTAGAGGTTACCTACTACACCACCGGCAAGGTTGCCTTGTTCGCTGGTGCCCCATACGGCGATGTTGGTGTTTGTGACATGACAATCGGTGATGGAGGAGCGTACGAGTGCATTATTCTCGACAAATGCTGTAAGTTCGCCTACACCACCGCCGACATATCCGCCNAGTCCGTAGATGAAGGCGTCGTTGACGGTACAATTCTTGACTTCGCCCTCAAAGAGACCGGCTATGGCNCCCGTACCGGTATTGTAATTCAAGATATCGGCTGTGAGTACATGGCAATTGTCAATCACACCATGGCCTGTGCCTACGATTACGCCGGTATATGCGTTGGTAGTCAGGTTGGCGCTCTGAACGGTAAGATTCTTAATCTGGGCGTTNCCGCCGATAATACCGAATATACCGCCGTAGTTGAGATGACTCTTAAGCGTCTGTTTGANATTCTTGATGGTATGGCCGTTACCGTCGAATATACCTGCAAACGTATGGTATTGCTCCGCACCGATTGAGGTGAAGGGCACGTTCTGCAGGTCAAGGTCNGCTTCGAGACGGAAGTAGGTGTTGGGGTACACCATTACGGTNCTCTGTCCGGCGGGACAAGTNGTTTTGTTGACTATTGATGCCAGCGCGTTAAGATTGTCAACTGTCTTGATGAGGTAGGGGTCGCTCTGTGTACCTTTGCCCTCGAAGTTGGCGTCGTAGTTGGTGGGATACTTTATTTCACCTTCCTTGAGCGTTANGCTGCCTTCGGAGTTGATGTCAAGTGTGCCTATACCCTCNGCAAGGAGCGCCCAGTTGCCCCATGTTATAGTGGTGTTATTATTGGTGGCGGCAGGCTTTGAGTTNAGACCGAAGGAATAGTAACGTATTGAACCCTCTGTGGCGTCATACTGGAAGTCGCACACGGGACGCAGTTCGAGCAGATATCCACGGAAGGGATAATACTCTACCGGTACGTAGGGTATGGTCATTGTGCGGTCGCCGCTGAGAGTCGCCTCGGTTACGAGTCCNGCGTTGGCGAAGTTGGTGATTTCAAGTGTGTTCACACCTGTCTGTTCTACCAGTATATCGTAGCTGTACAGTAGGTTAGGCTCAGAGTATGTTCTGAATCTAAGNGTTGCGTTGGCGGGACGCAGACGGGTATTGTAGTTGGCATATAGATACTGATCCTTGTAGTTGCCTGCGTCGACATACAGACCCCAGGGCGAGGTGAGAGTGATTGAGCCGTCGGCAGNTATNGTGGCGGTGATNGGTTCATCGCGNAATGGAGCTCCGGTAGTGGTTTTGACAAGAGATATCTGACCGTATGTGTCATCTGTATATACTACCTGCGAGGGTATGGAGATAGTTGACGATGAGATATCTACGGTAGCNTTTACCACAAGATAGTCGGGGGTATACTGGTTTGACCAGAAGCGTTCTATGACAATGCTGTTAGGTTCTTCACCAAGTGATATCTTGGTAGCGTTGCCGCTGTCACCCGCACTCCCGGCAAGACTGGTAGANGTCTGAACGTAGCTGCCTGTGAGATCNGCCACTGANGACAGGGATGCCAGACGCATAGGGGCTCGCATTACCGACATTACGGAATCGGAAACGGAGATGGGAGTGGAAAGGGGGTGTGCTGCATAATGTTCCGATGAACGNACAATTGGCTTGGCCACCGGNGCGTCNGTNGATGCCNGNGCGCTTACCGTGCGTGCTGTTGTTGACGGCATTGTGGTAGCCGAAACCTCCGTNTTTACTNCCGGAAGCAAGGGGCTGCCTGCCAAGCCTGACGCCAGAGCTGTAAGCCCGGCCAACGCNAGNGCAGAAATTAAGTACTTTTTCATTCGCTAAAAATGTTGATAGATATATTTACTGACAGTTNTGNGNAGATTNCCATTTTCTGACATCAAGTGGNTAAAATCTACTGACAAAAATGCCTGATTATGATTTTCGTTGGCGAAGTTACTGACAATTTNTGTATCACCGTCGTTTTTAACAAGATAATTTAGAGAGTGTTTGAATTTAAATNCTTTTAGNACAAAGAGAGTTTTCGGAGGAANTTTCAAGAGTTGGAGAGGGAGCGATGCGGGCATCGTGACCGATAATAACTCTTGAAAAGCACCCGAAAAATCCTTTGTGATGATAATAATTAATTTGGTTTANATTCAAACACTCTCTTAAATGCGGACATCGTTTTTAAATTCATCCGCTTACAAATCACTCAACAGAGCGTGACGAAAAGCNCTCAGACGAAAAGTAGCGGAATGGGTTCAAACTTTGAAATCGGNTTGTTTGTTGTACTACCGAACTAATAACAACTTACTACTATGAATTATACAGAAGCAATCAACACCACTCCGGTGGTTATGGTAGAATTCTATGCTACATGGTGTCCTCACTGCCGTAGAATGGCNCCGGTGATTGATCAGATTAAGGANCTTCTTGACGGTCAGGTGGATATATATCAACTTGATGTTGACCAGAATGCCGAATTGTCTGATGTCGAAAATATTAATTCCACTCCTACATTCATAATCTATCGCGACGGTAAACCCGTGTGGCGCGAAAGCGGTGAGATGGATGGTCAGACCCTGCTTGATAAGATTCAGTCATTCATGTAATTGTGATGATTGAGAGAGATACACACACGCTCTAATACTGATATTATATTATGGCATCTAAGACTTCGCATCATACACTCCTTGATGACTATCTGACTGCGTTAGGAGTGCCGCACACCGCTTCCTATTCTGAAGATAGGATTAGGAATCTTCCCTTTAAGACAATGTTCGGNTTGTCAAAACTGCTTGATGANTATGGCATTAAGTCGGAGGGATATCTCTTAGAGGATAAGAATGAGCTGGAAAAACTCACTCCTCCGTTTCTGGCCAACACCTCGGAGGGCGAAGTCATTGTGACCTCTATCGAGGGTGATAATATCAGTTATATCTCGTTAGGCGAGAGCGAGACGGCGCCATTGTCCGAGTTTCGTCNGGCATGGGATGGCAAAGTGCTGCTGTCATTTCCCGATAGCGATGCATGCGAGCCTGACTATCGTAAGAATGAGCGTGTGGATTTCTTCATGCGTGCCAANAANTGGGTNCTGATATTCTGTGCCGTNGCCCTGTTTTTATATCTGTTTATAGGTAANGGTCTTTATCGACATGTCTCCNGCTACTTCATAGCCGCCATTGATATAGCAGGTCTGTATTTTACCTATCTGCTTGTACAGAAATCCCTTAAGATACACAATCCTGCGGCCGACCGCGTCTGCGGTGTCCTCCAGGCGGGAGGGTGCGATGATATTCTTGNGACAAGTGCCTCAAAATTCTTCGGTCTGTTCGGATGGAGTGAAGTAGGCTTCGCCTATTTCTCGGTAAGCCTTGTTACCATGCTGCTGCTTCCGCAGATGTTGCCTTGGCTTGCACTCTGCAATCTCTGCTGCCTTCCCTTCTCGTTTTGGAGTATCTGGTATCAGAGNTTTAAGGCTCACAAGTGGTGTACACTATGCGTATCTGTCCAGGCTTCATTATGGCTTCTGTTCTTCTCATACCTTTTCGGAGGCTGGCTTAAGATGGCATGGCCGTTGTCATGGAATTTTGTNGCACTCGGTGTAGCGTATCTTGGCGTGATGCTTGCNATCAATGCCCTTATGCCCCTGCTTGAAAAGAAAGATTGATAATATATATTATGAAAAGCGTAAAACAAATACCGAGGCCCGACCTGAATTCGGCCCGCAAACTGACTCCATTGGAGATGAATGCTGTGAAATGTGACCGTCANCACTCCCTNCTCAACCGCGAACGCCTTGACCAGATTGCATCACAAGGCGATCCGAAGAAAATCTCCTGAGGATAACGGTAAATTTTATTCTGGAANAANCTNTTTTANGTGTATATATAACAAAACCGCGGGCTAAGCATATAGCTAACCCGCGGTTATATCTATTAGTATGACTTACTTTTCGATGCGTTTGCAGAGGATGGGATGAGCGAATGCAGGGTTACCTACACCGTATACATTAACCATGGCGCCNTCGGCATACTGCCAGATGACGCGGGTGGGCCAGTAGTCGATGAGACCCAATGAAAGNGCTTGCTCAAGTGACATGGATTCAAGTANGCCNAGATAGTCATACAGACGNTATTCNGAAGCCCACATCATGAAGCCGGGATAGCCGATTACGTTCTCGCCGGTNTCCCACAAGCGGTCTTTAACACCGTTGGGAAGGAAGAGACGCTTNTCATTGTAGGTATAGTATCCGCCGGTCTTACCTTCGGCATCATAGGGGGTGATATAGTTGAAGAAGTCTTCGCCCCAATCCTGATATGAAGGTATCTGATATCCTGCGGGTGAGGGNTCGTAGTCGTTCTTTTCGGCTACCCANAGATCAGCTACATNTCTTTCGGTAAGCCAGTTGCCGCTGCTGGGNTCNCCTTCACCTGNCTTACCGCTGAAGAAGGTGGTGGGGTATGCGATACTTTCCTCAACAGTTCTGGGTTTGATTGTCGATACTTCCCANTGGAAATCATAGTCGGGNTTCATTATAGTGGCNCGCTTAGCCTGCTCCATGGCGTAGGCCGCACCATATTCTTCNCCNTAGCCTGAGAACAGGGGTACGGGACGGCCCCACTGATATACTACAGAAGCCCATGTCTGTGTNCCATCCTTGGGGTTACTGCTGGTAGCGCCCATGTAACGGTCCATCACTACAGTGCCGCTTGCGAGCTCAAAATCGGTGGGACGGTCGGTTGACCAGATGAGCCACACCCATTTAACAGTGCCGGCAGCGTCAAATCCGGCGATTACGGCAGTACCTTCGTTGCCTGANGCAGTGAATTTTACTTTGCCGTCTTCGAGGCGTACGTTACGTATGATTGACTGTATCTTTTCGTTATCGCTTACTTTTGAGCCCCAGATCCAGTCAGCCTTTACGATGTCCACATCAGAACCTGAGGGACGCTTGGCGTAGAATTCGTATTCACCGCCCTTGGTTACGATGAAGGTGTTGGCGGGTTCCTTGAAGAGGGTGGCGGCTGAGGGGTCGGGAGCCTCAAATTCGATGTTTTCTACATCGTTGATGTCGTATGAGGTTGAAGAACCGTCGGTCATGTGTACGGTAAATGACTGTGCACTTACGGTCATGGCTGCAGCAAATAATGTTGCTGAGATTGAGCGGCGAAGTATAGAGAAGTTCATTATCGTGCTATTTTAAATGATTGTCCGTTAGAAACTGAGATGATTAATACGCCCTTGGGCATTGATGATAGGTTGAGTTCCACCACGCCCGAAGCATTGGCGGTAGCAGACTTCANTGTGATGCCGTCAGTAGAGAAGAGGGTAACCTTTTCTCCCTGCTTAAGGCCCGAGAGGGTGGCAGACTCCGTTGAGGTGTAGGTGAGGCGCACTTCGTTTTCGCTGAGCACAGGAATAATCTCTGTGAACTCATTGCCGAAAGTAAAGCGCTTTACACGGGCTACATCATAGGATGTCTCCATATCTGCGGATTTAATCACCATCTGAGTACCATCAAAATTGACATTAGGCCGATGGGCCAGGTTGAAACTTGTAGAAGTCCCATCCTGAAACCTGACNATCAGGTAACTGTCAGCCGAGATTGCATGTGCAGACAGCATCATGGCTGCTGCGAGAGCAATTCCCGGAGGCATTTTTGAGAAAAGTGACATGTGATTTGAGTTTATTAAGTGAAGTATTAATTACAGTTGATAGTATATGATAATGNNGGGTAACACTCTNTGTCTCAGGTGTGTATCTCGATGCANACCTGAGCCCTCAAATGAAACCCATCCGAAAAATACTTTCGAAGATGGTATAAAATAATTTTAAGACTTACCTAAAACTGCTCAAAGTTAGTGAAAAAATCGATTATTCCGCTTTGCCGTTAATCTTTTTTTGCATCATAGAGTAGGTCTAAGAGAGTGTTTAAACACACTCTAAAGATTTTTTAGTGTTGAAATATTTTGGATGCTTCCGCGATATTACCTAACTTTGCACCGCTTCANCCGCTCGAATGGTGGAATGGTAGACACGAGGGACTTAAAATCCCTTGGCCATTGCGGCTGTGCGGGTTCGAGTCCCGCTTCGAGCACACGGCCGGACAGTTATTCAGTTAACTGTCCGGCCGCTGTGTTTATAACTGCTTATCGTTACGGAGTTTATCGCCTCGGGGTNGATATAGAGCTATTGCTCTACGGTGAGGGGAGAGGAGGCGGAGTGGGCGCTCAGAGCGGGAGCATATTGGCTCTGGAGGGTGGCTACGCCTGAGGCGAAGCGTCCTGCCTGAGCGGCATACATGTCGTAGNTTAGGATATAGATGCCACGGGGCAGATGATCAATGAAGATGCGGGTGGAGGCGTCGCGGTTCTCGCGGTAGAAGCTCAAGCCCTCGGAATAGATATATCCGGGTAGCTGTTCTACGGGTTCGAGACATGCGGCGCGCTCGTCGGTTATAGCCACATAGTCCATCGGCTCGTTGACGTGGATTATAAGTTGTACCCTCACTTTGTCACCCGTCTGCACCCGGCTATTACCGCTCAGAGATGTAATACGTTTTGTGATGCTTACGGCATCGCATGCCTCGGGCGCTATGGAATCCATANGTGCTTCAAACTGACTGATTACNGCACCCCATGCGGGTCCGTGNCCTGCNGCCTCACGACGTATGCGCAGGGTGGCTCCCGAGGGATGGAGCGATGATATGTCCGTGCGCATATAGCCCAGGGTCTTGTCCTCGGGGGTAAATTTCACCTTATGACGTCCGAGGGTGATACGGGTGTCANAGTCGGAGCCGGNAGTGAGCCATGAAGAGGCTTCGGAGGGAGTGGATGTGATGAATGAGGCTATGACATTNGTGGCGACAGTGCCGCTGCCCCAGTTGCGAGCCTCTTTCTGAAGCACGAGCCANTGACGTATGCGGTCAATATCCGATGACTTGGCATCCACNACCGTAAGCGCGTCAAGCACGTCTGCCGCGCAGGTGAGCTGACCTAACGCACCGCCGTTAGCCGAGGGCCACCATATCGCTCCCTGAGGAGTNGTGACCGCGTAGTCAAGTATCGAGGCTATTACTTCCTTAGCAGTGGAGGTGTATCCGTGGCGACTGAGAATCCGTGAGGCCGATGCNTTGGCAGCTATGTCGTAGTTGCGCCAGTGACCTATGATGTACTGCACGGTGCGGTCAGATACTTTGCGTGCCTCGCTGCTCTGAGCNACGTCAGGGAACATGTCGCGCATGGTCACATATCCGGTATATACCCCGTCGGGGTTCTGACTGTAGGTCTTCACTATTTCACGATCACAGTAAGCCACGGCGCTTCTTACCATATCTGTAAGGCGGCTGTCATCAGGCATAAAGCCTAATTCCTTGATTCGTCCTATGCTTCTGAGTACAGTGTAGGTGACCCACTCCGAAGGTCGGGTAAAGGATGATGACCAGCTCCATGCACCTTCAGGGGTGAGGAGTTTTGAAAGGAGGTCAATGCAGGAGCGTATTGACTCATCGCAGCGTTTGCTGTCGGTGAGGAGTANAAGGCGGGCCATACGTTCCGTATCNCTGGCTGCCTGTGACATCCACGGAGTCTCCTGCAAGAGCAGGGTCTTGAGATCCTGATTTCGCTCAAGCATCGATACGAGGGTCGAATCCGTACGNTNCGACTCCTTCCATTGACGCAGTGCTTCGCCTATGGCCGGATATTTTCTTACAATGCCGCGCGCTATGGCAGACGACATGAGNGTCACGGCGGCATCAGTGGCTGTAGTGGGTTGTTCGGGAGCGATNCCGGGGAGGGCTGTGATGACATACCACGCCGGATTGTTGCAATATTGCAGTGTNACCTTTGTCTCCTTTATGGATTTTTTATCTATATCGGGGATTTTTATTGTGAAATCTTCATTTCCGGGAGCGAGATAGAATGGCTCANNCTCCACAACGGGCTGNGAGGAGGGGAGNACCGGAATTACGGTCTGCTCTCCGTCAGTAAACTCTCCGGCTTTAGAGCGCACACGATAGCCTATCATGCGGATACCGGCGGGCACTTCCACCTCCATGGCTACGGTAGCCGAGCTTCCGGGAGCTATGGTGGCCACATTCGTCACGGGCAAGCCTATGTGCGATAAGGTAGTTGGGTCGAAAATCTCGATAACGGTAGTCACNTCGCAGGTGTCGGTGCTGTTGCTCATCACCATAGCCTTGAGCGTAACTTTGTCACCCGTGCGCAGGAAACGTGGGAGATTGGGCTGTACCATTATGGGCTTCGAGCTGACCACGTCGGCCGACATAGAGCCGGTAATCATCTCCTCGGTCCATGCCAGNAGGTCGAAGCACCATCTGGCGTTGGCATTTGGAGTGGTGAAGCTGATGGTAACCGNTCCGNCAGGNTCAGAGGCGAGAGTAGGACGGAAGAATGCTAACGGCACCTCACTGTCGCGGTAGTCAAAGGTGTCATTTCCCTGAATATCATGAGTGTCATCCTGNGTGTTGCCGTTGTCTTCNTCTGTCACTTCCGCTTCGGTTTCGNTTACAGTTATACCGGCGGCTTTACCTCCGGTCATCATAGGAGCCGAGGCTTCTGCCTTTGCCATCTTGTAGTCGGCCATTACGCTCATCGTCATGACNTCATCGTCGATAGCATCCTCCGTCATTACGGCATTGGATGTAAGAGAGGATTTGACGCTGCGTGAACCGCGTATGTAGAGGGTATGGCCACGATAATAGAGGCTGCGGCCGTAGGTNTCAAACTCCGGCTGTACGAGNGGGGTGGTGCGCAGATAGCTGATTTTTCCATACAGCGAAGGGTAAAGGGTAGAGCCTATGGATGGCGAGCGCCACGATGGAGCGGAAGGGGNGTATGAACGGGGTGACAGNTGCCAGAGCGACGAAGCNGTGAGGGCGTCAAGGGCTNGATTGTACATGCGAGCCATGACGGNAGACTTCACGCCGGTGGCCACCTCTCCGGTAGAAGAACCNGTGGCGGGGNTNGCATCAAGTATGCGCAGTGTCCATCGCTCGGGACTGCCGGGCATGAGTTTGTCGCGGAAACTCTCACGCTCTACACGCAGCGAGCGGNGCATGGCAGGCGATGTAAGCGTCACATCTGTACGGGCATTAACATAGTCGCTTGTCGAACAGAGTATGATTTNGGCCGAAAGAGCCTGCGGCATCTGCACGGTCAGGGTGTTGAATCCGGGAGTGGCCTCCATCCATCGGCGCTGTATGATAGAATCATTGGCGCTGAGGATGCACAATACGTGATATACACCCTCCTCGCGTTGAGGCATACCGAATGTGATGTCTACGGTTTCTCCTGGAGTTNCCGTAAGGTTGCGGTCNGCTATCCAGAGCATGTCGCGTGAAGGGCTGATGTTGACNCCGCGGCGATANATGGCCACATTTCCCGAGGTTTCNTTCTCACATGCGTCAGCAATCTTCCCGGTNGGGATAAGGATTATGGAATAGGTGCCGGGTGCTACATGAGNGAGGTCAANGNTGGGATCGGATGTTGAAAATGAGCCTTGGGCTACAGTATCAGTGGCNGCATAGGCCTCTGTGCCGTATGATATGCCTGAGGCAGTATTGACAATAGCGTATCGTAGGGTCGTTTCTACGGGATTGTCTTCGGCATCTATCACTGAAACGTTGAGGTGTATGGGTGAAGATGCCTCGATGGTAGCAGGGATNTCGGCGCGTATGGTATAGGCCTCACCTATGGCAAAGCGTTTTGTGGCCGACTGAGTCTCACCCGCAGGTGACACGGCAGTGATNTCGGCCGTGTAGCTTCCNTGACGATAAGGCGAACGGGCAAGTGTGGCAGNATCGACGGTGAGGGTAAAGGTGCCGTCGGCATTAAGAGCTACCGGCATTGCAGCTACCTCCTGCACATCTCCTCCGCGCCACCACCAGAAACTGCGGTTGACACTGAGACGCATCTCGGCAGTGGCATCGCCGAGCCCGAAACCTGAGTAGGTGACAATGCGTCCCGTGAGGGTTACATCACCCTTTGAGGGTGTGCCTTGAAGCACCTTTTCAATCTCTACTTTGAACGTGGGGAGCTTATAGTCGCTGACCATCAGCGAGCCGTAGGCAATGTTGGTNCTGAGNGATGTATCCCCGTCTTTAGCTCCGTCGCGGCTGAGAATGAGGCTGTAGTTGCCTGTAAGTTGTCCACGGGGTATATCGAAGCGTCCGTGGATACGTCCGAACGCATCGGAAGTGGCGCGCAGAGTATCTACCGCATTGCCGTTGACATCNCGCAGCACAATTTTCATAGGAGTATGAGCCATCACTCTACGTCCTTCAGGGCCGTAGGTATAGGCTANAGCAGCCACTCCTACGGTATCGCCCGGATGCACTATGGCAAGTGAGGTGAAGATCTCTCCGCTTACGTTCTGTCGTACTGCTGATTGATAATTACGGGGATTTATCCATAGGGGCACACCGTAATGGTCATCGCCCTTTGTCAATAGATAATCGCNTGAATTGCNGCTGTTCCCGGNGCGTTTGGCGGATGTGTCATTGTTCGTATTATTGCCGGATAATAACATGAACCCNTCTCCATCGGTTGACCCTANGGGGATGAGGCGGTGACTTTGNNTTGAGGTTNTGCTGCCGGAGTCAATGNTGTTTACGGTAGCTTCGGCGAGTGGTGCACCTGTCAGAGGNTCAATGCCCACGGCCATTACAGGCATTGAGCCNGAGGANATGCTGAGGNATCCCAGCGCGGTGCGTGTACANTGGAGCAGGGGNACTGAGCTATTGCCNCCGTCAATGGTCACACCTGGCAACTCAGGAGCTANAGCATAGTAGCCAATGTGGGGCAGNGCGGGCAGAGTCACTGTGACGGTGGTGTCAAAAGGCACTTTTGTATCAAACTGCTGTGTGATGCGCCGAACGAGTCTTTTCGAAGGCTGTCGGTTGAGCTCTACCCATGAGNCGGTGATNACGGTCGGTGATGTTATCTCGTATACAGCCAGGCCTACAGATGAGGCATTGCTGACATTTAANCTCACTTTTACGGGTTGGCCCGGTGCGCAGGCCGAAGGCACACTTGCCTGAACGCCGGGGCGTGNGAGTTCGTGCAGACGGTTGCGCAGGGCGTTGTTGCCGTAGTAGGAGGGAAANGCTTTGATATGAGAGTTGATGAGGTCGTAGATACGGCGGTTGGCCTGCTGTGTGCCATCGGTGAGATGACTNAATGCAAGAATTATGTCGCCCGAGTACTCTGATTTCGAGAATCGGTCGTAAAGCGCCTCCATACTCTTCACCCGTGAACTGAGGTCAGAGGAGTTATAGTTGCTTCTGAATTCGGCTTGATTCAGTGATGCATTGATAAGTGGAGCCGTATGGTTGGCNGANGCTTTGATAACGGCCGTATAGGTGTTGTCGACCAGGGCGTAGAGGCTGTCGTTCGCACCGTTTATGTANGAGCTGAGTGTCTGAACAATCTGTGATGCGGCGAAGTCCCATAACGTGGGGTAATATACGTAAGTCAGTCGGTCGGANGTGATGACCTTGGAGTANGTCTTCAGAGGTACTTTAGCTAATTCTTCGGATGAGGCAAGTATCNTTTCTCCCAGGTTCAGCAACTTATGGCGGAACTGCGAGCCGCTCCACTCCAGACAGTTCTCCGGCAGGGGGGTGAGTGGCAGAGTGCGGTTGTTGTATGTCCACATCGAAGACCTGTATACATCGGAATAGAGCCTCATGACCAGCAAATCNGTCATGATTCTTGCAGGCCCGTCCATCGACTCGCCCACGCTGTCAATAAAAGCTATGGCCTGCGAGGGATCGTCGCTTGACACAGCGTTTCGTGCCAGGGTATAGTCTATCANCGAGCGTATGGCCGCAGGGNNGTCACNCTTCCTGATAGCCTGGTGCAGGGTGGTAAGTGACTGCTCAGATACCTTGGTGGGGAAGGCAAAGTCAGGGGCAGTAGTAGTGGCCGAAGCGCGGAAGCTAAGGCTTATATAAATCACAAGCGCACTGATTAGCGCGCTTGAAATGGTATTTGATATGGTGGTGGGGATACGTGATGACATAATCAATCTGCATGCTCGTGACGAGCGTATGAACGGTTATTATTCCTGTATTATCAATACGTGTCGATGTTCGCGAGTGGTAGAGAGGTGGAGAGTATAGCCGTTACTTCTTCTGTTTGGCCTTACTATGCTCCTTCATTAGCTTTTGGTTGAACTTTCGTTCCAGATCNTTTATGCGGAAGAGNTGCTCGGGGGTGAGCGTCTGCTTAAACTCCTTATAATATTTCATCTCTATGACATTCTCGCGTCCTTTGAGCTCAAACTTNGCCTCGGCAGCCTTCTCATATTCGAGTGAGGTAGCTTCCTTACCCTTCTTGCGCAGGTTGCGGCTCATGGTGTGGGTCTGTTCGTTGAGGTCGGTAATCTCCTTGTCCATCTTCTCATAGAGTTTCTGGAACTGCTCNTTGGTCTGTCCCTTAAGCTCCAGTTCGCGGCTTATGAATTCGATCTTGGCCTGGCGTATCTCGCGGTTCCACTTCTCGCGGTCTTTNGAGCCGGGTCGTCCCGGGCCCTGCGCTGAGACGGATGCNGCGATAANCATNAGCANCATNGGCAGNAGNTATCNNANNGACTTTAGTACTTTATGNTTCATNTTAGANAGTGNTNTGNNNTNATGTANGNNATGAGGCGTAATGGATATAANATCAATTGTAGTCCTCGTCNTCGTCAGTCATGAGCGACACAGGCGAGAATCCCTCGTTGTAGAGGTCATCGTAAAGTCCTGAGTCCATGTCATCAAACTCGGCAGAGGAGTTGAGCAGGTAGTCGTTGATGTAGGTAGTATTGCTGACAGCTGCGGCCAGAGTGGGATTGCCCTCGAGCCCAAGGGGTGAGGAAGCGGGACGCATGAAGTCAAACATCTTCATCATACACCACACGCCGGCAAACATCGCGGCCATATATACGTAGGGCCTTACGGTGTTCCACAGCGTCTTATGTGGCAGTATATAGCTCTTATCCTGAGCGTTGTCAGCCTTTTCCCATGGTTGCTCGGGGAGCGAGGCCGTCATCCTGGCGGCAAACTCCTCGAAGTAACCCTCAGGCACTGTCATGCCTGAGCGGTGGTTGACGTTGGAGAGAATATCTTGAGGTTTCATATAGTTAAGAGTGGCTATGATCTATGAGATAACTTTACAGTAAATATACAGTGATTTGACATCCGGAGCCGCCATAGGTTTAACGGCCAGGGGCGAGGTTATGAAGAAAAATCGTCGGTCTTGTCAAAATANTGTTCNATTTTCTTNACNGCNAGNTGATANGANGCNTTGAGNGCCCCCACCGAAGTGCCGAGAATNGACGACATCTCNTCGTAGGGCATNTCGTCNTANTAGCGCATGTTGAANACCAGNCGNTGNTTNTCAGGNAGNGTGGCNATGGCCTTGCGNANNTCCTGACACAGNCGNTCGCCGTCAATGAANGTGTCNGACTCNATGGCGTGTAGCNGCNGNNCCNGCNTCNTCGTCGTCGACCGACNNGGTNCTGCGGCGNCCCTCGCGCTCGAGGTGCGACAGACTTTCGTTGATGGCTATTTTATAGAGCCACGTTGACAGGCGCGCATCGCCGCGAAAGTTCTCTATCGAAGTCCATGCCTTCATAAAGGTGTTTTGCANCAGNTCNTTGGCGTCGTCGTGGTTCTGCACCATGCGTCGTATCTGCCAGTAGAGAGGCTCGGTATAGAGTTTTATCACCTCCCCGAAGGCCGCACGGGCAGTGGATGNGTCGCGCAGACGAGCCACCAGAGCCTTGTCCTCAGCCGGCAGTTTGCGGGTGCTTTCGGGATGCGACCCCACGCTTTGAGCACCGTTCTCCCTCGGGTTGTTGTTGGCGTTTGACATATATTATTAATCTTTGAGCCCGTAAATTTACGTATTTATTTCCACTTTTTACACCTAACCGCATTTCCGCTTGTTGTCAAAAAAATGTCAGCGACCCCGACCATCACTTTGATTGATGGTCGGGGTCGCATATATTCGAGACGGTTTATCTATGAACAGTAGAAAGGGAAGTTTCAGCCTAATTTTTAGTGGGGTCAAGAACTCGGCCCGCCATNATNACGGCACCGGTTTTGAAATTGNTGACATAGAACAGGAACGGACGGTCAAGGACTACTACACCTTTCTTTACCGATTCGTTGTCTGCGGTCACCCAATGGTCAGTAGTTACAGCTGCCATTTTTGCACCTTCCTCATCAATATTGANGCTTGTTTTTTGTCCTATTTTGCCTATCCTTCCCGTCGGGATACCCATACCGTTGAGTGAGCATGCACCTACAGTCTGAAGCATAGGTAGTTGGCCAAGTTTCAAAGTGGACTCTGTTGAAAACTTCGGAACACTCACTTTCAGATCATACGCACTCCAACCGGAGTCACAATTCTCTATATCAGACCATGCGTCGGTTAACGAACATCCCTCATTGGGCAGTACGAAGACCATATATGATTCTCTATACTTAAACGGTAAGCGGAACATAATNCTTTTATCATCTTCGTAAGCCGTAGTACGAAGAGTATTATGCATCATCTTTACAGATACATCGCCGTCAGGAGCATGAAAAATCTCATCCTTTGTTCTCTTGACCTCAAACTTTGAGTCCCATTCACCATTGAAATAAAGAGCGTTGAGTATCAACGCCTCTGTTGATGGTGAGGGCTCATAGAGACCGTCCAAATTCTTTATCAGCCCATTGGTTTTAGAATTAACCCACGCGTTGATGACACCCTTTCCTGATTCAGAAGCGAGGTCGGCTGAGTTGACATCGGCAAAATATGTGGAGTTCATACTCTTGATATAGCTGTCAGGGATATAGGGAGCATTACGATCAGCATACCATACAGCATTGGCCAAGCCGAATTCCGCACCGTTTTCAGGGGCCGGAAGATAAGTCATCAGTTTGTTGCAGGCCGCGCCAAGAGTCTNGAGGTCTGTCACCTCAAGGATATTGCAAATCTTCTTTGCAGAGAGATTATCGGTACTGTTGGCAAGCATAGCCATATCTATCGCGCAGCTAAGCGGAGAGATGGCGAAATTCTTACCTTCAAACTCTACAAGCGCGTCATTGTCCAGCACTTCGGCCATGAGCTTGACATAAAAGCTTTTAAGACCTTCGCAAGTCTGAAGGTCCTGCTGCGTGAATTCTATCTTGAAGTTCGGCTGTACCTTTATACTCGTGACACTTCCGGAATTCTCCTCATTAGAGCAACCGGTAAGCACCATCAGAAAAAGAACCGAAATAAGTAAGAAATAACGTTTCATACATTTCATAAATTATAATTTTGATTNGATGCATCAAGAATACGACCCGACATAATGATGGAGCCGGTATTGACATTAGACACGTAAAAGAGGAATGGTCGGTCTACGGTGAATGTTATTTCCCCTCCCCAACTCGGTAATCGCGATTGCGAACGGGAAGCGGAAGTAAGCTCAATACCGCTTTCATTCATATTGAAATATGTCTTCTGTCCGACTGTTCCGACTCTTCCCGATGGAAGTCCCATCTCTCCAAGTGAAAGATTGTCAGCCTGGGCAAGCATTGGTAGCGAATTTAGCTTAACAGTAGACATAACCGATAATTTTGGTATCATTAGCGTTACTCTATACTCTTCCATACCGTCCCAGATTGCGCTCCACTCTTCAGTAGTATCAAGACATACGTCAGCTAATGTAAATTCCTCTTTGGGTATAATAAACGTCACATTTGTCAGATAATCTTCATAGCCTAAGGTAATAACTGTCTTTACGTTATCTTCAAAGAAACCGCAGTAAGTGTCATTAAACATCATTTTTACAGATCGATCACCCTCGGGAGCGTGGAAGATAGCATCATCTGTATTGGGCTTATAAAAAGAAAATTTATCGTTATTCTTAAAATACAGTGCATTGAGTATAAGTACTTCTGCACTTGATGATGGCTCAAAAAGGCCGTTAATATCCCTTATCAGTCCTTTGGATTTTGAATTGACCCAGGCGTTGATGATTTTCTCTCCGGCATTAGTCGTGAGGTCGGCAGCATTGACATCGGCGAAATAGGTGGAGTTCATACTCTTGACATACCCATCGGAGATATAGGGAGCATTACGCTCGGCATACCATACGGCATTGGCCATCTCAAATTCTGCTCCATTCTCAGGAGCGGAAAGATAGGTCATCAGTTTATTGCAGGCCGCGCCAAGAGTCTCTGTGTCAGACACTCCAAGAACACTACACAACTTTCGTGCCGATTCATTGTCAGCACTTTGAGCCAACATGGCCATATCTATTGCGCATCCCAAAGGAGATATGGCAAAATTCTTGCCATTAAGCCCTAAAAGTTCGTCATTAGTCAGCACTTCGGCCATGAGTTTATGAGAGAAGTGGTTAATCCCCTCAATTGTAACGCGATCCTGCTGGGTAAACTCTACATTAAAGTCAGGCTTAACCGTGATACTCGTATTACCTCCCGAATTGTCGTCACTCGAACAGCTCCCATTTATAACAATTAATATAGAGATCCCCAGATTTTTCAGATATTTTATTGACTTTCTATTCATAAAAGCTAATGATATCTTAGTTTATTAGATATGAATATGATATGGTCCATTTTGTATGACCAGAGTCATGCTCCGGAAAATCATATTGAGTATTTTTATCAGTATAGTTAAAAATATCCTTTTTAAAGAATCCATCACAATTTCCGCCCCAGCCCCAATTATAATGGATAAGTTCTACAATGGTATTACTTATTTCCACCCATTCCCAGCCAGAAGAATCAACAAATGGCTGTTTCATATATGCCATAATCCTTCTTCCTATAGTCCATGCTCCATCTGCAACCCAAGAATGTCCATATGCATCTGTTTCACTTCGATAAACAGTACCATCTATAATTGCGACAGAATTCTCTTTCAGCAAACTGGATTGGAGACTGCTGACACTTGTAATTGTTGTGAATGTTTTATTGGGAAGATACTTTTTAAGACAAGGTAAAATATTAGTTGAAGCTACTGAAGTGTAATTATTATTACCAGTCTTATCTACTACATAATTTGCGCGCATATCCTCACCCAACTGCCTCACAACCTTTCCTATTTGGTCATGGTTACGACATTCGCAAGAAAGAGCATGCATATTTTGGTCCAGTAATGATGGCACTTTACTGAGAGTAGAGCGAGAATGCTTCTTCATGTCAGTCCAATCAAGTATTTCAGTTGATGTAGGCATGTTACTTGAATTATTAAAGTACATAGACTTTGGAAGCTCAAAGAATGATAGTACCTGTGCGACAGCAACCGGTGCACAGCCTGCTGTGCAATTTGAAGTATATATATTCTCCGGCCAAGCTTGACTCCATGCTACAGAAACATTTGGGCCATTCTTTTTGTCTACTTCAAGAGTGTCATAGATAATCTTTTCAAATGGTAAGATCTTTGCTGTTGGAGATTGTGATTCCCTGTTGATATAATCGGAAATCGAGAGTAATGTATGTTGGTAAGGTAGGTTGTTAAGATTCTCGGGGTCTTCAAAAGATCCGTTGTCTATAACAGCAATTACCGGCGCAACAGATTTAGGGGCTGCAATGATGGCAAATCCTTCGTCATTTTCATAATCTACTGCGTAATAGAGGAGCTTACTATCCTGACTCCTTCCCATTGAGTTGTAAATAGGAATAGCTTTACTAACCCTCTTAGGTTCGGCACTTCTTCCTCCGGAGTTCCCTGAGGCGAATAATTCCAAGGCGATTGTGCATGCTTCTTCACTACTACGGAATGAGTCATCGATGCATTCCGTTGTAGGCATAATACTTTCAGTAAGAAGTTCGTCTGAAGAGTCACAACTTACAACACTTAACAAAGCTGGCAGTAGCCAAAGGTTGATTTTCACTGATAGCAGGTTCTTAACGTTCATAAAGCAGAAAAAATTGGTAAAACTATGTGATGTACTATGATTTGACAAAGCTAAGGGAAGTTTTTGCTAATTGCAATAGTGTGGTTAGGTGTTAATGTATTTTAACAGAAAATAGTTGTTTAAAGTATCACTGTTCGACGGATACATGTAGTATGGGCTGGTGGTGGCCGGGCAATAATTCGGAGCGGTGATGCGTTTGTAATGTTATCGGGCAAGTGTTAATCTGTCCGCGCTGTTAGATAATGAACCGTTTACGCCACATATTCCTGTTAATTATTCTTATAGTCTCTGCCCTCGGCGGTGGCCGGGCCGTTATGGCACAAAGCCTTAATGACAAGCTGCTCAACCGCCCTTATGCCGATATGCGTAAGTGGCACCTGGGCTTTTCCATAGGTCTTCACACTCAGGACTTGCGCTTTACTCACAATGGGTTTGTGACTGATGACGGGGAGACTTGGTTCATGGATCAGCCATCATACTCACCGGGATTCTGCGTCAATGGTCTGCTCGACTTGAGGCTCAACAATTATTTCAGCCTACGTTTCACCCCCGGCTTGTATTTCGGCAACCGCAATGTGAAGATGGTCAACACCTCGGGCGATATCAATGACGTTCTTTCGCAGAATATACGTTCTACCTTTGTGGTGCTTCCCATTGACCTGAAATTCAATGCCGTGCGCTACCGCAATGTGCGCCCGTATATGCTCGGAGGTGTCATGCCGGCCTTTGATGTGTCGAAGAAGAAGCGTGACATGCTCAAGCTCAACTCATCAGACTTTTATCTCAGCCTGGGATTCGGCTGTGACTTCTATCTGCCATTCTTCAAGCTCGCTTCGGAGGTGAAGTTTTGTTTCGGCCTGACCGATGTGCTTCGTCACGACCGTCCCGACCTTGAGGATGATCCCGCGTCGCTTAAGTTTACACAATCGCTATCCAAGGCCACATCCAAGATGGTGGTATTTACTCTCTACTTNGAATGATGCCTATCTCCCGCTCCATATTATTACGTAAGTTACGGTCGTTTAAGACTCTGTTTGCCGCAGTGCTTATGGCAGTGACACTTGAGGCCGTAGGTCAGACCGATGCTCTGGTGTCGAACTATTTTGAGGTGCCCTCATATTATAACCCTGCCGCGGTAGGCACTACCGACCTGCTGCGCATACGTGCCGGCGCACGCCTTCAATGGGTAGGCATCGATAATGCCCCCACAACGTTTATGGCCACCGGTGATATGCCCTTTATGCTCTTCAACAAGCGATTCGGTACAGGCCTTATGTTTCAGCAGGAGAGCATGGGTCTCTACTCCAATCTCACCATCGGGGCACAGCTCGGCTATAAGATACAGTTTAAGAAGGGATTCATGAAGGGTAGCACCCTCACCATAGGTATACAGCCGGGATTCATCAGCGAATCATTCAAGGGTTCGAAGGTGTTTATTCCCGACAATGACGACTATCACGATGCCAATGACGAGGCTATCCCTACCAACGACGTAGCGGGCAATGCCTTCGATCTCGGTATCGGTGCTTTCTGGGCCAACAACCGCTTCTGGGCCGGTGTGTCATGTACTCATCTCCTCTCGCCAACTATACGCTTTTCTTCGGACAGCGGCAGCGGTACGGGTACGTCAGGAGGCTCTACGACGGGCGAAGGTGTGAAAAATTTTGAATTTTCGGTTCCTCGCACACTCTATTTCATGGCCGGTGGCAATATTCCTGTCAAGAACACGTTATTTGAAGTGATGCCGTCAGTGATTGTGCGCAGCGACTTCACTTTCACCAACTGGGAAGTCACCGGGCGCGTCCGCTACCGCAAGTTCCTCACCGCAGGCGTAGGGTATCGCTACAATGATGCCGTCACCCTGTTGCTGGGAGCTGAGTTCAAGGGTATCACGTTCTGTTACAGCTACGACTATGCTACTTCAGCCATAGCCAAGGCAAGCAGCGGAAGCCATGAACTCTTTGTGGGCTACAGCCTCAAACTGGATTTTTCGGAAAAGAACCGTCACCGTCACAAAAGCATCAGGATAATCTGATCATAACACAACTCTCCGCAATCAAGCAAAATATGAATATCAGACATATAAGCCGCTTTATCACTCTCGTGTCCCTCAGTGCTGTCATGGCATGGGGCTTGGCCTCATGTGCGTCAGGTGGCCACAGCTCATCAGCCGGTGGCGAAGTTACCGGTGTCGGTGGCTCATCGTGGAGCGAACCCACACCTTACGGTATGGTGCTCGTGTCGCGTGGTTCCATGAAGATCGGTCCCTCCGAGGCTGACTCACTGTGGAATCTGCGTGCCGACTCGCGCGGCATGTCGGTTGATGCCTTCTGGATGGACGAAACCGAGGTGACTAACAGCAAGTACAAGCAGTTTGTGTTCTGGGTGCGCGACTCTATTATCCGCGAACGTCTTGCCGACCCCTCATTCGGCGGCAACGAGGAGTTTAAGATCGAGGAGGACCGCGACGGTAACCCCATCAAGCCCTATCTTAACTGGAACAAGCCCATACCCTGGCGCAATCCCTCGGAGGATGAAGCCCGAGCTATCGAGAGCGTGTATCGCATCAATCCTATAACCGGTGTGCGTGAGCTCGACCCCGAGCAGCTCAACTATCGCTACGAGGTGTATAACCATACCGAGGCCGCCAAGCGTAAGAACCGCCTTAATCCGGCCCGTCGCGAATATAACACAGACCGTCCAGTGCCCACCGAGGCTCCGGTAATATCCAAGGATACCGCTTACATCAACGATGATGGCGAAATCATCCGCGAGACTATCACGCGCGGTCTTACCGGTGACTACGACTTCCTCAATACTTACATAGTCAATGTCTACCCCGATACTACGGCGTGGATCAACGACTTTGAAAACGCTTATAACGAACCCTACACCCGCCTCTACTTCTCAAACGGCGGATATAATGACTATCCCGTGGTAGGTGTCAGCTGGGAGCAGGCCAATGCCTTCGCCAACTGGCGTACCGATTTCCTCCGCCGCAGCCTTGGCCGCGAGGGTGTGTANATCGAACCCTACCGTCTGCCTACCGAGGCCGAATGGGAGTATGCCGCCCGTGCAGGCAACAATGATAATAAATACCCCTGGGAGGGCGATTTGCCTCTCACCGAGGAGAAGGGATGCTTCTATGCCAACTTCAAGCCTCAGGAGGGTAACTATGTGCAGGACGGCCATGTGATAACATCCCGCGTGGGTACATATTCACCCAATGACTTCGGCCTGTATGATATGGCCGGTAATGTCAGCGAATGGACCTCGACGGCCTACACCGAGAGCGTAAGCCGCCTCACGAGCGACCTCAACCCAGAGTTCCGCTATGATGCGGCCGTGGAAGACCCCTACAAGATGAAGCGCAAAATCGTGCGCGGAGGCTCCTGGAAGGACGTGGCCCACAACATACGCTCAGACATACGTATGTGGGAGTATCAGAATGAGCAGCGCTCCTACATTGGATTCCGTTGTGTGCGCAGCCAGATCGGTTTCGCCCGTGGCAACAAGGCCAAGAAATAATACAACCAATAACGAAAACGACACAATATCCCCCTCTTCAAACGTAGACAGCAATGGGTAAAATAAAACGTTACAAGAATATCGTGGAGAAATTTCTCTCCGGTGAAAGCGGACAGAGATTCTTCAACTTCGCTTACTCCATAGGTGCCGCTGTGGTAATCTGGGGTGCGCTCTTCAAGATTCTCCATCTTCCCGGAGGTAATACTCTGCTATGTATAGGTATGGGCACCGAGGTGTTTATGTTTATTCTCTCGGCCTTTGACCGACCCGGCCGCGACTACCACTGGGAGGAAGTGTTCCCTGTGTTGGCCACGAAGCGTCCCGAGGATCGTCCCGACTTTAATGGCGGTCAGGGTGGCGGACTGGTTATCAACGGTCAGCTTCCCGGTGCAGACTCGATGCAGGGCGTATCGGGCGGTACACTCACCATAGCAGCCGGTGGAGCATCAGGCAATGACGGAGTAATAGCTCCCGCCATGGATGCCGAAGAGGCCAAGAGCCTTGCCGAAACTACCAAGGACTATATGGAACAGATGACTGCCATCACCGAGCAGCTCCATACGTTGCGTGACACTACCGAGGCGCTCAATGAGGTGAGCAGTGTGCTGCTTCAGAGCTACAAGGCCGTGACCGAGAACTCTGAGAATATCACCCGCAGCTCCGAGGGCTATGTGGCTCAGATGCAGGATCTCAACCGTAATATTACCGGACTTAACACTATATTTGAAATACAGCTCAAGAGCGTATCGAGCCAGCTTGACGCTATAGACCGCGTCAACCGCGGTATCAAGGATATACGCGACATGTATGAGAAGTCGGCTCGCCAGAGCACTCAGTACTGTGAGGAGACCGAAAAGATGGCAAATAACATGAAGCAGCTCAACCACGTGTATGAGAAGATGCTCCACGCCATGACCGTCAACATGTATGGCGGCCCCATGACTCCTCCTCCCTCTGCGCCGACAAGCTCAGGTTCGGGCTACGGTGACAGTGCCGAATGACCTTTTTTATTAATGCTACGGCCCCGCCTCTCTCTCCATTCATCCATTTCTTCAAAGTAACCCAATTGACCTATGGCACAATCCAGCGGACGTCTCACTCCACGTCAGAAGATGATCAACCTCATGTACATCGTGCTGACCGCCATGCTCGCGCTCAATGTATCNAGCGACGTGCTTGACGGCTTCACGCAGGTGGAAGATGGTCTGACGCGTACCAATGAGAACGTCAACCAACGCAATAAAGCCATCTATGACCAGCTCGAGGCTCTGCATCGTCAGAACCCCGAGAAGGTGGGACAATGGCTTGAAAAAGCCTCTGAGGTTCGCCGCGAGGCCGAAAGTATGTTCCTGTCCATTGACTCACTCAAGCATGCNATAGTGCGTGCTGCTGATGGNAGCGGCTATGACATCGATAATATCAAGAGCCGCGACGACCTCGAGTCGGCGTCGGTGGTGATGCTTAACCCCTCGGANAANCGTGGCGAGGCTCTGCGTCACCGTATCGATGAGTTCCGTTTCTATATNTCGACTATCGTAACCGACTCTGTCAAGTCAAAAAGTATACAGAGCGCACTCTCCACTGAGCCTTTCCGTCGCGACGGTATAGGCGCTGAAGAGAAGTGGGAGGAATCGAAATTTGACCATCAGCCCGTGGTGGCAGCCGTGACCCTCCTCACAAAGTTACAGAACGATGTGCGCTACGCCGAGGGTGAGGCTCTGTCGACCATACTCAACAATGTTGATGCCGGCGACGTGCGTGTCAACGAACTGAATGCTTTCGTTATTCCTCAGAGCCGCTTCGTAATGCGCGGCGGACGCTACTCGGCCAATATCGTATTGGCTGCTGTGGATACCACCGCACGACCCGAAATATTCATTAATGACAAGAAACTCGAAAGCGATGGCGGCCTATATGAGTTTGCCACCGGTTCGACAGGCACTTTCGATTACTCAGGCTATCTGCAGGTGCAGCATGGCGACGGCTCCCT
This sequence comes from Bacteroides sp., assembly GCA_014801865.1. Taxonomy (GTDB): domain Bacteria; phylum Bacteroidota; class Bacteroidia; order Bacteroidales; family Muribaculaceae; genus Paramuribaculum. Next base: position 10,717 of record JAAVDH010000007.1, on the reverse strand, counting down.
CACGCGCCATCCCTTCAGTTCATCCTACGTGGTTATGGAGCCTTCGGCTACCGTATCGGCCACGATGATGAATGTGCTCTATGCGGGTATTGATAACCCCATCAGCATATCTGTGCCCGGTGTACCTCAGAGCAGTGTTACAGCCACCATGACCAACGGTACCCTGACCCGTTCGGGCGATGGCTTCATAGCCCGTCCGTCAAAGGTAGGTGACAATGCTGTGATTACCGTATCGGCCACCATAGACGGTAGAGCGCAGACAGTAAATACCACCACATTCCGTGTGCGCAAGCTGCCTGATCCTGTGGCTTTCATCAATATCAAGGACGATAAGGGCAATCCCGTGCGATACAAGGGTGGCAAACCTATAGCCAAGGCATCGCTTATGAATGCCGACGGACTTGATGCCGCCATCGATGACGATATGCTCAACATCGGCTTCAAAGTGCTCGGTTTCGAGACCGTATTCTTCGACTCCATGGGCAACGCCATGCCCGAGGTGTCGCAGGGCGCAAGCTTCTCGCAGCGTCAGAAAGATACATTCCGCCGTCTCTCACGAGGCAAGCGCTTCTACATNTCTCACGTCCGTGCTATCGGTCCTGACGGAGTAGAGCGAGTGCTGGCCCCCGTGGAGGTGATAGTTAACTAATTGAGATCATTACGCTACATACCATATTTACAATGCTAAAGTTTAAGCGATATATACTTGCCGTGACCGCCATAGTGGCTTTTGCCATTGCTTCTGTGGCTCAGGACTCGGGTTCATCCAGTAGTTCAGTGATGCGCCGCGGCGCACGTCAGGGACGTGGTGAGCCTGCCGCTCAGACGGGTGTCACCGGTCGTATGCAGAATTTCTATCAGGAAAACGCTGCTTCCGATGCCGACCTTGAGTGGATGAAGGTGATCTATCGTCGTATAGATCTCAATCAGGCTCCTAACACGCCTCTGTACTTCCCCGATGAGCCTATAGAAGGACAGGACAATCTGTTTCGACTCATCATGCGTCTGGTNGCNTCGGGCGATATGCCGGTCTACGAGTATCTTGACGGTCGCGAAATCTTTACCGACCAGTATCAGGTAAAGGTACGTGACATGCTTGACCGCTTCCATGTATATTATACNGACGCNAAGGGTTCTACTGAGAAGCGTCCTAAATTCGACATTGACCCCAGCGATGTGCCTGCCAATGAAGTNCTCTCATACTACGTCATAGAGCGTTGGGAGTTTGACCGTCGCAAGAATCGCATGGAGAAGCGCATAGAGGCTATCTGCCCTGTGCTCCACCGCGATGGCGACTTCGGTGGCGAGGCTGTTAAATATCCCATGTTCTGGATAAAATATTCTGACCTGCGTCCCTACCTCTCAACTCAGAATATATTTGTAGACGATGATAACAACCTCGCTGTCTACACCTTCGATGACTATTTTCAGCTCGGACTCTACGATGGCGAGATATATAAGACTCGCAATCTGCGCAACAAATCTATGGCGCAACTCTATCCTGATCCCGACGACTTGAAGCGTGCTCAGGATAGNATACAGAATCATCTTGATAACTTTGAGAAGAAACTCTGGGTNCCCTCGCTTGCAGAGATAGCCGCCCANCGTGAAGCCCGCGAAGCNGCCGAGGCCAAGGCAGCCGAGGATGCAGCACTGGCCGAAGCAGAAGCTGCTGCCGAAGCCGGTGAGGAAGTAGCCGAGNCCAAGCCCGCAGTGCGTTCAGCCCGTTCGGCACGTGCATCACGCTCCTCAGCGGCACGCTCGGCCAANCCNGCAGCTAAGAAGAAGGAAACAAAGACCAAGACCCCCAAAGTCAAAAAGCCTAAGTCNGTATCCTCATCTTCCTCAGCTACCCGCAGCGTCCGCAACCGCAAGCGCTNACCCTCCNCTCCCAGCTTACCGACTAATATTCCCGAATGNCAGAGCGCCTCATCCTCTGCCATTCGGGAATATCGTTTTTAGGAAACCTCCCAAGCNAATCCCTCACTCTGGGATGTTTTTNACAAGAATTNTCCCTNAGTGAGGGATGTTTTCNCGCAAATTCATCCCTCACTCNGGGATAATCTGGGAGAGTCGCGGAGCGACGNTNTTGTGTATAACCGTGCATGACCGGAGGGAGTGCACGGATCCCCGTCTATATACACACGCTATGAGTCGCGGAGCGACGATGTTGTCGTTGTATGAAACACTTTCTTATGAGATTNGTATTATCTTTGCAGANTAATATTAATCTTACCATGAGTAAAGTAGCTGCATATTATCACATAGTGTTTTGTACGAAAAGACAAGAGATGACAATTCCGCTCCAATATAAAGAAGATGTCTACCGCTTTATATGGAAAGTAATCTNNGATTCCAAATGTACGCTTATACGTATCGGTGGTATACAGAATCACGTACACATTCTACTCAATCTTCATCCGACGGTCGCCCTTGCCAACCTGATACAGTCCNTCAAGTCTCTCTCAAGCGGATGGATAGCGCAGGACGGGCGTTTTAAGCTCTTTGATGGGTGGGCATCGGGATACTTTGCTACTACTGTGTCTTCGGATGTGCGTCAGAATGTGATAGATTACATCAAGTCGCAGGAGACGCATCATCTTCGTCATCCATTCGATGATGAAATGAAGAGGTTATATATGCATGCAAATATGGATTTCGATGAGCGCGACATGAGGTAGCACTCTGCTACGACAATGNNGTNGCTCCGCGACTCCATGCATATGGCGTCACTCTTTATCCGTGCACTCCCTCCGGTCATGCACGGTTATACACGACATCGTCGCTCCGCGACTCCATTAGTATATGGCGTCACTACTTATTCTATGGTTACTTGCGGTTGAAGTCGGCGGGGATTTCNCCCCAGGTNTCGGTGGGCCACTTGATGATGGGGTTNACGGGGGTNTGGGTNNGGAGCCAGTTGGTAGCNCGGNTGAGNAGCTGNATNACCTTNGNGTTTGAGGCGTTGNGNGTNANATTNGTNTTGGGNNTGCGGCGGCGTACCCATGCCATNCCGGTTTTGCTGTCNGAGTAGATGNCNGTATCGGTNCGNCCCTGCTGNTGNAGCAGNGCCAGGNCATGNACTATNGCCAGAAANTCNCCNACNTTATTGGTTCCTCCNGGNAGCGGNCCTACNTGAAATATCTCCTGNCCNGTNGTGAGNTCTATNCCACGATANTCCATCGGGCCNGGATTGCCGCTACAGGCTGCGTCNACGGCTATGGCGTTAAGATTTATNCCCGGNAGNNTGGCGTAGTCNGTCGAAGGNCGNTCGGNATGTGAGGCNATNGCCTTNAGTACCCCTATNTGNTCTTCNGGNCGTCCGCGATANGCNNCNATNGCNGCNTCNAGNGANTCGTAACTNTTNTANCGNGCTCCGGGGTAGCCCTTTATCTGNTCTTCNGCTTCNTCCCANGAGTCNAANACTCCGGTNTCATACCCNTCCCANACTACNTANTATTTNTTTTTCGNCATAATTGCAGGTATAAATCAGGTATANATACGGTTACGAAAGNGTAAGGAANATGGANATATCNAGCGGACGCATACGTGCTATNGCCGCNATTTCGGCATTGACGGTNTTNCCCATGAATGTAAATACAGCCTTCTGTATGCCCGGCACAAGTCGAAGGGTGTTGATCACTCCGTCGCAAGAGAGNATGTCGGAGAACATGGTTATGAAAGTGTTGCTCAGGGCCATGGCCGATGTGCGNGGCACGGCGCTTCCGGCGTTGACGTATACCACACGCGATGTGTTCATCGGGTCAAGGTCAAGGGGCGACATCGAGGCGAGGTCTACGCATCGCAGCGACGGAAATGTGTTGCCGCATCGATGGCTGAGGTCAAATATAATGACACCTTTCTTCATTTCTGACACTACTTCGCTGTCGAATGTGGAGAATGCNCGTGTCTCAGGCGACAACTCGCCGCAGATTACTATGTCGGCAGTGCGTANNGCCGACCTTACCACACGCGGATGAAGCGCCGAGGCTATGAGTCCGGGGCCAAGTTCGCGACAGGCATTGCGCAGAGAGTAGGTGTCGTTGTCAAACATACGNACTATNGCNCCGTTGCCAAGNGCCGATCGTGCAGCCGCNCAGGCCGCTATGCCNGANCCTATCACCGTGGCCTCNCANGGNACNACCCCCGCTATGCCTCCGAGNANNATGCCCTTGCCGTGTACGGCATCGGCCAGCAGCGACGATCCTATGGCTACCGACGCACGTCCTGCNACTTCGGCCAGTATCTCGGCGAAGGGGCGATTGCCACGGCGGTCTTCTATGAGGTCAAGNGCCACGCCCATNATAGCACGCGAAAGCAGTGCGCGGATTCCCTCGGCNGTCTGTCGCCAAGGCTGGAGCAGTGTCAGCAACATGGCTCCACGGCGCATCTGCATCACATCGCATGGCTGGAGCGGCGACAGATGTATCACCACATCAGAGCGCAGGGCCTCGCCGCGCGAGGTTATTGAAGCTCCGCAGGCTGCATACTGTCGGTCNGTGTAATGTATCGGTTTTCCGGCACCCTCCTGAATATTGACGGTAAATCCCTGCTCCACAAGTATACCCGCTCCCTCGGGAGTGAGAGGAAAGCGGCGTTCCGAANCATCGGAACTTGACGGGAGTCCTATGGTTAGCCTCTTGCGCGCACATGCNGTGGCCGAGGGCTGTTCCTGTGGGGTAGGGGAGTATGTCATACTGTTATCGTATTTTACATAAGGTGGTGAAGCCCTACAAGCTGTAGAAACTGAGTTACGGTGCTTGCTATCTCACGCGGATTTTCAAGCAGGTCCGAAGGAAGCANAAAGTGTGCCTGAGAGTAGTAGGGATGGCGTTCCTTAAGCGAACTGTCAATAAACTCTCTGATTTGGNCCGGCGACTTTGNCTTAAGTAGCGGACGGTGGTCAATGGCCACGATCAGGCGCTCGAACAGACGCTCGCGCGACGCATCGAGCCATACGGTCGTACCCCGCGAATTCATCACCTCCATGTTNTCAAAAAAGCATGGAGTGCCGCCGCCGCAGGCTATCACCACATCTTCTCCGTCAGCTATCTCACGTAGCGCATCACGCTCGGCANGGCGAAAACCGTCCTCACCGGCGTGAGTGAAGTATTCGCTGATAGACATGCCGATACGCTCCTCGATATAATCGTCAAGGTCAATGAATCTCATGGAGGTAGTCTCCTCAAGAGCCCGTCCAAGAGTGGTCTTGCCACTACCCATAAATCCTATTAAGAAAATCGGCTTCATTCTCTATCAACAAATCAGCTTCATAATAAGGCTTATCTCTGCAAAAGTACACATTTTTTTCAACCCTGTCATCCTCCGTNCTCCAACTTAACAGATGGACTATTTGCGGANGGTGACGAGATATATTTCGTCGGTTTCTTCGGTCGTAAGGGGGNTGAATCCGTGAGCGGTGAGGGTCGCGGTCAGTTCCGAGGCGGCAGGGAGGTCGTTGGAGTGGACTGGCACCCGGCGATGTACGTCGTTGAGAAATGCGCGGCTCATGGGGTGGGCAATGGTGATGGTNCCTCCGGGGCGCAGATTGCGCTCTGCAAGTCGCATGAGAGTCTCTATCGGNTAGTGGAGATGAGGATATATGCAATAGAGGAATATGCGGTCGTAAGTGCCGGCTATATAATCGCTCTCGGCATCGGCNAGNACAAACTGTATGGGNCTCCCGAGTGATGCAAACTTGTGGTGGGCCAGTGCAAGCATCTTCGGCGATATGTCAACAGCCATGATTGAACCNCCGGCACCGATNAGCTCTGCGATATGAGGCAGTAACACTCCGGTACCTGTGCCGATGTCAAGCACCGTGTCGTTTTCGCGCACTCCTGCGGCACNGAGCACACGGGCTATCTTCTCAGGCGTAGACAGTGTATTGTCGTCATCCCATATCGCGGCTTTTGAGTCAAAGAATTCGGATGTTGTATTCATATCTATAAAGCATCAGGTGTAGATAATATGAGGCTATACACACGCCATGAGCGGGGGNGTGTGCATAGCCTCATTATCTGATATATCGGNGGTAGGGATATCAACTTAGTAGCCTACGTAGGTCGAGGGACTAAGGCGATGCAGCTCTTCCTTGACACTGTCGCTCACTTCGAGGGTGTCAATGAAGGCGGCGATGCTCTCGGCAGTNACTTCGGNATTGGTGCGTGTGAGCTGCTTGAGGGTCTCGTAGGGATGGGGGTAGCCCTCGCGACGAAGGATAGTCTGGATGCCCTCGGCAACAACGTTCCACATGGAGTTGAGNTCGGCGTCAATTGANTCGCGGTGNAGGATGAGTTTNCCAAGNCCCTTGAGTGTCGAATGGAATGCGATGAGAGTGTGGGCCATAGGCACACCTACGTTGCGCAGCACGGTAGAGTCGGTGAGGTCACGCTGCAGACGTGATATGGGGAGCTTGCCGGCNAGATGACCAAGNATNGCGTTGGCTATGCCGAGGTTGCCCTCGGAGTTCTCGAAGTCAATGGGATTGACCTTGTGGGGCATGGCCGACGAGCCTACCTCTCCGGCCTTGATGCGCTGCTTGAAGTAGTTCATCGAAATGTACTGCCAGATGTCGCGGTCNAGGTCGATGACAATGGTGTTGATACGCTCCATGGCCTGGAACAGAGCCGCGAAGTTNTCGTAGTTNGATATCTGTGTGGTGTAGGCCTCGCGTTCTATGCCGAGCGATTTGCTGAGGAAGTTTGCCCCGAATTCTCTCCAGTCTATCTCGGGATAGGCTGTGAGGTGAGCGTTGAAGTTACCGGTGGCGCCGCCGAACTTGCCGCTTACGGGCACTGAGCGCATGGCCTGACGCATCTGCTCCAGACGGTAGGCAAATACGCGGATTTCCTTGCCCAGACGTGTGGGTGAGGCGGGTTGTCCGTGAGTTTTGGCCAGCATAGGTATGTCGGCCCACTCGTCGGCCTTGGCGTTGAGATCGGCAATGAGAGTGTCAAGCAGGGGGTAATAAACCTCNTCAAGAGCCTCGCGTACCGACATGGGTACAGCCGTATTGTTGATATCCTGCGATGTCAGGCCGAAGTGTATGAACTCCTTGTACTTCTCCAGGCCGAGAATGTCGAAACGCTCCTTGATGAAGTACTCGACGGCCTTCACGTCATGGTTGGTCACTCCTTCGATCTCTTTGATACGGGCGGCGTCCTCTACGGTGAAGTTGCGGTAGATATCGCGCAGATTTCCGAAGAGTTTGTGGTCCACGCCGCTGAGCTGCGGAAGAGGAAGCTCGCAGAGCGCTATGAAATATTCTATCTCCACTCTCACGCGATAGCGTATGAGGGCATATTCCGAAAAATACATGTCAAGCGACTCGCACTTGCTGCGATAGCGTCCGTCAATAGGAGAGATGGCGGTTAGGGAGTTAAGTTCCATCAGTGTAGGTGTTACTTATTGTGTGGGTATAAATGATTTTTTTAATCGGGAAAGTCTTCACGGCGTAAACCGGGGTTCACGCTGTGAAGACTTTTTTATGATTATGCATTATGCTTCAGAGGGGTAGGAGGACTATTTTACGGTCCAGGTCTCTCCGGCGAGAATCATATCGCGCAGCGAGGTGAATCCCTTGCGGGCACGCACATCCTCTACCTGACGTGTCACCTCCTCGTCATACGAGGGAGCCTCCACATNGCGTATCACACCCAGCGCCAGAGGCAGTGAGTGGCCATCCATCATGGCAAGTTGCTGATGGAGGAAGTTAGAGGGCGTATGGGCGTCATGAACGAGCACATCGTCAATGGTGTAACCGTCTTCGCCCACCTTCACGGCCTTTACGAGGAAACCGTCCTGCACGAGGCCCATCTCCTTATCCTTGCCGAAGAGCATTTTCTCTCCGTGAACGAGATGNATAGTGCGCTCGGNACGGTATTCACGNTCGGTGATGTGGTTGTGTATGCCGTTGTTGAATATCACGCAGTTCTGGAGAATCTCCACTACAGAAGCGCCTTTGTGGCGTGCGGCGGCTACNAGTACTTCCTGAGATATGCCNAGCTCCACGTCAATGCTGCGGGCAAAGAAGTTGCCGCGTGCACCGAACACCAGTTCTGCGGGAATGAAGGGGTCCTCCACNGTACCGTAGGGCGATGACTTTGACACGAATCCACGGTCGGAGGTGGGGCTNTACTGTCCCTTGGTGAGACCGTAAATCTTATTGTTGAGCAGCAGCATGTTGATGTCAATGTTGCGTCTCACGGCGTGGATAAAGTGGTTGCCACCGATGGCGAGGCCGTCNCCGTCGCCGGAAATCTGCCATACCGACATCTCGGGATTGGCTACCTTAAAGCCTGTGGCTACGGCTGCGGCACGACCGTGTATGGTGTGGAAGCCGTAAGTGTTCATGTAGTAGGGCAGACGTGACGAGCATCCTATACCCGATATGACGGCAGTCATGTGGGGAGGAATNCCCAGTGTGGCCATAGCCTTNTGGAGGGAGTTGAGTATGGCGTGGTCACCGCAGCCGGGACACCAGCGCACGGGCTGGTCACTCTTATAGTCGGCGGGTGAATATTTTAATTCTTCCATGATTTTTTGCGACTTGTATGGTGTATACTGACCCGTTTTAGCAGGTGCNGCCCATGATGTGAGTGACTCCGTTGACGATCTCTTCTACCAGGAAGGGCTGACCCTGTATCTTGTTGATACGTTCGATATGAACATCGGGGAAGCGGCTCTGGAGGTAGTCGGCAAACATGCCGGTGTTAAGCTCGGCTACAATCACCTTCTTGTAGCGGCGCAGTACCTCGGCGGTGTTTGCGGGCAGGGGACGTATGTAGCGGAACTGTGCGAAGGCTACCTTGGTACCCTTGCGGCACATCTCCTCTGCGGCGGTGCGCAGATGGCCGTATGTGCCACCCCAGCCTACGAGCAGGGTATCGGCGTCAGTGTCGCATATTACCTCAAGCTGAGGTATGTCGTCGGCTATGCGTTCCACCTTCTCAAGGCGGGCCTTGACCATACGTTCGTGATTGATGGGGTCNTTTGACAGAGCACTGGTACGGAAGTCCTTTTCCAGACCACCGAGGCGGTGCTGACAGCCTTCGGTGCCGGGTATGGCCCAGTAGCGCACCTGGTTTTCGTCGCGGTCATAGGGGCGCCATCCGGCTTCAAGACGGTCGGCGGGCACATAGTGGGGATGTATCTCGGGATAATCCGAAGCCTCGGGCACGCGCCAAGCCGATGAACCGTTGCCGATAAATGCGTCGGTGAGCAGTATCACGGGGGTCATGTGCTCCACAGCCATGCGGCAAGCCTCGAAAGCCATGGTGAAGCAGTCGGTAGGTGATGCTGCGGCTACGACGGCCACGGGCGACTCACCGTTGCGTCCATAGAGGGCCTGCATGAGGTCGGTCTGCTCAGTCTTGGTNGGAAGNCCTGTCGAGGGNCCTCCGCGCTGCACGTCCACTACCACCAAAGGCAGTTCGGCCATTACGGCCAGGCCTATACCTTCGCTCTTGAGAGCCAGGCCNGGGCCTGAGGTAGAGGTTACGGCGAGATTTCCGGCGAATGAAGCACCNATAGCGGAGCAGACACCGGCGATTTCGTCCTCCATCTGCACGGCTTTAACGCCGAGGTCTTTGCGCTTGGCAAGTTCGTGGAGAATATCGGTGGCGGGAGTGATGGGATAGCTGCCCAGNAAGAGCGGACGACCCGATTTTTCCGAGGCCATGATGAGNCCCCATGCGGTAGCGGTGTTGCCGTTGATGTCGGTATATACGCCGGGAGTGGTCTCCTCAGTCTCNACGCGGTATGTCGATACTGAGGCGTGTATATTGTTGCCATAGTTGTAGCCGGCCTCAAGCACGGCTGCATTAGCTTCGTAGATAGCGGGCTTCTTGGCAAATTTGTTCTTCAGGAAATGTTTTACGGCGTCNAGCGGGCGGTCAAACAGCCAGCATACGAGTCCGAGAGCAAGGAAGTTGCGGCATTTGAGCACACTCTTGTTGTCAAGTCCGCTGGATGCGAGCGCATCCTTGGTCATGGAGGTGATAGGCACTTCCACCACCTGGGCCTTGATCTGTAGCTCTGTNAAAGGATCGGAAGTNGTGAAGAGGGCTTTCTTGAGGTCTGATTCCTTGAATGAGTCTATGTCGACNATGATTACGCCACCCTCGCGCACATACTTGCAGTTCTGCTTGAGAGCCGCNGGATTCATGGCTATGAGCACGTCGCACTTATCACCGGGTGTATGTACCTCAGAGCCGATGCTTACCTGAAAGCCCGATACTCCGCCGAGCGATCCCTGCGGAGCGCGTACCTCGGCAGGATAGTCGGGGAATGTGGAGACCTGATTGCCTAAGCCTGCGGAAACATTGGTGAAGATGTTGCCGACAAGNTGCATGCCGTCACCGGAGTCGCCCGAAAATCGGACCACTACCTTGTCCAAAACCTTTACGTTAGTTTGGTTGAGCATAGTTAAAAAATAAATACGGGATGTAATTCTGTATTTGTTATGGTATTGTCCCGCAAATATACTCAATATTCACCAATCGCGAGNCATACCGAGGGACTGTCGGGCGAAAAAATGTCAATAATCAGCGTTATCAANCCTTATGAAGTGATAGCGCAGATTACAAAATGACGGCTCTGAGAGAGTGTTTGAATTTAAATGCTTTTANCACAAAGAGAGTTTTCGGAGGGATTTTCAAGAGTTGAAGAGGGAGCGATGCGGGCATCGTGACCGATAATAACTCTTGAAAAGCAC
>JAAVDH010000006.1 GCA_014801865.1 Bacteroides sp. | reverse complement strand
TGCCCGAACTTTCGGGCAACCGCTTCGCAGTAGGCTCTGTCGCGGCGGTTGTGCGCCTCGGCAGTGCCTACGTTGCAGGGCTTGAACTTTATACCTGTCTTCATAATTCTTTAGCGGTGGGTATTTCAAAATCGCGGGTTCTCAGACGAAGGGTCTGAGCGGAGGGTGTCGGGAGAGGGTCACTCCCGACGATGGGTCCTTAGGGGTGAACGCCCTAAGCGGAGGGTGCAGGGAGAGGGTCACTTCCTGCTCGGGGGTGTCGGGGGTGAAACGCCCAGACCGGGTCAAGGGCAGCGCCATTGCGGGTTCTTAGGGCAGAGCCTTAAGCCCCTCGGGAGAGCCCACAACTACGGGAGCGAAGCGGAGTAGTTATAGTGGGCTATAACAAGGGCAAGCCCTGTCAGTTTCCCGGCTACCATAGACCGTCGTCACCATCATATTCCCCGGCCTCGCTTCACCCTCGGTGCATCATCTTCGGCTATGCGAAGGAGCATCCCCTCGGCTTTCCTGAGTTGTTCCCTCGACAGAGGGGTTATGCAGCCGAGAAGAATCTCCCTCGCCACAATCCTCCTTCCCAACATTATGCCCTCTTCCCCTCCAGGGGAGTTGTGGGCTCCGGAGGCTTCCATATACCTGTTCACCTGACTGCGCATGGTAAGCTCGTTCCGGTCTGACTGCGCCCATCTGACAACCGTGCCGACTGCGGTTTCCCTAATCCGGGATAACTCAGTTTCCCAGCTATTGTTGTTTCGGTTTGATATACCTCGGTTCATGTCACATCGGGTTACTCGGTTTGCGTCGTTTGGATTCCCGGAGTCTCAACAGATGCCGGTCGTATGCATCGCGGTTGTCATCGTTCCGGAAATCAATGTCAGCCTTTCCTCCTGCTTTAATCCAAGCAAGAAGCTCGTCCTTGAAGAAGTAGAGCTTGTTTCCCCTCTTACTGTAAGGAATCGCCTTCTGGCTCGTGAGGGAATAGATGGTGCCGATTGTCTTGCCTATAAGCTCGCTCGCCTCCTTTATGTCGAGGACGGTATGCAGGTCTGCGTTTTCCTGTGGAGCGGAAATGAGAATGTCGAGTTTGCGGTCTATCGCGTCGACCTTACGGGACAGTCCGGCTACGAATGCCGGGAGGCTGTCGAAGGAAGGAATGTTGTCGTCCTGTGTTTCCATATCTTTGTATATTTAAGTATCAGAATATTATGTATGATGATAATTTGAAAGTTGTCGTATTTGATAAATGTGTAATTGCATCTTTTGATAATTGTATTATTGTCACATCAGGTAATTGTATAAATCTGTAGTTGTATAATTGTATCATCGGATTATTACAGCATCATATATCCTGGTCAGACTTACCGTAGTACTGCGGTATCCTTAAACCCCGATGCCGGGACAGCCGCGTCCTCAATGAACAAAAAAACACCATATGCCAACGAAAGAAAAAAGAAAAACGATGGACACGGCTGTCCGACATAAGGGAGAATGCAATGCAGAAAGATCAGGATTTGAGGGATATTTTCTTTGATGCGTTACGTTTCAGCTCGTTCACAACCTCGGCATATACCTGTGTGGTGCTGACGCTGCTGTGAGTAAGCAGCTTTGAGACCGTATAGATGTCAGTGCCGGAGGCGATCTGCAACGTGGCGAATGTATGCCTGAAACAGTGGAAGGTTATGTGCTTTTCAATACCTGCGTCCTCAATCCATTCTTTCAGATAAAGGGCCGGAAGGCACTTGCTCATGCCCTTGAACACCTGACCTTCCGAGCGTTCACCGCACAGTGCGAGAGCCTCGTCACTGAGCGGAAGCGTCGCCTCCGTCCTGGTCTTCTGCGTGGTGATGCGCAGGCACCAGTCGCCGTCGGGAGCCTTGCAGATGCTATCCCACTGAAGGGCTATTATGTCGCTGATGCGGAGACCCGTCAGGCAGGAGAAAAGTGAGGCTGCCTTGAACACCGGGTGCTTGCAAGGGGTGGCGGCGAGGCGTTTAAGTTCCTCCATCGTCAGGAACTCCTTCTTCGTCTTGCTCTCCTTCGCGGGCTTAAGGTCAGCGATGAAGTTGTCCTTGATGCGTCCGGCATTGAGCGCTTTCCGCAGTACAGCGATCAGCTTGCCGAAATTGTTGTTGGCGGTGGAGGCCATCATCGTGCCTCCCGTCGGGGTCTTCACTTTCAGAAGGTGATCGAGAAATCCTTGGCAGAAATCAACCGTCAGGTCATCGAAACAGCATTTGCCCTGCGAGTAGTCGCAGAAGTGACGGAAGGCCGAATTCCAATTATGACGGTTGGAGCATTTCTCCATCTGCTCACTGAAAAAGTCGATGAAGCTCTCCTTGCCCCTTGAATGGTCTATGAAGCCGAAGTCCTCGTTTATGATTGCCTCGATGCGACGGCAGCGGATCAGTTCCGCGCTCTGGAGCATTTTCTTATTGAACTGCTGTTCAAATTTCTCCTTGGGGTTGGCATAGATGTATATGCCGAGAAATTCACGGCGGGTCAGCTTACCTGTCTTCGGGTGACGGATAGCCGGGTAAAAGTCGAGATAGAGGGAAAGCTGTCCGTTCTTGATAGGACGTTTCCTTACAGTTACTTTGGTGCAAAGGTTTGCCATATTCTATGTGTTTTGTAAGTTAATTTCTTGCTGCTTTGGTGCTTGTGCTCTTTTGTTCCGCAACCTTACGGGCGGCGTCCCAGTCGGCTTTGAGGTAATACATCCTGCGGTTGCAGACCTTCTTCATCCTCACCCCGTGGGTGACGGCAAATCTCCTTACCTGCGTTTTACCGAGACCGTGTTTCTTCATCAGGTCGAAACAGGAATACCAATCCTTGGACAGGTCTTGTCCGAGGCGTTCCTCTTCCTTAGCCATTGCTTCCTCCACGGCTTTCCGGGGAAAACACTTGTGTCCCTCCATCTTGACGCAAGGAATGGAATAGCGCATTCTGAGATTATAGAAACGACCATAAGTGTAGTTATACAGTTTGCATATCTCCTCCATCGAGTAGACAGGCTCTGAGATTGCAGATGCATCTGTGAAGGTGTCCTTGACCGACTGTTTATAGTCGGAGGACGGCTTCAGCGGAGTTTTCCGGGGACGCGGCTTTGAAGGCTTCCGGGGGTTGGTCTCCTTTGCCTTGTCTTTCTCCTCCGGCTCTGAGCCGATGGTATCGGCAACTGAAGGGAAATGAATTTCTTTTCCCTGCTGTCGGTCGAGACCGTTGGCGCGGTTGTATTCGTTAATTCTGATCATGTTCGTGAAGTCCTCCTTTGGGATTACTGTTATTCTCGATGTGATTTTCGTGGCTCTGAGGGAGCCGGTGTAGATAAGGTTATAGACCGTGCGCTGCGTCACTCTCAAAAGCAGAGCCACCTCTGCGATCGTCAGGAACTCATGACGGAGTATTTCCTTTTCCGATTGTCTTGCCCTCTTCGGGGCGGTTGTAGTTTCCATAATTCCGACACACTTTAATTGTTGTTTTTCTTGCTGCCGAGAGCCTTTCGGGGGGCTGAAAACGGGTGTTTNCTNNTTGAACCATCTTGAACGACGNTGAAANANGAANCGNNCCGTGTGTCCCTCTGNCCGAGNCTCAAATGCGGTACAAAANTAANNNNAACGTGGTCGGAAATNAAANAGGNNNAANTCNGGAATTGTTAANNACAATTAANTGNANNANNGGNTATTAGCCTNAATNNTCTTGAATGTGNTNNGTGGCTGTTTNNGGCTNNNAAACTCCATGTGGAATCCATATGAAACGATTTGCCGCTTCCACTTGGCCCGATACAGAAGAAATTTGCGTTGTCAGTCATCTTTACTTTACCTTCCTTTCCTGTAATGTCGATGCACACCGGAAGTCCCTGACGGTCGGTGTAGAAGGTGGTGAGCGGNGTGTCCTCACATTCTTTNAGNTGNTCCTTGAAGAAGAAGCATAGAGCCGCATCACTCAATGTCAAAAATAGGTCGTAGTCGGGATTGAACGAGTAAGCNTTGCCGGGGAAGGAGTCAATGAAAAGCTCCAGCTGATTGTAGGCTGTGCGAGAAGGCATAATGCCACATTCGTAGAGCTTGGTTTCAAGGAACGATGTCACGGGAGTTACCTTGTCTGCCGGACAGCTTACGATTATGTTGAAGTTGGTGTTCACAAGAAGCGATGAGTCAACGGCAAGGATATTGAGGACTTCCTCGATGTCGGCTTTCGCTATCTTGTTGCTCGGGTCNGGCATTGAGCCGTGTCGCTTGGCCTTCCCCTGAAGTTTTCTCAACAGCTTGCGCTGTCCCGGTATCTGCACCACCTGATTGAACACCACACAGTCGGCATGGGGAACTTCGGCAAGGAATGAAAAGAGGTCGGTNGCTATGGGATAGCCGTTGACACTCATTTCGGTAAACGGTTTTACGATTGAGGGAAGGTTTATCTCGTCAATATCCACAAGGGGATAAGAACGGATGATACGGTCACCTATTTTCAGATACTCGTCGGAGGATTTGAAGTTGGTCATCGAGAACGCTCCGTGACGGAAGTTGAAGGCCATGAAGCGGTGGATGTATTCGTCGACTTCCGGCTTGGTGAGCTTTCTGTGACGGATGCCTTTCTCNGTCAGGATGTCGTTGACCTTGGATACCTTGGAATGGAAGTCGAGCCACTTCTTCGGGTCGTACTGGACGAACTGACCGCGCTGTGCCTCCTGAGTAATTATAAGGTAGGTGGTGATTTCGGTAAATTCCCTTCCCTTGAAGTAGTTGAAGTAGCTCCGNGTAAGGAACTCGGCATCTTCGGCTACCTCGTGGTCATATCTCTGNCGGCAGAATATGTCCTGCTTCTGCAAGGCATATCCCTCGCCGAGAGTCTGGACTATATTAGCAAGCACATCCTGAAAGAGGAGATACTGCTCGGAGTCGGTGCATAGACGCAACACGGGATTGGTCATCTCGAAAATGACCGAGGGGGCGCCCTTAGCGTCGAACAGCACCACATTTCCGTTCGTCTCCTCCAGCTGGGCGAACAGTCCGTCAAGGATTTTCTTCTGCGGTTTTGCCATTTGTCAGCGTTTGAATAAGTTGTGATAAATAAAGATTTCACGGTTTCGTTTCTTGTTGTGGAGACCGCCGCTCTGTTTGACATATATTGTCACCAGTCCCGCCACTGCAAGGACAAGCATGGCAATGAACCCGGCGAGCTTGCCGAGAGCAATCGAGAACACGATGAAGCCCACGAAAGATACACCTATGGCGATTGCGGCCAGAGTNAGGAAACGTCCGCGAATGCCCATGAACTCCAGAGGTTTCTGCAACCCCTTGAAAACCGGATAGCCGTCGTTATACATTGCCATGATCCTGCTGTCTTTGCGGTCAGTTGAAGAAGAGAGGGAGGGCTTCCGACAGAGCGATGAAAGCGATGCAGCCGCCGATGGTCAGCATGATGGTTTTCTTCACATCCTGATCACCGTTTTGTAGGCTCGACACCGAGCGCGTAACCGCATTACTGCGGCACGTTTCACAGTGTCTGCCCCCGAACCGTACGTACATGTCTCCATGTATACGGCTCTCCAGTGGCTTAACTATGTGTTTAGCAAAGAAATGTCTCATTTGTTTTGTTGATTGATTATGTCCATACAAGATTTGCATACTGCGAGTGTCTTACGTCTGCGATTTAGCATCTGCTTACCCCAAGGCGTGTCCTTGTCAATACAGGACATGAGGCGAACATGATGCATAAAAAGCAATCCGCTTTTCTGACCGCACAATTCGCAGACTTCCGATTTTAGTCGGTCTACGAGAGTCGTAGCAGGTAGAAATTCACTCGAACTGTCTTGGAACTGTTGTGCATCGTACCCATTGACTTTCCGCGCAAAACCTTGATTATATAGCACACTTTCCTTTATTGAGCCGTTTTTAGTTTGATATGATATTACAAACCGACCCTTGTTAGTGTATTTGCTTTTAATCTTGGCTTTGGTTGTGTTTAGTTTCTGAGCCAGCGTTTTACATAGACTGTATTCCATGATGTACGCAAACGATGAGCATTGTCCCGAGCAGTTGTTTGCNATGCAATAGTAGTTGTAGAACCCACGGATTTCTGCATTGAATCTATCAAGTATCTGGTGCGGTGTCATCGCAATCAGTTTTGTACGTGATTTTGGCTTCCATATTATTTTGCCGTTTTCAGTCTTATATTCGACTGCCTCGTGCTTTTCGAGAGCCTTTCTCACGGTTTCTGAGTTGAGAAGAAGTTGCACTTTTCCCTTGTGATTTCTTTGCAAAATTCCATTCTTCGTGCGGCTCATCATTTCAGATGTGAATACGGAGATGTCAAATCCGAGAAACTTGGCTTTTTCCTGCGCATGGGTAATCAGTGTCTTTTCGGGAGATAGTTCAAGATGCAGGCTTTCACGCATATATGCTGTTATGTCTGCTTTTATTCTTTCGCTATCCTCTTTAGAACCAATTACTCCAATCAGAAAATCATCCGCGTATCTCGTATAGACNATTCGTTTGTAATCATCGTCAATGTNGAGCTTACATGGGATAGTTCTCAACTTAGCCTGCATTTGGGAGATACGTACCCTTAATTCGGCTTTTTTGGACTCATCAGTCTCGTTTCGGAACTTTCTTCTCAGAGCACATGTCTTTGTGTTGAGATTGAAGTATTCCGGATTACGTTTGCGACCTTTTCCCTTGTTGAATTTATCGGCATAGTTTGCCATGTATCTGTCGAAACGGTCAAGGTAGATATTGGCAAGTATCGGTGAAATAATGCCTCCTTGGGGTGTTCCGTGATAAGATTCATGAAACTTCCAATCTTCAATATATCCGGCTTTTAAGAATTTCCTTATAAGACGTAAGAAACGTTCGTCGGAAATTTTCTCGCGTAAGATTTCAATCAGTATCTCATGGTCTATGTTATCGAAGAATCCTTTGATGTCTCCTTCTACAAACCATTTTACACCTGTGAAAGTCTTTTGAATTTGAATCAGTGCCGTGTGGCAGCTTTTATGAGGTCTGAAGCCATGTGAGCGGTCAGAGAACGCGCCCTCATATATGGCTTGCAGAATCATTCGCACTACTTCCTGCACTAATTTATCATTCCACGAGGGAATACCGAGAGGACGTAACTTCCCATTCTTTTTCGGAATGTATGTTCTCTTAGCTGGATTGGGGGAATAGGTCTCGTCTTTGAGACTGTCAATCAGTCGTGTAATCTTCATGAGGTTCATACCGTCCATTGTGTCGCCGTCAGTGCCAGGTGTCATATTGCCTTGCTTGACTTTGAGCCGTTCATAGGCGGCATAATACATTTCCTCATTGAAGAGAATACGATAGAGACGCTCGAACTTGTAATTCGAGACTTTGCTGTGTGAACACAGAGCGTCTAATATTAACTGCGGATTTCTCATACGTCTCTCACGTCTTCTGCGGTTAATAATAGACAACCACCTGCCACCCTTCGCCATGTACGTGGCTTTCCCACGCTCGGACTACTATGGTGGCTCCGTTGCCATGTCGNGTATTCAGAGCCTACGCTCATAGCCATAAGGCTTCCCGATTTAGGCAATCTTCGCTTAGATATATAGCAACAAGCTCGGCATATTGTCGGATACGACTTTCGTTCTTTTATCCGCTTATCGCGGTTGCAACGGGACTGACTCTCTGCCACACACGAAAATGCAGGTCGTGTGGGCGTCCCGATACGGCGTATGTAACTGCTTTCCGCCGTAGCCACTTCGTAGGCTGCTGAACTATCGTTCAACCAATCAGGCTTTATCCTCATATATGCCATTCCCCCTCGCACCTCAGTCGCGACTTTGCAGTTAGCCGACTCGGCACTTTTCAGACATGCTGTGTTCCCCCGTGGGCTTTCGCTGTGGGTCTCCCTGCCGAGTCTATTGACCCGACAAGTAAGTCTGATGGGAGTAGGTAGTATAATTGAGTCCATACCTAAATTATTGCTACATAATTATTTACTATATATCCTATACGAACGCACGCATCTTGAAATATACGTTAAACGCTCCTACTAAGACAATTACGGCTGCGATTGCCTTCATGAGATTGGAAACGGGGGTCTGATAGGAGCTGACTTCCTGGGTTGCCTTGGTGAAACCTGCGGCACCCTTGCTGGCCGCCATTGCATCACCGGCCGCTACGGTTACTGCCGCAAGCGCAAGCATACCTTTACGGGTGAGTGACGAGTTTTTGAGCCGTGCTACGGCACGGAGACATTTGTTCTTGATTTTCTGCATTTTGAAGTTTTGTTGATTGGTGAAAAGGTCGCAGAAGAAACAGATGTCACAGAAGGAACAGATGTCGCAAAAGAAACGTGAGGAAGAGAGGGATGGATGAGTGTTGGAATCAGCCTGAATTCCGGGCTTTGTAGATGACGCTGCCAAGTGGTCCGACACCGCTTTCAGCTACCTGATTGACGTGATCGAGGATGGCTTCTATGTCGTAACCGCCTGTCATGGTTGCCTCTCGGTATTGAGGTCCGCGAAATGGCTTTTGAGACTCTTTGGGCTTATCATCATGCTCTGACTCCAATGACTCTACCGGCTCGGTTGAAGGAGAAGGTGTCGTTTGTGGTTTAGGCATAGCATCGGGATTATGGATATAGACCTTTCGGGGTTCCTGCTTCTCCCCGTGTTTTGGTTCTTCCTCCGGATTGGACTCTTCAGAGTGGTTTNCTTCAACCTCCTGATGGGTCTCAGGCTCTGATTTTGAATCTTCGGTGCTTTCCCCGGGTTCGTCTTTCTTGGGTTCGTCGCGTGTGATCAACACCGGCTGAAACGTGCTTGCCTCGTCTGATATGTCGATGTCCTCCTCACTGTTCCTATCAAGCTCAGCGGCCTTTTCCGCCTTGGCTTTCTGAATATCGAGAAAAATCATCACTGCATAATATATTATGAGAAGCACGAAGAGAAATGATATGATTTGTCCGTACATAATTATGTCATATTGCGTGTTCTAATAAAGTTTCATTTTCTATAATCGGGAGAGGGAGGATTCTTAGACCGAGGGCCCGACCACGCTGCTCCTGACTTTCATTCCGGATAACATCGGAGGTGTAGTAGACTGTATTCTCGCCACGGCTGACGATATAACCTTTCGACTTCATCCGTGAGCGCAGTCTGATACGCGGACGGTTGCATACCACCTTCAATCTGGTTATTGGCGAAAGTCCAAACAGTATGCGCCTGCGTTCACGCTTGATAGTATCGACCCGTACCCGGGATGCCACACTTGAATTGACAGCACGGTTGCGTTTCAGTCCCAATTCCGCTGCTATCCTCGCAACGCTCCATTTGGATATACCCAAGGCATTGCCGATTTCCGCAAAGGATTGTTCATTGAAGTGTCGGCGTATATACTCGGCCCGTTCAAGCCACTTCGACTTGACGTATTTGGTAAGTCCGAGTTCCGACGCTTTCTTCTTCACCGTTCCCTCGCTGACGCCAAGCACGGATGCGGTATAGGCCGTGCTTTCTACCGGGAAAAGCTCGCACAGGCAGTCNATCTTCTCCTTAGTCCATTTAATTACCTTCATTGTGCAGGGGCTTTGTAAAGTTCTTGAACAATGATTTCTTCTCTCTGCGGAACATGACGAGCTTATCCATATATACGTTGAAGAATGCCCTTATCATTGCGTTCACGAGGTCTGACCGNCATTTGTTNCCTATATCGCANTCATCGAGGGAGTCGGCGAGGTCGCGGTCAAGTTTGCATACGAGCCTGTCATCCTTGTCCTGCCGTGGGTCGGGATGNTTGAGCTTGTCAAGAAACGTCTGCCAATATTTATCCTTATTGGTATCNTTGTCAGTTTCAGCTGTATTCGGATTCTTATTTTCGGAGTGATTGCCGGAATCAGGCTTCGATGGCTTGCCGATTTCCTGACCCTGTATGCCGTTAAGCAGGTCTTCTATTTCAGGAATGTCATTTTTCATTTATGAGGGTAATAATGTATGGGTGAATAATCTGTTGTGTCATTTCTTCTCTTCGGTCTTTTTCTTCGAGAGCAGGTTCTCGGTTTTCTGTATGCCGGAAAGTTCCCGTTTGCGGTATGGCTCCAGACTATCGAATATCTCGGTATAGATCTTGTCGTAAACGGGTGAAACGATTCTGAGCTGACGGTCAAGTGCGGCTACTGTGCTGTATCTTTCCATATCGGCCCGTCTGGTAATCTTTGGGGTGACATATCCGAATTTGGCGAATGAATCTCTTGTCTCGTCCCAGAATATCAGTTCGTCTCTTGTGCCAACTCGTCGGTCGTTGAGATTGGGTATCAGGAAAAGCCGGGCTTTCATACCCGTTATCCTGCGGAGTTCTTCGATGAAAAGAATGAATGTTCCGGTGGAGTCTATCGTCGCGTCATCATAGTGATAGGGAACAACTATAATGTCTGAGTTGACCAACAGGGCTACCAGTCCTGCCGCCGTCAGTGTGCCGGGAGAATCGAACAGGGCGACTTCTATGCTCGGTTCGTTATGAAGTTTCTCAGTCAGGCTGATCATTCCGTCACGGTCAGCAATATTGTGGGCAATAACGTCGTATGGCATTGATGCCTCGCCATACTTCTTTATGTCTGCCTTGCGGTTCTTGAAGATGGACTGCTGGAGGTCGGTATCGACGACAATGACGTTGACACCCTTCGCCACAAGATAGTTGGCGAAGGTGACGCAGAGGGTCGTTTTTCCGACGCCTCCTTTCTGATTGGCGAATGTCACTATTACAGGTGTCTGCATCATTTTCGTGTCGTGCGATATTATTTTTATGCAAAATTATCGCCTGACTAACCGAGGAACCGAAATGCACAACACTATTTTTATCTTGGTTACATAAACCGGGGTATTTTAGTGTAATAAACTGAGTGACCAAGGTTTGATATGACCGATTAAGTGACGGAAGGAGGTACCGTCCGCCGGATTACATCTTCAGTGAGCTGCCATCGTCCACTCTGTCATAGCCCTGGGAACCCACTTCCCATTCACGTTTCTCTGATGAGCTGCCGCCTCCGTCGATATGAGGTTTCCTTATCGACGGTTTTGATTGCTGTGGCTTTCTGTTTGGTTTCTTTTCTTGTGGAGTAATGGTCCGCTGCCATTTGAGTCTGTTCAGATCAAATCCCTCAGCAGTGAGGTTGATTATAAGTTTTCGATTGAAGTCAATGGCAAAGGTATTGCCTTCATCCTCCTTTACTATATAGCCTTCCTCTCTGAGCCGGCTACGCAGATTGGTGATTGTTGTATCATCAAAAAGTTCTCTCAATGATGCAATGGCACTGTTGTATTCACCGGGGCGTTCTTTGACGAGACTGATCAGATCAGACGGAGTTCCTTTGCCAAGTCTGCATAGCAGGTTAACTTCCTCCTCTGTTTTTGGATGGAAGCTCTCTACCCACTGGATGCGGTTGTTGCGTGTCAGCGCATCAATCATAAATTGTTGAAGTTGCCTCGTTTCTCCGTTGAAATGGACTGTGCCATTCTTGATGAACGCTCCCTGTTTCATCAGTTTTGAATTCAGATCGTACTGTGTGATTTTCGGATTCTCAGTAAACAGGGAATCTATGAAGCTGTCGATTCTGTCAAAGCGTTCCTGCGGAGTGGAGAAATCAAGAAGCTCATTGATGGCGAGTATTCGCGCACCGTGGAATACGGCTTTGGTACTGTGGTCAACCACTATATACCCGAATGGCTCGTCCTTTCGGCCGAAGAATACTATGTCTATACCGAATTTCTTTTTTAGCTCGGTTTTAAGTTCTTCCTTATTGGCGCATATATCCCGGTATTTCTTCAGTATGCCTCTTATCTGACGCGCTCGTTTACGGTCAGTCACACCATATTTATATAAGGTGTTGAAGTCGGCTGAAGAAACTTTCATCTTCACGCTGCCACCTTGTTTGATATACACTGTATCATCCTTCTGGTAGGTTTCGTAACCCATTGAGGTCATTATTGCCTTGAACTGGGCGAATGAGTTGAAGGTGTATTGCTTGGCGGCCTCAAAGTCATTCTCAACTTTACTTTTCCTATCTGTGCGGAGTATCTTGTCAATCACGGCTTGGGACTTTCTTCTTTCATGGTNNTNNTCNATCTTNNNTCCGTCAGGNNNNANTCNTGANGTNACNATNTGNANATGAGTNTTGTCNGTGTCNTAATGNGAGTANATNANTATNGGNTGNCCNNNNTNCATATAACCCATNTCCCTGAGATATTCNTGTGCGAANTCNANGAGNTNCTNNTCTGACATNTCNTGNCCTTTACAAGAAATCGCTACNTGNAANTGNGCNTTCTNNANNCGNTTGNTNATGAGNNGAGTANTCCATNANATANNTTGTCAGTTCNTCCGGGGTAGGAGTGCCGAATGTTCCCACGTTCACGAAGTTCAGCATCTCTANCAGTCTGGCCACNCCTTTTGAGACTTTNCGNTCATTGTAACCGACNGCATGGAAGTTCGAGCTTCCCGGTAATATGGTTGCTATCATNCTTGGTTTGTTTATCCTNNGTTTNTTTATCCTATGGTTCTGAATCTCTATTGTCCCAATATCCGATGGCTCTGTATGACGAATGACCGAACATCCCAAATNTCTTTGACACCAACTATCTCGGTTTATCAGTTTGCATAACNATGATTACTCGATAACTCGGTTTGTAAAGTCTTGGGTATCTCGGTTATTCGGATATTGGAGTAATAGGCTATCTGGTTGCTTAAACCTTAGTAGCCGATTTAGTGACGATATGTAGTTCCCGTCTCAAAGCATCCAATGTCTCCAGAGTCCGGGTTATCTCAGGCATCAGGACTTCGGATATATAGGATGGTGGGAGCAGTCCGGCAACCGAAAGTTCGTTGGCTCTCTTGACCGATTGATTGAGGTTTCCTCCGATATGGGATAGATCGCTCTGGAACTTTCGGTAATAGCAACCGAGTTCATTGAGTAGCCGGAGTTTTTGTTTTACGTTGATGTTGGAATATTCGCTGAGTGCATCACGAATATATTGGCTTACAGATACGTATGAGGCTGATTTTGCCTTTAAGTCGGCATATTCCTCCTCGGTAAGCCTCAGTTGGAAATACTTGGTTCTCTGGGTCATTGTAACTGGATTATCTGGGTAACTNAGACTTCCGGTTACTCTTTTGCGCAGCAAAACAGCGGCTNNGCCGCCCCGACGCTCTGCGGTCGGCAAGTCNCCTTTGTAATGACAAAGGNACAACTTGCTTGACAAAACCTGCAACGCAGTTCGAGGTCTCCCGGAGTCAATTTTCACTACGAAATTACCGCGTAACCGGCTCTCCAAAAGAAATGCACAACACAATTCTTCCGAAAGCTCCGGATTACTGANGCTCAGTCGTCCAAGAGATTTCGGTGGCCCGGATATTTCATCTGATAACTTCAGTGACTTCGGATATTCAGACTNTCGGATTGGTTAACCGATAACCCCTGAAACATTGGTCTATGAATACCTGACGCTTTCGGTTAATAGGTTATCAGAACCGAACTACTCAGATATATATTGACTCGGAAAATGGGATATGATGACTGAGATACTTCGGATGCACGGTTGAAATATCTACGGATGAATAAGCCTATTGCTCCATGTTTCAGTGATGTTCGGAGGAAAAATCCCAAAGTTCTCGGTCTGAGTGACTGAAATAGCTCGGTTTATCGGATAAATTATCCTTGGATGTTCTATCCGATTGTTCCAGCNTATCANTGTATTGGAACATTACATACCGGAAGCCATCGGTTTCGGTATCTGATTTATCATAGTTGTACGAACCCGTTATTCTCAGACATTCAGTTGGTATAACCTGATGTTCAAACGACCTATGGTTTCAGTGTTCTAAAACTATGGATATATCGGTTACTTTATTGAAAATAAGTAGATTAATACTTGNNTATGTCAGAANTTTTTATTATCTTTAAGGTATGGAACTCACCTTAAAATTGATTGGCAATGAAGTTNANAACCGGNATATATTTCCCCGTTGATGGAGTGACACTTCTCATACTGTCACCATTCATNATCNTGATTATGANTTTTGGATTTATCCTNAAATGGCTNGNGAAGGGNGCCACTTGGCTCTCCCTCACNTTGATATTCCTTNTAATAAANGCACTCGTAAGATTATACCGTAGCGTGAAGCTGCGCATCATCAACAGCCGGGTATAACAACAGAAAGCCGTGCCGGACTTTTCGACCGACACGGCTCAATGATTAGGTGGTGAGTCCGTTCCCTAATGTAGAATTATTTTAGGTGTGTTCGAGGGGAGACATGGCTAAAAGCCTTTTCCTTTTGTCCTTTCATAGACAATTTCTCGCTGGGTGTCGCAGTTGGTGAGCCGGAACTGAACCGCACATCCTGTCGGAATGTCGGAGGGAAACTGCTCAACGAGTCTCTTTATAACATCATCCACGGTATTGAATCCTAAATCGGTGATTTCTCCAATGATCTTACCTTTGAAATAGGCACGACCATATACCATCATTTTCGCTGAGATACGGAATAGTTTATCTTCTGTGTCNTCCAAGTCTTTTGCTACCCCTTGTTTACTCGGTTTGTCACTAAAGAAGATAAAGTCGATTACCTTTGCGTTCAACCGCCACGCCGGGGAGAAATCAATTTTGACATAACCTCGTGTAACATTAAGTCCATGACTGTGATTCATTCCAAACGCAACTTCATATAGATTGGCATCACAGTCATTTTGAGCTATNGTTCCCCAAGTATGTCGGAATGTATAGACGCAATAGTAGTCTTCCTTATTCATTTTCATGTCGGCACATATCTTTTTGATACCATTGTTCACATTAGCACAAAAGCTATCTCCATCACAATAGCGTTTATGAAAAGTAAACAGGAACTCATCTTCTTCAGGTGCAAGATACTTGTCAAAGACGGGTTGTATGAATGGCTCAACTCTCATTTCTATATATGCTTCATCTTTTCTACTATGTCTTGTTTTTGCTCGTTTGTATCCGATTACTCCATTTCGGTAATCAGACTTCTTAAGAGCATACAAGTCTGCGGTATTTATTCCTCCAAGGCAAAGAACTAACATAGCTACGTCTCTGCCAAGCTCAGGAAGCGAAGATAACATCTTTGTTTGGGGAAGAGGGCGGTTAAAGAACTCTCGACAAGCCTCTGCACTTATAGCTCTTTGAGCAGCTTTATCACTCTTAGGAATCTGTACTTTCAACCAAGGATTGAATTTTACACGAATGATACCTTTCTCCTCGTCATTAAGTTCAAGGAGAGCTGCCTTGAAAATCTGGCGAAGGCATATTGGGTACTTTTCCTTTGCCCGATTGGTCAGGGACATTGTTTCAATCCACTTCTTTAGGACATTGGATGAGAGGTGGGCAAACAATATCTGATTGGTCCCAAGGTATCTTTCCAAATGCTGTAACGCATACATATAGTCTTTTGCATTCCTCCCATGACCAGACTTTATCATTCTATCGATGTGAAGTCTGGCGTAATCGCTGAAACTCTCGACACCGCTGTCACGGGTGAGGTATTCAATAACCTCGGCAACCGAATAAGCCGACAGATCTTTTCTATTCAGCATATCGGTATACTTGAGTATCATCCGACCGCAATACTCATTTACAACCGGGTCTTTCAGATCCCCATTGGCCGTAACGTTTTTAGGACTGATGATTTTATCAGTCTTGATGTAGCCCATTCTACTACGGTGAACAATGCGTATATACACCGCATAGAAACCGTCGGCTCTCTGTTTTCTTACAACTGCTTTAAGTGTTGCCATTTACATAAGAATTTTGAGGTGTATGTATTGGTGTATGTCCGGTGTATGCGACCTATTTTAAGGGTGTATGCAGAAGTGTATGCAAATGCCGTTCATTTGACTCGATTTCTGTTTCCAAGTGTACGAACCCCCTAAGAACAGGTTAGGCTGTAACCTCCTTTTTATCGGAGCATTACAGCCTAACGTCTTTATGTGTTAGAAGTATGTCTTAGTCCTCTATGGCAGCCTGCGCCGCAACTGAATTTGCCGAGTTATCAGTCACTTCCCAATATTTGGGAAACGTATATTTTGTTTGTTATTATTGATGTTTCAGCATTTTAATAAGTTCGTCTTTGTCCTTAATACGCTGTTCAAGCAAAGCAATCTTCTCATGCAGCCACGAAACTTCGCCGTGTTGGCTATCAGATTGCGTTTCTACAGCGTTTGAGGCTTCGGCAAAGAAAATGCCTATCTCAACACCCAAACGCTGCGAGAGTGCTTCTAAATCGCCTGCTTGGATTTTATTGTTCCTGATACAGCGATGGAGGTTCGCTTCGGACATACCGGCATCTGCGGCGAGCCTTTTCAGCCCCCCGGGATAACTATCGCCATATCGCTTTATCAGTTGGAGGTTCATAAGTAGTACAAGTTATACTGTTGAGCTAAATATCAGAGTTAAATTTGTGGGAATTTAGATCTCTCGAAAATGAAAAAGTTTTTTGAACTGTTCCGCCGTTGGTATTTCAGACATGTGTTTGAGAAATGGTTCGCTTTTTATCTCAAGAAAGGCTGTCAGCCATATCTCGCCCGCCACTATGCCGAGAGCGTTCTTCTCTGCTATGCGCCGAGTTTTATCTTCTACGAAGACTATCTCGATTTCTTAATGCAAGAGTGCTGCGGGTTGCCTCCAAGCCGGGAGAAACTTGATGGCGACAAACGCACGGCTTCTCCTGTGGGTTCAGTCACCGCCGAAGACCTCTCGCTCTAATCTCAGCACCTCACGCATCATATCGTCACAGCACATGGTCTCCGGCATCGGTTGACCATGACGTGTCACCCGGATACAGTGATACCCTCCGCAGAAGGGGCAGTTTTCCGGGTGGAGTCGATTTATCTTTTGCCGTAATTCGGCTACTTGTGCCGATACTTCATTCGGCGTTATAATATCTTTGTCCATATCACTTGTTACAAAGTCTTTGAGTTCCATATTTCAGTTGAAGGTTAATTCCTATATAAAAGGGCTAATGGGTTATTGTTCTATCAAGTAAGTATAGTGCTTTGATTAAAGCAAATAACTCACTATGGTAAAGGCCGTATTTATCATCAGGATAGCCACCATAAATTGTTAGTAAATCTGATTTGGCCTTCTTAACGTCATCATCCGTTAAAAGATATTCTCCGTTAGAAAGACGTGTCAATAGAGATTCCATACCATTATTTACTGAAGAATGTAACTCCATCGTTTCTCTATGAAACTTAATATTAGACAAATCGGACATAAGAATCTCTTTACTGGTTTCGTAATCAAAAATCCCATTATATGGCTTTGGCTCGATATTAGTCATGTAATAGATGCCATTTCTATTATAATGAATTTTTACCAATTTCTTAACATCATCTAAAAAAGCGACGATAAATATTTCAATGGAGAATAGCAATAATACAATAAATTGGTTCACAAAGAAGTGGTTCTTAAATGCGATGATAGTTAGCAGGATTGTAATTATTATATTAATTATAGCCCATAAGATGTGTCTGTATGGGAAATATTCCTCTATACGATTATGAATCAATAATGTTATAAAGCCCGATATACCTATCACAAATGGGATGTATAACATGGCTGCATAATATAGCCACCATGTGATGCCATGAAGAAATTCTGGTTTCGCATCTGTTCCAATCAAAAAGACTGAAATGTAAGTCGCGAATAGTATTATAAGTTCTAAAATAGCAAGAAACCGATCTAACCTTTCATTGTCCTTCATTTTCTATTTTTAATTTAATCTAATCCTCCGTTCATAAATTGTATTCCTAATGTGGTATACCTTATTTCACATAGTTGTGAAATTGAGTCCTTATCAATGAATCTCCTCGTGGGATTTATTAATCTGAAAGCAATAACACTCATGCCTGTAATAATTATTAGGCATAAAACTGCGGCTATAAAATCAGACAAAGTAGCTTTAGAGTCTTCCAGCTGAGGATTAGACTGCGTCTTATCTGAAAATTCATCCATTTGATATGATTTTTTTAAAAAGTTTGGATTCAAGATATATTAGCCATGTTATAGCGGTGCGCTCTTCTAAAACCTTTCTCTGAGGCCTCTTTAACCGTATAAGCAAGGAACTCTCCTTTGAGCTTTATTTCAGTACGATCGTACTGCTGATCAAATGGCAAATGATATATCTTATTCCCATTGTTTATATTGCATTTTATTCGAGGAAAATCAAGATTCTCCATCCTTACAATCCTTACATTTAGAGCCTTGGCGAACTTCTCTGCGGTGTCTGATAATTTAGTATATGAGGGGACCATCAACACAGGAAATATCTCGGCTACCTTCGTCACACTACTACTAATCTTATACATGGTTGTTGTACCATACAATTGCATTATTACATTCTCATGTATCACGTGATTAGCTGACCAATTCTTACACTGAATTATCATCACCTTTAGTCCGTGAATAGACTTAGTAGCTATCAAATCACGTCCGAGATCATTGAAGCGATTCTTGATACCAAACATATTAACGCGATACCCTTGCTTTGTCAACTGAAATGCACAGCTCATTTCGTAGTCTCTTCCAACCTCCCATCTCGTCTTTTTTGAGGTTTTAATATATCTGTCAAGAGCTAATTGACTTCTTTCATCTTCAGATAGACGAGCATATTCCTCTTTGGATAGGTAATCAGTTCGTTTATCACGAAGGTCATCAATATTACTATCCTTTATACTATCACTGATTGATAAAAGGCTCTCGTCGTTATCAATATATTCTTCTAACTCAGGAATCAGTGAGAGGATGTATTGATATTTATATTCTATCTCCACTGCCTTTTTATTCACTTCAGAAAAAATCTTCCTAAGCCTCTTAATTTCTTCGGCAGCCTTGTAAGCAGGATGACGTTTATACTTCATATAATTAATAGAATCATTGAAGATAATCAAATCCGCATCATTTTTCATTTTAGCAACCATCGAAAATGGTGATGTCGTCTTTAAGAGCAAATGTAACTGATTTTCCTGGTGTGCAAGAATCTCTTCTTTGCGTTTTATCTGATTTTCGAGAGTGGTTTTACTATTTTCATATTGTTTTTTTAGTTCATCTTTAAGTCGTTCTACTTCACAACTATAATCAGATATAGCTGAAGCGATACATCTAATAAAGATAATAATTTGCACAATGGAGAATACAATAGCGACAGTTAAGATAAAATTCAGATTAAATTTGATAGCACAAATACCAACGCAAGCATATAGCAGGAGAGGAGGTATTACAGTAAGATACCATCCAAGACTGTGACAGAAAGCATCTGTGATTAGACTATATGCTCTTCCTCGCGACACGTAAATACAAGTTACGGTTTGATTAATCTGAATTCGCCTGATTGGTTGACGATATAGCCAAGGACACTGTAGATTCTGCGGATGTCCTCTAATTCGACCTCAAATGGTTCGTGAATGAGTCGACCGTCGGGATAAGTCTCATCGTTAGATGAGTAAAGGGC
Source organism: Bacteroides sp. (assembly GCA_014801865.1). Taxonomy (GTDB): domain Bacteria; phylum Bacteroidota; class Bacteroidia; order Bacteroidales; family Muribaculaceae; genus Paramuribaculum. The sequence goes on along the minus strand of JAAVDH010000006.1, from coordinate 22,198 downwards.
AATAGTGTTAGGAGAAGAGCCGCGTTGCACACGCTTGGTCACTCTAAACTCAGAAGTCTCTATCACGTAATTGCGACCTGGTACGAGCAACCTACGCTCGGTCACTTCTCTAACGGCAAGAATACATCCACTGGGATACTCCACCATGGAGTCTCCGACATGACGTATTGCAGCAGTTTCTTTGCTGTCGAACCATCCACCCGCTTGAATATATCCAGCCATCTCCACTTCAGAAGTTGACGAACCGACAAGCCCACTATATCCTCCTGATGTTTCCGCATCATAGAATGGAATAAGACGAGACGAGTTGTTTTCATCATCACTGATATCTTGATTCTGCGAGGATGCATGACCATTAAGCATTTCTCCTTCTCCGGTAAGAAGCCAGTTTGTATTTAGATTTGGGAAGTGCCTCTGAATAGCCAAAATCTTATCTGGCTGAATTGACCTACGCATGGACGTGACAAAAGCACTTGAGACGCCTATTCGACGTCCAAACTCACTTTTGTTAACGCCTTCATGTTGAAGGTATTCTATAAGTCTATCTTTTACTCCGCTCATACATTCAAAGCATTAATTGTTAACAAATGTTATAATGCTTTGAATAATTTGGTGCATTCAAAGCATTGCTTTATCTTTGCATCGTGATAAAAAAATACTATCACAAAGGTAAGTAAATAACATCAGCAATACAAATACTAATGACACTCAAAGATCAGAATAGCAACGCAAAAGCATTCAATCACGAACCCATGCCGGGTCATGAGTACCTGACCATAGGACGAGCGGCAGAAATAATTGAAAGCATAGAGAAGCTTGCAGAGGCCTATGCCTACAGCACGACCGATCGCGACAAGGTCAGCGACCTCGTTGGTAAGATTCTTCTCGGATGGTCAATGGAACTTAAGCTGAGAAAAGGTGAGCGCCTCAGAGGCTCTGATACGTAAGATACTAAGTTTTCAACTCAATGAACGCCATGCGCTCTTAAAAAATCAATCAAAACCCCATACAATATGACACTTAAGGAGATTTACGACAATGTCAAGTCCACCCCTGTGAAACGGGTCCTTCCCCCCACGCCCTCACAGGCATTCATTACAGAACTCGCAGAACTCACGAAAAAATCCGAGTTGGCCGTACGCCGTTGGATCAGCGGCCAAACCACCCCCGACGCCCTTACACAGGAAGTACTCGCCAAGCATCTTGACACAACCCCCGAAGAACTATTCCCCAAACAATGAAACACGACTCTCACCAAGGCATATGGCTATTTGAAGATGGGACCCTCAATCTTCATTGGATAGGAGCGGGTAATCCTCCGTCTCTTAGCTTTAAACAACGAGCTTGGTTCGCAATGTATTATATCCGATCAAACGGATATGGACTGACATTGAGAGACTGCATAAGTCGACTGATAAAGGCTGTAGCCTTCTGCTTGAAACCATCACAGGTATCAGAGTTGGGAAAGCCAAACTTAACGACTGGCCTATCACTCGAAGAAGCTTGGAACAATTTTAAACTTACCACCCATGACCGACTTCGATAAAAAACTCATAGAGAAAGCTGAGAACTTTCACAGATGGGACTATGATAAAATCTCGGTGCTCATCAATATAGCAGACACAGAAGAAGCCCGCAGACAGCTCAGACAGATACGCCGCGACTTCTACGACCTATTGCAAGAAACTATTTAATCCCACCCATACCCATATGAACAAAAGAGCATTTCTGATAGCCCAGATTATTGCCTCGGTGGCGGTCATCATCTTTGGCCTCGGATACGCCATACGCTGTCTCATAGCAAATGAGATATGTTGTACAGCAGGCTTCGCCCTCATTGGCTATGGCAGCGGCTATAGACTTCTGTTTAAAGCCTCGCTCAAAGAACTTCGCGAATATCGATCCAGAGAGCTAAAAGCCAAATCATGACAATATATTTCATTAAGCCCGTTAATCGCAAACTCAGTTCGAGAGCATGGTCACACACTCTTTCCATGGCTCTTAAAATTAAGATGCAGTTACAGAGAGTCACAGGGCTGAAATGGAAAATAACCAAGGAGGAAATAAACTATGATGATCCAGTTTAGCGATAGGGCAGTACCCTACGGTGTGTTTCTCAATGACCTTGCAGATGCTCTCACCGAGAGAATACGCAAGAAGGACGAGCCGGAATATATCTGCCAGAACGAAGCCTTTCGTCGCTTCGGCAAATGCAATGTAATGCGGTGGCGCGAAACGGGCAAAATTGAACCCTGCAAACGTCCCGGAAAAATCGAATACCGCTTGATAGAGTTGCAACGCCTCAAAGATACAAAACAAGACTACTTCTAACAGAAGTTAACTGCCGAGTAGTGTAGTGGTAACACTTCGGATTTTGGTTCCGGCATCGTGGGTTCGATCCCCACCTCGGCAACGCTCAATAAAAACGACCCATAACGGGAGGCCTGACCTCGCAAGGTACGCAGTACCTCAACCCATAGATAGCGAGACGGTAGCTAATCTGCGGGATGAAATCCGCGATGCGGCTGTGTAACCAATCACAGTATCTCACGAACGGACGTTATGGACGCCAGTAGCAAGTATGACTTTTAATGCAGCGTTAAGTCGCTGCCCTACATATTGACCCTAGACAACAGTAGCTCAGTTGGCAGAGCATACGTAGATAATTGGTGTAACTACAGTAGAAGTTTCACTAAGTATGAGGAACTGATTATTGCGTAAGGCCGCGGGTTCGAGTCCCGCCTGTTGTCCTCTATCCCAATAGGTGTTATTTTCTATAGTTTTAATTGCCGGTCGTCTCCGTTGCGAAACGTGGACGACATTCCCGGAAGAATGGCGGAATTGGTATACGCGCCGCACTCAAACTGCGGTGGCCGCAAGGCTGTATGGGTTCGAGTCCCATTTCTTCCACCACGACAAGCAACCCACTAATCTATAGTAATCATGTTCAAAAAGTTAAAAAGATTCTTCATTCGGCAGATAGAACTCCATCGTCGGCGTAAGTGCCTTGAGATCGCCTTGAGACACAGTTATCAGCCCGAACTAAGTTATGATGACTTAACTCGGGAAATCTACAGGTTGATGTACGACGAAACTCTCTCGTTTAATCCTCGCGGGAAAAATCAAGAGTGATACTGGTTTCATATTCCTTTCTTTTTATAAAGGCAAAGATAATTACTTTTCTGCATTTTGTTTTAAATGGTTTTACAAAATCCCTTTCTTTTTCCGTCTTCGCTGTGAAGCGCGGGCGGTTTTTTATGGGCAGTCAGTTTAGACGGATGAAACACTGCGGAGGTGCACCGAAGCAGAGAGGCGGGTTCGACTCCCGCACTGCCCACCATTTAGAATGGTTTCTGACTCCATCCACGATTAGACCGTGGATGCACTCACGACAAAGATGCTTCGCCATGCGAGGAATCTGCTCATGTTTAGTTACCGGCTCCACGAGATGGGGCCGGTTTTTCTAAACATGGCCTCATCCATTGATTATAGACTATTTTCTAATCCGTAAATAATATTCAACATGAGCAATCAATCCTCAACTCAAGCAGCTCCCGAAAGGGCAGAAGCACAACCCGAACAGCAGCAAATGATGGACAAGGATCTACAGATGGCCAACTATAACCTGCAATTGGCACAGACACGCGCCAATGCAGAGTATAGCGCCTCCATCGCCGGACAGATGCAACGACAGTTCGAGACCTATCAGCGGATTGCCAAACCGCTCTCTGAGTCAAACTTTGTACCTGCTGCCTATAAAGGCAATATAGGAGACTGTATTATTGCGGTAGAGATGGCAGCACGTCTTGGCGTTTTTCCACTCACCGTCATGCAGAATCTTTGCGTGGTCAAGGGTAATCCCACGTGGAAATCAAGGTTCCTCATAGGTTGTGTCAATACCTGTGGCCGTTATACTACGCTCGACTATCGTATCACCGTTGAGGGCACGGTAGGAGATGTCAGTTATAAGACTTGGGAGAAGGGCAAGGACGGCAAGAATCATGAAATACTCAAGCCTTTTGATAAGCCCGAGATGGACAATCTTGTATGCGTGGCTTTTGCTACCGAGAAGAAAACCGGTAAGGTGCTTAATTCGCCTCCTGTTTCTATACGCATGGCTGTACAGGAGGGGTGGTATACCAAGGACGGATCCAAATGGCCATCTATGCCCAACCTTATGCTGCGCTACCGTGCCGCCTCCTTCTGGGTGTCAACCTTCGCCCCCGAGATGTCGATGGGCTTCCGTACCGAGGAGGAGCAGCATGATATCGTGGACGTAGATTATGAAGAGGTAAAAGGCTCCAGCAGCCGACAGAAGCCCTCATCATCTGCTATCGACGAAGCCAAGGAGCGTCTGCGCCGTAGCCGCAATGACTCTGACACCGCTGTGCCTACCGAGACTGCCGACAGTACCGATAATGCGTCATCAGCCAATAACAGAAAAAAGGCAAATAAGCAGGTGCAATTAGATATGCCCTGATACCATATCCATGTAGATAACTTCCAACCATGCGAACAAACGTCAATAAATATACCCTCTTCACCAATGAGCAGCTTGAGGAACACTTCTCAAACTTCCTCATTGACTCATGGTCCTACTCCGGAGTAGCGACATTCGCCCGCAATGAGAAGGAGTTTGAGCGCCGCTATATTTATCGTGAGCCATCCCGCCGCTCACCTGCAACAGTGGCCGGCACGGCCTATCATGCCGCCCTGCAGGCTTACTTTGAAGAGCTGCGCGACGAGGGTAACGAAGTCTCAATGGCCATCATGCAGGAGGCTGCCTTCAAAAGCATAGACGAAGTCAAAGCCAATGACTGGAAGCTCGGTAAAAAGGCCCCGACCGTAGAGAACTGCATCGAGACAGCAACAAAGATTGCCAACGCTCTAATCTCCAACTTCTATAAGGAACGCTCCCTCTATACCTCAGAGATAGCACGGGTAATTGCCGTAGAGGTCCGTACCGACCAGTGGCTTGTGGTCAATGGGGTAGACATACCTCTCCCTTGCCACGGTCAGATTGACCTTATAGTAGAACTGACCGACGGACGTATAGTCATCATTGACCACAAATCTAAGTCAGCATATACCGATGACGCCGAGCTTGCCTATACCGGAGCCAAACAGGCCATCGTATATGCCCTCTCATGGGAGGCTACTCATCCTGAGCTGCCGATTGATGAAGTGTGGTACATGGAGAATAAGTACAGCATAAATAAGGACGGCACCCCGCAACTCAGGAAGAAGGTCATCACGCTTGATCCTGACACCCGCCGACTTTACGAGGCGATACTCTACGAACCTCTGCGCCGCGTCATGCAGGCGACAAGTGACCCCGACTATCTCTACACCATCAATGACGCGGACCCTATGGCCGATAGGGCAGAGCTGTATGACTTCTGGGCACGTACGCTCATCGCCGACATTGATGACTTCAATATTCCCGAAAGTAAGAAGCTGCTTATCGCACGCCGCCATAAAAAAGTCCGCGACGCTTCTACAGCTTCAATTACCCCAAAGGTTATCACCTCCTTCCGCAAGAAAGCGGCAACATTCATTTCCTACGAACTACGCGACGATATGACTCCACAAGAAAAAATCGAACACACCCTACGCTCCTTTGGTATCATGGCCAGAGTGGCCCATGTCCTCGGAGCATACTCCTCCACCTCTTACCTCCTTGAAATAGGTGCGGGTGTCAAAATAGCAAACATAGCTTCTCATGCATTGGATATCGCCAATGCCATTGACGTGCCCTCGGTACGTGTGCTTCCCACACTGTCAATGCACCAAGGCCACTCTTATCTCTGTATCGAGGCTCCTCACCGCTCTGGCGACACGCTCATGTGGGACGAAAAATATCTTAAGGGTAAACGCATACCCATTGGCCTCAACAACTTCGGCGAGACCGTACACTGGGACATCGACAACCAGTCAACACCCCACATGCTCATCTGCGGTGCTACGGGATCAGGTAAATCAGTCTGTATCAAGAGCACCATTGAATACGCACGACTCGCGGGAGTAAAACGTATCATTGTCCTTGACCCCAAGTATGAATTCATCAATAAACTGCCGGGATGCGAGGTCATAGCTGATATCGCCGATATTGAGCTACGTATGAAGCAGCTCGTAGAGGAAATGCAGGAGCGGGCAAAGACCGGGGCGAGCGCATACACCCTGATTGTATTCGATGAGTTTGCCGATGCCGTTTCCTCTGCCCGCTCCGGCAAGGAGCTTGACATACGCGAAAAGGTAGAGGTTGGCACCAAGCGTGGTCCCATGGGATTGCTCATCCCCAAATACGAGATACGAACCGTAGGGCGTGAGAAGTCCCTTGAAGAAAATCTTAAGATGCTACTCCAGAAGGGCCGCTCCCTCGGCTACCGTATTGTGGCAGCCACACAACGAGCCTCCACCAAAGTTATCACCGGTGATGCAAAGGTCAACTTCCCCGTGCAGGTATGTTTCCGTGTGCCCAAGGCGGTTGACTCCAAGGTGGTGCTTGACGAAGAGGGTGCCGAGACTCTCGCCGGTCACGGTGACGGACTTATCAAATCACCCGAATACTTCGGCACGGTACGCTTTCAGGGATTCTACAAACCTTGACACATCCCGTCATGGCTGAGGTATGCAAATCCGACCTTAAACGTCTCGTGAAATATCTCGATGACGCCGCCGACCTCTACGGGAAGCAGCACGGACAAAGATACATAATCCGTGCGCAGATGATTAAACGACTGGCAAACAAATTAAGGACAAAGTAACATAAATAACATTTCCCTGGTGCTCTGACAACTTTTCATATTTATTAAGCACAAGTTCCCAACCCGTCATAGCACCCGGGCTAAATCAACAGACTTATGACAAAACAAGACATCATTGACCATCTGACAGATAACTGTGGTCTTCATCGTTCATCAGCCATCCGTGCCGTCGAAGGAGTTATCGGCGTCATCTCCGACTCTTTCGTGCGTGGTGAGAATGTATATCTCAGAGGCTTCGGCACATTGGAGGTCAAGACCACAAAAGAAAAGAAGGCCCGCAACATCAATGCCGGTACTACTCTGTTGATCCCGGCTCAGCGAACAGTGAAATTCAAACTCAGTAATGAACTCAAAAAACGCATGAACTCATGAGCATGGAATCTCGCAAAACGGAAATCCGGTATGTTACGGATGACACAAGTAAGATGTTGGGTAAATGGGTTGCTCGACGCGCATTAAAGACGTGGACTGAGGACTTCGTAGACGAGGATACAGGTAAAACAGTGTCTATTGAGCGTAATGAAATACTTCTTGAACGAGGTACATATATCAGTCAGGACGTTCTCTGTTCCATTAACTTTATGATGTCTGAAGGGTCGCTCAAAGAAGTTGAAGTCTCCAATCAGAACCGACAGGGGATGTTGCTTGAGAACCGTTCCTTATTTCCATATAAGGCGGTTGCCAAAATTGACGGAAAGCGTAAATCATTTCTTCTTTATGCCAATTCTGTAGCCAACGCTTTAGTCATAATGGTTGACTATATTGAGTTGAACTACAAAGGTGGTTTTGAGATTACCGACATCAAGGAGATGGAATATTGTGTAGTAATCATTGACCGCCTCAAATCGGCTGAAGCTCGTAAGTATGAACTTAATGCGGCATATTTGAAAGGAGAAATGTCGATGGAAGACTATGTTGAGGCAACCTGCGATAACATCAGCAAAGGGAATCCAGATATTGAAGAAAATGCCGATGATAAAAAAGAAACCAAGAAATTCTATCAAATTGGGGCGCATGTTGTCCTTCACGACGATAAGGAAGGGGACATCGAAGAAGACCATACATTCATAGTTCAGACTTTTTCCGCCGTTCGTGCCAATATGCTTATCGAGAAATGGCTCCGTGATAATCAGGAGGAACGTTTCAGAGAGTCTTTAAAGCATCCCGAACGCACTTTTGTCAAGTATCAGATAAACTCATTCATTGAGGAGTCTAAGATAATTCCTATAGGTTGTTTCATTCCTGTAGAATTCTCAAAAGTGTATAATGAGAGTGGTTATGACGATTGAAGAATTTAGGGCTATGCGCGCTGCACCATCTTCTAAGAAGCCAAGCAAGTACCATGCAGAAAAATCCGGCGGCTACGCTTCCCGGAAGGAACACAACCGGGCCAATGTACTGAAGCTGATGCAACGCGCAGGCCTTATCTCTGACCTTCGTGAGCAAGTTTCCTACGAACTTATCCCTGCCCAGGAGGGTGAACGCGCCTGCAAATACATCGCAGACTTCGTATACACAGACAATGAGACCGGACAGACTATCGTGGAGGACACCAAAGGATTCCGGACACCCGAATACAGAATCAAGCGCAAGCTCATGCTCTTCATTCATGGCATAAGGATTAAAGAGACTTGAGCTGCCAACTACAACTGATAATAACTACCTATGGCACGACCTAAGAAAAATGGCCTTGAGTACTTTCCCCTTGACGTAGACTTCTTCGACGACGAGAAGATAGTGGCGATCTCGGGCGAGTACGGACTCAAAGGTGAAATAGTGACATTGCGACTCCTCTGTGCGATATACCGTAACGGATATTTCATTGAGTGGTCAGACATGATCCGCTATAAGGTCCTGCGTTCCATACCCGGAATGTCTGCACAGCTGCTCGACCAGATTGTGAATCGCTTGGTCAAATGGGGCTTCTTCGATAAGGCCCTCTTTGACTCGGATATGATACTCACGTCGCGCGGCATACAGGCAAGGTACTTCAATTCGGTACGCAAGCGCACTCTTGATCCGGATCTTCCATATCTGATTGAGGCTCCTAAAACGTCCTCCAAACAATCATCAGAAAAAGGTGAGGATATCAAAGACAGTAACTGTTCAGTAGCATCAGTGAAAGCTACCGGAAAGGCCACATCCGTGGTTTCCGCGGAAGAAACCCTCATTTCCGGCGCGGAAACTCCCGTTTCTTCCGCGGAAATGACACAAAGTAAAGTAAATAAAAGTAAAGTAAATAAAAAACCTCCTGAAGGAGGTAAAAAAAATCCCTCTCCCGCCGGAAGTAAAAGTATTGAAGATTCTCAGGAGGTATACTGTGCTACGGTCAGCTGCGAGGTAGATATTCTCACTCGTGATGACGCATGGTGTCGGTCACTTGCAGACCTTCACCACATAGAGCTTGCGGCTCTGCACGGCTACCTCAACATGTTCCGCGTCGAGGAATATTCGGCTACTCACACCTCACTTGACGATGCCCGCTCACACTTCGCCCGTTGGCTGCGCAAACTTATCGCTAAAGGCATCACTCCACCGAGGCAGATGCCCTCTGTAGGTGAAAATCAACGACAAAGAGCCGAAAGGCTGCGTAGGGAGCGCCTACAGATAGACCAACAGACAAAGACAGATCGTGTATCTCCATCAGAATATCTGCGGTCACGCGGCCTTGATCCAAACAGCAATATAGCCGATCTTATACAGTCGCAGATCGCCGAGGAAAGAGCTACAATCATCGCGCGGGACTCCACATACCCCACACATTAAGAACTACTGATAATCAATATGATTAATCTATTATACATTGACCTCTTCTGCGGTGCCGGAGGGACCTCAACCGGAGTAAATACCGCACGCCTTGACGGCGAGAAATGTGCCAAGGTTATTGCCTGCGTAAACCACGATGCAAAGGCTATAGCCTCACACGCCTCAAATCACCCTGACGCGCTTCACTTTACGGAGGACATCAGAACGTTGGAGCTGTCTCCGTTGGTGAGCCATCTGCGTCAGTGCCGGGCTGAGAATCCCGAAGCGTTGACCGTACTGTGGGCGTCACTCGAATGTACCAACTTCAGCCGCGCGAAAGGCGGATTACCCCGCGATGCAGACAGCCGTACACTTGCCGAGCACCTCTTCCGATACATCGAAGCTATTGACCCCGACTATATTCAGATCGAGAATGTCGAAGAGTTTATGTCGTGGGGTGCGATTGATGAGAACGGCCGACCGGTATCAAAAGACAGAGGACGCTCATACGTCCGATGGGTCAATAAAGTCAAGAAATACGGCTATGAGTTTGACTTCCGCATTTTGAATGCAGCTGACTATGGAGCATACACCTCACGCAAACGATTCTTCGGCATATTCGCTCGTAAAGGACTGCCTATCGTATTTCCTGAACAGACACACTGCAAGAGTGGAGACAAAAACTTGTTCAATGATATTAAGAAGTGGCGACCTGTAAGTGATGTTCTTGACTTCGATAACGAGGGGGATAGTATCTTCGGGCGTAAGAAACCGCTTGCTGAAAAGACTCTTGAAAGAATATATGCCGGCTTGATAAAGTTTGTGGCCGGAGGTAAGAAAGCCTTCATGATTAAATACAATTCTATGAGTCAGCGCGGAAAATATGTACCGCCATCATTGGACCATCCATGCCCCACAGTTGCGACACAGAACCGTCTTGCACTTGCAAGCGTGTCTTTTCTGTCCAAGCAATTCAGCGGTAGTCCATACAGCAAAAATACTTCGGTGGATAGTCCTGCAGGTACTATTACAACCGTCGATCATCATGCTTTCATAACAGTTCAGTATGGTAACGGTTATAATATTCCGCTCAATCGTCCCGCTCCGACACTTACCACTAAAGACAAACTCGCTAAGGTTTCGTACAGATTCATTGCCAACGAATATTCCGGGGGAGGGCAAATATCAAGCTGCGAGTCTCCCAATCCGGCTGTGCTGACCAATCCCAAACAAAAACTCGTAACGGTATGTCCCTGGATTATGGATACAAATTTCAGCAACATAGGTGCATTGGCAGACTCTCCGTCTCGTGTCATAACGGCCAATCATAAGTATCATTACCTGATGAATCCTCAGTTTAACTCCTCAGGGTCATCAGTTGAAGATCCCTGCTTTACCCTTATAGCACGAATGGATAAGAGACCGCCATATCTCATAGTGGCTGAGACAGGAGAAATATCAGTACGGATATATGATACCGACAGTACAATGATGGTTAAGATAAAGGAATTTATGGCGCTTTACGGTATCGTGGACATAAAGATGCGCATGCTTACGATTGAGGAAATCAAGCTGATTCAGGGCTTCCCGAGAAACTACGTGCTGATTGGTACTCAGGCTGAGCAAAAGAAGTTCCTTGGAAATGCCGTGGAGGTAACTATTGCAAGAAAACTGTGCGAGGCTCTATGCTCCGGTATACGTGACTTCGATTTCAGGAAGTATCACTCCAAACAAGTAGCTTAATGGAAACTCTCGGCAACATCACGCTTCATCACGGCGATTGTATGGACATTCTCAGGGAGATGCCTGACAATAGCTTTGACCTTGCGATTGTAGACCCACCGTATTTCTCAGGGCCTGAACGCCGCGGATATTATGGCAAATCACAGAGCACTACTGGGGTAAAGAGGGTTGATTATCATAAGTCGGACAAATGGCACGTTCCGGACTCTGAATATTTCAATGAGCTGAGGCGTGTTGCGAAGTATTACATTGTTTGGGGCTGTAACTATTTCATAGGCTATCCCTTTGCTTCGGGCCGTATTATCTGGGACAAATGCAATCAATCCTCAACTTACTCCGACTGTGAAATAGCAGCTACCAATCTTTTCTCCTCCGTCCGTCTCTTCCCCTTCATGTGGAACGGGATGTGTCAAGGCAAATCAATCCGGGAGGGGAGAGTGATGCAGGGTAATAAGAAACTCAACGAAAAGAGGATTCATCCTACACAGAAACCGGTAGCGCTCTATGCGTGGCTACTGACGCAATACGCGAAGGAGGGATGGAAGATTCTTGATACTCATCTCGGCAGTGGCAGCCATGCCATAGCCTGTGAGAGACTAGGCTTCTAACTCTTAGGCATAGAACTGGATCAGCACTACTACGATGCGGCCAGAAAAAGAATCATCGAATACCAGAACCAACAAAGACTATTCTAACAATGGAATTAATCGAAGCACTAAACGTGGTAACTCTCATGACTAAGAGAGAAGCTATATTGGATATAAGATCAGGCATTATAAGCGGTCAATGTTACCCATGGTCATTTGTGGTAAACGACACAAAATTCCCTATCCCCAATGAAGCAAAAGAGTTTTTTGCAGAAGCCATTGAGAAAGCGCTTGACCACTTTGAATCAGAAATAGAAAAGCTATGATTACCGAAACCACTTATCATCCTTCCGACCTTCACAGCGGTGAGTGTGAATGGTGCGGAGAAAAGTCTGATGAACTTATCTATACCGAAGAGGGGCAGGAGGTCTGTGTTGACTGCATAGAGGAAGAGAGGTTCTATCAAGAAACAATGAAAGGTATATGAGAAAGATTAAATTCAGAGGCAAGGTCAAAGGAAAATGTGACTGGGTATATGGCTCACTACTCGTTTATGGCGATGGCGAACATAACATACACGTACCTCGTAAGCATAACTACAAGTTAGACGCTTGGAATGTCGTTCCCGAAACAGTAGGGCAATTCACCGGTCTGACCGACCGTAACGGCAAGGAAATCTACGAGGGGGATATCATCACAGTTAATGGGCGTTATCCTCGTGTTGTACTTTGGGATAAAATGTCGTGGTCTTTAATGCCAACTAAATTTTACCAGGACAAAGACTTTTGGGTCATGAACTTACAGCACCCTGGTCCTGATTGGTGGGAAAAGTTTGCAGGTGAGTTTGAGGTTATCGGCAACATCCACGACAACCCCGACCTCATCCCCAACCAATCGACAGAAGTATGACAAAAGAAAAGAGCCAAAGTATACTGCACTTAGTCCTCAAACGCAAGTGGTGGGACATGATTGAGAGCGGTGAGAAACCCGATGAATACAGAGATATAACATCGTTGTATTGCTCGCGATTGCTTGTAAAAGGCGATTGGATATATCTTAAACAATATTTTGAGTATGACGAGGAAAAGATCCTCAATGCTGTGAAATCCGATGCTCAAAGAGCGCACATGAATATTCGTTGGCAACATTACGATGCCGTATGTTTCCACCGAGGCTACACCAACGCCACTATGCTCTATGAGTTCAAAGGCACGTCAATCGGCTACGGCAACCCAGATTGGGGCGCGCCAAAAGAAAAAGAAGTATTTATTATCAAATTAGGAAAGAGAATATGAGCAAAGAATACAAGATAAATAAGGGTGACCGAGTGCGCTTTGTAGGCGAGTACGACCACTACGTAGAGGACTGCTTAAAAGCCGGCAATGAATACACCGTCGTTGACGCGGATATGTGTGGTTGTGATGCAGTTCGATGTACTGCAGATTCAGTTAATGGCGAGGATTTGGAGTTGGTAGAGCCATACGACCGCAGCACCACTTTCCTCACGCGCTTGCAGTCGCTTCTGAGGGAGTTTGACGCAGAGATTGTCTTTCACTGCGACTATAAACAAGAAACGCTTTCGACTTCAATTATTGTAGGTGAAAGTGAATTACGCCGAAACGAGGTTTATGGTTTTACCGCCGACAACATAATGGACTTTGACAAGTAGTGAGTATGAAACATCTTGAAATCAAAACAACAACTGAGACAAGGACAGAGGTCTCAATCAATGGCGAGAATGTAGAGGACTTCTTAAAAGAAGTTTGCGACCTCGCTCATGATGCCCTCATTGAGCTTTCATTATACCGCAATGAGCATAACCTGCCTGATGATGAGTTTGACTGCATAGAGGGCAAGTTCTGTGCCTTACTTGACAAATTAGGAGATTGACCTATGCCGAGCATCCGCAAGACCAAGAAGAGGCTGAAAAGGCATATAGCAAACCTCCAATGGGAAATGGCTTATTACAAACTGCCGAATTTTACTATCAATGGGGAACACCTATACGACATTGTTCAGCAGCGTATTAACCAACTCAAACAAGAATTGCAACAACTTAAAAAGAAGAGAGATGACAGAAAAAATAAAAAGGAGGACAGTGCCTAAGCACTATCCTCCGGGTAGGTATTATGGGAGTCGAACCCACACGCCCTTACGGACACATGATTGACATTCATGCGCGTCTACCATTCCGCCAAATACGATGCAAAGGTAGTATCAATTTTAAACAACACCAAAATAGATGCAAGAAAAACAATATACCAAACAATCTCATTCCTATCCCCATGAGAATGAGATAGACTATGACGCTCTGCCCGACATTGCCGGTGCTGACGGCCACATCCTAAGGCTGCTTATCTTAACAGCTGTGGACTGCGCACTCGACGGCTCAGTTTTAGAATGTCATGTATGGACCTCTACGTTGCCACATCATGAGTTGTGGCCAAAAAATCATTGGTATATAGATCGTGTCTATCGTGGCATCGAAAACCCCTTTGGTGTGTTACCATCTGCCACACCATAAGAGCGATACCTCTATTACCTGATATTATCTCTCCAGACTATCACCAGGACTATCACGACTCATTAAAACAATAAATATGAAAATCTACATTTCAATCCCCATTACCGGCCACGACATTGAAGAGGTCAAAGAACGTGCCGACATACTTAAGCAAATTATCTCAAGCGATTCTAACGAAGTTATAACCCCGTTCGATGTCTGTGCCGACAAAGACAAGCCCTATTCCCACTACATGGGTCGCGACATTGAGGCCCTGTTGGACTGCGATGCCATCTTCATGGCAGAAGGATGGCAAAGCTCCAAAGGATGCAATCTCGAACACCATGCCGCCGTGCTTTACGACAAGCACGTATTCACAGAAATCGTGCTAAAGGATTCTAAGGCCGTTCTATTATGAGCAATTATGATATTGCCTTTTGCCGAAATAACTATCAAACTTACAAAACAATGATCCAGACAACAACCGTACTCACCGAGATTCTCGCTCTAATCCTCGGTCGTAAATACTACGCCAACATCATTCACACACGAGGCACAAATAAGTGCGAGGTGTCGAGCTTCATCTTCCGGAATAAGCAGGAAGCGGATGATCATCGCAATGCTCTCGAAAGCAACCTATCCTACAAGTTTGTGGAAACCGTATCTTTCCGTTCCCGAAGGGAATATTCCAATATAAGAAACGCTTCCAACAAGGGTTGAAAGAAACAGTGTCGTTCCGTTCGCGACACGACTATTCCAACTTAACGACTAAATTATAATACTTTCGCTACATGCTCCAATCATTGTTTCATCATATTAAATCACTCGCAAAATATCTTTGGCAACAACCAAAGGCACTAATCTCATGGTGGCGTAACCGACGCAATTTTGTGATAGTTGACCCCAATGACAGTTCTATAACTTTCTCCCGAAGCCTTTTCAGAAATATTAAGCAGCTCACGGAAAAGTCCGATAATCCTCCTAAAGCCTTTGTATTCTATACTCCGGCCACAAGGTGTTACGGATTTGTGATCCATGTTCCATTCTCCCAACCGACTCAACTTGCCGATATTCAGTACAATTCAAAACACAAGTGTATCGGCTTCGAGAGTCTCAACCCTACCGTCTCAAAAATCCTCTACGACTACGGCGTGGCACAGGCCATGAAGCCCTGTAAACTCACGGTGACGACCCAACTCACACCGCAAGGCCGTCTCTATTTCCAAATCGAAAGACCGCATGAAAAGTATACTCGGAACAGTTCGACGCTCTGACATTATTTTCCGCGCGAACGGTCACTTTGATGTGACTGCTCGCGTTGTTCGTGCTCTCAACATATCTCCCGGCGATGCTGTGGATGTGTTGAGTGACGGTATTGACTACTTCCTCTACGTATCCCGCCATGTCGGAGAAGCCTCATGGGGACGATTTGAAGCTCAGGTCTACCCATCATGTAAGAGGGGTAAACATTTTAGAGGCTCATCAATACGACTCTGTAAAGCCATGTTGGAGGCTTCAGGAGCTGACAAGAAAGCCGCGTTGCCCTGTGGAGAGGTAGTTAAAGACAAGGACGGCCGACTGCTTATGCCAATCATTGTAAAACTTAATCTTGCCAAATCATGTTAAAAGAAATTAAGTATGGAGGCTTCACTGCGCAACCCTCCGACTACGAATGTCAGGACGGCGACCTCGCAGCATCCATCAACCTCATTCCGGAGGATGGTGGTCAGATAAGAACGATTCGTAAACCAAGTGTAGCTCTTAGTTTAAAAGCAGGGGAAAGAGTTTTCTTCATCCACAAAGTTCCGGGACAAGTCAACTATATACTCGCACGAGATGTAGCAGGCAGNTATTCTGATCTCTTTTGGGTTGAGCAAGACCCTAAAGATACAGTNACTGATAAGGCTAAGTTTATACTCTCANTTAATCAAGTGCTTGACATGGATGCTGTCGGAAATACAATCGTGATTGCAACAACCGATGGTATAAAATATCTTCTTTGGAGAGATGGANATTATATCTCTTTGGGAAGTAAACCACCATTCATCTCTATTGACTTCGGCATGTGTCGNATTGGTACAATCATGGAGTCAAAGAAGTGTCCTATTCCGGCACGATGCTCACCTCGATGGAGTGCTGAACGGGGTGGGGCAACGAAGGCTGAACTTGCTTCAATGACAGAAGCAGTGTATAGTCTTCTTAATTCTGCCATTGCTGAAACAGTAACATCATGTGGCCGATTTTACCAACCTTTTTTCGTAAGATATGCATACCGTCTATACGATGGGACTCACAGTTGGCACTCCGCACCCATATTAATGCTCCCATCCGTTATACCACCCATAATCAAATATAGTGATGATGNCTCTTCACCTCAGGAGGAAGGTACTCTCAATGCTACATTCCAACTAAATGTAGACTACTTTGAGCTTACTTATCGCATTCTTACTGATTGTGTAACAGACTTGGCCAAATGGGAGGACCTTATTAAAGGAATTGACGTCTTCATCTCTGCACCTATCTATACTTACGACCAGTCAAAGGATTTAACAGGTCGTACCGTAACTAATATTCGGTCAATGCTATTATCACTCTATAACTGGGCACAAGAGGGCGACAGTTTACGTGGAGAAAATGCACCTACGCCACCCTCNGCTGTATTTGTGGGCCATTATGCTGATAATTCNGNATCTAAATATATAGACCACACTATGTCTACCGCGGTTTCCGATGGATATGATGTAGTTAATATTAAACAACATGANCACTTCCATGANAATATCCGCAGTTCACACAATTTCTATAAAATAGCCGAGATTGATATAAAGGATATAACGCCCATGACGTCCATGTCACGCCTCAAGTTGACTGATAAAGACCTTACTCCACTTGTGGCACGTGAAGTAATGAGCGATGATTTCCAGTCACATTGTAAGATTTCTGCTTCCTCATTATATGCGTTTAACTCACGAATAAATCTTGCAGGAGTTATCATTACACCTCCTGAACCGTTCACACTCCGTTCATCCACACAATTCAGCAATCCCGATGGTTTAGAGGCCACAAATGTTAGGATTACAGTTTGGACCAGACTCAACGGAGTAAGGTGCCATGCTGTTCATGCCGGATCACACTTAGAGGAAGACCTGTTCTATAATCCATCCGGTAATTTTCCCCGGTATATCTTCTATCCTGATGCCTCCGCATACAAGATGGAAGTATTCATTGACAGTAAACTGAAATACATTATTAATCTCACCCCTCATGATTTCCTGAATGGAGCATATTATTACAGTGGGAACTTCTCACCTGACCCTACTCCTGAATCAGCAGAGCCGGAAACGGAACAAAGCAATATGTTCGTTAATGTCCGGTCAAAGATATACACCTCTGAGGTTAATAATCCATTTGTATTCCCGGCATTGGGAATTAACACTGTAGGTTCAGGAGATGTCATCCGACTTTGTTCTGCTGCAAAGGCGCTATCACAAGGGCAGTTTGGCCAATTCCCCCTCTATGCGTTTACAACGGAAGGTGTATGGGCGCTGGAGCTCACATCTACAGGAGCATATGCTGCAAAGCAACCCATCAGTCGCGACGTTTGTACTAATCCTGACGGAATCACTCAGATTGATTCTGCTGTCCTGTTCCCAACAGATAGAGGCATTATGCTTATTTCCGGCTCAAACACTACGTGTATCTCCGATAGCATCAACAATGACTATCCTTTCGANATTCGCGGTCTTCCCGGAATAGAAACACTCCACGCCATGCTCGGCCACTATACTGATTCCTGTCTGCCGTTGCAGCCGTTCACTCATTTTTTGAANCAATGCCGTATGATTTATGACTACGTACATCAGCGTATCATTATCTACAATGAGCAATACACCTATGCTTATGTCTATTCGTTGAAGACGAAAATGTGGGGAATGATGTATTCTGAAATACGTTACAACGTAAATTCATATCCCGAAGCGTTGGCAGTCACGACTGACGGAAAGATGGTGAACTTTGCCAAAACAGATGGTGAACAGATCAATGGCCTTCTGGTAACTCGCCCACTTAAACTCGATGCAGCTGACGTGCTGAAAACTGTAGATACCATCATCCAGCGCGGCAACTTTGCTAAAGGTCACGTCCAGTCTGCTCTCTATGGCTCACGCGACCTTATCAACTGGCATTTGGTATGGTCAAGCAAAGACCATTTCCTGCGTGGCTTCCGAGGTACTCCCTACAAGTATTTCCGTATAGCACTATTATGCTCTCTTACTGAAGATGAAAGCATCTTCGGAGCCTCACTGCAGTTTACCCCACGTCTGACAAATCAGCTACGCTGATAGATAACAACATATCATGTGAGAATGTTAAGAGGCCGGGGCGCGTGATGCGTCTCGGCCTCTGTTTAGAACATTGATTGTTTACGTCTCAGTGGCTTCCGTCGGCCAAGCATAGCTTTCTTCATCCGTGCTTGCAGCTCCTCCAGTCTTTCTTTCCAGAAAGGCTGCGCACTTGGCGCCGTCACTCCCAGCCACTCCCCAAGTACTCGGCATACAAAGTAGTCATGAATCAGCTCGCGCAATAACACAATCGTAGTGCGTGAAAACTGAACAGGTAAAGTCAGTTCGATTTCATATTCCTCTGGAGCTACTAATGTATTATCCAACTGTTCACCGGGTATGCATGGTATCTTAGTATATGGGTAGAGCGTTTCTACACATTCGGCATGGGCCATATTGAGCACACGGGTTGCAAGGTCTTCATTCCCGTCCTGTGAAACATCAAAGACTTGGTGCTTTAGGTGCTCATCGGCTACCTGCAACAGGTCGCCCGTGACAAATGCATAGTTTTCTATATCGTAAAGCAACTCCTCACGTTTAAAAACCAGAGTGTTTGTCACAGACTGCCCCTGTCCTTTATACTGACAACCGTCCATATCAGTTGCCCAAGGCTGCGGCACGGCGCATAGGACGGCTGCGCTTGCTCACACTCTTGCGTATGTTTTCGAGGCTTCGGGCTGCAAGGCCGGTGTAGTCGGCAGCATCGGCCTTGTTGGTCACAAGATACCAATCGCTGACGGCGGAGTTGCGGATATAGTCATGCACAGCTTCAGCGACACCGGCGGTGGCAGCTTCATTGAAGTTTGTGGGCATGGTGAGCGACAGGACAAGGTCTTTTTCTGCGGAAATTAGTTTGTTGTCGGTCGTTAGTCCGTCTTCGGTGAGATACTCGGCAAGCTCGGTCTTGACTTCACTGAACGCTTTTTTGATAGAGCGCAGTATCTTGTCTTGGTTCTCTTCGTCGAGTGAAGCGAACATACTTGCTACCTGCTTATAGTTAGTGTCGTCCTGAATAGTACGACCGCGCAGATAGGTCTCGTTCATGATGTCATAGAGTAATTCGTCCATGACTATCGTTGCGGTTACAGATTTCTTATTTGCCATAGTCGTTAATTATTGGTGTCGGTTAGAATTGGGGCGTTAGGAATGACCGGCCTTGTTATTTGTTTTTCCCTATGGGGACGGGGAGGTCGTTTGCGAGAATAAAGCTTACGCAATACGTCGGCCATCATGTTTGCAGCCTCGGATATGTAACTGTCGGCCTCGGTCTTGTTACTGAACTTATACCACCGACCTACGATTGCTGAAACAAAATAGCTCGTCAGTGCAGTCTGTACGCTTGCGTTAAGCACCTGGTCGTAGCTATTAGACACATGGAGCGTAACTATATAATCGCTATTCATAGGACTTGCAGCTTCGAGCATTTCCTTGAGCTGGTCGTTAGCAACGGCAACAGCTTCTTCCCAAAACCGTTGAAGGCTCTTTTGGTCTTCATCGGTTATCAGGATACGCTCATAGGCGTTCTCGTCCGCGTCTGTCATCTTGTCACCGGTATAGCCCGAAGTTTTTGCAACCTCGTTCCATACTGTGGTCTTGTTGACTTGTAGGGTTATAGTAGGCATGGTTAGAAAGATTTGAATGAGTAAGTAATTCCGCCGCCGATATAAGACTGCAATCCTTTGGGGGTGATGGCAAAACCGGCAGTTATACCTAAATGCCAATGCTTGGGCTTTATTGGTGGGAGCTGCACCGTCGTATATTCATATCGGGTATAGGTGCGTATGCTGTCAAGGTTGACCGCATAACCGCTGACCCATGCGTGATAGGTGCTGTCTTGATACTCCTTTTGAGTGATTGGAATAATCACATCTGCGCTGTCGTTTTTGGTAATGGAGTTATCTTCACGACCAACATTCGACGTGGTGTCTATCGGCAGGCGGTGGGTCTCGTAACGTACAACGACGCTATCCCGTGCCACAGGATAGTAGTATGGGATAGTGTCGTACATTGTAAACGTTTCCATTGTCGGCTCGGTCGGCTTATGCTCCGGTAAGAGTAATGCAGCTGTGATAAACCCGACAAGGAAAGCGGCGGTAAGATAGAGCAACCGCTTCATTTGTCAGGCTTGTTGATATAAGACATTATGCCATCTGCATGGAGTCGGACAATAGCGTTCTTACCCTCTTCCGACAGCAGAAAATCAACGTCAGCTTTATTATCCTGAAACAGAGACTCGGTAAGCACTGCTGCACATTTCGTCCCTGTGAGAATGGTGAAACGAGCTTCAAAGTCTGGATCGCCATCGCTCCAATCAGCGCGCATAGGGCGTTGCTTACTGTCGTATTCTCCTTTACGTTGAAGTACGGTAAAGTTGTCAATATATGGTTTAAGCCATTCATTGGCCGCGTTCCATATCTCGGTGGCAAGAGTATCGGCTTTTGTCTTGCCGGGCGAAGTGTATACACACCAACCACCGGCTGATTTCCATTTGCCGTCAGCTCCGGCTGCATTTGAATGTATCGAAACAAGCAACACTTTGTCTTTACCATACTGATCGCATATCGCATTGACGCGCCGGCAACGCTCGGATAATGGCACATCGTTTTCTTCGGGAACAATCAATCGTGCATCATATCCGCAATTCTTCAGGAATTTGCAGAGCAGGCTGGCGATTTCTCGTGACCACTTATATTCGAGCAGACGTTTGTCAGGGCTGCATTTGCCGGCAGTATCTATACCGTGGCCGTTGTCTATAAGGATAATCATCGGGCTAATCATTTGTAGGTTCATTAATCTTTTTACTTTCTCCGAGTACAAGTTTTGCCATTAGTTCGGCTATGTCTTCTTTATTCTCAATTACAATATTCATCGTGCGCTCGGCCTTACGTAGTTCCTCCTTCGTCCATGACTTTTCACGGACGCTCTTAAACTCGCAGAAGATACACCACGCTGCCCATATCATGGCAAAGAAAGGTGCAGGAAGTATGACACTCGCTATTATGTCTATACACATCAGAACTGCAAAGGGCGTGAAATACTTCTTGCCCTTATCACAAGTCTTTTTATATCCTGTACTTGTCGTTACCTGGCCAAGTATACGGGCTTTCTTTATCCCGAAAATGAGGTCAATGAGCATAGAGAACAGCATCCCTCCTACGCACAAGCAGATAATCACGATGTGGTGGTAGAGATGTTCCTGAAGTAAATATCTTATTGCTTCTTCCATTTGTGATATTATTGGTTATGTGTTCAAAGTTATTACGTATCCTGAGAACTACTATGTTAACTTTATCTGTATGCGACCTTAGCTCTCAACATTACACGTAAATCTACCGCCAAAGTGTCGTGCCGAAGGGAGAAGATTGAAAAGTGAGTGCAAAAAAAGCGCACCCTGATTAGGATGCGCTTAGAGTGCTATTATATTAATGGGATAAATTATTTAGGGATACTGTCACATGAAGTAGCTCCATCAGTAGTAAGAGCGTTACTTATCTCTTCTACCATTTGATCTGC
>JAAVDH010000005.1:1887-48188 GCA_014801865.1 Bacteroides sp. | reverse complement strand
TAAACCAAATTAATTATTATGAGAGAGTTCGGAAATTTTTGCTTTCATCACAAAGGATTTTTCGGGTGCTTTTCAAGAGTTATTATCGGTCACGATGCCCGCATCGCTCCCTCTTCAANTCTTGAAAATCTCGCCGAAAACTCTCTTTGTGCTAAAAGCATTTAAATTCAAACACTCTCTAAATAAAATATCTTGACAAGTCTAAACAAACGAGTCGTCTATTTTGCCTTCTTGTTTAAGCAAATTTTACTCTTTCGTGCCTTTCAGAGCTTCTTCTACAGCGTTTACGAGCTCGGTGCCCTGAAGGTCGCGCACGAGGATAGTGCCGTCNGNGCCAATGAGCATTATGCAGGGAATGCCTGAGATNCCGTAAAGNTCTGTNGGCACCGTCTTCGCGTCAATGATCTGAGGCCAGGTGAGCCCGTGGCTTTTAATGGCTTCAAGCGTCTTTGCCTGTTCGTCCCATACGGCCACGCCTACAACTTCGAGCTGTCCTGTGCCGTTAGGTCCAAACTTCTGGTAAAGTTCCTTAATCGTCTTAGTNGCGCGTATACATGGGCCGCACCAGCTTGCCCAGAAGTCCACGAGTGTATATTTGCCCTCTTTACCATAGGCATCTACATAGTCGCTGAGTCGGCTCACAGAGTCGCCATACTCTATAGCGAAGTCCTTATACTTATGTCCGGGTGAGGTCTCGGCCTTTTTGGCGAGGGATGCGCGAAGCTTCTTGATGCGTTCCGAAGTACCGAACTGAGGGTATTCCTTGAGCTGCGAGTCAAGTGTAGGCATATCCATCTCGTATGCATNCTGAATGAAAAGATAGTAACCTACAGGATTTCCGGCATTTTCCTTAAGAAGATGCTTGAATACAGAGTCGCGTCGCACCTTAATCTGCTCCACAGACGACTGATATAGAGAGTCGGCGGGATTCAGGGCCGACATCTCATCACCGAAAGCCGTGTCGATCGAATCAATACGATTGAGCGTAGCGTTGAGTTCGCCTCCTGTGGCAGTACGTGTTTCCCCGTCAAACGTCACTGCGCCTTCTTCGAGTATGAACGACCCGCGACGGGTATTGTCNACTATCAGTCGGGCCAGCACGGGTGAGGTGAGTGCACCGCTGAATTCGGCACGTCCGTCTGTTATTATAGCCGAGTCGATAGGCTCGCCCGAATCGTAATTGATAATATAGGCCATCATACCCTCATCTTCGGGGGTCAGGGTAGCGGTAAGCGAATATGTCGGTTCAGCTACCTTGCTGCAACCAACTGTAAGTATGGCCGCAGCACAGGGGGCGACGACCTTTATCATGCTCTTGAAATATCTGCTCTTATTGTTCATGCCTCTATGATTCATGCCTCTATAATTAAGGTGTGTAATGATATCGCTGGATTGACCTCAGCCATGACACAAAATTACTCACATCCCGCGTAGCGTCAAAATCATTNGCACATAAATTTGACACATACTCNTATAAGCTNTTATAAGATTTATCCAAACCCTCTCTAAACCTTTCTTGTGTCCGGAGTGTTGTAAAGGAGTAAACAAACTAACTGATTCATGAACACTAACACTGAAAATATGTCAAAGTCCATCAAGGGTACAGAAACCGAAAAGAATCTTCTTAAGTCTTTCGCAGGCGAGTCACAAGCNAGAGGCCGTTACACTATCTTTGCCGAAGTGGCCAAGGAGGAAGGCTATGAACAGATAGCCGAGATATTCCTTGAAACNGCCGAGCAGGAGTATGCCCATGCACGCTCTTTCTTCCAGTTCCTNGACGAAGGTATGCTCGAAATTACTGCCGCTTATCCTGCCGGTCCCGTCGGCGATACCAAGCGCAATCTTCGTGAAGCCGCTGCCGGCGAGCATGAAGAGTGGGCCGACCTTTACCTCACATTCGCCAAGGTGGCCGAAGATGAAGGATTCCCCCGCATTGCTGCTCACTTCAAGTTTGTAGCTTCTGTTGAAAAGACTCATGAGGATCGCTACCTCCGTCTGCTCGAACGTGTTGAAGCCGGTGAGGTATTTGCCTCAGAGGAAGAACTGCTCTGGCAGTGCCGCTACTGCGGTTATGTTCATCGCGGCAAGACCGCTCCCAAGAAGTGTCCCGTTTGCGGCAAGCCTCAGGGCTACTTCGAGCGTAAGGCCGAGAATTACTAATCTCTTGCCCAACCAGTCTACNAAATANATATAGTTAAGGCCGTGNNTCANCATCCTGANNCACGGCCTTATCCTTATGTGTGTTACTTATCCTTATGTGTTATATGTATCTGGGTAGAATCCTATCAATCTGTCCGATCATATAGAATGGTAAGTTGATAAGTCGATAGGTAGTGTCTGACAGAGGATTGCTGACATCATCGACACTAAATGTGCCTGGCCATACTCTTATCGCAATCCCAGGATTCCCCTCCTGATTCATATATGTTTGCAGTGAGCGCAGGTGNGAATTTGCACCGCTCTTTACCTCAATAGGTATCAATAGNCCTTCAAAGGGGAGTACGAAGTCTACTTCAGCGCTACTTCCTCTCTTATCCCGCACCCAGTAGTGCTCATTTAATGAGTACAGTCGGTCAAGTGATTGCCATAACGCCTGTCCTGTCACTTGCTCCATAGCATATCCGCGCCATACATCCAGCAAAGAAGTCTTACCGATGTATTCTACCTGAATCTGAGCGGAGAAATTCACNAGCCCGGAGTCAAGCCAAATCAATTTCGGATGACGGGTATATGATGCTACCGGCGGCATACGTACGGCAGTAGCCGGATATATAAGATTGAGTAGAAAGGCTTTTTCAAGTAATTCCATGGCTTCGTGTATGCCGGTTGAACTGTATTTGCTTCCAGCAAATCCGTTGAAAGTAATTGTCNGTCCGGCATTGCCCCAGCCATTTCTAAGGATATGGCGCAGTATGTCAACCTGCTGTGATGAAACAGCATATTTTTCAACATCTTCGTCATAGCTTTGTAGAAGGCTGCTATAAAGTGGGGAAAGATCAGCGACACTCCGATGCTCGTTATAGTCCATTATGACTTCGGGCATACCTCCTACAAGTGCATATTCTCTATAGAGGGAGTTGAGAGTNTCGTGNAGTTCAGGATGATACTCTCCACTCATCACAATGTTGCGCAACTCTTCATTACCTATCCCGCTCAGAAATTCATCGAAAAAGCATGGACGCATAGTGAGATATTCCACTCTTCCTACCGGAAATGAAACTCTGGTTTTGAAGAGTTCCTGAAGTCTTGAGCCTGCGGCTATGATATGTATCTGTGGGAAGTCCTCATAGAAATACCGTAGCATACCTATAGCTTTGGGCTCTGACTGTATCTCATCTATAAATATNAGCACTCTCTTGCCGTCAAATGTCTCAGAAGGCTGTAATCGGGAAAGCCTGATAATCTCCAATAAGTCAGCCGGAGATGTAGCTGCATCAAAAAGCCTTCGATCTGCTTCACGCTCCAGATTGAGAGCTACGAAGCAATCGAACTCTTTACCATATTCTCGGACAAGAGTGGTCTTGCCGACTTGTCGCGCTCCGCGTATAACCAATGGTTTGCGACGCGATTTTCGGCCCCAAAGTCTCAGCGATTCCAGTAGATTTCGTGATATCATGCTATCTGTTTGTGTTACAGCGCAAAGGTAGGCAATATTTTCTATTGCATAGGCAGAAAATGCACCTATGTCTTCTATTGCATAGGCAAAAAGGGGCTCTAAGTCCTCTATTGCATAGGCAACGTGACTCTATCAGCGCTTGCAGCCCTTGGTGCCTTTAGCCCCGCGGAGGCCACCCATGGAGAATATGTTCTGGTCGTAGGTGAGGGTCTTGGAGTCCTGATCGCGACGGCGGCGCAGAGCCAGCGATACGAGTCGGTCAATTAGTTTGGTGAAGGGGAGTCCCGATGCTTCCCAGAGATAGAACGAGAGGGAACCGGGGATGGTGTTGATCTCGTTGACGTATATGTTGCCTGAATTGGCATCCATCATCACGTCAACACGGCTCACACCATGGCATGACAGCACTCTGAAAGTTTCGCCTGCGAGAAATCGTATGCGGTCGCTCACCTCCTTGGGGAGGTCGGCGGGTATGCGTCGCTCAGATGCCTGCATGCCTTTGGCAGTCTTGGAGCCACCCATATACTTGTCGGTATACGACAGGAATTCGCCGCTCTTAATAGGCTCCTCACATACTGAGGTCTCGTATTCATCGGCGTCACCGAGCACCGAACAGTTGATTTCCTTAAGATTCTCAACCATATCCTCCACGATAATACGCGATGAGTAGTGTGCGGCATCCTCCACGCGGTCAAGAAGTTCTTCACGGTTGGATGCAGCTCCGATACCTACGCTCGAACCGAGGTTAGCGGGCTTGACAATAACGGGGTAGCCGAGCGACGTTTCGATGCGCTCTATAAGCTCGTCACGCTTGGCAAACCACTGCTTATCGGTGAACCATACGTAGTCTACCACGGGTATTCCGTCGGCCGAGAGTATCATCTTCATGGTGATTTTGTCCATACCGTTGGCGCTGGACAGTGTGTCACATCCTGCGTAGGGAATACCGATGGTCTGAAGTACTCCTTCAAATATGCCATCCTCTACATTTGAGCCGTGGAGCACCGGAAGTACCACGTCAAGAGTGGCGACTGCTTTGTCGCCCTTTGAGAACAGGCCGCGTGAGGGATTGGCGGGGTAGAGATTGTAATCGCCATATACGGGGCGCAGATATACCTCAGTGAGATTCTTGAGCAAAGCCGGAATGTCACGGAAATTCTCTGCTCCGGGATTTATGAGTTGTTCACCGGTATACATGTGACCGGTCTTAGANATATATANGGGTACGATTTCGTAGCGGTCAGTGTCAACTGCGGCCATAGCCTGCTGGGCCGACAGTACCGAAATTTCATGTTCGGTGGAACGTCCGCCGAATATCACACCAAGTCTGGTTTTCATTGTCTTATGCTATATATATTGGATTGACTATCTGTTAAATTTTCACGTAGATGCTTTGTCGAATNAGCCACAGCTCGGAGACTTTACTTAAATGTGTCGGGTAGGTCATTTTCGTACAACACCGTATCGCCCGGACGCGACAGCGTGGCGAGAATCTGCTGTGCCTGACCGAAGGTGTCGGCCAGATGAATATGGTCGTCGCTCATGCCGGCTTCACGCAGTCCTTCGCAGATGGCCTGACGATTGTAGTGACCCACGATGATGGCCTCGTCGGCCGAAGTGGCTATTTTCGTTCCGAAAGCCTTGTTGAGCTCGTCCTGACGCAGACCTAACTCTATCATGCCGGGNGTGATGATAATACGCTTGCCCTCCTTCATGGCTGAGAGCACATCAAGTGCCATGGCCGAGCCCGTGGGGTTGGAGTTATAAGCATCGTCTATGATAGTGATACCGCCGGGGATGCGGCGTATGCTCAGGCGATGTTCCACCTGCTCAAGCTGCTCTACGGCATAGCGTATCTTTTCGGCGGGCACACCAAGCTCAAGGGCTATGATGGCGGCTGCGATAAGATTGGATACATTACATTCGCCCACGAGGCGGGTGTGCATCGGAGTACGTGACCCGTTGCGTCGGTCTACAAGAGTGAAGTCCGTGCCTCGAGAATTGTAGCGTATATCCTCGGCGGTAAAATCAGCCGAGCCGGTATTTTTAAGTGCATAGCGCAGAGTGCGCACGTTGTCTACCTTGCGCGAGGCCGCCATGGCGAAGTCATCGTTGATTACACCCAGACCGTCGGCGGGAAGAGAGTCAATAAGCTCAAACTTCGTGCGTTGCACATTCTCGATACTTCCGAACGACTCGAGATGCTGCTCTCCCACGGCGGTCACAATGCCGTAGGTAGGATGTACAAGGTCGCATATTTCCTTGATATCGCCCGTACGCTTGGCACCCATCTCCACGATGAACACCTCGTTATAGGGCTTTAGATGTTCACGAACGGTGCGTATTACTCCGAGGGTGGTATTAAAGTTGCCCGGGGTCATGGCCACGTCAAAGGTGGTGTCAAGCATAGCCTTGAGGTAGTGCTTGGTGGAGGTTTTGCCATAGCTTCCGGTCACACCTATGATTTTAAGGTCAGGCATGGAGCGGAGTATGCGCGCAGCGTCATCGTAGTAACCGCGGTTGATACGTTTCTCGACCGGAGAGAGCAGGGTCACGGCAACTATAGTGACAATATGTGAGGCACAGTAAAGCCCTGTAGCGCAGATGGCTATGATATAGCAAATGAGGTCAATGTCTATTTCCTCAGATCCATACTTGGGTTTATTGTCGATGGTAAACAGAATGATGTATGCTACGATAACCAAGAGTGAAAGCGCCCATTCCGTAGCATAAATGCGTCGTACACGCGGAGTCACTACCAGAGGCTTCTTATACTTGCGTCGCAGAAGGGTGATGGCCAGTCCCGATGAAAAAACGAGCATCAGAGCTATGGCCCAGATCTGAAAACTGAAGCCTATACATGCGGCGAGAAACACCGCCATGCCGATGAGACGCACGTATGAAGTGGTGTCGCCTGACTCGCTCAGCCATCGGCGATAGCGCTCAGGCATATAGGAATTCTGCTGCAACATCATAAGGTCGCGACGCAGTTCGGCCCCGAGAGCGGTAAGCGTCGTGAGGGCAGTGATAATGAATATAACGGTGATGGCAATTGTCATATCTGTACTGAATATCCGTTTCTAATAATTTCAACTTACAAAATTAGTCAATCCCCACATCATGTCAAGGCATTTCCACAACTAATTTCGTGCTAATATCTTGCCACATCCTATCCGGTTGTCAAATATGACCTTGAGTACTTGCAATATCATAAAATAGTTAGTAAACTTTTATATCTCCCCGTATGTTAAAAATTTTGTAGATTGCTGATATATCATTATCTTTGCACTACAACAAGGGTAGTTTCCCCTTAAGGAAATACTTCGAGTGCGAAAGCAACGATTTTAGGGATCGGTTTTGCCCGGTCGGAAAGAGTGGTCACAAGGCTACTCTTTTTTATTTCGCACGATACTTGTGTTATGAAGCCTTAATGTGGAATGACCTTCTGTCCAAGTAAAACTCCTTTATCCTGAAAGATATTATGTCTGATAGCGTCATATGAGGGGTTGTGTCTGTCGGGATATAGCAGATGGATTGTAACTGGATAGGCTATTAGATCTGCTATCTGTAAACCTATAAGATTATCCTTTTTATTTTTGAAGCAAAACTCTCTGATACGCGCCCTTAAACGCTCTGCGCTGACCCATTTTGTGCCTCGATTACGCAGTCCATTATAATAATTCAGCAATTTATTATCCTCCTTCTTACCCCTACGTTCCACAACAATGGAAATCTCTGCTGTCTTATCGTTTTTTATATTGTCAACACAAAAAATACTTCTTTCGATAAGATATGATAGAGAGAGCCCATATACATCATCTTCTTCACCCCTTACACAGAATTTATTGAGTTGCTCTTTCAATATAGTGCAACTGACGATTACATAGGCGTCATTTTGGCTAAGTATTCTTTCAATGCCGGAAAAGAAGCGTTCTCTTAATACCTTATCTGCAAGTACTGAAAAAGGGCCACGCCATTTGCGAATATCTACGGAGTGGATAATGACATCTTTTGAACCGAATATTCCTATCTTTAAGTCTTCTAATGCCTTACTTAAAGATTTTAGATTATGCTGTGAGACGAGTATTCCACACAAGGTAAACACTGGGAATCCGGAATCATACTTTGCGAGATTATGGTCGCCACATTCATCTATGAATAGTGAATACTTTAGCTTTTCTTTTTCTTCTGAGGTCATTTTTCAGGTATATGGTTTCAGGCGATTGAGGCAGAGGTGAATGTGGCAAAGCAGGGGTGGCTTATCAGCGGGGATTAGCTGTTGAGGAAGGAGCGGAGCACGGCGGCGAATTGGGCGGGGCGGTCGAGGAAGCTGTAGTGTGATGCGCCGGGGAAGTTGACCAGACCACTGCCTGGAATGAGTCTTTCCATCTTCTGGGCGTCGGAAAGGGGAGTGGCGGTGTCGTCAGAGCCCCAGATGAGTAGCGTTGGAGCTGAGATGAGCGGCATTAGATGGCAAAGGTCTTCGTTGACCACACGGCTGAGTATACGGCGCATCATTGGCGAGGAATTGCGGTAGTCCGCAGACCCTGCCTTGGCCCGCAGCCGATCAAGCACCTGAGCTGCTTTCTCACGTCCGAGAGCAAGCTGAAGGATGCGCTTCTTGAATTTAAACCAATATACCCTCAGGTAATAGTCGGCTGTGCGCTTGGGCTTTACACCGGCACTGTCAATGAGGATGACCTTGCTCACCTTGTTGCGTGAGGCAAAGGTTATGGCCACACGTCCGCCAAATGAATGTCCGGCAAGCACAGGTTCCACTATGCCGAGTTCGCGACACATCAGCTCGATTAATGTGGTGTACTCTTCCGTTCCCCACGCTTGCAGTGGCTCCTGTGAATCACCGAAGCCCGGGAAGTCTACCGAATAGACATGATGGGTCTGGGCTGCTGTCTGGGCTATGGATTCTACGGTCTTGTGGGTGCAGCCCCAGCCGTGCATCAGTACCATGGGTGGTGCCGATGCATCGCCGTATGTGGCATAGCTCAGCTCAACCCCGTTTATGCGTAATCTTTCGGTAGTCATGTTCGGTATGTTGGTCTGTCTGTGAGACGATTATGTATTGCGGAAAGTAAATATGCGGCGTCCGTCAACCGTCAGCTCTGATATGAGGCATCCCTGCTTAGGGAGTCCTACATGGAGATGTAGCGGTATGTCGCCGGATATCTTGTTGTTAACGGCGTGGGATTCAGCTGAAGCGAGGGCCTCGCGTAAGGTCATCGGGGCTACCTCTACACGGGCTTCGTCCCAAAGCGATTCTTCATAGAAGCTACGGAGCACTTCGGCGCCACCCTCAACCATCAGTGAGGTTATGCCCCTTGAATAGAGGTCGCTAAGTATGGTCTTCAGGTCGCCTTCGCGATATATTACCGGCGGAGGAGTGCTGCGGGTAATACGGTAGTCGTCAGTTACGCGTCCCCGGCGGTCGAGAATTACTTTCAGGGGCTGGCGGCGTGGCGATTCCTGATCGCCTACACGCACGTCAAGCCTCGGATCGTCGTGGAGCACTGTGCCGCTCCCTACGAGTATGGCGTCGTATCTGGCCCTCTGCGCATGCATCAGCACCATCGTAGCGGGTGAAGACCATCGGGCAGGCACCGGGCCCGGAGTGTCAATATATCCGTCCGATGACATGGCATATTTGAGTAGCACAAATGGGCGCCCCTCGGTATGAGCGGTCATAAACCGTCGGTTGAGAGCCTTACACTCATCTTCCATGAAGGGAACCACAACCTCGACACCGGCCTCGCGCAGCATCCTTACGCCACGTCCGGCCACTTTGACAAATGGGTCGAGACACCCTACCACCACACGGGGTATGCCCGAGCGAATGATGAGTTCGGCGCATGGGGGTGTTTTGCCATAGTGCGAACATGGTTCGAGAGTGACATACATGGTGCAGTCGTGAAGCAGTGACTTGTCGGTCACTGATGCCACGGCATTGACCTCGGCATGTCCCTCGCCCCACTTACGATGCCATCCTTCGCCTATGATGCGTCCGTTGCGGTCGGTAATGACGGCACCGACCATAGGATTGGGTGACACCATGGTGTCTCCTCCCCGGGCCAGCTGCAACGCCCGCTTCATAAACCTAAGCTCTACTTCCATCGTCCGTCGGCTTTAATCAGTGCTATCAGGCGGGGCAGGGCTTCCGAGGCAGGGATATTCTTTTCCACACATTCCTTGCCGCGATACAGGCTTACTTTTCCGATACCCGCACCTACATATCCGTAGTCGGCATCGGCCATCTCGCCGGGGCCGTTGACTATACAGCCCATAACGCCGATTTTCAGTCCCTTAAGGCGTGAAGTGGCTGCCTTGACCTCACGTAGTGTGTTCTGCAGGTCAAAGAGCGTGCGGCCACATCCGGGGCAGGCTATATACTCCGTGCGCGACACTCTCAGTCGTGTGGCCTGAAGTATGCCGAACGACAGGCGTGCTGCGTCATCTGCGTCCAATGCCGGAGCATCGATCCAGATACCGTCGCCAAAGCCGTTCATGAGAACGGTGCCGAGATCCATAGCTGCATGTACGGTAGCTTTCACGCTGTCAAGCGATGGATATGAGGCTTTGATGACTGTAGGAGCGTTGATGCCGCGTCGGCCAAGTTCGTGCATGGCGCGCAGTATGCTGCCTGAGAAGTTGGGATGTCGCGATGTGAGCAGCAATACGGTGTCCTCGCTCAGGGTTTTGTCAAGATTCTCCGGCAGACCGTCGGTAACGTCGATCTCTTCCCAGTTGCCTGGCAGAGCGTCGGCGAAGTAGTCAGGGCAATTGTCGGGGTGGTAAGCTGCCATTGATTCGGCTCCTACCACTATGGGAGTTGCGTCGCCACCTATATTACCTACCCGCAAGGTAGTGGCGCGGGCAGGGCGTATGGCGTCATAGCCTTCGATTAGTTCATATTCGAGTGCAGGTGCGGCAGCGATATCGGCCACGTGGTCAACCAACATGCGTGCTACCGGTATCTCGGCCTCGGGAGCTTCGCTGAGTGACACTCTTATAGTGTCGCCAAGACCCTCGGAAAGAAGTGTGCCTATGCCTACGGCCGACTTCACGCGTCCGTCTTCACCATCACCGGCCTCGGTCACGCCGAGATGCAGCGGATAAGCCATGTCTTCCTGCTCCATAGCGCGGGCAAGCAGACGAACGGTGGTCACCATCACTCTTACATTCGAGGCTTTGATGCTTATCACTACGCGGTGGAAGTCATTGTCGCGACACACGCGCAGAAACTCCATAGCACTCTCCACCATGCCCTCGGGGGTGTCGCCATATCGGCTCATGATGCGGTCAGAGAGGCTTCCATGGTTTACGCCGATACGGATGGCTGTACCGTTGGCCTTGCATAGATTCAGAAATGGCACCAATGTCTCGGAGATTTTCTGAATCTCACGCTGATACTCCTCGTCGGTAAATTCTATCTTGGTGAACGTGCGACCCGGATCAACGAAGTTGCCGGGATTGATTCTCACCTTGTGGGCGCTCGATGTGGCCGCGAACGCAGCCTTGGGATTGAAGTGTATGTCGGCTACCAGAGGTGTCATGATACCGCGCTCACGCAGCTGTGAGCGTATCACTCCTATGTTGTCAGCTTCGCGCACCCCTTGTGCCGTGAGGCGCACATACTCTCCTCCGGCTTCGGCAATGCGTGCGGCTTGTGCCACCGAAGCCTCAGTATCCATGGTCGAAGTATTTGTCATTGACTGCACTCTTATGGGGCGGTTGCCTCCGAGGGGCACTCCCGCCACGTCAACCTCCACGGTAGGACGGCGCATGTATCCGACTCTCTTCATGATGATTTATGATTATTCCTGACTATTCTCGATCAATCTCGATAATTCCTGATTAATCCCGGTCAATCGCGATTAATCAGTTGGTCTTAAACTTGAATTTAACTTCCTTGAGCTGCTCGTTGGCCTTGACAATCTTATCGGCGAGTCCCTGACGATATACGGCATAGCGCTTAGCTACTTCGCTGTCTGTCAGGGCCACAATCTGTGTGGCGAGCACACCGGCATTCATTCCGGCATTGATACCCACAGTAGCCACAGCTACGCCCGGAGGCATCTGCACGATAGAGAACAGGGCGTCCTGACCGTCGAGCGTAGATGAAATAGGCAGGCCGATTACGGGCACCGGTGTCATGGCGGCAATCACTCCCGGAAGGGCGGCGGCCATACCTGCGGCGGCGATAATCACTTTTATGCCACGGTTGGCAGCATTCACTGCAAACTCCTCGACCTGAGCCGGGGTGCGGTGAGCTGACAGTGCATTGATTTCAAAAGGAATCTCCATTGAGTCCAGAAACTTGGCTGTCTTCTCAAGGATGGGCAAGTCAGAAGTGCTGCCCATTATAATGCTAACTAATGGTTTCATATCAATCTGTTGGTTAATTACCACTGCAAAATTAGCGAAAAAACCACTCATACCCCAATAGGGTGTATCAAAATCACCCGAATATAGGGAGAAGGAGGACGGAAGGCTCAGAACCGGATTTTGAGACCGCCCATGGCGGTGAAGCCGGGCATGTCGTAGCCGCGATTGATGACGTAGCGTGTGTCGGTGATGTTCTCCAGACGGGTGAATACCGACAGGTAACGACATACCTCGTAGGAAATCTTCATATTGAGCACCGCATAATTCTGGTTCTTGACTTCATCGGCTACATAGAGTCCTCCGATACCTTTGAGGTCGGCTCCAACGGTGAGTTTCTTGACAGGTGTCCAGTCTGCTCCGAGATAGTATTGGTTTTTCGGCGCTCCGGTAAGGTTATCCAACGAGGTGTGCATGTAGCTGTAGGTGGCATAGAGGTGGAGGTTGTCAAGGGGATGGCTCTGCGCCGACACTTCGATACCCTTATTGATGAATCGGCCGGTATTCTGATTCTTCATGTCAACGGTCTGTATAAGATTTGTACCACGCGAGTAGTAGCCCGTAACGTCGATGCTGAAATAACGAGAGAAGCGTTTACCGAGTGTCAGCTCATAATTCATCATCTTTTCGGGCTGAAGATCAGGATTAGCCATGGCGTAAAGGTAGAGTTCGCGGAACGAGGGGTTACGGTAGCCCATGGCGAGGTTTCCTTTTATCGTGAGGTCGGCACCGGGGTTGACCGAAAAACCGAACTGAGGTACCCATTGAGTATCAAACATGTCGCTGTTGGCCATGCGTAATCCGGCATTGAGGTTAATCACCTCCTCGGCCAGCGACTGTGTAAGTGTGACGTACGGAGAGTATTCGGTGATGGTCTTTCGGGCGAGTGTGCTCTTCGATCCCTCGGTATGGCTGTTGCCTCCTGACATAGGTATCTCTCCGGCGTAGGTGTCGAAGTCAAAGCCGATGGTGGCGTTTGCGTCCTGCCATGGCTTGAAACTCTGGTAGGCGATTATCCCGAATCGGTCATCTTTGCTGTGAAAATGTCGGGGATCATCAATATAGTGGTTGCCGTAGCTGTAATATGTCCTTATGGCTCCTGAAGTAGTGCCGTAATTGTTGGTGGCCATGAGCGAGGCTTCGCCACGAGTGATGTTCTGAGAGTATATGGCTGTTGACTCAGGGTCGGAGAGACGGGGATATATCGGGTCATTGCCACGCAGATTCATCAGGGTGAAGTCTGCCGTACCATTCCAATGGTTGGAAAACGCGTATCCGATTTTTGCGTATCCCTCAGCCTGCTTGAAGTCGAAATCTTTGACTGTGCCGTCACTGCGATTGTATGACAGCGAGGCAAGTGAGGTGAAGCTGCCTATCTTTACAGTGTTGGTGGCCGAAGAAAGCCATGTGTTATATGAGCCATATTGTGTGGTGATGGTGGTT
This sequence comes from Bacteroides sp., assembly GCA_014801865.1. Lineage (GTDB taxonomy): Bacteria > Bacteroidota > Bacteroidia > Bacteroidales > Muribaculaceae > Paramuribaculum. Next base: position 34,735 of record JAAVDH010000005.1, on the reverse strand, counting down.
TGTACACCATTCTTATCAGGATTACGTGTGATGACATTGATGGCTCCTGCCATAGCATTGGACCCATAGAGTACCGACCCCGGACCGCGAAGCACTTCGACTCTCTCCACAGATTCCTTTTCATAGAAATCTGCAATGTGGTGGGAATATAGTCCGGCAAACTGAGGTTGTCCGTCAACCATCATCAGCACACCGCTCGCTCGGTCGCCTCCCACGCCACGGAGTTTGATGTGACCGGATCCGCCGTTGCTCACACCATAACCGTAAATCGACCGCTCGGTAACAAACAGACTCGGCACCATGCCTGAAATCACCGAAAGAACCTGAGTGTGTCCTGCCGTCTCAAGCTTATGTTTTCCGACCACAGATACTGTATAGGGCAGGAGATTACTGCGGATGGATGAGGGTGTTCCCGTTACGACCACTTCGTGCAATACTTTTGTCGTGTCAGGATTCTCAACGGAATATACAGATGGTGCTCCGACCATGATCATGCCGGTCAGAGCGATGGCGTATAGTGATTGGTTCATTATATAGGTATGAGGGAAAAAGTAATGTTTTAGGGCTCTGAAATGGAGAAAGTAGCTATATCGACCGATTCATTGCGGTCAGTAAGATAGGTATGGGGGCGCGGTCTGTATGCGGGCGACGCGAGCGAGCGGGTAGTGTCGACGACTCCCGCTCTCAGACCTGCAAGTGACATCAGGGTAGGGAATAATGATGCAGAGGATGACACCTGACTATTCACATTGCTGCGTGCTGCGGCCTCAAGAGCCGGGTATCGCTCACGGAAGTCACGTGACATCCAGATTAGTAGCGGCACATGTAGCTGCCAGTACGAAGGTGTAGGAGAGGCATGGAGGAAGAGGTGACGCTCATCGTCGAAGATGTCCTCGCCGTGGTCAGAGGTGTATATCATAGCCGACACCCCATGATATTCGTTAAGCATGGCGATGATGTCGCCGAGCAGTCGGGAAGTGTATCGGATGGTGTTGTCATAGGCGTTGATGAGCTTTGGACGCAGAGCGGGAAGGGCTTCCAGAGGAGCATCGGGAGTGAAATACGCGAACTCCTCGGGGTAGCGGTCATTGTATTTGAAATGCGACCCATAGGTGTGTACCACAATCAGTTGCTTGGTATTATCCGCAGTTAGGATGTCGCGTATATGTCCGGTTAGTTCTATATCTTTAGTATCAGGGGAAATATCCTTTAGAAATAAGCATGTGTCGGCCTCCTGGAGGAAGAAATCTATATAAGATCCGTTGTGTTGTTGGTTAGAAACAGCAGCCGTAGCGTATCCTCCTTCCTTAAAGGCTGTGATGAGGCTCTTGATGTATGACAGCGAGTCGGCGAATGTATACGAGTCGACATGAGAGAGCAGCATAGGCACGCTCTTATGAGTGGTGTTGCTCTCGCTGAGGGTATGTGGATAGGCCACAAGCCCCTCTACATCCATAAGGTCGGGAGTAGTAGGACGTTCATAGCCAAATAATTGCCAGTTATCGGCACGCGAGGTCTCTCCAATGACCACTACGTATAGTTCGGGTATTGAGTCGGCGCGCTCACTTACGGTGGCGAACTGATAGTCGGGAGGCGTGGTTTGGTAGCGCTTCGTTTCGCAGGTACGCTGAATGGCCAATTTGAGATTGTAGCAGACATTTACGGGAAAGAGATCGTTGATCATCCTGTAATGCGGCACAGTGAGGTATGCACCTGTGAGGCAAAGGAGGCCTGTCGCGGTAATTGCCACACCGGTGATTCTCGTGCGCAGTAGGAAGTGACGGGTAAGCCGTGCATTTTTGCAGGCTGCCACAATAGCCATTATAATCGGTGGCAGGTAAAGCACCAGCACCGAGAATATTGCCGGAAGAAGATTGGCGAGCAATTCGGAAGCTTCAGTCACATTGGTAGTCACCACGTTGAGAAACATATCCACGGCTATGATAGACTTTCCGAACAGATAAAGAAGCACTATCTGGAATGCGCTCAGAAACGTCCACGGAAAGAGCAGGAGCATTGCTATAAGCGGACGGCGCGATACTCCCGTGAACAGCGTGTATACTCCAAGCGGTAGCAGAACAGCCGTTGCGAAAGCCGCCGGAGTAAGCTGCTCGGTTATTCCGAGGGCTACGCACGGCACTACAAGCGCTGCAAGCGCCCAGATTGTCATGATGGGTACCCATCGGTGTATTGAGTTGTTAAAACGTGACATCGTTAAGTCGGTTAGGGGGATTAATCGAGAATAATCGAGATTTAACTTGATTAATCGAGGTTGCTTTTTTAAAGATTAAACCGGTCGGGCGCCATTGCATCGCGGGTAGTCGCTGCAACCCCAGAATTCACGTCCCTGCATCTGCCCTTTCTTCTGCATTCTCTTCAGCATAGGCATGCCGCATTTCGGACATTTCGGAGCACCACCATTTGAGGCCTGCATCTTTCTCGCCTCAAGCCTCTCGGTGGTCAGATTCTCTGTAAACCCACCTGTCTGCCTGAATTCGTCAAGCTGGCTCTGTATCTGAGATTGAAGCATCCTGTTTTCTCTCAGACACAATACCAACAGCGCATTGGCTCTCACCGTTGCATCATCGCTCCGGAGCCATCGGTCAAACTTGCTCTTCTGTGCGAGTATATGCTTGGCTGCATCGTGAAGATAGCTGTTGCCATAGTTTGGGGTGCTGAGTCTCATCTGCCATATTTCCTCGCGGTCATGATTGCCGATAGGCCATATCTCCGTATTCTTACGCAGCAGGAAGTTGAATATGTCGCCTTGAAGTTCGTCGAAACTTGCTCTTGCCACATCAAGCAAACGCATTTCCGTCTCCAATGAAGTCGAATGTCGTGCCGACCCCTCGGCGATATTTGCCACACCGCATCTGGCAGCCATAACCATCTGGTCATATAACCTTCTCCCCGGATCAATATGCCAGTCGACAAACCGATCGCAGAAATCCTGTGTCGCCAACTGGATGATATTTGCTAAAATCCAAGTGTTCAGCCAATAATATGACTGCGAAAATTGAATAGAGACCCCCATACGGCTTTATAACTTTTTGAAACTGCAAAGTTAATTAGAATATATAAATCTGCAAAAACAGTCATAGAGTTGGGGCGAAGTTGAGACGTTGGGGTCAGAAGGCTTCGTTGATACTGAAGACGAAACCGGTGGTGCCGCGGCCTACACCGAAGTCGAGGCGCACGTTGGTATTCTTCTTGAATTCCCATCGGTAGCCCACGCCTACGTTGGGCAGAATGTGGCTCCAGCGCAGTTCATCGGGATGGTCAAAAACGGTGGCGGCTCCGGTCCAGAGCACTATGCTGTTGCGTCCGAAGAGGTGTTGACGCAGTTCGATGGTAAGGTCGGCCTCGCGCTTGTCGCGGTAGCGTCCGAGGTAGTAGCCGCGCATCGACTCGCTTCCTCCGAAGGTGGGGAGAATGCCCCAGGGTATAGAGCCGAAGCCGAGTGCCGTATGAAATTGTCCGGCAAGGATACCTCCTCGCCACACCTGACGATAGTGGCAGGCGTTGATATCCACCATGGCAAAGGCATAGTCGTTGCCCATCCAGCTCGGGCATGCGAGAGTACTGAATGCGAGAAGCCATCCACGGTGAGGAAATGTCAGATTGTCGCGGGTATCGAGCTGTGCTTTCAGAGCCACACCGATAGTGAAAGTCTTACGGTCTTCACCCTCCCACAGACCGGGGTTGTCAGGGTCGCCTCCAGCACTATAATAATCAGTCTCGATGCCGGGCCCGATGAAGAAACCATTTGATACCTGCCACATGAAGTTGGCTCGTGCGCTTACATGGAAGTCGTCGTATTTTGTTTTGTCGGCATTGCGTGCGCCCGACTTATAGCCGATACCCCAGAAGTCACTCGGCTCCATGGATGTGGTCACGGCATAGTCTATTCTGCGCCTGTCGCGCGGAAATATATGTGCTCCCTTGATACCTACCATCCAACTGCCGGATGTAGTGAGGTCGCCGTATAATCCTACAAATGAAGGGGTAGTAAGAGTGTCCGCAGGGTCGACCCTGTAGTTCGCTGCCGCTACCACGCCAATACCGAACTTTGTGTCGGAGCTATAGTGAGGGCCGCCTATTATGCTGAAGTCAATCTTCTTGGCTTCCTTAGGCTTATTTGATTCTGAGAAATATCGTATGATCTTTGATATGAGGTTACCTGAGGTGGTGTCGGACTTCTCCATCTTCAGGGCTACAGAGTCAGAAGTCAGATCTTCGGCGCTGATATACATAGAGGTCGCAGCCATCAGTATAGAGGCTAAGAACAGGGGCGATATGGTGAATTTCAGCTTCATGTGATGATGTATTAAAAATATGCTTGTATTATTACAACCCAAAATGTAACACGATTGTTACAACAATGAAAGACTTTTGTAAATTAATTTTTATGATCACCTCACGCTTCAACTTCATTCGTCCAATTGTGCTACTGTGTATAAGCGCTTTATCATACTTAGCCACGATGGCTTCGACACAGGCTTCTGTAGATGTTACAGAGGCAGTTATGAATGTATGTAACGAAGAGCTGTCGGGCAGTGCCTTCAGCTACGATGTTACAGCACCGATAGATATAGTAGTGCCGGAGGCGCCGAAGCTTACTCTAAAGGGAACTCCTAAAGATGTAAGCATATACGCCCTTCCGTACAGCCCCACGCTCAGTGTGCCTGACTGGCGCAGACTGTGGATTAATACCGCCGCGCTCGGTATCGGTGGTGGCTCTGCACTGTTAGTGCTTAAGATGTTGCCTCAGAACTCCACGGCCTGGAGTCGTGTGGAAGAGAAAGAGACGCCTATGGGTGAGCGCTGGATCAGTCATGTTAAGGAAGGCCCTGTATGGGACCACGACAGATTCATATTCAACTACATACTCCATCCATACGCCGGAGCGGCATATTATATGAGTGCACGTTCCTGCGGATTCAATATATGGGGTTCGTTCCTTTACTCCTTCTGTATATCCACCATATTTTGGGAATACGGCGTTGAGGCTTTCATGGAGATACCTTCGGTGCAGGACATCGTGATAACCCCCGTGATAGGTGCGCTCTTCGGCGAGGGCTTCTATAAACTCAAGCGAATGATCGTCGACCGCGACTATCGTGTTCTCGGATCAAAAGTCATAGGACGTGCAGCCGCCTTTATTCTCGACCCGGTCAATGAGGCTATCGGCTACATAGTGCCTGACAAGCGCTTTAAGTCACACCTGCGTGGCATCTCCTACCGTCCTACGCCTCAAGGTATGGAGTTCGGAGTCGCCTACGTCTTCTGATTACGGTAGATGTAATGTGACAATATTATTATTATCTTTGCAGGATTGTTTATTGTCACATTATGCAAACTGTAGAATGATAACACGCAGATACACCTCCTATGCCGCATTACTGTGCGCGATGTGTTCTTACGCACAGACTGAGATGAGCGATACAATCACGTCAAAAGAGCTGAATGAGATTGTAGTGGAGGCTCAGAACCAGCGAACGTCAGCAACATCAACGACCTATATACCGGCATCTCGACAGAAAAATGTAGCAACGGATGCTATATCACTGCTGAGTCAGATGGCTATACCGCAACTGAGCGTTGACCTGATGAGTCAGAGTGTCAAGACCATTTCTGGCCAATCGGTAGCGATATATATAGACTATGTGGCGGCGACGGCTCAGGACCTCAGTGGCATGCGAACCACTGATGTCAAAAAGGTGGAGTATCTGTTAAATCCCACTGACCCGCGTTTCAGAGGTGCTCAGTATGTAGTCAACTTCATAATGCAGAAATACGAGTGGGGCGGCTACACGAAGCTCAATGCCGACCAATGGCTGGGTGTTAAACGCTCTGAGGCGGATGTATACTCAAAGTTTGTGTATAAGCGCATGACTTTTGACCTGTTTGCCAACGAGATATATCTTACCGACCGTCATTCGGGTACGGAGTCTACCGAGATATTTCATTTCACCGACCTTTATGGTCAGGGGCCTCAGACCGTGGAACGTACCTCTCTGCCCACTTCAAGACGTTACCGCAATAATAGCAACGACGTGACATTCCGTGCGCTTTATAATACTGACAAATTGCAGGTGACCAATCAGCTGTCGTTCGCAAACAGTTCTGTGCCCCGCAATGAAGCGGAGAGTTCGCTGATTTATTCCGACGACTTTATGCCGAGCTCGACGGCCAGGACCATTGCCTCAAATCGCAGTTGGAGTCTGAACTACAACCATGAGACATATGTGTCTCTGAGCGAAAAAGTTGGACTGGATGTAGAGGCGAATTACAGCTACAATCACAATACTACGAATTCAGACTATACGGACAATGATTTCAGTATCGTGAACAATGCGAAAGAAAACTCCAACATCGTGAGAGTTACGCCCTGCCTTGTATGGAATATCAATCAGTACAACAGCTTCACACCATTTATCCATGGCGAATATACGGGCTCGACCATCGACTACTACGGCAATTCGCCCTCACGTCAGAAGTATGACGTATGGGCCTTTGTGGGTAGCCTTAAGTATATGTTTCAGAAAAACCAATGGTCGGCCGGAGGTTCTGTCAGCGGGGTGTACGCCAATACAAATCTGTCGGGTACAAAGATTGAGGACACCTACCCTCAATGTAATGTGTTCGGCATGTATTCACCCAATAATAAGAATCAGATAGAGATTGATTATGCGTGTGGCAAGCAGCTTCCTGACACATATCAGAAGAGTCCGAATATACTTCAGCAGGATGAATTGATGTGGTATACCGGCACACCCGAACTTAAAAACTACTGGATGCATCAGGTACACGGCGTGTATACATGGCTCCCTAACAACAAGTGGCAACTGGCCTTTAACGGCAACTACTATGTGGCCAACAACAGGGTAGTGCCCGTCTATACTCCTGACGGTCCGGAGGGTACGATGCTTCGCCGATATGTCAACAATGGTGATTACCGCTATGGATATGTAACTGTAAACGGTACGGCGAAGTTTCTTAACGGCAAACTCGTGGCACGGCTGACTCCCGGCTATTATCTTCACAAGACAACCGGGGAGTATGCGCAGTCATTAAACCAGTTGAACTGTTCGGCGCAAATCACCTGGTATTTCGGCAATTTCTACCTGTTCGGTTGGTTTTCAGCGCCCACAAAATATCTGAGTAGCACAACGGGATATAGAGAAACCGTCCCCACACGCTACCTGTTACAGTTAGGATGGGGCAGAGGAAGTTGGAGAGCCTCGGTCAGAGCCTATAATTTCCTACGTTCGAGCTGGGAGTCGTCGAGTCAGGTGATGGCGGGTAAGTATTACCAGTCGGACGTGCGCACATTTGGCATGGGTGAACATATGCGGTTGCAGCTCACAGCCTCCTACACCTTCGGCTACGGCAAGAAAGTGCAGCAGGGCAATGAGGTGGGCGGCTCAGGCACCGGCACGAGCGCCATCCTCAAATAACTCCTTAATATAGAATATTAGGCTGTGTCATATTAACGTATCCTCCAGCACACCCCGGAGGAGGTGTGCCGATAATAGCCGTGGGTGAGCCGTAGGCGTAACCCGCGGTTAATTATATATGCGAAGAAAAACGACATCCCGGAGAGGATGTCCCGATAGACTATAATCCATTAGAATAATGAATTATCCAATTTCTCGGGACATCCTCTCCGGGATGTCGTTTATTGTATGTAACCATATTTTCCGCGGGTTACTCCTACGGCTCACCCACGGCTATTATCGGGGCATTTCCTCCGGAATGCCTCAGTAGTATATCTTCTCTTGGGATGATGTCAGGGGAGTGAGGTGGTTACTGCGCTTTGCGGTATTTGTTTTCGTCGGCGTCTTCGAGGATACTGAGATAGGAATTGTAGCGGCTCTGCGCTATGCGCGAATCCTCCAGGGCTGCGAGTACGGCACAACCCGGCTCGTGAGTGTGAGTGCAGTTGCCATAGCGGCAGTCCTGCGATATTTCAAATATCTCAGGGAAATAGTGGGCCGCCTCATATTTATCAAAGTCCACCGTGCCGAAGCCCTTCACTCCTGGAGTGTCGATGATATAGCCCTTATCCGTGCCCGGTAGGGGATACATCTCCGAGAAAGTAGTGGTGTGCATACCCGTGTCATGCGACTCGGATATCTCGGCTGTGCGCAGCCCCAGAGAGGGTATCAGCTGATTGATAAGCGAAGACTTACCGACTCCTGAATTGCCAGAGAGAAGCGTAATTTTGTCAACGAGCACCTCCCGAAGCGCATCGAGGCCGTCGCCGTTCTTGGCCGAGACGTGGAGTACCTTATAGCCTATCGACCGATAAAGATAAGTTACGGCATCAAGCAGTTCACGGTCATCGTCAGAGTCAAGCAGGTCAGTCTTATTGATAACGAGTATAGCGGGCACCTGATATGCCTCGGCCGTAGCCAAGAAGCGGTCAATGAAGGTGGTGGATGTCGTAGGATGCTTGAGTGTCACGATAAGGCAAGCCTGATCGATATTGGCTGCGATGATGTGAGCCTCCTTCGACAGGTTGCTGGCCTTACGTATTATATAATTGCGTCGGGGAGTAATGGCTGTAATGTAAGCCGTGCCGTCGGGATTGTCAAGCAGAGTCACGTGGTCGCCCACGGCCACGGGGTTGGTAGTACGAATATTACGTATGCGGAAATTGCCTTTGATCTTAGCCGGCACTTCGCGGCCATCCTCAGTGGCTACTACATAGTGGCTTCCTGTATTTCTTATGACGAGTCCTTCCATAGACGGGTTATCAATAATTGAGTTATCAATAAAATATAAAGGTACAACAACTAACGCTATCGGTAGATATGCGCGGTCGGGTATTTAACAAACTTTTACAATACGTCGCATGTTTTGCGGGGCGGTCAGGCGAGTGGTGAGGCGCGTCATGTCGTGGAATAGTGCTATCTTTGCCTTACATTTCTTGAACAACTTGCCAGATCATACATGATGGTTACTCTAAATAAGAAGCTTTTCACTCTGTTGGTGTCCTCAGCCTGCGCATTATCGGCTTTAGGTGCAGACAACAGACCGAATATCGTACTGTTTGTAGTTGATGATATGGGCGTGATGGACACATCGCTGCCATTTCTCACCGATGTCGACGGCATCGCCCGGAAATATCCTCTGAATGAACGCTACCGCACCCCCAATATGGAGCGGCTGGCTGAAAGAGGCATGCGATTCTCCACGTTCTATGCCCAGAGCGTAAGTTCGCCCTCGCGCACGTCGCTCATGACAGGACAGAATGCGGCACGTCACCGCACCACCAACTGGATACTCTCGGAGAAGAAGAACAGCGCACAGTACGATCCCGCCGACTGGAACTGGGACGGACTCTCTTCGTGCGACATGACCCTGCCACGTGTGCTCCGCGAGGCCGGTTACCGCACTATCCATGTCGGTAAGGCACACTACGGACACAATGAAAGTGAAGGCGCCGATCCTCTCAAGGTGGGCTACGACGTAAACATAGCCGGCTCATCAATCGGCGAGCCCGGAAGCTATCTGGGCGAAAACGGGTATGGACTCTATCGCGGCACCCGTGAGCGTGCCGTGCCCGGGCTCGATAAGTACCACGGCACATCCACACATCTTTCCGAGGCACTTACCATCGAAGCCATGGCCGAACTTGACAAGACCATCGAGGAGAACAAGCAACCATTCTTCCTCTACATGTCGCACTATGCCGTACACTGGCCCTTCGAGTCAGACCCACGCTTCGCCTCGCATTATACCGACTCCATCTTCACCCCCGAATCGGCAGGATTCGCTACCCTGATCGAAGGTATGGATAAATCCCTTGGTGACCTCATGGACTATCTCGAAAGCAAGGGGGTGGGAGAGAATACCTTGATTGTGTTCATCGGCGACAACGGTTCGGCCTCACCTCTGGGCGAGGCAAGAGGATTTAACTCCTCGGCACCTCTGCGAGGCAAGAAGGGAACTGAATATGAGGGTGGTGTGCGTGTGCCCTTTATCGCCTCATGGGCTGTGCCCGACTCTACCCGCGAAGTGCAGAAAGAGTGGCCGATAGTGGCAGGCGGCATTCAGCGTCAGATGGGTACTATTATGGATATCTATCCTACGCTGCTTGACGTGGCCGAAGTGGCCCTCCCCGGCGAGCATGTGATTGACGGCGTGAGCCTTCGCGACCAGTTGGTCACCACCGATAGTGCCGACCGCCGCGAGATGTTCATGATGCACTTCCCCCACGAACATAACGGCAGTTACTTCACCACCTTCCGTGAAGGCCCCTGGAAACTCATATATTATTACAATCCCGCGAGTCCCGAGCATCCCGCCTACGAGCTTTACAATCTTGACAGCGACATTGCTGAGGTAAATAATCTCGCATTTTCGCAGCCCGAACGCGTGGAGGCGATGGTAAAGGCTATGGCACAGCGACTCGAAGAGGAGTCGGCGCTCTATCCGGTAGATGCTGACGGCAATGAACTCAAGCCAAGATATTAAGAAACAGTAATCGGAGGAATCAGGACAATCGGAGTAATCGGTGCATTAATGACTGATAACTCTAATAGCTCCGATAGCTCCAATAATTTAATTCTGATAGCTCCAATAAACAAATCAAATATGATAGAATATATAAGAGGTACACTCGCTGAGCTGACTCCCACTTATGCCGTGGTAGACATAAACGGCCTGGGTTATATGCTGAATATCACCGTACCCACCTACTCGGCACTCGAGGGTACGGGAGTGGTGAAACTGCTTGTCCACGAGGTGATACGCGAAGATGCCCATATACTCTACGGATTTCTTACCGAGCGCGAGCGTTCGCTATTTCGCCTTCTGATAGGTGTGTCGGGTGTGGGAGCCAACATAGCGCGAATGATACTCTCCTCACTTACAGCGCCTGAGCTCGAGGGAACAATCCTTGCAGGCGACAGTAAGAGCCTGAAAAGAGTGAAGGGCATAGGCGCCAAGACAGCCGAAAGAATCATAGTAGACCTTAAGGATAAAATAAAATCGGATGATGACACGTTATTAGTGCAGACTGTCGCAAATTCCGAAGTCATGGATGAGGCTCTTGCCGCACTGGTAATGTTGGGTTTCCCGCGTCCGCAGTCGGTAAAGGTACTTGACAAAATCTTTAAGGAGAATCCCTCTATAAAGGTTGAGGCCGCTATCAAAGCAGCGTTGTCCATGATGTAAGACAGACATGCGGCAGGCTTGAAATAAACCGATCGCAGTGCACTCACTTCTACGCAACATATACATATACGTTAGTACCGTCCTCGCCGCCCTCAGAGCGCGGTGGGCGGTGCTTGCTGTTATAGTGCTTACGGCTCTGATAGCTGTAGGCCAGTACAATGTATCGGCGTTTGGCTCCGGCAGCGAGCTTCCTCCGCCACCAGCAGTACTTGACCCCACGCCGTTGGCCCAGGATGCTACGGCACCTCCGGCACCCCCCACTCTGTTTCCTGTGAGCCAGACTATCCCCGTTGACTATGAAGCCCTCGTGGACAGTGAGTTTGCAGCAGATCTGGCCTCTCCGTCAAACCTCAAGACAGTGGCCGAATACGACCCCTCTACGGGATGCTATATCGTACGCACGCGCCTGGGTGACTACGATATAACTACTCCTATCATCATGTCGCCCCAGCAGTACAACAACTGGCAGGTGCGCAAATCCATGCAGGAGTACTATCGCCAGCGCAACCTCGAGCAACTTGAAGGCAAGGAGAAAAAGCCTTTCGACATACTTGACATGAACTTTGCCCTCGGTCCGCTCGAAAAGATATTCGGTCCGGGAGGCGTGAAGCTCAAGACTCAAGGCTCCCTTCAGGTAAACATGGGCATCAAGAGCAACAAGACCGACAATCCGGCTCTGTCGCTCACCTCGCGTCGAAAGACCTTCTTCGACTTTGACCAGAAGATTCAGGCCACGGTGCAGGCATCGGTAGGCGACCGCCTCAACTTCAACATGACCTACAACACCGATGCTACCTTCGACTTTGACTCAAAGAATCTTAAGCTCTCTTACGAAGGCACCGAGGATGACATCGTGAAGCAAATCGAGGCCGGTAACGTAAGCATGACTACCGGTTCGTCGCTCATACGCGGCGGTACGGCCCTGTTCGGTATCAAGACCAAACTCCAGTTCGGCAAACTCACTGCCACCGCGCTTGTGAGCCAGCAGAACTCCGAAAGCCGCAGTATCAGCACCAAAGGCGGTGTGCAGACTACTCCGTTCTCTATCGCCGTAGACAACTACGACCAAAACCGCCACTTCTTCCTCAGCCATTACTTCCGCGATAACTACGACAGGTTTGCCTCGAAATTGCCGTATGTCACCTCCGGCATACAGATAACACGCGTAGAGGTATGGATTACCAACAAGAACAGCAGTTTCAATCAGAGCCGCGACCTCGTGGCCTTCATGGACCTCGGTGAGAGTGATGTGATGGGCAACAACTACTGGGAACCCAATCCCATGATACCCAATCCGGCCAATAACTCAAATAATCTTCTGTCGGTAATCAAGACCCAGTATCCCGGTGCGCGAAATATCAACACCGTGACACAGGCCCTGAGCCCTCTGGCTGCATACGGCATAGAGGGTGGACGCGACTATGAGAAGGTGGAGAGCGCCCGACTCCTTTCTGAATCGGAGTATACGCTCAACTCCACCCTCGGTTATATCTCTGTCAAGAGTCAGCTTAATTCCGACGAGGTGCTGGGTGTGGCATATCAGTATACCCTTAACGGACAGGTATATCAGGTGGGTGAATTCTCAAGCGATATCACCACTACCGACCAATGTCTCTATGTAAAGATGCTTAAGAGCACCACTGTGGCACCGCGTCTGCCCATGTGGGACCTCATGATGAAAAACGTCTACTCCCTCGGAGCTTATCAGGTGCAGTCGTCGCACTTCAAGATGCAGATCAAGTATCTCTCTGATACTACCGGTACGGAAATCAACTACCTCCCTGTACCCGGTATCAGCAACATGCCCCTGCTTCAGGTGATGAACCTTGACCGCCTCGACTCCAATCAGCAGGGTAACCCCGACGGTTTCTTTGACTTTATCGAAGGATATACGGTGCTCCCGTCATCAGGTAAAATCATATTCCCCGTAGTAGAGCCTTTCGGCAGTCATCTCGCCGAGAAGATAGGCAATCCCGAGATAGCCAAGCAATATGTATATCAGGAGCTGTACGACTCTACGCTCATCGTGGCGCGACAGTTCGCGGACAAAAATAAGTTTGTGCTCACCGGTGAGTATCAGGCTTCCGCCGGCTCACAGATACGCCTTGAGGCCATGAATGTGCCCCGCGGATCGGTAGTGGTTACTGCCGGGGGTGTAACTCTCGTGGAAAACAGCGACTACACCGTGGATTACGCTATGGGTATAGTGACTATCACCAACCAAAGTATCATCGACTCGGGTCAGAGCATCAACGTGACCCTTGAAAACCAGTCGCTCTTCTCCACCCAGCGCAAGACCCTGCTCGGCCTTGATCTTGACTATAAATTCAATGAGAATTTCCATATCGGGGGTACTCTTCTCCACTATGGCGAAAAGGCACTTACCGAGAAGGTCAACATAGGCGATGAGATAGTCAACAATACTATGTGGGGACTCAATTTCGCTTACAGCACCAACTTCATGTGGCTCACGAATCTGCTCAACAAGATTCCCACCGTCAACGCCCAGCAGCCGTCGCAGCTTAGTGTTCAGGGTGAATTCGCGCAGCTTGTGCCCCATCAGCAATCGTCGGGCAGCAGCAAGGGTAGTTCCTATGTCGATGACTTCGAGTCGAGCCAGACCGGTATAGACCTGCGATCACCCTACTCGTGGTTCCTCGCCTCAACCCCCTACGACCCCTCATCCGACGCCCTCTTCCCCGAGGCCGCGTTGAGCAATAATGTAGACTACGGTAAGAACCGTGCTCTGCTCAACTGGTACTACATAGACCGCATGTTCACGCAGCGCAACTCATCGCTTGCTCCCGGCTATCTGCGCAGCGATCTCAAGCAGCTATCCAACCCCTACGTGCGCGAGATTACTTCCCGCGAGATATTCCCCAACCGCGAGCTTACCTACGGAGAATCGTCTACGATACAGACCCTCAATCTCTCGTTCTATCCCGACGAGCGCGGACCCTACAATCTCGACGCTACCAATATAGACGAAAACGGACGCCTGCTCTATCCCGAGAAGAGGTGGGGCGGTATCATGCGCAAACTTGACAATACCAACTTCGACCAGTCAAACATCGAGTACGTACAGTTCTGGATGCTCAACCCGTTCCTTGATGAAGAGAACCCCAACTATGAAGGCGGTGACCTTTATATCAATTTCGGTGAGGTGAGCGAGGATATTCTTAAGGACGGACTGAAGACTTACGAGAACGGTAACCCCATTGACGATAATTATCAGTACATGGACTCCACGGTATGGGGCCGTGTGTCTACGCAAAACTCCCTGACATACGCGTTTGATAACAATAACTCGGCACGTCCACGTCAGGATATCGGTCTTGACGGACTGAAGAATGACGATGAGTTTGGCTTCTCTTCGTATGCCGAGTATCTTGACCGCCTGCGTATGCGTCTGTCTCCCGAAACTATTGAACGTATGCAGCGCGACCAGTTCTCGCCCTTCAATGACCCCGCCGGTGACAATTACCACTTCTATCGCGGCTACGACTACGATGAGGAGAGGCTCGGTGTGCTTGCGCGTTACAAGCGCTATAACGGTGTTGAGGGTAACTCACTCTCGCCTGAGGACGCAACCGACCCCCTCTATCAGTCATCCCGTGCACTCCCCGATGTGGAGGATATCAATCAGGACAATACCCTCAATGAATACGAGCGTTACTTCCAGTATCGCGTCAGCATACGCCCCGAAGATCTCGAGGTTGGCAAGAACTATATCACCGACAAGCAGACTTCATGGGTTACTACTGCCGACGGCAACGACATGGAGGTAGAGTGGTTTCAGTTCAAGATACCTCTGTCGGACTACGAAAAGGTGGTAGGCTCGATCAACGACTTCTCTACCATACGTTTCGCGCGTATGTTCATGACCGGCTTTAAGAAGACCACTCACCTGCGCTTCGCTACCTTCGAGCTGGTGAGAGGCGAGTGGCGTCCATATCAGTTCAATCTCAATCTGCGTGGCGACGCCCCCGCCGAGGGACAGCTTGACATCTCTGTAGTCAATGTTGAGGAGAATTCAGGCCGTCAGCCTGTCAACTACCTGCTTCCTCCCGGAGTGAGCCGTATATCAGACCCCTCACAGCAGCAGATCGTGCAGCTCAACGAGCAGTCGCTGTCGCTCAAGGTAACAGACCTTAAGGCCGGCGATGCCCGCGGTGTGTATCGCAACACTTCGCAGGATCTCCGCAACTACAAGCGCCTGCAGATGTGGATTCACGCCGAAGCCCTCATAGACAACGCCACCAATCTGAAGAATGGCGAGATGACGGCTTTCATCCGCCTGGGTACTGACGTTAAGAACAATTACTATGAATACGAAGTGCCTCTGACGCTGACCGCTCCCGGCAAGTATCCTGATAACGCCGAGGGACGCCGACAGGTGTGGCCTCTTGACAACTTCATGGATATTGATCTCGAAAGCCTCGTTGAGCTGAAAAAGGAACGTAATCACGCCAAGCGGGTAGGGCAGGACGGCGTAAGCTATACCACGCTCTATACCTCGCGCGACCCCAATAATAGCCGCAACCGTATAGGAGTGATGGGTAATCCCTCGCTGAGCGATGTAAGAGTGCTGCTCGTAGGTGTGCGCAACAATAGCTCCGTCACCAAGGATGCCGTGGTGTGGCTCAACGAACTTAAGGTAACAGACTTCAACAGTGAAGGAGGCTGGGCAGCCCGCGCTCAGGCTAATCTGCGTATGTCTGACATCGTGACCCTCAATTTCGGTGCACAGGTGGAGACGGCCGGATTCGGTAGCGTGGACCAGAGCCTCAATTCACGACGCATGGATGACTATCAGCAATATAACTTCGCCGTACAGGCCGACCTGGGACGTTTCCTCCCCGAGAAGGTCAAGATGCGTGCGCCGATATATTACTCTATGTCTACCGAGCGTACCACTCCCAAGTATAACCCCCTTGACCAGGACGTATTGCTTAAGGATGCGCTTGATGATGCGGGCAGTAAGCATGCCCGCGACTCGATCAACTCCTTTGCCGTGCAGACCGGAAAGGTGGAGAGCTTCAGTATCAGTGGTCTGACATTTGATGTCAAGAGTCGCAATCCGATGCCTTGGGACCCTGCTAACTTCACGCTCAATTTCTCATTCAACAAGCAGTCGAAGACCGACCCCACCACGGAGTATGAGAATACCAATGACTATCGCGGTTCATTCCAGTATTCTTACTCACCCTACGTAAAGGGGCTGCGTCCGTTCAAGAACCTCAAGTCAAAGAACAAGAACGCGAAATTCCTTAAAGAGTGGGAGCTCAATTACCTGCCCAACTCCATTTCGTTCCTCACCACGATGAGCCGCTATTACTACGAGCAGCAGACCCGTAGCGAGACTGACGCTAACTTCCAGCTCCCCGTGGCCGTGAACAAGAACTTCCTCTGGGACCGCCAGCTCGCACTTAACTGGAACGTGACCAAGACTCTGTCGTTTACTTTCAATTCAAATACTTCGGCGCGTATCGAAGAACCTGTGGGAGCTGTAAACCGCAAGCTCTTCCCCGACCGATACAAGGAGTGGAAGGACACGGTGATGCAGAGCATCATGAGTCTGGGTACGCCCTGGAGCTATAATCAGACCTTTACGGGACAGTATCGCGCCCCCTTCAACCGTATTCCCTTCCTGGATTATCTTACCGGTAATGTGAGCTATAACGCCACATACCGCTGGGACCGCGGAGCCACGGTTGACGGTGAGCGACTCGGCAACACCATAGCCAATCAAGCTACCTGGAACGTTGACGGACGTATCAATTTTGAAAACATCTACAGCAAGGTGCCTTGGATGAAGGAGGTGACCAAGCGTTTTGACAGCAGGAAGACCGCACAGGGAGGCCGAAACAGCCTTAATGGCTTCTCCAAAAAGAAGGAGGAGCCGGTGCGCAAGCCCAAGAAATATAAGCGCAATTTCACCCTCTCGCCCGATACTCCCATAGTCATAAAGCATAATCTTAAGACGAAGAAACTGACCATTTCGGCCCGCGACGCGAGGTCTGACAGTGCTTTCACGGTCAAGACAGAGATTGTGGATGCCAATACCGTGAAGGTGCTTACCCTCGGTGACCGTAACCTTACGTTTACTCTTACGGAGATTATCACTGAGAATAAGTCGGTGTGGAAGGATATAGCGCAGTATGCCACACGTCTGGTGATGAGTCCGCGCTCCATATCTGTACGCTATCGCAACTCCAGAACCATGGGGCTGCCTCTGTTCCGTCCTGATATCGGCAATGTGTTCGGTCAGACCAACAGCTATGGCCCGATGGCGCCCGGCCTTGACTTCGCTTTCGGCTTTGTCGACGAGAGCTATATCACCCGTGCTATAGAGCGTGGATGGCTCATGACGGGTACCGGTCAGACTACTCCCGCTACATTCTCGAACGCCAACGAGCTTGCCATAGACTTCACCCTCGAACCTATCAAGGGACTTAAGATACAGCTTACGACCAATCGCACGGATAATCGTAACCGCTCCATGCAGTTTATGTACGAGGGTATGCCTACAACCATGTCGGGCACCTACACCAAGACGCACTGCGCCATAGGTACGGCTCTGCGTGGAAGTTCGGCTAAGAATGGCTACAGCAGTGCGGCCTTCGACCAATTCCTCAATAATATCCCTGTCATAGCCTCTCGTATCGAAAACGAGTACATGGGAGTCAACTATCCCACCACAGGATTCATGAACGGACTTGCACAGGCCGGTCAGCCTTTCAGTCCCGAGGTAGGCACCGTGAGCGCTACGAGCAGTGATGTGCTCATTCCTGCATTCCTGGCCGCATATACCGGCACCAACCCCTCGAAGCAATATCTTGATCCATTCCCGTCGTTTGCACACGTGCTTCCCAACTGGCGCATTACTTACGACGGCCTGATAAATTTCTTCAATCTCAGCTCCTTCTTCAAGAGCGTCACTCTGTCGCATGCCTACCAGTGTACCTACTCCGTGGGTTCATATAATTCGTTCCTCAATTGGGTATCGGTGGGTGACAACCGTGGTTTCACTCTCAATGAACTGACGGGGCTGCCTGTGCCATCTTCGCCCTACAATATCTCATCCGTGGTAATTACCGAGCGCTTCGCACCTCTTATCGGCGTAAGCGCCACGCTCAACAACTCCATGACCCTCAACGCCGAGTTCCGCGACCAGCGTACACTTACGCTCAACACCTCGGCCGGACAGGTGGTGGAGGCCACTACCCGCGGTATCACCGCCGGTATGGGATATAAGATAGTGGGCTTCAATACGGTGCTGAAGATGAAGGGTTCGCAGCGAGGCGTCAGCAATGACCTCACTATCAATGGTGATTTCTCTTACTCGCAGACCCAGTCGCTGATACGCCGTATTGAGTCGAACTATACGCAACCTACGGCGGGTACCCGCACTATAAGTTTCAATCTTAATGCCAATTATGTGATGTCCAAGCGACTGACCATGGGTATGTTCTTTGACCATCAGATCAATACCCCCATCGTGTCGTCCAACTCTTATCCCACGACCAACACATCCTATGGCATATCATTTAATCTTACGCTCTCCCGATAATTGACTATGGCTGTTTTACCTTATCTTCAGGTCGAAGGGCTCACGAAGAGCCACGGTGACCGAATGATGTTTGCTGACTTGACTTTCGGTATCAACGAGGGTGACAAGATAGGACTTATCGCCAAGAATGGCGCGGGTAAGTCCACACTGCTTAAAATCCTCTCGGGTCAGGATGCTCCCGACTCAGGTGACATAATACTCCGCAGCGGTATTCGGGTTGGTATTCTTGACCAGACTCCTGAATTCAATCCGGGGTCTACGGTGATGGAAGCTGTCACCGATGGATGGCAGGGGATATATGACGATCTTGAGCAGGCCCGCGTGGAGGCTATGCAGATACTCGGTAAGCTTATGATAGAGGACACCGAGGCGCTGATCGACCCTCTGTCAGGAGGACAGCGCAAGAGGGTGGCACTGGCGCGCACACTTCTGCGCAAGCCCGACCTGCTTATACTTGACGAGCCCACCAACCATCTCGACATAGAGGCTGTGGAGTGGCTTGAGAATTATCTCAGTCGCTCGCGTATAACTCTCCTGCTCGTGACTCACGACCGATATTTCCTCGACCGCGTATGCAATAAGATATTTGAACTTGACCTGCAGCAGATATTCACCTATCAGGGCAATTACAAGGAGTATCTGCGCCGCCGCGAGGAGCGCATACAGGCCATGACCGGACAGCTCGAGAAGGCTCGCAACACTCTGCGCCGTGAGCAGGACTGGATGAGTCGTCAGCCTCAGGCACGCGGAGGTAAGGCTAAGTATCGTATCGACGCTTTCTACGACCTAAAGGACCAGGCTTCGCGTAATCGTCAGGCTCTGCGTCAGAATGACGAGAAGGTGAGCCTCGGAGTGAAGTCGTCTTATATCGGATCGAAGATATTCGAGGCTGTGGGCGTAAGTAAGCGTTTCGGCGATAAGGTGATACTTGACGACTTTACATATACGTTCGCGCGATATGAGAAGCTCGGTATCATAGGTCATAACGGAGCCGGAAAGTCTACGTTTATCAAGATGCTTCAGGGCATAGTGCCCCAGGATGCCGGCGAATGGAATGTGGGTGAGACCGTGCGTTTCGGTTATTATTCACAGGACGGCATAGAGTTTGACGAAAACAAGAAGGTGGTGGACGCTATTACGGAGATAGCCGATGATATAGTGTTCAATGACGGACAGCATTTTTCTCCCATGCAGTTCCTGACCTACTTTCTCTTTTCTCCGGCCGATCAGCAGAAGTACATTCATACGCTTTCGGGTGGTGAGAGATGTCGTCTGCATCTTGCCTCGGTATTGATGCGCCAGCCCAACTTCCTTATACTCGACGAGCCGACCAACGACCTTGATATCCTTACGCTGAGTATCCTCGAGGATTATCTATCGAAGTTCAAGGGGTGTGTTATCGTGATATCACATGACCGTTTCTTCCTGGATTCCGTAGTTGACCACCTGTTTGTCATGGAGGGTGAGGGTGTGATACGCGATTTCCCTGGCACATACACCGAATATCGCGAATATTGTAAGCAGCGTCAGGCCGCGGAAACTCAGCAGGCACGTGCCGCAGAGGAACGCACTACAGCAAAGCCTCGCACGGAGCGCGCACGCAAGATGTCGTTCAAGGAGAAGAAAGAGTTTGAGACCCTGACCGAGGAGATTGACCGTCTGACGGCTGAGAAGTCGGCGCTTGATGCACTCTTCGCATCGGGAGAGACGATTGACGATGCCGCTGCCAAGGCAGCTCGTTACTCAGAGCTTACCGACATCCTTGATGAAAAGGAGCTGCGATGGCTCGAACTCTCCGAGCTCGCATGAGATAGACTCATGTTTCAGCCGGTTGATTACACGATGATTTTTAGGATTGTAGAAACATAATGAGCTAAACTGACGTTAATTTAGCATGATTTATTTTGACACAGATTACATGGAGGGTGCGCATCCGCTTGTCCTCCGAAGACTTGTGGAGACTAACTCCCTTCATACCGTAGGATACGGGCGAGATGCCTTTACAGCACGGGCAAAGAAACTGATCCTTGACCGATGTGGCATAGACAATGGTGAAGTGTACTTTCTCGTCGGAGGCACGCAGACCAATGCCGTGGTGCTTGATCGCCTACTCGACCACAATGACGGCGTGCTGGCCACTGATACGGCTCATATCAATGTTCATGAAGCCGGAGCTATAGAGTCAAACGGCAATAAGATACTTACCCTTCCCGGACATGACGGTAAACTCGCGGCAAAGGATATACGCGAGTATGTAGAGACGTTCTACAGCGACGCTACCAATGAATTTATGGTACGCCCCGGAGCCGTATACATTTCTTTCCCTACAGAGCTCGGCACACTTTATTCGCTCGACGAACTGCGCGAGCTTCGTGCGGTGTGCGATGAATTCCGCCTGCCTCTTTATATCGACGGAGCCCGCCTGGCTTACGGCCTTAAGGGTGAAGGCAACGACGTGACTCTGCGCGACATCGCCGCGCTCAGCGATGCCTTCTATATCGGCGGCACGAAATGCGGCACACTCTTCGGTGAAGCAATCGTGACACGTCGCCCTGATCTCTTCCCCCGCTTTGCTTCGTTAATCAAACTCCACGGTGCCACCCTTGCCAAGGGCCGTCTGCTCGGTGTACAATTCGAGGCACTGTTTGATGAAGCTCTTCTCGCCGAAACCACGATTGACAATGATTCCGCTTCAGATACTTCCGCTTCAGATGAAAATGTCAGCAAAAGCGAAAAGTGCTGCGAGGTTCTATATGACCGTATTGGTGAACATGCCATACGCCTTGCCATGAAGCTCCGTGAGGCCTTCCATGTCCGGGGTTATAAGATGCTTATAGAGTCACCCACAAATCAGCAGTTCGTCATCCTACCCAACGATAAGCTCGACAGCCTCCACAAGGTAGCTTCATTCGAGTTGTGGGGTCCTCGTGGTGCGACAGAGACAGCCGTCAGATTTGTTACCGACTGGTCTACAACCGAAGAGGATGTAGACCTCCTCATTGCCAACCTGTAGCGCTACACTATAGTTTCGGACATCCGCGAATTATAGGTTGTTGCCCTACTGTTTACGGCATCCATCCGACATCTGCGGCCTCCGGACGCCATTTCCTCACTTCTGATAAGAACCCCGAGCACCTCCCTACGGTCGTTGGTCGGGGCTACATATATATCCGCGGCCTTCGGACGCGGCGGCCGTATCATCTACGTGTAAATCTACAACATAGCCGTATTATCCATATGTGTACATGATACATGTGTTTACAATCTACCCATATCACTCATGTATCTACATAACATATGTGGTTACATAATTAATGTAACTGCAATTATCATTAATGAAACTGCAATTACCGCGCCCGGAGGTCGCGGATTTTTTACGTAGCCCCGACCACCGACCGCAGGGAGATGCTCGGGGTATATCGTGGACGGGAGAGTACGGCGCCCGGAGGCCGCCGATGTCGGATGGGTGCCGTACACAGGAAGGCAACGACTTTTTAATTTACCGGATTGATTGACTGCTCGTTAGTGTACAATTGTGGCAGGACGTATGTGAAAAGCACATTTTTTACATTCCTGACCGAACCTTTTACCCTCTAAAAGCATTATAAATATAGACTTCGGAAAAGCACCGTGGCTGAGGCTGTATCCTCAAATTCCGGTGCGATAATATCGTTGTTTATATAAACACTGAACCTTAGAGGTTTTGAAGTTGAAAGAGAAGGCGTTGTGTCCCCACCGGCACAGCGCCTTTTTATGGTTGGGGTTGAATGATTTTCTCCATATACTTTCATAATTTTTCCTTAACTTTGAGCCAAGAGATTGAACATTGTGAATGTGGCTAATATAGATATCATTGCTGAAAATCAGTAATATACTATAGCAATATTCAAGTGACTAACGAAATAGATCGCGATGGATAGTGGAAAAACAATACATCAAGATATCATATTGAGACTTTGTGACTTATTGCGTTACATTGAAATCGAACTGTCAAAAGATTGGAGTTGTGATAATATTAATGCTTCTATTTCCATTGAAGCAATTGCGAACAGAATGAATATGTCTGTGCGCAGTCTGACTTCATACTTCAAACTCTATACAGGTGAATCACTTGGTAAATATATTGCCTCAAGACGTGCTGAATATGCAGCTCGTATTTTCCGTCTTTTTCCTGATACATCAACAGCAGAGGTTTCAAGATTAAACGGTTTCTATAATCCCCCTGCACTGTATACATTCTTTAAGAAATTTGGAATTCAAAGACCATCCGATTTACGAAAATTGTTGTCAATGAGTGTTGTGTTAGACTATCGTATAGAGACGCTTGATGATAGTTATATGGCTTTTAGTCTTATGTATGGTGGGTATGATGAGTGTAATAGCGTAGATTTCGATGAAAAAAATTGGCAAACAATTGAATCATGTATTCCTAATATTCAGCCATCAGGTTATATCGGAATCGCAATTGATAATTATCTAAACGATGATGTGAAATCTGGAGCTTTTATGGCAGGGGTATTGTATAACTCAGAAGTAAAAGTACCAAAAGAATTTGGACTTAGACTCATTAGGGGTGGTAAGTATGCTGTTTATTGTCATTTGGGCTCATACTCTTTATTACCTGAGTTCTATAATTATGTTTTTCATTCAATCCAAAAGTCTGTTGAACTTGATGTAAATATGACATCCCCGGTTTTTGAAAAGTATTTAAATTCCCCGACAGACACTACTGTCGAGGAACTTATTACAGAATTATGGATACCACTTAAAAAGTAAGGTGATTGTGTAATTCTATCTATGTTTTAGACTGATAAAATTATCTATTTTCGTCATAGGAGATATTTGGTAAACTATCATTTATTTTCTCCATGCTTAGTACCTCAATAACGTCACGATGTGGTTCTCTCATTGTCCATGTAATACAATGTAATCCCCCTCCTTCCTTTACTATTTCCTTCATTTTTAGTGGTATAGCTCTTTTGCCAGTATACTGTCTTATTTGTTGAAGTGCTAACTCGTCTGATTTTATTCCCACTGTTGGAACTATAATGACATTATTCAATTCCAAATAGTTGAGATGACACCAACTCAACTTACTGCAGTGTTTTCCGTAGCTCAATTGACATAGGTCAAAACGATCAGACAGAGCATACTTCAACATACAATCGAATTTATCATCAATATCCTGATAGCAATTAATCATCAATTTGCCTTTGCCCAGACTTCTAACCATGCCGTCTACATGACCATAGTCTTCTTCCTTATCCCAGGGGATGAATATGATGTCGGCTTGGAAGATAAATTTCAGTTCAGAGATAATTCTACTTTTAATCCAATTGTTTTCTTTAAAAACCTTATCGGTCATTATGATGCAATCTTTGCCATTCTTATCTACACAGGGGATGATATTACCACCATCTATGATTAAGTTGGTGTGCTCACAGAACATTGCCAAATCTTCTATCTTACCAAATAGCGAGTTGAAGACCTCGCTTCCATCCGTTATATATTTCTTTTTGTCTTTGATTAGATAATCAGGAGCGTATGTGTAAAAGATGAATCTGCCATCCTTCCTCTGAAAGGGCATAAAATCCCTTACCCAAATATCGTGAGTATCAGGTAGGATACCTATGTACTCATTTTCCACTCTTATTATTCTCTCAATCTGAGCCATTATTTTGGCATACTTGGGTATAATCCTTACCCATTGTGAGAAGTAATGTATCGGTTTTAATTCGTTATTCATTACAGTGTCGTTTTAATTACACTGCAAAGTTAAGGGGGGATCTAAAGTCGTACCTTACTCATTTCGGCAAATGTATAAGTGTTATCTGACATGAGAGTATCTTTTACTTTGGGGCGGGCTATATAATCAGCTGTTTTTATATCTTTAAGATCATCTTCGTGGAGATAGACGTATCTGTACAGATATTTCGCATCCTCATTATGAGTGTCTTGAACGTTCAATACATCATTGATGTATTGTTCTACCCCTTTAAAGTCTGAAATACCAGCACGTTTGCTCCATTCTTGAACCCTTTTCCCCCTGACTGATTCTTTGACTTTAATCCATCGTTTTCCTCGCCAAAGATTGTTGGGATTGACTTCACGCTTTATATGTTGCAGTATGGGATAGGCATTAGAACTGAAAGCATCGAAAACATCCCATAATTCATTTACACATTTAAGAGGTCCCCAAATATACTTTTTGTCTCTCCATCTTCTTATACCTCTAATCAATATTCCGCCAAAGACTGAAGTTTCTCCGTTACCTTCCTTTATAGTGTCATGTGTCTCTTCATCAGCAAACTCTACATTTTCACTCTTAAACGTGAGATCAACGCCACTTTGATGAAAGAACCATTGTCCCTCAGGCGTAGCCCTGGGATAAGTTATTACATCCTGATGTTTGGGTGTAAAGAGATAAAACTCAATTTCAACTATATCATATTCTGTATCGCCCTTAAGGATTATATGATTACACATTAATTCTTTTGCAATATCCGCAAAATACTTGTTGTAATCATTAATGTGTTGATAGCTCTTCGATAATAATCGTTCAAGGGTTGTATCTCCACTCATGATGTTTAATTGATTATAAGTAAGTCTTTCTTAGTAATAATAGACGAATAAAAGAAACCGTGGGATATGCCTAAAGCCTACCCACGGTCTTTTTGAAATATAACCTCTGAGTTTGAGGTGTGTTGCTTATGCAACTGAGTATCAATTATTAGATAATGCCCTGACCCATCATGGCTGTGGCCACCTTCATGAAGCCGGCGATGTTGGCGCCCTTCATGTAGTTGATATATCCGCCATCTTCAGTACCGTATTTCACGCACTGGGTATGGATATCCTTCATGATGGTATGAAGCTTTTCGTCAACTTCTTCGGCGCTCCACTGGAGGTGCATGGCGTTCTGGCTCATTTCGAGACCTGAGGTAGCCACACCACCTGCGTTAACAGCCTTACCGGGAGCGTAGGTAACACGGTTGGCGAGGAAGGTGTCGATAGCTTCGGGTGTGCAACCCATGTTTGACACTTCGGCTACCATAAGCACACCGTTGTCAACAAGCATCTTGGCATCTTCGCCGTTAAGCTCGTTCTGGGTAGCGCAGGGGAGAGCGATATCCACCTTCTGCTCCCAGGGCTTCTTGCCGGGGAAGAATGTTGAGCCGGGGAACTTTTCGGCATAGGGGGCTACGATGTCTTCGCCGGTTGCGCGGAGATAAAGCATGTAGTCTACCTTTTCGCCACTGATGCCGTTGGGGTCGTAGATATATCCGTCAGGACCTGAGATGGTCACCACCTTTGCGCCGAGTTCGTTAGCCTTAAGAGCTGCACCCCAGGCTACATTACCGAATCCTGAGATGGCTACGGTCTTGCCCTTGATGGTGTCATTCTTCATGGCAAGCATGTTTTCTACAAAGTAGAGTGCNCCGAAACCTGTAGCCTCGGGNCGGATACGTGAGCCGCCGAAGTCAAGTCCCTTGCCTGTGAATGAGCCGTCACACTGATTGCAGAGCTTCTTATACATNCCGTACATGTAGCCTACTTCACGGCCGCCTACGCCTATATCACCGGCGGGAACGTCCTGATCGGGACCTACTATCTTCCAAAGCTCAAGCATGAAGGCCTGACAGAAACGCATGATTTCNGCATCGCTCTTGCCGCGGGGTGAGAAGTCGCTGCCACCCTTTGCACCGCCCATGGGCAGTGTGGTGAGCGCATTCTTGAAGGTCTGCTCGAATCCGAGGAACTTAAGGATGCTGGGGGTAACTGAGGCATGAAAACGGATACCACCCTTATACGGGCCGATAGCGTTGTTGAACTGCACGCGATAGCCGAGGTTGGTCTGCACTTCGCCGCGGTCATCTACCCAGTTTACACGGAATGTAAGTATGCGGTCAGGCTCCACCATACGTTCGATGATACGGGCCTTTTCAAATTCGGGGTGCTGATTNTATACATCTTCTACGCAGATGAGCACTTCCTTCACTGCCTGAAGGTATTCTTTTTCACCGGGGTGCTTCACCTCGAGTGAATTCATGATACTGTTAATATCCATATTGGGGATTTNAAGGTATGATTTTTTGATCTTGATTTTGGTGTATCTCCCCGTCCANTTCGAAGCGGATTAATACATCGCAAATATACGTCTATTTCAGACACGCNGGCTTCATTCTTNNCCTTAAAATATGTTAAAATTAAGACTGCGGCTGATAATTTGACATACAATCAGTCGAGATAGCGCTGTACNAGCCCTCCGTAAGCATCTATTCGTCGGTCACGGAGGAACGGCCACCAGCGTCTTACCTGTTCGCTGCGCTTCATATCTACGGTGACCACCGCTTCGGCCTCCTCGCTCTCAGAAGCCCGGTATATGAATTCGCCCTGCGGACCGGCCACGAAGCTGCTGCCCCAGAAGAGTATGCCGTTGGTACATCCCGACGGATCGGGCTCATGACCCACACGGTTGACGCTTACTACAGGAAGTCCGTTGGCCACGGCGTGGGCGCGNTGTATGGTTATCCAGGCCTCGCGCTGACGCTTCTGCTCCTCCGGNGTATCANTGCTCTCCCAGCCTATGGCAGTGGGGTAGATAAGTATTTCCGCACCCTTAAGAGCCATCAGGCGCGCAGCCTCGGGNTACCACTGATCCCAGCACACGAGCACACCGAGNCGGCCCAGCGACGTGTCTATAGGCTGAAAACCAAGGTCNCCCGGAGTGAAGTAAAACTTNTCATAATAGGCGGGATCGTCGGGTATATGCATCTTGCGATACTTTCCTGCGATAGTGCCGTCGCGTTCTATTACTACTGCCGTGTTGTGATAGAGTCCCGGAGCACGGCGCTCAAACAGCGAAGTGACGATAACAGTACCGGTTTCTTTCGCCAGCTTACAGTAGAAGTCTGTCACTTCCGAAGGGATAGGCACAGCCAACGAGCACAGATCCACATTTTCGGTCTGGCAGAAATACAGCGAGTCGTGCAACTCCTGATTTACTATGAGTTGCGCCCCATCGGCGGCAAGGCGGCGTATCTTTTCGCCAAGTCTTTGGCGATTATTTTCTATATCGGCGGTATTGGCCTGCTGAATGAGGCCCACTTTGATAGTTTCGGTCATGAGTACATGTAGATATATTATCGGGTATACTTCACCCGGATTCTGTGAGACATATTATACCGGCAGTATTNCCTCAGGTATCTGCATCGTGGCNCAGTGAAGCGATCCGTGTTGCATCACCAATGCACGGCAGTCCACGGCTATTACCTCGCGTTCAAATACCGAGTGGAGTATCATGGCCGCGAGCTGATCGTTCTGAGGTTGCCCGTATGAAGGCATCAGTACTGCATCGGGCGTCACAAGATAATTAGCGTAAGTGGCGGGCATCCTCAGTCCGTCTTCATCATAAATGGGGTCGGGAAGGGGTAGCCACACAAGATTATAAGGCGCCCCCTCACGGGTCGTGAANGTCCGGAGTTGATCCTCCATACGTTTCAGNTCCTCGAAGTGTTCATCTTCAGGATTGTTGCAGCCCGTATATATCAGTGTATCATTGGGAGCCATGCGCACAAGAGTGTCTATATGGCTGTCCGTGTCGTCNCCAGCCAGTGCGCCATGGTCAAGCCACAGAATATGGCTTGCACCCAGTCTTACGCGCAGTTCTTCGGCTATCTGTTCACGGGTCATGCCTCCGTTGCGGTTGGCCGACATAAGACATCGCGTCGTGGT
Source organism: Bacteroides sp. (assembly GCA_014801865.1). Lineage (GTDB taxonomy): Bacteria > Bacteroidota > Bacteroidia > Bacteroidales > Muribaculaceae > Paramuribaculum. The sequence goes on along the minus strand of JAAVDH010000005.1, from coordinate 6,240 downwards.
AAGTATNGTGCCATGCCCGTCNCTCTCTATAGATCCACCCTCGAGNACGAAGCTCAGAGCGTTTTCGTATGCTCCNGTCAGCGCGTGGCGGTTGCTCAGGCTCGATGTCACAAGATTATCCTTATCAGAAGCGAATTTGAGNCCCCAGCCGTTAAACTGAAAGTCTACGGCTACGGGAGTNTTGTCATCTGACAGCTCTACGGTGATAGGGCCGAAGTCGCGTANCCACGTGTCGTTGGTAGGCGTCTCCACATATATGATACGCTCCTGAGGGAGCGCACCCAGCAGCGAGCGGGGCACTGATACGTCAGGAGCCACTATGTAGAGTCTCTGTCGCGTTTCAAGTATGGCTTTGGAGAGTGCCACATAGCAGCGCGTCACTTCATCNAGCATATATGCCCAGTCAGAATCCTTATGGGGCCAGCTGAGCATTATTGCGCCTTCATTCTCCCACTCGGCGGGGAGTCGGCGCNGGAGTTTCTGATTATTCATCAAAATCATTTAGTGAGTTCCAAACATCGTCCTGCGAATCCATGAACTCATGACAATAGTCAAGAAAGCCGTTCTTCTCGGTTGAACCTACCTCGCGACACCACTTGCGGTACGCTTTTTTCATTTCGGGGTCCTCGTTAAGGGCCATCTTGAACTCAGATTCGGCGATATCAATGCTGTCACACTGACTGATATAATGTTGAAATATTTCCGTTATATCTTCCATGATAAGTATTAGGTATCTCAATCGCCAAAAGTAGTATCAATTGTCCGTATCTGCAAGACTTTTACATTATTTAGGTAGTATGTTAAAAAGTCGTATACATAGCCCCGTCATTCCACCGGAGTCTCAACAGCTTGCTCAAATGCCTCCCGGTCGTGTCGCAGAGCCTTCGGAGGTTGATTCTCGTCATTGCTGCGTATGATATACTTTTCGTAATAGGCCAGCAGCAGGGTAGTGAGGGGAAGGGCTATGATAAGTCCTATCAATCCCAGCAGCGAGCCCCATATTGAGAGCGACAGGAGTATCAGCGCGGGATTGAGCCCCATCACCTTACCCATTATCTTAGGAGTGAGGAAGAGGTCTTGAATGGCCTGCACTATGGCATAAACCGCGACACACTCCCAGAACACAGTCCAGAAGTCGCCACCTCCGCTGACTGCATATACCAGACACAGAAGCGTCATCGGCACTACGGATATAAACTGAAGGTAGGGCACCAGGTTGAGCACACCGATGAAGAGTCCGAGGAACACCGCCATAGGCAACCCCACGATAAGAAATCCTATGGAGAAGAGTATGCCCACAAGAAAAGCAATAAGGGCCTGCCCGCGGAAGTAGTGGTTCATCGAGGTCTGTATATCATTGCCTATGCTCAGCACCGTGTCGCGGTACTTCGGCGGAATCATACTGTGGAATCCTATTCTCAGACGGTCGTAATCTATCATTATGAACACAACGTATAGAAACACTATACACCAGCTGAACAGTCCGAGCAGCATCGATATACTGCCCGTTATTATGCTCCACATGGTTGTCAGAGCCTCATCGATGAGATTGGTCCACTCCTGAGTGGTGAGCAAGTCGGAGATATGGTTGAAGTCTACGTTCTTACGNAGAAACTCATGTAATTCTTCGGGAAGAAACGGGATTGTGGAGGTAGATGAGGCGTAGGCACGGAACACATGTGCCGCCTGATGCATCTCGTCAAAGAGCATCGGAATAAGAAAATATGACGCGATGAGCAAAAAGAACAGAGCCTCGAAGAGAGTGACGAATATGGCTGTGATACGCCCCTTGAGGTTGAGCAGGCGGCGGTTAAACTGCACGAACGGCTCCATCAGATAAGCCACCAGGCAGGCTACGAGAAAGGGTAGCAGCACATTACGTAATGTGTTGACAAGCCACAGTGCTCCCATGACAAAGAGCACCGTGATAATCAGGCGTACTACGCGGTCAAAGGTATATGGTCGGCGTGTATACATGAGTTACGGACTTGGTTATGCAAAATCAGTTACGAAGTTAATAATATAATCTGAATCTTCGGACGATTTGGTTAATTTTGCAAAATCATTTTACCAATAACTATTTCTAACTTGCTTTGTATCTATGAGTACATCAGTATCCCCCTCTGGGGGCAACCTTCAGGTACTGCTAAAGGATAAGGCCTGGGCGCGTTGGACGGCATTGGCCCTCCTTGCCTCAGCTATGTTCTTTGCCTACATCTTCGTTGANATTCTCTCGCCTCTTCAGGAGCTGCTTCAGGATCAGCGNGGCTGGGATCCCGTGGCCTATGGCCATTATGCCGGTTCAGAGCCGTTCCTCAATGTGTTTGTATTCTTCCTGATTTTTGCCGGTATCATACTTGACAAGATGGGCGTACGCTTCACGGCCATTCTCTCTGGTGCCGTCATGGTAGTGGGTGCCGCTTTCAACTGGTATGCCGTTACCGACATGTTCGAGGGTAGCGCCATGCAGAGTTTCTTCAATGACTACCTCAATCTGCCCGACAAGTGGTGGAACATCACTCCCTTCTATAAAGGCATGCCCGCCTCGGCCAANCTGTCGGCCATCGGATTCATGATATTCGGTTGCGGTGCCGAAATGGCCGGTATCACGGTTTCTCGAGGCATCGTCAAATGGTTTAAAGGNAAGGAAATGGCNCTCGCCATGGGACTTGAGATGGCTCTTGCCCGCATGGGTGTGGCTGTCGTGATGGTAGGTTCCCCCTGGATAGCCTCTTTCGTACCCGTGAGCGTATCGCGTCCCGTAGCGTTCTCTCTCGTGCTCGTNATGATAGGNCTNATTTCCTTNATCGTCTACGGCTTTATGGACAAGAAGCTCGATAGCCAGGGCGTTGAGGANGAGCTTGACGACCCCTTCAAGATAAGCGACATAGGNCGCATACTCCGTCTGCCCGTATTCTGGCTTGTGGCGCTGCTCTGCGTGCTCTACTATTCGGCTATATTCCCCTTCCAGAAGTATGCCATCAACATGCTCCAGTGCAATCTCCACTTCTCNGCNCAGGATGCCGGATTNGTATTNTTCGTATTCCCCATCGGTGCAGCCATCGTCACCCCATTCATCGGCCACTACCTTGATATCAANGGCAAAGGCGTAAGCATGCTCATTTACGGTGCGCTCCTCATGATATTCTGCCATCTCACATTCGCCTTTGTAGTACCCGCCACACAGTCTGTCATCATCACTATGGCTGCCATCATCGTGCTCGGTATCTCCTTCGCACTCGTTCCTGCGGCGCTCTGGCCCTCTGTNCCCAAGATGATTGACGAAAAACTCATTGGTTCGGCATACGCCCTCATATTNTGGATTCAGAANATCGGTCTCTACGCCTTCCCTATGATAATCGGCTCAGTNCTCAGTGCTACCAATGAAGGCGTCACCGATCCTCTGCAGTACAACTACACTGTGCCCATGTGTGTGTTTGCTGGCCTCGGAGTGGCAGCCCTCATCATCGGCATCATCCTCAAAGCCATGGACGCACGTTGCCATTACGGCCTCGAAGCCCCCAACAAAGTGGCCCAGGACGAAGAAGTCGAACTCGACGGCAGCTTCTGANCCCGNCCATCCTCANNATACCCCAAGGGGCTATGCCGAATCAATCCGGCATAGCCCCTTGCGTTTTCCTGTTGTGATATCNTNGTGAGGATTACTCCTCGTANATGGTGGGGTCGGGNAGGGCGGCGAGGCGGAAGGCNTCGCGNCGTTCGGTGCAGGTGCCGCAGCGNCCGCAGTGTTTNGCGCCNCCCTTGTAGCATGANTAGGTATGNGNATAGTCGANACCCAGGCGTCCTCCNCGTCGGCATATTTCNGTCTTGTCNATANNGGTNTANGGAGCCAGTATGGTGATGTGGTCATATGTGCCTTCGCTTATGGCCNGCGACATGGCGTTGACAAATCCATCGCGGCAGTCGGGGTATATGGCGTGGTCACCGCCGTGGTTGGCCATCATCACGTGGTNCAGTCCNCGGCTTTCNGCTATNCCGGCNGCTACNGNCAGCATGATACCGTTGCGGAAAGGCACTACGGTCGACTTCATGTTTTCATCGTCATAATTGCCCTCGGGTATGGCGTCGGCNCCGGANAGCAGCGAGCTGTTGAATAACTGGCCTACGAATGGCATATCTACTTCTATAAGCTCTATGCCGAGTTGGCGGCAATTATAGCGTGCGCACTCTATCTCGCGTGCATTNTGNTTTGANCCNTAGTTNAAGGTNACGGCAAGCGCTATGCGCGACGCATACTCATGAAGCATNGTCGTAGAGTCCATGCCACCGCTTAGTATTATTACCGTATCTTTCTCTGATGAGTTTTCTATAGGGGAGAGCTCCTTGNNGGAG
>JAAVDH010000005.1:0-1882 GCA_014801865.1 Bacteroides sp. | reverse complement strand
TGNTGAATCAANACTGTNTGANGCNATCATAAGCTGATNATATCCANAGGGNCTNAAAACAAGAATAGAGCCAAGGAAAAATCCTCAGCTCTATCGTTGTTGCCTTGGAAAGATTCGAACTCTCACAGGCGGAACCAGAATCCGACGTGCTACCATTACACCACAAGGCAATTTGTTTAGTGTCATCTTTAACAACTCAAGCAATCTCTNTTGCTTGTCAGTGTCGTTGTTTCCGTTTGACGTGTGCAAAGTTACGACCAATTTTTGAACTGACAAATTTTNGGGCAACTTTTTTTCAAGAAAATTTCNCCNNGGTTTGTNGTATATNGCTNAATGGTCTGAATTNTAGNATATTACGNNNAAGAAAANTTTTGAAAAAAATTTAGCTCCAAAAAGAATCTTTCTCCCCTCAGACCGATTTGGCGTATTGCTGCGTTATATTTTTAGCGACTCTTCATCCCGCGCTACCCTTAGAGAGATTACTTTTTAAAGACACAAATTATGCGATACCTGCTAAATGCCTTCCTGCTGCTTGCGCTGATACCTATGCTGACTTCAGCGTCAGACTGGCAGCCTGACATACTCGGAGGCCCTTACGAGATGCGATACGTTGACCAGGGCACAGATTACAGTGGCCCGGTGCGTTCCACCATTGTGCGCCTGTCTCCNGACCCGTCCGATTGCTCTGATTGTCCCGATTGTTCCAATCACTCCCATCGCGGCATCCTCTACGTGCATGGCTTCAATGANTANTTNCTNCAGAAGGATATGGGCGAACGCCTCGCCGACTCATGTTGGCGCTTCTATGCGGTGGATCTGCGTAAGTACGGACGCTCGCTTGAAGANGNNCAGCGCCTGTTTGAAGTGCGCGATATGCACGAATACTTTGCCGACATTGANTCAGCTGTGGCTCAGATGAAGCGCGATGGCATCGACACTATTGTGCTCATGGGGCATTCCACCGGAGGACTTACAACGTCGCTCTACCTCAACAATCGNCCTGATTCGGCTATAAAAGGACTCATTCTCAACAGCCCCTTCCTCGATTGGAATCAAAGCAAGTTTCAGGAACGGGTTCTAATCCCTCTTGTCAATTGTTTTGGTAGTCATTTCCCNGGCATGAAAGCCTTGTCGGGAAGCACGCCCTATTATCACCGTCCCGACACGCTCAAGGGTGAAGGGGAGTGGGATATAATACGCGCATGGAAGCCGCGTCAATGGCCCGCACTGACTGCCGGATGGATTCATGCCATAGATGAGGGCCACGATGAACTGCGCCCTGGAGGAGGCAACCGCGGTGCAGGGTCACAGATAAAAGTCCCGGTATTGCTCATGCACTCCGACCGCACATATAATAAGAACATGCCCGACGCATATCGCGACTCTACCGACGATGTGCTCGATGTGGCCGACATCTCCCGCTATGGCCGCACACTCGGTCCGGATGTGCGAGAGGTGACAATCCACAATGGTGTNCACGACCTCGTTCGCTCAGCCCCCGAGCCCCGCGAAAAAACCTATGACGCTATCTTCAACTACCTCCNCTCCCTGTAAAANGATGCAATTATCGCGTCCGTAGGCCGCGGATATCTCGGTCTAGTGATTTTATTAGCTGANCATATATCGGCTGTACGAAGAAATTACTACTTTTGCTCATGGTTATTATTAAGTTTGTGATGAACCCCAAATAACCGTAATATACTCATAAGAATTTACCGAAGNATTGATTTATGGACACCAAAATGTCATTNAAGAACTGGCTCCCATTGTTAGGACTGACTTGTGCGGCTTTTATATTCAACACATCCGAGTTTATCCCAATCGGATTACTTAGCGACATTGCTGAAGATTTTTCTACTACGGAGGCTCATGCCGGAATGTT
>JAAVDH010000004.1 GCA_014801865.1 Bacteroides sp. | reverse complement strand
GGTTCGGGGGATGGTTCGGGGGCTGGGGTGGATTTGCTGACTCGGGCTAATCTGGAGGTTGGTCGGGATTTGTTTGGGGTTCGGTTGGGGATTCCGCGTCTGGGGGTTCTTAATATTGATTGTGATCGTTTGCCGACGGCTAAGAGTGGGTTGGGTATTGCGGGGGTTACTTGTGATATCGGGGCTCGTATGGAGTTTTGGGATAGGGAGGGTAATTATGTTGAGTTCTGGGGTTCGATGAGTGCTCAGGGGAATAGTTCGCTGGCGTACGAGAAGAAGAATCTGGCGATCGATTGTTTCCGGGATGAGGCTATGGAGGAGGAGCTGAGTTTTAAGTTCGGGGATTGGGTCGGGCAGGATTCGTTTCATCTGAAGGCTTATTATACGGATTCGTTCCGTGGGGTTTGTGCTGTGGGTTATGCTTTGTGCGAGCAGGTTGCGTGTCAGCGTGGTTATGGGGACAGGCGTCCTTACGAGGGGGGGCTGGAGGTTCCGCGGGGAACTTCGGGCTTAAGCCCTCAGCACGGTGTTGAGGACGGAGGGGCTACGGGGGTGGAGCCGGAGGTCAGGGATGCTATGGGTAGGGAGGGGAAGTGTTTTCCGCAGGGTTTTCCGGTGGTGGTGTTCGTGAAGGGGGTGTTTTATGGGGTTTATAGTTGGCAGTTGAAGAAGCATCGTGATAATTTCCGGATGGATAAGAAGGAGGCTGCGCATGTGCATCTGGACGGGAAGTTGAGCGAGGGGACGTTGTGGGGGGGTGATATTTCGTGGGGGGAGTTCGAGGTGCGGAATCCGAAGTCGTTGGTTGATGTTGATGGGGTTGGGTATGATGGTGATCATCCGCGGGAGTTGATGGGTGTTGATTCTTCTCTTTATGTTTCTTCGGATAAGGATATGAAGCGGACGGGGAAGGTTAAGGAGGCGATCGTGGCTCTTTCGGGTCGGGTTGGGGAGTTTGCGGCGGCTGAGGCGGGGGGAGCGACGCAGGAGGAGATGCGGGAGTTGATCGGTCGTTATTTTATGGTTGATTTTCTGATCGACTATATTTTGGTTACGAATTTGCTTCAGGATGGGGATGGTTATGCAAAGAATTGGCAGTGGACGACATGGGATGGTGTTCGTTGGACTGCGAATGCGTATGATCTGGATGGTATTTTCGGTAATGATTTTATCGGTAATATTTTGAATGATCCGTGGAAGTCGTTGATGGGGACGTCTCTTGGTTTGCCGACGGGTTGGGTCTGGAAGTATTTTCGTGCGGAGTTGGAGGGTCGTTGGAGGGATTTGCGTGATTGTGGGGTTTTTTCGGTTGAGAATGTTGTCGGGTTGCTTGAGGATTGGGTGAGGCGTATCGGGTCTGATGTTTATGATGCTGAGTGGGGTCGTTGGTCTGAGAGTCCTTGCTGGCGTGAGAGTCTTATGGCGTCGGAGTTTTGGGTTTGGAGTCGTTATTATCCGTCGGCGTGGGTTTCGGATAAGGTTTATGGTGTGGGGGAGTTTGTTTTGCGAGGGGATAGGGTTTGTCGGTCGTTGTCGTCGGTCAATAGGGGTCATGATCCTGCGGGGGCGGGTGGTGGTGATTGGTGGGAGGATGTGATGTTTGATTCTGAGAGGAGTTATTCTGTCGGGGATGAGGTTTTTTACGGGAAGCGTCGTTTTTATGGTTTCCGGTGTGTCAAGGGTTGTCGGGGGGTTGCTCCGTTGTCGGGTTTTTATTCTAAGAATCCGGAGGAGCTTGGGCATTTTGATTCTGTTGAGCGTGTGAGGGATTGGTTGGTTGTGAAGTTGGGTTATCTGGATGGGAGTTTGCATTATACGGGGCCTTTGGATCTTAGGGAGGCTCGGGTTATCGGGGATGCTGAGATCGAGGGGATTTGCAGTTGATTTGGGACTTCGGCCTTTCGGCCTCAGCACGGTGTCGAGGGAAAGGGGGGATGGAGGCGGGAAAGAAGCCGCGGGCGGCTTCTGCGCTGACGGAGGGGGGAGGGAAGCCGCGGGCGGCTTCTGCGCTGACGGAGGCTTTTAGGGGGAGGGGCAGGGGGTTTTATTCTTTTTTATTTTTTTGTTATGAAAGGTCTTAAGATTGTGCTTCCTTCGGTTGTCGAGGGGGGCGAGGAGCTGAGGAAGCTTGAGCATTTTTATGGGATTGAGTTCCGGCGTGGTTCGGCGTCGGGGGGTGATGATGGGGGTTCGTTTTTGAGGATGGTTGGGGACGAGGGTTTGTTGTCGGAGTTGCGTTTCCATAATCAGTTGCGTCCGGCGTTGGTTAAGGATGGGAAGGTTACGGGTTATCTGGATGCTTTGGATTGGCGGAAGATGGCTGATGGGTCGGGGGCTGATCTGTCGGGTTCTGATGGGTCGGATGTTATGCTGGTCCATGAGAGGGGGCTTTACGCGATTCTGGGGGGTACGGATCCGGATGTGGAGCGTTTTATTGTTTCGGATCGTCCGTTTACGTTTGGGGGTGATGTGGCTGTTCGTTTCGGGGCTTTTGGCTGGAGTCCGGATTATGCGACGGTTAAGGATGGGAAGTTGCGTTCGATTCGTGATGAGGCGGTTGTCGGGACGCATGGGACGGGTGTGGCTACGAATATTTCGGATGCGGGTTATGCTTCGGCGTCTGGGGGCGGTTTTCCGCTGACGGGGGTTTCGCGTCCCGGTTTCGAGGGTTATGCCCGGGCGCGTAATAGGGGTGGTGGTGGGGCTCCTTATATGGTGTGGTGTTGTCATGACCATGAGTTGTTGGCGGCGTTGATGTTTATTGAGTTCCGGACTAAGGATTTGACGTCGTGTCTTGGCGGGGGTATTTCGGCGAATTATGCTTTGAGCGAGGAGACGTGGGGGACGGAGACTTGTGTGAGGGTTTCGTCGGGTGGTGGTGGATGGTCTTACGCTACTTTGGGGACTATGATCGATCAGGGTTCTTCGCGTATTTCGATTATTCAGGCTTTGGCGAAGAGGGATTGGGGTACTGCTTCGCTTCTTAAGGTTTTCGAGGCTCAGTTGGGGAGTTTGTCGTCGGGGTCTTTCGAGTCTCCGCGTGAGGGTTCGGGTGTTGTTGTGGCGGGGGTTTCGGAGGGGGTTATGACCGGGATCTGGCGTAAGGGGCTTACGTTTAAGATTCCGGATGCTTCGTTGACGGCCGGGGGGTCGAGGTCTACGTTGTCGGTTGAGGTTGTGTTGAGGGTTCCTGTCTGGAGGGGTCTGAGCCGCCTGTGGGGTGGGTTGGGTCAGTTCCTGAGCGGTTATGATGTTCTGGAGTCGGTGGATGGTTCGGGGGGTGTGCATCGTCGTTTGTTCAGGGCTTCTTCTGTGGGTGGGATTGTTACGGATGATGATGTTACGGTGTATTCTTCGGAGGGGAATATGGGTTTCGAGTCGGTGTATGAGGACTGCGGGGAGATCATGGGGTTGGATGCGGGTACGAGCAGAAAGCTGGCGTTGTCGATGGTCAGGACCGCGGGGGGCGTTTCGACTTGTGTCGGTGGGGTCGGTGGGGTTTCGATTGGTTATGATGCCGGGTCGAAGGTGGCTATGCATACTTACGAGCAGGCTGTGGTTATGGGGAATGCTCCTTCGGGGGTTAACGCGGGTCAGTGCCGCCGGAGGGTTGTTATCGAGGGTGAGGGTCCGGGGGCTGCCTGGTGTGCGTTGCGATCGGTTAGGGTTACTGCGGGGGCTCAGGATTGGGATCCTGGTGTGGGTACCGGGTTGCGGGTTGGGCTTTCTTGAGTTTCGGGTGGGGACTTCGGCCTTCCGGCCTCGGCACGGTGCTGAGGGATGAGGGGGGAGGCTGGGGCTTTTTGGGCGGGAAGGAAGCCGCGAGCGGCTTCTGCGCTGACGGAGAGGGGAGATTCTTCGGCCTTTAGGCCTCAGCGCGGCAGGGGGAAGGGGGGCACCGGGGGCGGGGCTTTTTATTCTTTTTTTAATTTTTGTTTTTATGGCTACGAGTTTGCAGGTTTTGGATGCGCATGGGTTGAATCTGGTTGTGGGGAAGTTTAAGGATGGGTCTGTTATGGTTGGGAAGGCTGCTGTGGTGGCTGCTTCGGGTATCGAGGGGACTATTCCGCTGGAGAAGTTGCCTGCGGCGGCTTTGGAGCGTATTAAGGTTGTGGCGACGGATGCTGCTCGTCTGGCGTTGACGAAGTCGGATGTTCAGAATGGGGATATCGTGAAGGTTACGGGGACGGGGAAGATGTTTGCTGTTATTGATGATTCGAAGTTGGGGCAGGATGGGGGTTGGACGGAGTTCGTTGCGGGGACTGCGGCGAAGGCTTCGAGTGCGGATTCGGTTCCGTGGTCGGGGGTGAGCGGGAAGCCGTCGTCGTTTACTCCGTCTACGCATAGTCATACTCCGGCGCAGGCGGGTATGGAGGCTATTGATGATGCTACGTTGGAGGCTATTTTGGGTGGGACTTTTACTGAGTAGTTTTATTTTGCCGGTATGTCTGTTAGGTTCGCTTCTTTGAGGAATTTGGTTCGTGTGTGGGAGGTCTTTCGGGATCTTCTGCATGCGGACGGGGAGCGTTTGGCGACTTTGGAACGGTTGTTGGTGGTTACGGAGGATGGGCGGGATGCTGAGGATGGGTGGGCGTTGAGTGTTGTGGATGGGGAGTATCGGTTGTTGGGTGGGTTTGATGGTTATGGGGTTTGGCATGCGGAGGTGGGGGTTATTACTCCGGCGTTGTCGGTGGAGGATTTGGATGTGCAGGGTTCGGCGTATATTCGTCGAACTCTTAGGGCTGGGGGGATTAGTTGTACGGGGAATGTTTCGGTTGCGGGGATTAGTTGTACGGGGAATGTTTCGGTTGCGGGGACTGTTTCGGTTACGGGGGCGGCTACTTTTACGAATAAGCTGACGGTTTCGGGGGTGGGGGAGTTTAAGAGTTCGCTGACGGTTTCGGGTATGGCTAAGGTGAGGGATCTGACGGTTGAGCGGGAGGCGTCGGTGGGGAATCTGGAGGTGGATAATGTTGCTGTCGAGAGTTATTTGACGGTTGGGTCGGGGGTTGTGATTGTTGGGGATGATGTTAGGGTGGATGGGGTTAGTTTCAGGGGTTTGGCGGAGCGGGTGGCTGCTTTGGAGGGGGGCTGAGACAGTGAGAGCCGGTCTCTGGGGGGAGACCGGCTCTCGGGGAGGGTTGGGTTGGGATTGCAAAGTTAATGTTTTTTTTGTGGGTTTGCAAGTTTTTGGGGATTTTTTTTCGATTTTTTGGGGAGGGTGGGGGCTTCGGCCTTTAGGCCTCAGCGCGGCAGGGGGAAGGGGAAGGGACCGGAGGGGCGGGAAGGAAGCCGCAAGCGGCTTCTGCGCTGACGGAGGGGGAGGCGGTTTTTTAGGGGAGGCGGGGGCGGTTTGTTTTATTTTTGTTTGGTTATGAGGCATCTTAAGCAGGAGTTTGATAAGTTGTCGATGCGGGAGTTTATTTCGTATGTGATGGCTGTGGGGTGTATGGTTGCGGCTGTGGTTGCGATTTTTTTGTCGTTGTGGATTGAGCCTGAGGGGGAGATTCATGAGTCGGTGTTGACTTATTTTGGGATTTCTTCGGCTTTCGCGGGGTCTATTCTTGGGATTACGATGCATTATCGTTCGAAGCTGAATGATTTTAAGCGGGAGGCTATGGAGGCTATTGATTCTCGGTTGGGCGGGGGTTCGGGGGTTGAGGGTTGAGGGGGAGCGGGTTGGGGGTTGGGAGGGGGTTGGGAAGCCGCGAGCGGCTTGCACTTTTACAAATTGGTTTGCAGGCTTTTAGCCGGGTTTTTCTTCTCTTCTTCTCTTCTTCTCTTCTTCTCTTCTTCTCTTCTTCTTTCTCTTCTCTTCTTCTCTTCTCTTCTTCTCTTTTCTTCTTCTCTTTTCTTTTTTGATTTTTCTTTTTTGATTATGGTTATTTTGGTTGATAATGGGCATGGGTTTGATACTAAGGGGAAGTGCAGTCCTGACGGGAAGTATCAGGAGTGGGCTTGGGCGCGTGAGATGGCTAATCTTATTGTGCGGGAGTTGGTGAGCAGGGGTTTTGATGCTCGTTTGGTTGTGCCGGAGCGGGAGGATGTTGCTATCAACACGGGGGCTGACAGCCGGGTTAAGCGGGTGAACGCGATATGCGACCGGTACGGGAGGGAGAATGTGATTCTTTTGTCGATACACTCGAATGCCAATTCGTGTGACGGGAGATGGCATGATGGGGAGTGGAGCGGGTTTGTGGCGGAGGTTTCTCTTAATGCTTCGGAGAGGTCGAAGTGGCTGGCGGATTTTATCTGGGGGCGTGCTATCGAGGCTGGGTTGAAGGGGAATCGGGGTGTTGTGGATAAGCGTGGGATGCGTTTTATTCAGCAGAATCTGGGGATTTGCCGGGATACGAAGTGTGTGGCGGTGCTGACTGAATCGGCTTTCCATGATACGAGGGAGGGGGTTAAGTTGCTTTTGGGGAGTAAGCAGCGTATTATGCTGGCGCATGTTGAGGGGATTATGGACTATATCAATTATATCACTTCGGTTAAGTCATGAGGAAGGGCCTTCAGATGATATTGCTTGTTGCCGCGGGAGTGGCGGCAGGGGCATATCTGCATGAGTGCCAATCTCCGAAGCCGTTGCAGCCTCCCGAAGGGCAGGGCTGCCCGGTTATCGATACAATTCCCTACTACGACACAATCCCTTATTACCTTCCGACGGAGAAGGGGGAGGTGGCGCTCGGGTCTCAGATGAGGTTTCTTCCTGTGTTCGTTTCGGGGGAGGGGGGAAGGAAGCCGCAAGCGGCTTCTGCGCTGACGGAGGAGGGAGAGGCGGGGACTTCGGCCTTTCGGCCTCAGCACGGTGTCGAGGGAAAGGGGGCGCCACCGGAGGGGGGCTATCCGGAGGAGCGGAGGGCTGAGGGTCGGGATTCGGTTGGGGTGGAGATTCCGTTTACGCAGAGGGAGTATGAGGGGGAGGGTTACCGGGCTTGGGTGAGCGGTTACGAGCCGAGGCTTGACAGTATTTTCGTTTTTGCGCGGCGGGATGTGGTTACGATTCGGGAGCCTTCTGACAGGCCCAGGCGTTGGGGTATCGGGGTGTTCGCGGGGTATGGGGTTACTCCGCGGGGGTTGGGGCCTTGTGTGGGGGTGAGTGTTAATTATAATTTGTGGAATTTCTGATATGAGGGAGATAACGATCAGTATTGACAGGGAGGAGGTTTACGAGGAGGTTGCGCGGACTACTTCATACACGGGGGCTAAGATGGAGGGGGACGAGAGGGCGTATGATCGTATTTTCACGACGGAGGGGGACCGGAGCCAGCTTGAGCGGTTTTGGAATGAGAGTTGCGTGGGGGTTTGCGAGGCTCTGAAGGAGTTTGTGGTTGAGGAGCGGAATGGGAGGGATTCTTTTTCGGTTTTGCTGGGGCTTTCGTCTTCTTTCGATGTGGCGCTTGAGCCGGCGATGAGGAGGGAGTTGTTTTCTTTTTTTGTTATGAACATTGTCTGCAAGTGGTATGTGTTCACTAATAAGAAGGAGGCCGGGGATTTCGCTTCTTCGGCGGCTTCGATGCTGGAGGGGGTCAAGAGGAAGGCTTATTTCCGCAGGAGGCCGCGACGGCCTGGGGATAAGGGGAAGCCGCGAGCGGCTTCTGCGCTGACGGAGGGGGATTCTTCGGCCGTTAGGCCTCAGCGCGGCAGGGGGGAGGGNGGGAAGCCGCGAGCGGCTTCTGCGCTGACGGAGGCTTTTAGGGAGGGGGGAAGGGGCTGAGGTTTTTATTTTAATTTTTTTAATTTGCAGATAGGATGGAGAGAAAACAGATTGTTACGGTCCATATCGATGTTGCTACTGTTCTTTATGATGTGAGGAATAAGGCTTACATCACGGGCAATAGCCGTATGGCTGCGGGGGCGGCTAATTATGAGGCGGGGAGTAAGATGCAGGCCTCCGAGGATAATGAGGAGACTGATCAGCTGAACCGGAGTTTCATGACTTATTTCACGGGGTTGAAATCGAAGTTGGGGGAGTATCTTGATGAGCAGACGTCTACGACGAATAATCTGGTTGCTGAGGTTATCGAGGATGAGGGGGTTCTGACTCTGGCATTCCGGTTGCCGACGAATTATAATAATGCTTCGGCGGATTCTCTTGGGGCGGGTATCCATGCTTATCTTGTTGATTTGATTCTGGCGGATTGGTTCAANATNACGAATCCGCAGGATGCGGGGGGCTATACGGAGCATGCTGGGGTTATGCTGGAGGATGTTAAGGCGGCGTTGTATAAGCGTAGTCGTCCGACTCGGCCGCCGCGTCCGACGTTTCCGAAGGCTGAAGGGAGTGGGGGTGGCAATGCTTGACAGATGCGGATATGGAGAAGAGTGTTGAAATCGTTGAGTGCGGCAGAGAGCCGACCGGCAAACGCCTCGTCGTGATAATCCTGAAGCGTGAGCAGCTTCTTTATGACATAAGGAATTATTGTTACATCGAGGGGGATATGATGCCGGAGGGGGCGCAGCATGGGCGGCACTTGGTGCAGGATGTGGGGGAGGAGGGGAATGTGGACCGGGTTACGCGTGTTCTGGATTTGGCTCACGATGATGTTGTGGAGAGGCTTTTTCCTTTTACGCAACATGAAATCCGGNATNCGGTTGTTGACGANCGGCTGAGGGAGCAGCCGGTGTATGGGGTTTTTCTGAATGTGCCTGAGTCTTATTCGCAGACGACGCTCAATCTTTTAGGGAAACTAATCCATGAGCTTATGGTGTGTTTGGCGATGGCTGACTGGATGAGCATCACCAATCCACCGAAGGAAGAGGCGTGGAGTGGGAAGGCTGAGGGACTGTTTGCGAGGATTAATGAGGTTAAGGGGAGGTGGGGGGGACGGGTGCGGATAAGGCCGCACTGGTTGTAATTTCCGGGCTGTAATTTTCGGGTTATGACAAAATGAAGAGCCGCTGTGCATCACGCATGGCGGCTCTTCTCGCTAATAAACAATCTTTCTTACAAAAGATTTACCTAAGTCTGTTTGTCATTCGCGGTGTTACATCAAAGCTACAACCGGCTATCGTATTACCTTTGCGCANGGTTGCAACCGAGACTATNCGGAAGGCCTTGTAAGGGGTACCCCGGAATGAGCGGAGCGAAAGGCCACAGGAAGAGCCTATAAGGTGCCAGCTTATATAGTCGCGNGTACCGTAGAGGATTGTCGCCATATCATCCTTATGCCGTGGGAGCATACCGCGCTGAACCGTTGTCGCAAGNGTTTTCAGAACGTCGGGAGAGTCGAATTTAAGAGGNCGNGAGACGAGAAGGCAGCGCACAGTCTCAGTGTCGGTGTGCGAGAGATCGACCAGATAATTCTCTTCCTCTCCCTTGGCCATGGCGAGGGCTTCGGGGTATGAGTTGAGGACTGAGGTGAGGGAGGATTGCTGTATTCCCCAGAGTTTTGTCTTGATGGAGTAGATGTAGGCGTAATGTTTGTCGGGGTTGAAGAGGATTATGCGTTGGTTTATGTAATCATAGGCCATTCGGCAGTTCTTAATGTAGTCGATAAAGGGGGAGTCGGGGAAAGCGCCCGCAAGCGGGCTTTGCGCTGACGAAGGGGGGAGGGAGGCGAGGAGGGAGGGGAGGCCGGGGAGGGAGGCGAGGAGGGAGGAAAGGCCGGGGAGGGAGGCGATGTCGAAATAGTCAGGGGCGTTCAGAGGTTCGGATATACATTGGGTCTGGGAGCCGGATATGAGCATTATTCCGCGGTCAGTCGCAAAGAGGACTGCTGAATCTATCTGGGTTATGCTATCGGCTGAACGGCATACGTCGCGGGTGATAGGTTGCTTTGCTGAGAATCCGCCGGAAGATGATACTTCCAATGCCCAGACGCCTTCATCGGTGAAGGCGTAGAGGGGGAATTGGCCGAACTGGCCTTGGGAGAGGGCTTTGGCTGCTGAGCATATTCCGAGAATGCGGCCGGCACCGATGGTGTTTATTCCGGTTATGGGGAAGAAGAAGGGGTTGTTGATTTCGGAGGTGTAGATTTTATTGGGAACATCCACTACGTTCTGTTCGACGGAGGGATTATAGATTATTTCGGGAATTTTCGCCGGGTCGTAGTTGTCAAGCACTATGCGTTCATAATCGAGTTGGGCAAAGGCTCCGTTGAGGAAGTCGTGGGGGTGAAGGTCAATAATGAGTCTTGGATATTTATAATTTCCGCTGCCGTCGTCTATCAATCGGTCGTCTTGTATTACCATTCGGTAGGCGTTGACGTTGGGATAGAAGAAGTAAGAGCCCCAGGAGTGTTTCTCTCTTTCTATGCGTTCTTCTCCGGTCACGATGTTGGTATATGTCACTTCTCGGGAAAACAGGGCACCCATAGGGAATCCCATACTGAGGTATCCGAAGAACTGAGAGGATACGGCGTAGTCCTGATTGTTTTCCTTTATGAAGACTGTGACTCTATAATTGTGGCCGATATAATCTCCGTCGGTGATTTTAAGAGAGGTGTTGTGTTTGTTTCCGATCCAGTTTAGGTCTTTGTTTTTGTATGCGAGCAGAGCGGGGATATAGAATCCGTCGAAGAGTTTTCTCTTGACTCCTGATAGATTCAGGCGGGAATTATATGCGAACGATTGCGAGGCGCGAAGTTTATCATGGGAGAGGTAATCGTCGGTCATGGTTTTTCTGGCAACCAGGGACTGGAGATATTCGTCTTCGACTACAATATCTTTACGCGAAGAGATTGAGGCTTTCAAGTCGGAAATGTCGAGGTCATGAAGTTTATAGAAATTGGATGTGTTGCGGATTGTCTCGGCTACCTTGTTGTCGGTGAATTCGGGGAGGTGGAGTGTCTTTGAGGGGTAGGTGCGATTTGAGGAGAAATATAGGGCGTATATCTTTGAGTATTCCCATTCACAGTACCAGTTAAGGAAATCGAAGGTCTGACCTTCTACAAAGGGGCCCAATATTCTGTCTTCTTCGATGTAAGAGGCGGGGACGGTCGATTTGCTGTATAGGCGGCCGATAAATTTTGTGCTTAAGTTGTCGGAGTCTGCGAAGCTTGAACATTCTCCGTTTTGGTCGAATGTGTATATTGGTTTGGAGATGTAGACTTCGACACCTTTGACGATGTCAGACCAATCGTCAAGGAGGGCGGATGCGGAATTGTCGATTAGCTGATAATCGAGGGTGGCGGCGACCAACATGATGTCAAGTTCAGCGTCGGTGTAGTTTTTCTTTCCGGTGGCGTGCCATATAACGATGGGGGATGTATTTGTTGAGGGATTCATGAGTATGGGGGCGGAATGTGCTGTAAGTGTTCCGTCGTATAGACGGAGGGCGTAACGGAGGAGGAATGGGAAACAGAATCGTCCTTTGTTGATGGTCTGTTGTGCTATGAATTTGTTGACCTTTGCCATGACCTGGGAAGTTATCTTTATCTTGTTGATTTCAGAGAAGGGGGCGTTGATGTCGTTTTCGGCTATTGCGTCGAATGAGATTGTAAATGTGGATTTGGAATCGTCGGAGAGGCTGTAGAGGCGGGGTCGGCCGACGAGACCGAAGGAGATCTGGATGTCGGGGAGGGCGTCGCCGAGTTCTTTGTAGGCGCCGTCTTTCCATAGATAGTATATGATGGCAGTTGAGGTGAAGACCAGCAGGGTGTTTCCTATGGCGTCGATGTGGGAAATGGTGTCGTTAAGGGGCGGGCGTAGTTCGTTGGTTTTGCCGCCTTCGGGAAGTATCCATTTGAGGGATCCGTCGGTGGAGATGATGATGTAGTGTTTATATGCGGAGGTTTTATGTAGGAAAATGATCTTGCTGTCGGCATCGAGGGAGAGGAGTATTTTTGGGGGGAAGAGAGGTTGCATGGATCCTGTTTCGTTGAGGAGGTTGAGGGCTTGGGCGAGGTCTCCGTCGGGGGATTGGTAGTCGGAGGGGACGTCGGTGAGGCCGGTGTATTTTATTTCTTTGTTCATGTTATTGTTTTTTAATGGTGTTTATCAAGTTTTAGGGCAAGTCATAGGGTGGTTCTGGTAATTACAGGGAGATATGTTGTGCCGTTGATAGTGAGAGCCTCACCACACATGAGGGCAGCGCGTCCGGAGACGCCACAGGCATCAAGGATCTCCTTGCAGAGCCTGACGGAGTTTGCCCGGAAATAGCGGCCGCCGGCATTTACAGGGTAGCAGCGTGCGGTATGGTTGCCTATCATGCCGTCGTAGTGTTCGGCGAATAAGAGGTACTCGCCTTTATCCAACGCCACGTTGAGGCACGAATCTCCATCAAGATGAAGGATGCGTGAGACACGAGCGGTTATGTATATCTCACCGGTAGCATGAAAGGTTATGTCCGGGCGACGAGTGGTGGGGATTATTTTTTTCATTGGGCAAAGTTAATATGGGGTTGATGAGGTTTGTTTTAAGTGTTGAGGTATGAGGAGCAGGTGAATCCTTTGCGGGGGGAGAAGTCTTCGAATCGGGGGACTTTGGCGAAGATCTGGGGTTTGTTGGCCCATTGGGCGAGGTCTTTGCAGTATTGCGATGGTTTGTTTTTGTTTTCATAATCTCGGTATGGCATGACGAATGGGAGCACCTTAAATTCCCGGCAGCGTTGAATGCGGTATAGGTCCTGTTCTACGGTGGAGTTGTAGCCTACGAGGATGTAGCAGGTGATTTTCCAGGGGGCGATGTAGCGTGTGACTTCACGGAGTTTGTCGGTGAGGTCGATGTCGGGCAGGTCCCATGCAATATGAACATGACTGCGCTTAAGCCTGAGTTGATTCAACCAGTATGCTTGCTCTTCATTCATGATCCTAATATCCACGCCGTGGAGGTTGACGGGTTGATTCAATTTGAGAAGATAATCAATGGCGAATCTCCATTCGGGGTTGGCGAAGAAGTTGTTGTCGAGCACTTCGATGCTTTCTGCGTTTGGGTTTAGCTCAACTGGTTCGACGGGGTGTATGGGTCCTTCTTTGTCTCTTACGAGGCAGAAGGGGCATCGGCGTATGCATCCGCGGCTGAAGAATTGGATGGAGAAGCGGTGTTGAGGATAGAGGGAGTAATCCATTGCGTTGCTTTTCTCGATTTCGTCGGGGAGACGGGAGGCTATGTCGTAACCGGTGCCTCCTTTGATTGTTTGGCATTTCCAGTATTGGGGGATGTCGGGGGTGAAGGTGAATATCTTTGACTGATAGATGCGGTCATAGTGTCCGAAGAGGGGGGAGGCGATTTCTACGATGTCTCCTTTTGCGCGGTGGTATGCTGCTATGCGCATGAGGGCGAAGTTGGGGAAGTTGTGGCCGTCTACGTCGATGAGTCCTATTTTCATGAGATTGTTTTATTTATATTCGGGGAATAATGAGGGTGTGGAATCGGGAGCTATCTGTTGGCTGATACTAAGGATAGAATTTACCCTTGATATTTCTGCGTCAATTTCCTTTTCAAGTGCTTTGGCTTTTTCAAGCGCATGGCGTGAGCGAGTTGCGAAGTATTCTTTTTGTTGGTAGCGCATGGCCGCTACCTTGTAGAAGAAATCTTGGGCATTCATATATGCGGTTTTTTAAGTTTGATGATGAATCCTTTTCTGTTCTCCGGAGCATTCCATTCAGTCTTGGCGGGGGCGCTTCGGCCTTGCGGCCTCAGCACGGTGTTGAGGGCGGGGGGAGGGATTATCTCCGGCTTTCGCCTTTCATGGGGATTACGTTGTAGGTTTTGAAGCGGTCGAGGATGCGACCGTAAGAATCTTTCTGACCGAATTTCGCTTTCAGCTTGTCGTTGTCGAGGTTTGTAGTGAGGTGGGCAAACTTGCGGTCATACTCGCCCCAGTTAGACCAGATTTCATTACGCGCATGAAGGAAGTCGTGGATGATAGTGTCTGTCTCTATGCCGTAGAAAGGTCGGTTGTCTACTCCAATGTCGTTGAGGCAAAGGTTTATGGGAGATCCCTGAAAGCTTCGGGTGCCTTTGGTGTTATACAGGAAGCCGTCTATGTCGTTGTGAACCGAATAGTAGTTTACCATCTGGGTCACTGATACGTTGTGGAATTGTCGGGGGGAGTCAATGCGTTTCAGATATTCCGAAAATATCTGCATGAGTATGGTCTTACCGACACCTACACCGCCCTGCAGGAGGATATTCTTATGCAGCTTGTAGCCGCGATCCGGGAAAACATCCTCACATAACCGGCTGCCGTTGAAATACAGCATAAGGAATCGGATTACCTGCCTGTTGTTGTCGTCAATCACAAACTCTCGACGCTGGGGTGCAAGGACATGATTAGCCACAAAGAGAAAGAAACGAGCATGAGCGTTGTAGACCTCTTCATCCTCCATGTCGGGCAGCGCACGTTGTTGCTTGTCATACTCCGACTGAAACCTGACGGCCACCTTGTGCAGAGACTCCCACGGTTCTTTGTTTCGCTCTTCTGACTTCATGACGGCCAGAACTCCCCGGTCCCATTCAAGGTTGCCGGTTGCCCGCTTGCCGTACTTGGCGAGTTCATGATATAGACAGGTTGGATATGTTGACATAATCTATATTGCTTAGCCAAGACCACCGAAACCACCTTTGTAGGAGTAATCGTCGGGCTTGGATTGTTCGTTATTTCTTTTCTCTGTGCTTGTGTATGCTTTCCGCATCCAAGAGGTGAAATGCCTCTTTGCGTCCTTCAATGAGGGATGCAGCTCATTGTCACGCTCAACCTTGCAGTGAGTGACAAAAGCATCGAGCCGACTGCAAAACTCTTCTTTGTCGATATGGAATTGCATACATACCGACTCCCACCACATCTGATCTTTTTTGATTTGCTCGACTTCTTCCTCAAAGGTGGAATACTCCGGAGAAGAGGGAGACACAATGACAGGCTTTTCAGACACAGGAGCAGTAGACGCGACCGCCTTCTTAGGCTTCCGGCCACCCTTCTTTCCGTTCTCATATCGGACTGTATTGACATCGAGGTTAGGCTTAATGAGGGTAAACATGCCTTTTGCGACAGGTTTAAGGTCTTCCGGAACTTTACCATACAGCGCATACTCGGTAATGGCTGTAAAAACTTCCAGTTTTATATCGTCTTTCAATTCATGTATAGCCTCATAGAAACTCCGATAGAAAATAAAGGAATCTCTTTTGTATTCAGATTCTTTTTCCATGTTCTTAACTCTTATTAAGTTGGCTACCGGTACGTCTCGCCCGACACTCACAGGAAGAGCGACCCACGGACCAATCAGCCATAAGGACTTTCAAACCTCTTTTATGTGGATACCATGCACCTGAAGCATGAGCTTTTTCTTTAGCCTGTATTCCGATGTTTGCATCCCTTTGGTATCTTCCACCACCAGATTGCCGTCTTTATTTCGATAGACGAAATCAGCATAGTAGGAACATTCCTTTTCGATGAGGTTGCCGTAAGAATCGCGTTGGGTAGGAATAAGCACATACTTCACCTGTTCA
>JAAVDH010000003.1 GCA_014801865.1 Bacteroides sp. | reverse complement strand
CCGGACCATACGTCACTGACGAGCATGTGCGCTATATCGTGGAGAATATCAAGGCCAGTATCATTCGATGATACTGGTCTTTGATACTCCGTTCTTATTTGAGAATGGGAGGTTGTTGACAGATGTTTTTGATCAGTGTTTGTTTCAGGGCTGCGCGTAGCAGGGGGAATCGTGACAAGCCGGGAGTGGTGTTCTATCGGATTACCAGTTATGGCTCTGATGAACCAAGGGTAGAGCGGAGTGTTAATTCGGATATCCATGGTAGGGATGGAGGTGTGATTCAAATAGAACGAGAGAGGGTAATTGCTCACATCCGTTTGCTTTATTGTATTATTGAGCAACGGATTCTTGAGGGAGAGCCTTGTAGCCTTGATGATATTGTCGCAGATTTCAAGAGTGTTATCGGCGGTAATGGTTTGGAGAAGGGGCTACAAGATATAGTAGAGAGGTCGAAGACGGATTTCTCTATTAGAAAGGATCTGGTGTCGATAGGGCGTGAGTTTAAGGATGAGTTCAGTTATATCTGTTCGGCAAGTATGACGGATGATAGGGATAGATTGTCGAGGTTTGTTTTCCAACTAACGCAGTCGCTCACTAAAGAGCAGCGTGTAAGTCAAGCCCGAAATATCAATAGTCTACAGTCAAGTCTGCTTGATTTTACTCAGACAGCGGACATATTTTTTTCTCAGATTGATATCGGTTTTATACATGATTATGCTGATTGGCTAAGGCATAAGGGTGTGATAGAATCGACCCAGTCGTTTTATTTGCGCACGCTACGTTCGGTGCTTAATAAGGCGTATAAGGAGGGACTTATAAATATGTCGGGGGATTGGTTTAAGGGTGTTGATACCAAGATATACGGATCTTCAAGTGAGGCTCATAGAATTGTTAGCAGTGAAGTATTGCATAGGATTGCGAATCTAAATCTTGCTGATAATTCCCCGCTTGCGCTCGTGAGGGATATGTTTATGTTTGGGTTTTATTGCGAGGGTATGGAGCTCATTGATATAGCAAATCTTAAGAAGGAAAATATAAAGGGTAATATTCTCGAGTATCATCGCAGACTGAAAGGACTGAAAAGGTCGGTGGTGTTGGGAGAGCAGGCTAAGAAGATATTGGAACGCTATAAGAATATGGGCGGTCAGAAGTATTTGTTTCCTCTGCTTGAAAACGCCGGCGCGGTTACTTTCGGCACAGTAGGTAATTATGTGCGTATGTGTTTGCTGACTATCGGGCAGTCGGTGGGATTCCCAAGGTTAACGTTCAGCATGAATATCAGTACGTACAGGGCATTTGTGTCGAGAGTGAGTATATCAGATATTTTGTTTCAGCATGGCACTATAGCTTGAAGGGTATAAATAGAAGGTAGTAGGGGCGATAGGTGCTTTTGTATCAGGCAGTCAGGAATATAGTTCTTGTAGAGAATGTATATTGCTGATTGCCTTGCTTTTTTTCTTGTAATCAGGAGGATGGGGGCGCCGTAAGCGACGCTGCAAAGGACAATGAGGGGAGGTGATAGGGAGGGGAATGGGTGAGAGATGGGGGAATGGGGATGAGGGGAGAAGGGGGCGGTCAGGACGGGTCGGCGGGAGGAGGGGTGTCGGCAGGGGTATCGGGGGCGGCGGGGGTGTGCCAGCGCTGGCGTTGGAGGGCGGCGGCTTTGAGTTCGGCGGGGGTGGAGCAGGGCTGCCAGAAGGGTTGGTAGCCGGCTTGGTCGGGCATGAATTGCTGACGGACGAAGTTGCCGGGGTAGTCGTGGGCGTATTTGTAGTCGTGGCCGTAGCCGATTTCTTTCATGAGACTTGTGGGGGCGTTGCGCAGGTGGAGGGGCACGGGTAGGTCACCGGTCTGGCGTACGTAGGCGAGGGCTCGGTCTATGGCCATGTAGGCGGAGTTGCTTTTGGGTGAGGTGGCGAGGTAGACGGTGCATTCGGCGAGTGGGATGCGTCCTTCGGGCCAGCCGATTTTGCGTACTACGTCGAATGTGGCGTTGGCGAGTAGGAGTGCGTTGGGGTTGGCCAGGCCTATGTCTTCGGCTGAGAGGATGACGAGTCGTCGGGCTATGAATTCGGGATCTTCGCCTCCTTCTACCATTCGGGCGAGCCAGTAGATGGCGGCATCGGGGTCGCTGCCACGTACGCTTTTTATGAAAGCGGAGATGATATCGTAGTGCATTTCTCCGTTTTTGTCGTATGCGGCGGGGTTTTCCTGAAGGCGGTCGGTGACGATGCGGTCGTTTATTACTATCGGTTCGTTTTCAGGGGTCGACTGCCAGAGGAGTTCAAGTATGTTGAGGAGTTTTCGTCCGTCGCCTCCGGCGAACCGGAAGAGGGCGGAGGTCTGTTCTACGGTGACGTTGCGGGCGGAGAGTATTTCGTCGGTTTCGATGGCACGTTGAAGGAGCTGGTTCAGTTCTTCTTCGTTGAGTGGGGAGAGGGTGTAGACTCTGGCGCGTGAGAGTAGGGGACGGATGACTTCAAAGGATGGGTTTTCGGTAGTGGCACCTATGAGGGTTATGGTGCCGTCTTCTACGGCTCCGAGGAGGCTGTCCTGCTGGTTTTTGCTGAAGCGGTGGATTTCGTCGATGAAGAGTATGGGGCGTCCTTTGGAGAACATGCTTCGTGCGTCGGCACGGCATTTTTCGAGTACTTCGCGCACTTCTTTTACTCCGGCGCTTACGGCGCTGAGGGTATAGAATGGCGACTCGGTGGTGTTGGCGATGATGCGTGCAAGAGTGGTTTTACCTACTCCGGGAGGCCCCCAGAGGATAAATGAAGCAACGTTGCCTGACTCAATCATGCGGCGCAGAATTGATCCGGGTCCTACGAGGTTGGTCTGGCCTATGTAGTCGTTGAGGGTGTGGGGGCGAAGGCGTTCGGCAAGAGGTCTGTTCATTATTATAGGGGATTGGAGGGATTGGAACTATTGGAGGGATTGGAGGAGAGAGGTAAGGGGGCTTTTTTTAATCCGCAAGCGGATTATGCGGGAGACAAAGCCGGGGAGAAGGGGGATGGTGGGGGGGGGGGATGGGGGAGTCGGGGAGAAGGGGATGGGAATTAAATACAAAGTTAGCAAATATGGTTGAAAGGCTGAGTGGGTGGGGGTGTTGGGTTATGAAAAATTGGTTAATTGACGGTAATAAATGTGGCGACTTTGGCGGAGTTGCAAATTATTTAGTAATTTTACGTGCAATATGCTCATGGGTATCACCGGTCGGAGAATTTGCGATGGGTATGCATTGAACATATCGGAAACATGTGTGTTAAACTTTTACATACAAACGTTTAAAACATTGGTTTATGAGCACAAATTCAAATGGCAGTAAGGCTCCCGGTATCCTTCGTACCATATTCGGGATAGTTATGATTGTTATCTACATCGGCATGGGTATCCTGCTGTTCTGTGGATTCTTTGATAATCTTTTTTATGGCTCATGGTCGTGGGTCAAGTGGGTCGGCGGCGCTATGCTGATAGTTTATGGCATCTGGCGCGGTTACCGTCAGTTTGCGGGTATCGATCCTAATCCTTACGACAATTCCGACCGTTAATCGGGATTGTACTTCTGGGGGCACGTGTGCGAAAAGCCTGCTCTGAGGGGTAATCTCTGATACGGATCAAAAACCATAATGCATATATATTTATTAAAGAAAATGAAATTGCGTAATATACTGTTTTCTTCTCTCGCCGCTCTGTGTATGGGTATGGTCGTGACGTCGTGTGACAAGAAGGCTACTACGACTTCTACCTCGGGGCTTGCCACGATGGTGTGTGACGCTACGTTTGAGAACATTATGTCGCAGGAGATAGATGTGTTTGAGTATATCTATCCTAATGCGAGCATCATGCCCTACTATCTTGATGAGAAGGCGTGTGTGGACTCGTTGCTTGACTTCAATGCCAAGCTCGCGGTGCTTGCCCGTCCGCTGACAGAGAAGGAGACAGAATATCTGAAGAGCCACAAGAAGCAGGTGCGCCAGCAGAAGATTGCCGTCGATGCGATAGCTCTTATCGTCAATCCCGACAATGAGATTAATGAGTTGTCAAAGCCTGAGATTGCCGAGATTCTTTCGGGTAAACTTACCCGCTGGGATGAGGTGGAGCCAAGCAAGCTGGGCAATATAGAGGTGGTGTTTGACCATCAGGGCTCGAGCACAGTGCAGTATATGCGCGACTCGCTGCTCAATGGTGCTGACTTCGCTGCTAATGTCTATGCTCAGAAGAATCCTGAGGGTGTGTTTGAGGCGGTGGCCAATAACAAGAACGCCATAGGCATCATCGGCGTGAGCTGGATAAGCGCAGACATGAACAAGCGCGAAGTGACTCGCGAGGAGATAGCCGCACAGCTTGAGCAGAACGACACTACCAACCTTGACTTTGACTCGCGTGTTAAGGTGCTCAAGGTAAGAGGTAACGATACGCTTAAGTCATTCAAGCCCTATCAGGCATATATATTTGACGGTTCTTATCCGCTTTATCGCTCGATATATATGATATCGACCGGTGCGGGGGGCACGGTTGGCCATGGATTTTATTCTTTCGTCACCGGCTTCAAGGGTCAGAAGATAATACAGCTTACGGGTGTTCTACCTGCTACCGTACATCCTCAGTTTGTCAACGTCAATTAATGGCGTTGGCAAACTGTCGGTATAATACCTTCCATATCATTAGAAAATATTTCAAAACAAATAATAATAAACCAACCAAGAACATGAAATCAAAGTTTATGTTTTCCCTGATGATGTCATGCGGACTTTTCGCAGCGGCTCAGGGCTATCAGGACGGTGTTGACAACTTCAATGCCGGTCGTCTTGATGTGGCAAAAGCCATACTCAACAATACAATCAACGATGCATCGACCAATAAGGCTGAGTCGTATTACTACCTCGGTGAGATAGATCTCCGCGAGGGTAATACCGCGGCTGCTCAGGCTAACTTCCAGAAGGGTACTGCTGCATCGCCTACTTATCCTTACAACTATGTAGGTATGGGTGAGATTTCGCTTCGTGCAGGCCTCAAGGCAGATGCCGAGAAGTGCTTCAAGGAAGCTACCAGCTTTGACAAGAAGAATACGGCAGTGTTAGCGGCTGTGGCTCGCGCATATTATAATGTAGACCCCGTTAAGTATGCCAAGGAGATTGAAAAGAATATCAACAAGGCTCTTAAGGACTCAAAGAATACTGAAGCCGCCGTATATGTGCTTCAGGGTGATATGACTGCCGCCGAGAATCCCGGCGACGCTGCAGGTCTCTACGAGATGGCTATCACTCAGGATGCTTTCAAGAATGAGGTTAACCGCGAGGCCTATGTGAAGTATGCCAATACTTACTTCCATGTAAACCCCAGATTCGCTATCCAGAAGCTTGAGGAGTTTAACGAAAAGGCTCCTAACTCAGCTCTTGCTCAGCGTGAACTGGCCGAGAAGTATTATGACAACAATCAGTTTGGTTCGGCTTGTATCCAGTATGGCAAGTATATGCAGAATCCTAACCACTTCCAGAGCGACGAACAGCGCTATGCTGGTCTGCTTTACTCGGCCGGCGAATATGACAAGTCGCTCGAAATCGCTAACCGCGTGCTTGCTCAGGATCCCTCTAACTTCTACATGCACCGTGTGATAATGCTTGATAAGGTTGCTCTCAATGATTATGCCGGTGCTGAGGCTGCCGGTCAGGAGCTTTTCCGCAATCCTAACGCTCAGCTCATAGCCAATGACTATATCCTTTTCGGTAAGGCACTCAGCGAGCAGGGCAAGATAGATGATGCAGTAGTTTACTACGAGAAGGCTATCGAACTCAATCCTGATAAGCCCGAAATTCTCACCGATCTCTCGGCTGTGTATGAAAAGGCCGGTGACAGCGAAAAGGCTGTTGAGACCATGAAGCGATATCTTGATGCCGGTAACGGTAAGACCAATGACCTCTATAACATGGCTCGTCGCTATCGTGGCCTGGCTCTCAAGAAGGAGGCTGGATCGCAGGAGAGAGTTGACGCAGCTAACGAAGGTGTGAAGTATATCAATATGGCTATCGAGAAGGTGCCCGATAATGGTGCTCTCTGGCGTACAAAGGGTGAGCTTCTTTTGACCCGTAATGACAATAAGATCGATCAGGAGATCGCTGATACTTACCTCAAGATGCTCTCAATCTATGATCAGGATGCCACTAATAAGGAGAAGTATGCGTCAACCTATCGTGCCGCTTACTTTATTCTCGGTAACTTCTATGTAGATACCGACAAGCCTACTGCAAAGGAATATTATATCAAGTATCTTGAAGTAACTCCCGAGGGTGACGAGGCTGTGCAGAATATGATAGATAATCTGTAATAGCTTAGGTAGATAATAACTAATGACTGACGGTATGTCGGGCTGTAAAAGGCCGTGACATACCGTCAGTTAGCTTTTATATAGGGGAGGAGGAAGAGGGGGGAGGATGTGGGTGTAGGATGCGCCGCAAGCGACGCCACGGAAGACACATGTAGAGGCAAGAAGACAGGGCTGACCTGGCAGGCTTGGCCTCTAAGGAAGGAAGGAAGGAAGGAAGGAAGGAAGGAAGGAAGGAAGGAAGGAAGGAAGGAAGGAAGTTTTTTGGGGAGGATTGAGGAAGGAATAAAAGAGATTCGGGAGGGTGAGGCGCGTGCGCTTCACTCTCCCGAAGTTTGGAGGGGTATAGGTGTGGGAGGGAAATTACATGTTATCCCACTTTTCAGCCTGGTCTTCGTAGCCTGCACCAAGACGGTAGTAGAGGCGATAGAGAATACCGGGTATCTGGGTCATATCATCCTTGTTGAGGTTGTATGCCTTTTCAAAGAGCTCGGCTGCCTTAAGGAGCTGGGGCTTTACGGTGTTGGCGCGAGTATCATCGTCGGCATTTTCGTCGATACGCAGAGCCTGATTGTAGATGATACGGCCGAGGTCAAAGTAGGGCTTTGCAGTCTGAGGATCGAGCTTGATGGCCTCGCTGTAGGCTGCTTCTGATTCGGGGAACTTTTCTTCCTGTTCGTAAACATATCCGAGTACGTCCTGAAGCTGGGCGCGCATGTTGTTCTCGGGAGCGTTTGCTATGGCTTCGTTGAGAAGTGAGTAGCAAGCGGCATAATCCTTGGCACCAAGACGTGAGTTGATGAGCTGTCCGATGAATGAGATGTCGGATGAGCCATACTTGTTGTAACCGGCCTGGGCGAGGTCAAGCATGGCGATAGAGTCATTGATACGACGGGCTGCTTCGATACCATAGCGATATACATCGATATTGTCGTAGTCCTTAACCGCGGCGGCACGCTTCATAACCTCTACGGCCTTACGGTTGTATTCGTCGGCGATCGATTCGTTCTGCTCACCGGCTGAAAGAGCGGCTACACCCTGATAGAAAAGAATCTGGGCAACGATAGTGTCGGGGTCGGTTACAAGCTTGTTCTTGCGGAGGGTTTCGTTGGCGGGCATGGTGGTAGTGTAGAGCTCCCATGCTTCGTAGGCAGCGGGGTAGTCATGTTCTTCAAAGAGAAGAACACCTGCATCGCGCATATTGGCATAGCTGGCTACCATATCCTTGATGATGTCTTTAGAGTATTTGGTCTTCACCTTACCTTTGGCATCAACAACGCTATCAAGGGGAAGTGCCTTTGAGTAGTAGCCGTAAGCGTCTTTCAGGCTCTTGGCTGCGGTGTGCTTCTCCTTACCGTCATTGAGCTGACCGAGCTGCATCTTGATTTTGGCCTTATCATAGTTGTTGATACCGGCTTTACCGGCTACAAAATATGTATGGGCGTCTGACTTAGTCTCTTCATTGTCGAAGGCGGGAGCAAGATTGTTGATGACTGTGGTGTAGTCATAGTCACCTTTGATAGTGCGCTCCACTTCTTTAACGAGTGAAGTCTGTGCCGATGCTGTGATGCCGGCAAGCAGGCATAAACCTGCAAGGCTGATCTTTTTCATCTTGAATGTAATATAAGGTTAATTAATTTTCATCTGTTTCTTCAACGTCATCAGATTCGATAGCTTCGTCGTTGATGTCCTCCTCCATTTCTTCGGCGTCGTTGTCAACGGCTGCTTCGAGTTCCTCACCATCCTGCTCTACGATGTCGTGGTTGACTTCTTCTTCGGGGTCGGAGTCTACGCAGCATACTGAAGCGATGGTATCGTTGCGCTTCTCGAGATTGATAAGGCGCACACCCTGAGTGGCACGTCCGGCGAGGCGAATATCGGCCACATTGATACGGATAGTGATACCGCTCTGGTTGATGATTATGAGGTCATTATTGTCATTGACACTGAGGAATCCGACGAGGTCGCCGGTTTTTTCGGTGACATTGATGGTCTTCATGCCCTGACCGCCACGGTTGTGGGGGGTATATTGGTCGAGAGCGGTACGCTTACCGTAGCCGTTCTGTGAGATCACCATTACGGTATTCTCCGTGTCAGGCTCCATGGTGATGAGGCCTATCACTTCATTGTCATCGGCTACTCTCATGCCTCGTACACCTGACGATACACGTCCCATAGCGCGCAGGCTCTTGGTGGCAAAGCGGATGGCCTTACCCTTGCGGGCGGCGAGCAGAATGTCGGAGTTGTCGTCGGTGAGTTCTACGCCTATGAGGCTGTCGTCCTCGCGAATCACGATGGCTTTCTTACCCTTGGCAAGTACGCGGGCGTATTCTGCAAGCACAGTTTTCTTCACAACGCCCTTACGGGTAGCGAATATCAGATAGTGAGAGTTTACAAAGTCGGCATCATTGAGCTGCTTGCATGCGATGTATGCTCTCACCTTGTCGCCGGACTCGATGTTGAGCAGGTTCTGCAGGGCGCGTCCCTTGCTGGTCTTAGTGCCTTCGGGAAGTTCATATACTCTCATCTTATATACCAGACCGCGGTCGGTGAAGAAGAGCATGGTGTCATGCATGGAAGCGGTGTAGACGTGTTCGATGAAGTCTTCATCGCGTGTCACGCTGCCACGCGAACCTACGCCTCCACGTCCCTGAGTGCGGAATTCAGACAGGGGAGTGCGCTTGATATATCCGAGGTGCGAGATGGTGATGATCATGTCATCATCGGCATAGAAGTCCTCGGCTGAGAAATCACCGGCGGTATAGTCTATGTCGGTCTTACGCTCGTCGCCGAAGCGGTCGCGTATGTCGGCCAGCTCGCTCTTGATGAGGTCGCGGCACACGTTCTCGTCGTTGAGAATCAATTCAAGACGAGCGATTTCCGACAGCACTTCCTCGTAATTCTGATGAAGTTTGTCCTGCTCCAGTCCGGTGAGTTGCTTGAGGCGCATCTCCACAATGGCGGCAGTCTGCTGGTCGGTAAGACCAAAACGCTCGGTAAGCTTATTGCGGGCATCTTCGGTAGATGAAGCGGAGCGAATGATGTGGATTACCTCGTCAATGTTCTGCGAGGCGATTATGAGTCCTTCGAGAAGGTGAGCGCGATCCTGAGCTTTTTTGAGTTCGAACTTGGTACGGCGTATCACCACTTCATGACGATGGTCTATGAAGGCCTGAAGTATTTCTTTGAGATTGAGCGTGCGGGGACGACCGTTTACGAGAGCCACATTGTTGACGCTGAACGCAGCCTGGAGCTGAGTCATGTGGTAGAGCTTGTTGAGGACTACGTTGGCGTTTGCGTCACTTTTTAGTTTTATGACGATTCTCATGCCGTGGCGGTCGGTTTCGTCATTTACGTCAGCGATTCCGTCAATCTTCTTATCGATTACAAGGTCGGCGATGTTTTCAATCAGTTCTGCCTTGTTGACATTGTAGGGTATCTCGGTGATGATGATACTCTCGTGGTTGGCTTCGGTCTCTATTTCGGCCTTGGCACGAATGACGATACGGCCTCGCCCGGTGGTGTATGCATCACGTACACCCTGATATCCATAGATGGTACCTCCGGTAGGGAAGTCGGGAGCGGTGATATACTTCATCAGCTCCGGTATGGTCAGCTCAGGGTTGTCGATCAGCGCCATGGTGGCGTTGATTGACTCGGTGAGGTTGTGAGGGGGCATGTTTGTAGCCATACCCACGGCGATACCCGAAGCTCCGTTTACGAGCAGGTTGGGGAAACGGGCGGGAAGCACCACGGGTTCGGTGCGCGAGTTGTCGTAGTTGGGCTGGAAGTCAACAGTGTCACTTTCGATATCAGTGAGCATCTCCTCACCGATTTTCTGCAGACGAACCTCAGTGTAACGCATGGCGGCGGGGCTGTCACCATCGACGGAGCCGAAGTTGCCGTGGCCGTCCACGAGCGTGTAGCGGAGGGCCCAGTCCTGAGCCAGACGCACTACGGTGCCGTAGATTGAGGAGTCGCCGTGGGGGTGATATTTACCCATCACTTCGCCCACACAGTTGGCTGATTTCTTATGAGGATGGTCTGACGTGTTGCCCATTTCGTTCATCCCGAACAGTACTCTGCGGTGCACGGGCTTGAGACCATCGCGCACATCAGGAAGGGCACGTGAGACGATTACGGACATCGAGTAGTCGATGTAGGCCGATTTCATCTCATTCTCAATGTTGATCTTCAGTATGCGATCTTGTTCTAACATATTGATTATAACGTGATAATATGCAAAGGAAAGCTTAGAAAGAAATTACTTTAACGAAGGTCGCGAGACCCTCGCAGCTTTCCGGCAAAAAGCATACAAATGTACGAAAAATCCGTGAATCATGAGCTAAAATCACGGTTAAATCTCACATTAAAATGCACATTAAACTCATGTCAGGACCGAATAAATGACGGGGCATTATGACGCTGTATGAGCAGCAGTCATAACGCCCCGTATGAATGGGAGTTAGGGGAAGAATGTTAATACTTTAAGCGGGATTACAGCACTTTGAGCGACTGTACGGCAGCCGCAGGATCGGGTGCGGCAAATACGTAGCTGCCGGCAACGAGTACATCGGCTCCGGCCTCGGCAAGGAGTCGGCCGGTCTCGGCATTGACACCTCCGTCAACTTCGATGAGCGCTTTAGAGCCGCTGCTGTCAATCATTTCGCGGAGCGCACGTACCTTATTGACTGAGTGATGGATAAACTTCTGACCACCAAATCCGGGGTTGACAGACATCACGAGCGCCAGGTCAATATCCTCTATTACATCCTCAAGCATCACTACGGGAGTTGCCGGATTGAGTGCTACACCGGCCTTCATGCCGCAGGCGTGAATCTCCTGAATAACTCGATGGAGATGTGTGCAGGCTTCGGCGTGAACACACATGAGTTCTACACCGCAGTCGCGTGTGCGTGTCACATACTGTTCGGGGTGCACTATCATGAAATGCACGTCGAGCGGCATGTCGGTAGCCTTGTGAATCTGTGATATGATGGGGAAACCATAGGAGATATTGGGCACGAATACGCCGTCCATTACGTCAACATGCAGCCAGTCGGCTCCGGCCTGCTTCATTAAGTCTAAATCGCGGCCAAGGTTGATGAAATCGGCCGAAAGCAGTGAGGGTGATACTATCATAAAGTTTTTCAGAAATAATCGGTAATTATGCAGGGAGGCAGATTACTTGCTTGCGCTATTGCCCTTGGGCCTGAAGGCGTTGTAGAGTATGATGAGTACGCATACTACTCCTATGGCCAGCCCGGCATATGTCAGGTAGTCGTTATACTGCTCAACCTTGCTGAAGAGTGCATCAAATGGCACTGTCTTGGCCAACCACCATCCGAGAAACGCAAGAATTGAGTTCCACACCAGAGCACCAAGCGAAGTGTAGAGACAGAATGACCATAAGTTCATTCTGGCCAGTCCGGCAGGAATGGAAATGAGCTGGCGTACAGCGGGAATGAGACGTCCGATGAAGGTAGAGATGTTGCCGTGTTTATCGAAGTATTTTTCGGCATTTTCCACCTTTTCCGGGGTGATAAGGCATGCGCGTCCGATACGTGAATCGGCAAACTTATATACTACGGGACGACCTATCCACAGCGAGAGGTAGTAGTTGATAAGCGCGCCTACGAGTGCTCCGAGTGTGGCTACCAGGACTACCAGGAATATATTCATATCACCTTTGGTACAGGCCAGGTAAGCTGTGGGTGGCACGATAACTTCCGAAGGGAAGGGGATGAAGGAACTTTCGACGACCATGAGCAGAAATACCAGCGTGTAGCCGGCATTGTCCACGACCCACTGAAACAGTGATGCTGCGTCGAAGATGGCAAGGGGTATCATGTCAAGCATGGTGATGACTTTCTTAATGTATTTCGGTACAAAAGTAGTCAATTTTTTTGGAGCGGAGGAGCCGTTATACAAGTTTGGCCGTCTTCATCAACATAGCGTATGCTTCAGCCTTCTTTTCAAGGGGCAGAGGATAGGCGCGTGATGTTGATGGCATACGGAAAATCTTGATAAGGCGTCCGTCGGGAGAGTGATAGTCGACGGATTCACCGATGCGGGGGGCACGAGTTGCTGTAATTGCGGCCAGTGTTTCGGCAGCCTTTTCGCCGGTAGTGGCTATGAAGCGGCAGTGGGGCATGGTCCGCAGGATAGTATGGAGGTCAAACGGCTCGATTATCTCAAGAAACTTGTCAGAAGCGTTGTCTTTAAGGCGACGTACTACGTGGCCGGTATCGGTGAGGGCTATTCCACGTTCAATAAGGAAGTTGCGTATATCTTTCTCGCGGAACTCCTTTTTTTCAACATTCCAGAATCGCATGGGATTATTGTAAAACACCAGGCCCATTATCTTCCAGAAGTCATTGGTACGGTTGGGGTAGTAAAACGGCATACTCCATCGGTTAGCCTTTGGAGGAAACGTTCCGGCAATGAGCACTGTGCCGTTTTCAGGGATGAATGGCGGGAAGGGATGAGTCTCTGTAGGTATCTCGGTCGCTATAATGTCTTTAGCCATAAAAATCACAATTAAGTTTTCGTATGAATTTCGTATGAAACTACAACGTTAAAGATATGTATCCGGTTCGTATTGACTGCTTATGGCTACCAAATAGAAAGAGAGGCTGTGTCAAAATAGGCGCAGCCTCTTTTTGTAAGCTGCTGTAAAACATAAAACAAAGCCCTGACTTTCGCAAGCCGGGGCTTTGTCATGTCAAAAAGTTTTTGTAACTTTATGA
>JAAVDH010000002.1 GCA_014801865.1 Bacteroides sp. | reverse complement strand
TATCATCAATCCACATTGAGAGCATATCGTCAGATACCTTGAAGGTAATGTTGCCTGTTCCTGCTGTTGTAGCGGAGGTGCCGATATAGAGGTTGGTGATGATTACGGTCTTAGTCTCTGCAGAATAGATATATTTACCTGATGACGATACACCTATGTGGCGTGAGAAACCATCGTTACGTTTGATGTCAATATATACGCGGGCATAACCGGGGGCATCTTTTCCGGAGTAATCCTTGTTGAACTCTACCTGAATGGAGTTCAGACGATTTTCGCCGCCACGGTTATAAGCGCCGAGCGCATCCTCGCAAGTATACTGAGCCTGACCGTTCCAGGGGTCTGAAACCATCTCGGTATATTCATGAGTGGTGCGGTCTACAACGAAGATACGTATTTCCGAACCGAATTCGGCATTTACCAGACCATCCTCGATAGTGTAGCGGCCTGAGAGAGAGCCGAGGGTACATTTGCCGTATCCATCAAGGAAGAGAGCCTCTCCATTGCCGGAGTAAGTGCCATATTCCTTACCGCGGAATGTGAATGTAGGATTATTACCGTTACCGAGGTATACGTATTTGAAAATCTTCTCACCGTCGAGCACGCAGTAGGCCTCGCAGTTGGCGGTCAGAGTGGTGTTTCCGAAGACATACTCCATGTATACTTCGCGCACTACGTTTGCATCATTGATGTAGAAATATCGGCTATTGCCGTTGGCTGCCTTAGCCTCTACGAGACGATGATTGTAGTAAGTGCCTCCTACAGCCATAGTGAATGTCATATTCTCGCGGGCTGCGATGTAGGGAATAGTGTTTTCGGGCTTGTCCTCAAGAACATCGTGGAACCATGCGAACACGATTCCATCGTAGAATGTGCCTTTAAGACCGGTCTTGATTTCAGTGTCAAGCGGGCTCTTCTTGGGGCCGTCGTAGGGAACGTAGGCGAAAGTGTTGGTCTTCTCATCCCAGTCGTAGAGGTCGAGAATATTGAAGTCATTGCTGTCGGTGGTTCTTACAACGTATGTGCCATTGTACTTAAACTCGACTGTAAGCACATCTTCCAGCTTAGAGAGGTGAGAATCGTTGTACGATAAGTTCACACCCTTGTAAGTGCCGAGGAAGGGTGCACCGATGTATGTCTCAAGCTCGATGGATTCCGTAGAGATAGTGATAGGCTCGAAAGGCATATCGAATGAGTATGAATCCATACCGAGGAGGTTGTTCTCTGCGAGACTCCAGAAGATGAAGTTGGGGTTATCGGTGTAGACATAGCCGGTATACTGGCCTGTCACGGCAAAGTCAGAGGCAAATCCCTTGTCGGTATATACCAGGAAGTGAGGCATGGCATCGGGCCATGCTCCACGCCAATCGGCGGGTTTGGTGGGGTCAATCTGCGCCTCGTCGTAAATGTCGGTATTGTTACGGAAGTCAAGAAGCGCTATTTGAGAGTGAGCGGAGTTGAGAGTGTCAATCTGCAAAGCCTCCTTATAATTGACGGGCACATATTTGATGTCGGAAATCTCGGAAATCTCCTTGGTGCGTGTGCCGTTGGCGGTGACTGCACTTACTGTGGAGTATCCGTTTCCCGAAGCATCCTTACCGATAGTAATCTCCTCGATATGATCCACCATAATAGAGGTGAACTTACCCTGCTTATTGTAGATGTCAAGACGATCTGAGGCGGCATACAGCGCGCAGGTGGCTGCTGCTACAGCGCCCATAGCTACTATTACTTTCTTCATTAGTTTGCAGCGATTTTGTAAGCAACTCCGTTAACATTCACGATAAGGGTACCGGTGACGCCGCCCAGGTCGAAACGATAGTCGCCAGAGGCTACAGCACTGTGTACGAGAACACCTGCTACGGTATATACTTCTATTACAGAGCCTTCCGGGAGTGAAGAGAATACCATAGCACCACCCTCAATATGAGAAGCGGGAGCATCGGCTGTAACTTCATTTATGCCGGAAGTCTTGCTGAATGTAAACGACTCAATATTCTTGCGAGGCACTTCAATGGTCTGATTACCATCCTCGACTACCAGATTAGTGGCTGTAAAAGATGCTGTAAGGTCATCGGTGAGACTTATCGNCACCTGATTACCNTTTGCAAGACTTATCGCCACAAAACGATAGCCCTCAGCGTTGGCGCCAAATGCGAGGGCACCAAACAAAGCTAAAGCAGTGTAAAACTTAGTCATAGGGGACTTATTAATGTTATTTTTGAAAATACTATGTTGTTTTAAGAGAGTGTTTTGGATTAAATTCAAACACTCTCTAAGTGATAAAATAAATCTGTAACGTATTTATGTAAGCAAGAATTAGTTAAAAAATATGTGATAAGTACATAAGGTGTAGTGTGTGAAAATGCCACCAATCAACCTTAAGTAAGTGTATAATATGCGACAAAATTACCATCTTTAATGGAATAAGAAGTCGTATGAAAGCGGTTTTAACATCCTTTAATTATTATTATCGTCTNCCATCGACTCNCATTTATGCAAATCCTGCAGGGAGATGATTATGGCTGATANAGGAATAATAGTGGNTACCTCATAATAAAGGAGGGGAGAGGAAATAAAAAAAGAGGGGGAGGAGGTGAAATTATGGGCGTGAAGTTGCAGTTAACGTTTTGAGATAGTAACTTTGTCTTAAATAAACCATATTTAGCTCATTAAAGAATAAAACGTCGAACTGAAGGAACATAGTATCTTTAGTCAGTTCCATAAATCTCAATAGATGAATAAAAACTTTTACACAGGCTTTGCACAACTTCTGTTTGTTGCCGGCGCCATGATGGGTTCGGTTGCCGGACAGGCGGCTGTACTTACACCTGATGCAGCGCTCAAGGCCGCCCTAAGCGTTAGCGGAAATGACGGTAGACTGTCGGCACCTGCTAATAGAAATTATAATCTGACATATACATTGGATGCTCCCGGCGACGGGGAGGCTGCGCTGTATGTGTTCAGCAGTGACAATAACGGCTATCTGCTGGTAAGTGCCGATGACAATGCCGCTCCGTTGTTGGGGTATGTCGACAGCGGCAGATTTGATGNNGACAATATGCCTCCCGCCATGAAATGGTGGCTTGAGCAATATGCCCGTCAGATAGAGTTTGGACGTGAAGTCAAAGCGCTTGCACCCGAACGCCCTCAGAGAGCTGCCATAGCCCCNATGGTGACTACAATGTGGAATCAGGACGCACCCTATAATGCNATGTGTCCTAAGATAAATGANGCCCGAAGCATGACAGGATGTGTCGCTACNGCTATGGCACAGGTAATGAAATACCACCAGTGGCCTGCTGCCGGTCAGGGTGAGCACAGCTATTATTATAATGGCGACTGGATATCGATGGACTTTTCAAAGCTGACATTCGACTGGTCGAGAATGATTGACAGCTATG
The DNA here is from genome assembly GCA_014801865.1 of Bacteroides sp. Lineage (GTDB taxonomy): Bacteria > Bacteroidota > Bacteroidia > Bacteroidales > Muribaculaceae > Paramuribaculum. The sequence goes on along the minus strand of JAAVDH010000002.1, from coordinate 16,599 downwards.
CCGATGGGGCAGGCACNGAGCGGGAGAAGAGCGCCGTGGCACAACTTATGTATGCCTGCGGTGTCAGCACTGATATGCAGTACTCTCCCGTACAGAGNGGCACTGCCGACGTGTTTGTGGCGTCAGCATTGGTTGACTATTTCAACTACGATATGGGTGTACGATATGCCGAGCGCGACTATTTCGGACTCCTTGACTGGGAAGAATTCATATACAATCAGCTTCGCGATTATGGCCCCGTACAGTATTCAGGCTCGTCAGATCTTGGCGGACACTCCTTCGTATGTGACGGATATAGCACAGACGGTTACTTCCATTTCAACTGGGGATGGGGCGGCATGAGCGACGGATATTTTCTGCTGACCGCTCTTGACCCTGAGATGCAGGGCATCGGTGGCTCGACATCGGGATTCAACTATGCTCAAGCCGTGATAGCTAATATCCGCAAGCCAAAGAGCAACTCGAAGATGTNTCTCAACCTTATGATGGATCAGGGCTTCAGCATAAGCACTACCAAAACCGGCGATACGCGTCCCGGTGACCAGATAGTGGTGGATAGCCGTGTGCTTAATTATTCGATAGCAACGGCTTCCGGTTCGCTTGGTGTGAAATTCACCAATGAGGAGACGGGTGAGGTGAAATACGGCTCTTCATCGACACGCTTCAATATCGGCAGTCTCATGATGCTGAGCGAGTATACTACCCAGATACCCTCTACACTGCGTGCGGGAACATACGTTATGCAGCCCGTGATGTGCGGCACCGATGGAGTGTGGAAGGATATCCCTGTGAAGCTCTCTACCTGCCAGAAGATCATCATGACAATCAAGGGTGGCGTATGCACCTTTGCCGAGGCTGACAGAGGCCGAGTATACAGTGATAATGTGACATTACAGACCCCGGTATATCTTGGCAATATGTTCCATCTGACTGCCACCGTTACCAACAATGGCGATGCAGAGTTCGTAGGAACCCTTGTACCTACTCTCGCCAGCGGCAAACAACCTGTGGCTAAGGCCTCATCCATAGCTATTGACCTGCTTCCCGGCGAATCTACCGAGATAGATTATACNGGCATATTCAATCACTTTGCCTCTACGAGCTATCCNGATGCCGGAACCTACACNTTGTATCTCCTGTCGGAATCCAACAATGAGATTATGTCAAAGGGTGTGGAAGTAGAGCTGCATGCCGTGCCTGAAAACACCGTTCTGAAAACTACCGGATTCAGTCTGGAGGGTAATACGGANAAGGTNGACAAATCCAATCTTGTATTCACAGCCGAAGTGGAATGTCAGGAAGGATTCTTCGGCAACTATCTTACGCTTGTAATNTTCCCNTATGCCAACGGTAGTGTATCGGCGGTAGGATACTTCCCCTCTGAATATCTGTTTGTAGGAGCGGGTGAGAGTGTGGTTGTCAAAGCCAAGGGAGCATTTGCTGCCGGAGAACCCGGAAAGAAATATTTCGCTGTGCTCTTCGATGGTCAGACNTCCATTGTCCCCTCGGGTAAGGAAGTGGTATTTACTCTTGACAATCCCGCTTCAATAGGAGAGGTGATGGCTGACGGCGATGNCATCGTGAGAACNGTAGTGGTTACTATCGACGGTCGTCAGGTGCTTGATGTNGNCGGTGNCGCAGATGAAGACATGCTTCCCAAGGGAGTATATATACTCTGCTCTGAAAGCCGCGATGGCTCGGTGGCTACCCGCAAGGTAGTNCGCTAATTAGCTGACTCGCCCCTATAATAGATTAACAATGCTTACTCTTATAGCGGAATCAAAGACAATGAAATCATGTGGCCGTGTGCTTTCGGAGGATGACCTCCGTCAGCACCGGCCANTGTTNGATAAGANTGCNGNNGAGATTATGGCNCGNCTCGGCNNAATGTCCGTGCAGGANCTNTGTNNGGNACTCAAAGTAAGTACANCCATGGCGCAGAAAATCAAGCANATGGTGTATGAGTTTCCTAACAAGCGAGTGGGNCTCAGAGCTGTNGATGCATTTACCGGAGTAGTATTCAGGGCTTTGGATTATCCTACGCTTTCAGCTGAGGCACAGGAGTATCTGAGCGATAATCTCGGTATCATATCCTCGGTTTACGGATGGCTTGATGCTGACGATGACGTGAAACAGTACCGTATGGAATTCGGTGCCCTCTGTTCACCCGATGGGAAGGCGTTGACCTCCTTTTGGCGCGATAGGGTGACCGATGCACTACTCGACCGGCTCTCAGCAGGCGGTCATACCGCAGTGATCGATCTGTGCCCCGGGGATGCTACACGATGCATTGACCGTAAGAGAGTCGAGCCGTATGCCATAGTTATCAAGGTGAACTTCACTTCTTCGGACGGCACGGTGAAATCACCTCATGCCAATCGCCTTAAGACNCTTCGTGGGCAGCTTCTTAGACAAATTGCCATCCACGGTATATCTACTCCCGAAGANCTNGCCGAGCTNTCTACCGACGACTTCTTCCCCCTCCCGACCTCCGACCCCTNCCAGCTGCTCTTCCGCTGCTGAAAAGCCCNGNAAAAGTAAGAGCGTGTTTGCTTTTAAACCCTTTTTAAAAGCAAACACGCTCTTATAATATACGACGATTTTGTCGACTTAGCCGTGTCAGTAGGTAGGGCGGCTNTAGAANTGGAGNATGCGNGTGCGNAGNAGGGCTTCGTAGCGCGCTTGGAGCGACTGGGATAGATTGGTGATGTACTGCANGCGTGCNTGTTCGTACTCTGTGGCGTTGGCGCGTCCGCAGTCGTATTTCACTGTCATGGCGTCNAGAGCCGCACGGGAGGTATTGGTAGCTACTTCCGATGCCACACGCTTACGTTCNGCTCCTACGGCCTGGAAGTAGGCTTGCTGTATGGCTTTGTAGAGAGCTGTGGTGGTAGATTCAAGCTGCAACTCTGCGGTGAGTCGCTGCACCTTGGCGCGGCTGATGTTGCGGCGNGTTGAGAATGCGTCGAAGATTGGCACTGACAGAGAGAATCCGAGTGTCTTGCTCAGGTTGTTGCGCATCTGTGAGCCGAATCCACTGTTATCTATGCCCGAAAGATGGTAGTAGGAACTTCCGATACCCGCGTTGAATGAGAGGGTAGGGATGTAACCGGTACGGGCCAGCGATATGGATTTGTCTGCCAGTTCAATGCCGGTACGTGCGGCAAGGATAGAGGAGTTTGTGCGCAGGGCGTTTTCGTACACTTCCTCGGGGTCAATGATAGGTATAGGCGAGTCGGCGAGGGTTGCTATGCGGAATCCTACGGTGTCGGGCAGCTGAAGCAGTTGAGCGAGGTCGAGAAGCGCNAGGGAATGATCGTTGCGCGCATTGACAAGTGTCAGCTCATCCTGAGCGACCTGTGACTGCGACTGTAGCACGTCAAGCTCGGCTATTTTACCGGCATCGAGCATATTGACGCGACGCTCAAGTTCTACTCTCGACATATTGAGCTGCAGCCGGGCNACGTTTATCATCTCTTCGGCATAGAGNGTCTGNAGATANTGTGATATGACGTTNAGNGCNATATCNTCNTTGGCGGCCTCNACNTCNTAGACCATCTTGCGNAGTGANACTTTNGCNTGCTCCAGCCCNCTCACGGCACTCAGTCCCTGNAANAGTGGAAGCTCAGCCTGAGCGCCCCATGAGAAGGTNGANGTNTTNCGGTCAGAATANGTGTTTTCGGCATTGAGNCCTCGGCCGAACGCAAANGACTGGCTNGCATAGGCGTTGGCNCGTGGCAGAAANNNNTCTTTNGCGGCATCCACGGCNACTTCGCCNNTGAGCTGCTCNTANTGNCGGCCACGNACATTGAGNTTGTGGCTTACGGCNTAGNTNATGCAGCTGTCNAGTGTCCATNCNGTNNCNGGCTCNGCGGCCNGNGCNGATGAGGCAAGTNNAAGACTCANNCCNGCNGCAAGAATNGACTTNGNCAGNGACNNGGTNANCNGTNACTTATAGTGTATCATCNTGTNAAATCGNTATGAACCTGTAGGTGGCNGATGGTTANTNNTTNATGATGACGGCNCCGCGCACNTTGGTGTCGGTGTCNACTCCGTNTTTNATCTCGATATTAAGNCCGTTGCCTACNCCNGTNGTNACNGGNTGGCGNTCAAAGGTCTGCTTCTTTACGGANTCNGTNAGCACNTATACGNAGGTNCTGTCNCCGGCNAACTCAAGCACACTTTCGGGNAGCGACACNACATTCTCGGCNNTGGCNAGNACTACNGANGCNTTGGCACTGTAGCCTGAGCGNAGGNTNGTNCCTTCGTCAACNTCNACNGGAGCNTTGATNTCAAANGTNTTGGCNCCTGACTCATTATTGCCTTTCGGAGCNATATANTCNATNTNNGTNGANCNCTTGAANTCNGGNAGNGCNCCNATNGTGATNTCNACNGGCATTCCTACNGANAGTTTNCCNACTTCGGTNTCNTCAACCGANCCNCGGAATATNAGTTTNGACATGTCGGCNATNGTNGCCACNGTNGTNCCNTCNTTGAANGTATTGGCNTGNATNACNGANGTACCTACNTTGACNGGNACGTCNAGNACNAGTCCGGTGATAGTNGCGCGNACCTGAGTGTTGCTCTCTCCGGCATTNTAGCGNGANGCNCCGTTGCGCACNATGTCNAGGGCNTCACGNGCCGACAGCANCTCCTCNTCCATNTCCTTNAGGGTGGTGGCNGTCTGCTCNAANTCNTCGCGGGATATNACNTTNTTGTCNTANAGNGTNGTGTTGCGGTCATGNTTCACGCGNGCATCGGCNAGGCGTATCTCGGCGTTGTGCACNCGATTCTGNGCNGNCGACAGCTGNGATGCTTCGGGGATAACCTTGATATGNGCTATGATNTCACCCTCTTTNACCATNTCNCCCGGCTCNACGAGNATCTCNGTNATGATNCCNGATATCTGNGGNTTNATGGCAATNTCNTCGCGAGGNTCNATTTTACCNGTGAGCACNNTTGTACGCTCGATAGTGNTTATNGTCGGGGTNACTATNGNATACTCCTCGGTCTTGGGNCGNGACTTATATATGAGATACCCGAAAGTACCTACNAAAATCAGGGCTANGAGTACCCATCCGGCAGTTCTGAAAANNTTCTTCATTATATCGTTTTGGTTANTTGGTTATACNGTTGTGAAATATCTGTGAATTGNANGAGTTTACTTNTCNTTGATGGCCTCNACGGGNTTNATGCGCATGGCNTTNANNGANGGNGCGAGNCCGGCNAANGCNCCGAACACTACNAANACGCNCATGATGCCTAANGCNCNGTNNAGAGGGAGNTCGAAGTTGGCNGANCCNAANAGNGGGTCNTAGGTNACTTTNTCNACNATNNCAAGNACNATNGCNGCAAANGCTATNCCNGCNGTGCCNGCAATGANGGTGAGGANNATNCTNTCNGAGAGNATCTGNGTGATGATGTCGCGNGGNGTGGCTCCGANNGCNCGNCGNATNCCTATCTCNTGNGCNCGNTCCTTGACCACNATCCACATNATATTNCCNACGCCTATNACNCCNGCCAATAGTGTGCCNCCACCNACGAANATNGCCAGNANNGANATGCCNANAAACAGNANNTCGGCNTTNTTGAANTCNTCGGANATGTCNANAAACCACAGTGCGTTNTTNTCCTGNGGGTGNAGNGGNTGNTTNNCNCNTATGGCACGGTCGATNTATGGGCGCANCTCNGTNGGGNTNTGNCCNGGNAGGGCNGTGAANGTNATGAANTCNACCANGGTNGGNTCNNNGTAGCCNGAACGNGCCNNGGTNANNGGNGCNANNACACCATCNTCNAGTCGTGGACCNANATTGGCNTCNGANAGNTGTCCGNCCACACCNACNACCTTGAAGTANACNCCNTTNANNTCAATNTACTTNCCNAGNGGNGAGGCTGTGCCGAAGAAGTTNTTGGCNANNTTCTTACCCANCACNACTACCTTNGCNGANNTNNNGACATCNTANTCGGTGATGAANCNNCCCTCGTATATNCGGGGNTTNTTTANNNTNGGATANTCNCCNGTGACNCCCATCANNNTGGANGCNGAGGTCTTGCTNCCGTANTTNACGGTNGCNCCNCGGNNTANANCNGAAGCAANNTACTCNATATNTGGNGTNANNCGNCGTATGATATCTACATCCTGGTCGGTGAGATNCCANNNCATNCCTTTGTTGAAGCCTTTGTATGACATGGTGGTNCGCTGNGCNAACATNACNCCNGANTTGGTGGAGAATCCNGCNACNTGGCGCAGNAGCATNCCCTTCATNCCGTCNGNGCCGCCCCANAGCANNGCCAGCATGGCAGTGCCCCANAAGATNCCGAAGGCTGTGAGNAANGTCCNCGTCTTATTGCGCGANAGGGTNACNCCTATNTCTCTGATTTTATCNAGGTCAAANGGGTTATTCATCNCGGAGGGCTTCTACGGGTTTGATTTTAGTGGCTTTNAGGGCNGGGAAGAGNGCTGCNAGNGCNCCGCANACTATNAGNACGAGNGTNACTTCNAGNGCCAGNGACACGTTNACGGTNGCATCCTTGATGCCCATGCCGTCGCCNAANANNTGGTTGAGNANCTCGGTNGTNGCNATNCCNCCNACNACNCCNATGTANCCNAATAGGGCNGTNATGGCNATNCCNTCNAANATNATNTGNTTNACGATATCGGAGGGACGGGCACCNATNGCGCGNCGNACGCCTATCTCNTGGGTNCGCTCCTTGACGGAGACNAACATNATNTTGCTCACNCCNACGATACCGCTCACNANNGTCATCAGACCNATNATCCATACGGCNATNTTCACTATNTCAAGCATGGCNCGGCNACTGAGNGTATTNGACAGNCGGTTCCAGCTCCACATNGCNCCGGTGTCNTCGGGGTCAAANTCNTGNACNGNTCCCATNGTNNGNCGTATGCTNCTTTTCAGCTTCTTCGGCCTGNTCNGNNGTGGAGAGTTCCTTGAGNTATATNTTNANNTCNTTNACCGANGGGTCNTTNCCNTTNAGNGCNAGNCCNGTNTCGAAGGGNATNTANGTNTTNTTNTCCCANTCATGTTCNTAGACTCCNANNACGGTCCATNCNANNCCCATNCANCGNANNGTGCNTGCCNAGNGCCTTGGANGCATCNCCGAAGAGTATNTCGGCATTGCGNCGCTCTATCATCATNACNTTGCGCTTCTCGGNCATGTCNCGCTNATTGAAGTGACGGCCNTAGNGTANNTTTNNGATATTTATNATGTCGGTNANNTTGGCNGCAAGCGGNCCNGANGTCAGNNNGTNTTCNTCGGAATATACNGGNTATNCNNCGAAGTTGATNGTGGANGTGACNTCGNTNATCACATCTCCGTTGCGNTGCNTCAGGGCTTNCTTNTCNGTNTTNTCNAGCTGAATNNTGCGCCACTCTCTGTANCCTTTNTACGGNTTGGAGGTGTAGCCGCCCCAGAGTTGCAGGGTGCGCGACTTTGGATCTTCNGCAAATTCCCTGAAGTTGTTCTGCACGCCGTGTGACATGCCCAGCAGTATTATGAGCATGAATATGCCCCATGCCACGGCCAATCCGGTGAGGAAGGTGCGTGTCTTGTTGCGCGACAGAGTCTGGCGTATCTCGTATATGAGGTCAAGCATCGGCAGTGGAGGCGATAATGGAGTGGTCGGAGATGGATGAATCGGGAGTGATGAGGGTNGTGTCGGGCACAATCATGCCGTCGGATATGCGTATCACGCGGTCGGTCTGTCGGCCTACACCAGGGTCGTGAGTCACGATTACTATAGTCATTCCCTCGGCGTGGAGGTCGCGGAACACCTGCATGACTTCGGCTGAAGTGTGTGAGTCAAGCGCTCCGGTAGGTTCGTCGGCAAGTATTATCGAGGGGTGGGTTATAAGTGAGCGTGCTATGGCCACACGCTGCTTCTGGCCGCCTGAAAGTTCGCCGGGGAGGTGCGATGCACGATCGGCAAGTCCCATCTTGTCAAGCAGCTCCATGGCCTGTTGATTGCGCTGCTTGCGCGAAATACCGCGGTAGAAAAGAGGGAGAGCTACATTCTCCAGTGCGCTCTTATAGCTTATGAGGTTAAATGACTGAAAGACGAAGCCGATAAGACGGTTGCGGAGCATAGCGGCCTTGTTTTCGTCAAGGTTGGCTATGAGCTCGCCATTGAGAGTGTAGCTCCCGGTATCGTATGTGTCGAGAATACCGAGTATATTCAGTAGGGTGGATTTACCCGAACCAGAAGCTCCCATGATTGACACAAGCTCGCCTTTGTCAATTTCGAGATTGATATCTTTGAGCACGTGAAGCGGCATGGCTCCGGGATAGGTCTTGTTTATGTCTTTGAGTTGGATAATCATAACGACAGTTAGACGCAGCGGAAGATAATGTCGGTTGCACACCGGGTGCAGNTTTTTTGATAGAAATGAGANTAAGAGTGTGTTCGCATCACTCTTTTCGAGAAGGGGAGAGGTGTGTGGATGACGTNNTATGTAGTATATAAGAAGCTGAGCGCCAGTGTCGGACTCCTGTATAGTACCTGTGACTGCGCCCAGCTTGATTCTCTGTTTAGTACGGCTTGATTATTCTCTTTTGAGAATGTGATGAATGGAGAGAAATAGTATGAAAGAATATATATTATTCCAATGTGATGGGCACGAAGAATTCCGGACGGTGGAAGTCGGGTTCGGGAGTGTTGACAGGTGCCCAGGTGAGGAAGTGGGGATCNGCTGTGAGATCGGCACATTTGTAGAAGTTGCCCTTAAGTTCGATNGGCTCTCCTTTGTATTCTACNCCTACAAGGTCNAGAGGAATGGCAACCGTAAGGTTCCAGGTGAAAAGTCCTTCAATTTCGTTAAAAGGGCGTGTTCCGCATGATGGTAAACGCTTCACCCGATCGAGCTCTTCGTCGGTCATNAGNTGNCCGCTGTGGCGGTCCTGACGACGTGCCGCNTGGATGGTGCCGATACAGTTGAACTCGAAGTTGCGGTAGGGCTGACCTTCACCGGGCTGCACGAAAAATTCCACGCAGGAGTCCTGATGNACGTGTGAGTTGTTCTCGCTGTTGACTGCGCGAAGATAGTTGCAGCGTACGAAGAAGTCAATGTANATGTACTTTCCCGAATGTGCNATGGAGAAGGTGGTGAGAGGGTGATAGGGGAATTGGTCNGGCCAGTTTACGCAGTCGATTGTGCGTCGGGCNCCTTTCGATTCGAGTACACGGGCTACCTGATCAAGACTCATATCGTCAAGTTCGGGAATATTGGGAACNCTCAGGGAGGTGTTTGAGGGCTTAGTCATATCTATTTAAGGATTATTATTTACAAGTTGAGCAGATCTTTTAANCCGAGGACGAANCCTATCGTGGCCATTATAAGGAGTATCACGGCAATGATGCGGTTAATTAGCCACATGGAGCGCAGATTGAAGTGTGACCGCACTTTGTTGACAAAGTATGTAACTGTAAACCACCATAGTACAGCGCCTGTGACAATAGAAAGATAGCCTGCNATGTAATGANAAAACTGATAGTTGGTGTCCATGAAGTTGAACCGCGCGAACAGTCCTATGATGAACAGCAGTATCANGGGATTGGAAAAGGTGAAGAGAAATCCTGTGCCGAAGTCGCGCCAGTAGGTATTGACATGCTCCATCGGNGGCTTGAGGCCGCGGGAAGGATTGTTGCGGAATAGGTATATGCCGTAGATTATTAACATTACGGAGCCTAATACCTTTATAATATTGAGATTGTCCTGTATGAAGTCAGTGACAAANGATAGTCCGAGACCCGTCAGNAGGCAATATATGAGGTCAGACAGCGCGGCACCAAGTCCGGTGAAGAAGGCCGGCCAACGTCCCTTGTTGAGGGTACGCTGTATACAGAGCACACCTATCGGTCCCATCGGGGCCGATATGAGCACTCCTATCAGAAGGCCTGTGAGGACTATGCTTGCCAATTGATACATCGCTTATAGCTGATATTTTCTCATGCAAAATTACACTTTACTCGCGACTTGGCAAAGGTATGACCCATTATTCCCTCGATTATTCCCTCGTCATGAGGTTTTTTATTTGAGTGATTATTCGATGCGTATCACTCTGATTCCGTTCGCNGTCCTTGACCTGCGCAGATATTGACTCAGAGGCAGGGGGTCGAGTATGACCTTACCCTCCTTAGACGAAGCGTGAAAGAGATGGGGATTGCCGTCGTCGCCGGTCATGACGATGCCCATGTGTGTCACGTCCAGGCCGGGAGTTTTGGTGGTAAGGGCTATGATGTCACCGTCGCGCAATGCCGTGCGGTCTACATTAAGGGTCTTTATATAGGGGTAACGGTGGGAACGGTAGCCCAACTCGTAATTCTTTACNCGGTCGTACGTATCCTGGTCTTTCAGTGCNGGGTATTTGTCGCGGTGCGACGACATATAGTCGAGGGTCTTGACCACATAGTCAGTCGAAGGAGCCACACGCGTTGTGACTTCCACAAGGTTGCCGCGATGGGAATTGTCGACAATCCATTCGCTCACATAGTGGAGNCGCGAAGGGTAGCCGTCGACATTGCCCCCGCGATAGCGTATGTTTCGGAGATTATATACAAAGTCGCGCCATGAAGTGCGTCCTTCATTGATNGTGATAGCTAAGGCCGTTACGTAATCCACCANAGTAGTGCANTCNAGCGTATCAGTATTGATGGTNAGNAGCTCGGGAGAGTGNTCGAGGGTACCGCTACCGTAAGGTCGCCCTTCAAATGCTTTGGCTATGGTTACNATGTTGCTTGACAGGGGCTGTCGTCGGTCAAGGCTTACAAGCAGATTGGTTATGAACGAAGTGTCGCGGGCCTCGTCGTTCCATCGTATTTCACCCGGTGCGGATGCACTTATGCAGCAAGGCTGAAGAAAAGCGGTAACAAGCAGGAAGGTGGCTGTAATCCTGCTAAGTAGATATTTCGCGGTCATAGATGCCTTATAATGTTTTTACATTCTCGAACAAAATTAAANATTTATTCGGAGATGGCAAAATCGTTCGCCTTTCATTAATCNCTTATTGACGNTACAATGTTTGGCCGGAGCGATNACGTANGTGNGAATNTNGGAAAAAAGTNTTANCTTTGCAGGATAAATCAGATATACTTATCACAAACATACTTCGATGCTTACAGCAAAGGAAATACGCGAATCGTTCAAAAACTTTTTCGCAGAAAAGGGCCANAAGATAGTGCCCTCAGCCCCGATGGTCATAAAGGATGACCCCACTCTGATGTTTACCAACGCCGGCATGAACCAGTTCAAGGATATCATCCTTGGCAACGCGGCGGCAAAATACCGTCGTGTGGCCGACTCGCAGAAGTGTCTGCGTGTCAGTGGTAAGCACAATGACCTTGAAGAGGTGGGCATGGATACTTACCATCACACCATGTTCGAGATGCTCGGCAACTGGTCGTTTGGCGACTATTTCAAGAAGGAGGCCATTGACTGGGCCTGGGAATACCTCGTCGATGTACTGAAACTTGACCCCGCACGTCTCTANGCCACNGTGTTTGAGGGCTCACCCGAGGAGGGACTGACCCGCGACGATGAGGCAGCAGGATATTGGGAAGAGCATCTGCCCGCTGACCATATCATCAATGGCAATAAGCACGACAATTTCTGGGAAATGGGTGATACGGGTCCTTGCGGCCCCTGCTCGGAGATACATATCGACCTCCGCAGCGATGAGGAACGCAAGACTATACCCGGCCGTGATCTCGTGAACCACGATCATCCTCAGGTTATAGAGATATGGAACCTCGTGTTCATGCAGTACAACCGCAAGGCCGACGGTTCACTCGAGCCCCTGCCCGCTAAGGTGATTGACACCGGTATGGGATTCGAGCGTCTTTGCATGGCTCTTCAGGGCAAGACTTCAAACTACGATACCGACGTATTTACCCCTCTGATCGGCACCATNGCCACTCTCTCGGGTAAGAAATACGGTGAGGANGCCAAGGTNGACATCGCCATGCGTGTGATTGCCGACCATGTGCGCACCATCGCCTTCTCTATCGCCGACCATCAGCTCCCGGGCAATGCAAAGGCCGGNTATGTAATCCGCCGNATACTGCGCCGTGCCGTTCGCTATGCCTACACATTCCTTGACCAGAAGTCAGCNTTCATGTACAAGCTGGTTGACACTCTCATCGAGAGCATGGGTGAGGCATACCCCGAACTTCCCGCTCAGCGCGAACTTATAATGAAGGTGATAAAGGAGGAGGAAGACTCATTCCTGCGCACCCTTGAAAACGGTATACGTATGCTTGAGGCTGCCATGCAGACTGCCAAGTCCAACGGTCAGACAGAAATCTCCGGCAAGGAGGCTTTCGTACTCTACGATACCTATGGCTTNCCCCTTGACCTTACCGAACTTATCCTTAAGGAAAACGGTATGACCCTTGACCATAAGGGATTTGACGAAGAGATGGCTCAGCAGAANGCACGCGCCCGCAATGCTGCCGCCGTGGAGGCAACCGATTGGGTAACAGTGCGNGATGGCGAGCCCGTTTTCGTAGGTTATGACACTCTCGAGANTNCTGCCCAAATACTTCGTTACCGCAAGGTAAAGCAGAAGAAGGGCGAATACTATCAGATAGTCCTCTCGGCCAGCCCCTTCTACGCTGAAATGGGTGGCCAGGTAGGCGACCGNGGTACACTGACTGACGGCGANAANGTGGTGGAAATCTACGANACCAAGCGTGAAAACGGTCTGCCNGTTCACCTCACCACCAAGCTCCCCGAGGANGTTACCGCTACATTTACCGCCAAGGTTGATGCCGATGCTCGCCTTGCCACTTCGTGTAACCATACCGCCACTCACCTCCTTCATGAGGCTCTGCGCGAGGTGCTGGGCACACATGTTGAGCAGCGCGGCTCATTCGTGTCACCCGAAGTACTCCGCTTTGACTTCTCTCACTTCCAGAAACTCACTCCCGAGGAAATACGTCGCGTAGAGCACCTTGCCAATGCAAAGGTACGCGCAGCCATTGCACGTGACGAACGTCGCAATGTACCTATCGCCGAAGCTGTCGAAATGGGTGCCATGGCTCTCTTCGGTGAAAAGTATGGCGAGGAAGTGCGCGTTATCCGCTACGGNTCTTCGGTAGAGCTGTGTGGTGGTACTCANGTGGAAAATACAGGTAATATCGGTATGATACGCATAGTNTCGGAGAGCAGTATCGCCGCCGGTATCCGCCGTATCGAGGCTATTACAGGCGAAGCCGTCGAAAAGACCCTTGACANTCTCTCGGATACTCTGCGTGAAGTGTCTGCACTCCTTGGNAATGCCTCCGACGTGCGTCAGGCCGTGCANCGTTCGATAGCTGAGAACGCCAAACTTCAGGAGCAGATTGAGGAATACTTCAACCAGCGCGTGAAGACAATGGCCGGTGANCTCATCAATAGTGCCGAACTCGTTCATGGCAACATCAAGGTAGTGACACTCCGTGGTATACATGCCCCTGAAGTAGCCAAGGGCATAGCATTTGCCGTGCGTCAGCTTTCGCCCGATAACACTGTATTCCTTGCGGCTACCTCAGATATTGCCGGCAAGCCTCTGTTGACAGTGATGGTCACCGATGACCTCGTGAAGTCTGTCGGCTTCAATGCCTCCACCATNGTACGTGAAGCNGCCAANGCCATCAAGGGCGGCGGCGGTGGTCAGCCCGGATTCGCTCAGGCCGGTGGCAAGTCCTCCGAAGGACTNTCCTCCGCCCTCGAAACCATGNTAATGTCTATCAAAGACTAATCCCCCNNAAAAAATAACTTCTCAAAAAATGGCAAAATGTCAAAAGGCATTTTGCCATTTTGTCTTTGATACCTCCGTAGCGAAGAATTATGCCTGAAATAAAAAAAATGTGAACCGATGTCAAAATATTTTCGAGTGTCATGTGTCTTTAGAGATAGAGTGCTCTATCTAAAAAATTTTAATAACAGTTTAAGATGAAAAAAACAGTAAAGATATTTGTGATACTTATCATCCTGCTCGCTATACCGGCATTGGCAGGGCTTGGCATTATGGCATTGTGGAATGGCATAGTTACGACAATCTGCGGTTTTGCTGCTATCACTTTCTACCAGGCTGTCGGGCTGTTTCTCCTCGGGCAGCTTCTGGGCAGCGGATTCATTATAGCAATGTTCTTTGTTTTCGGCAGTCTTCACGCCATATTTCACAATCGTGAACNCTGGCACGACCACTGGCATAATATGAGCGACGAGGAACGACTGGCGTTTATTAAACGTCGCAGGGANGGTTTCGGCTTCCGTAATCATCACAACAATGTAGATGATGCCTCAGAAAAATAACATTGAGGCGGCCTTTTNGGAATACTCTCCGCGATTGTTGGGATATATTCAATCGCAGGTAGGTAGTCAGGAGGATGCGAAGGATATACTTCAGGATGTGTTCTATCAGCTCGCGCGCACATCCGGCGACGGANTGTCTGAGATAGAACGCANTTCCTCATGGCTGTACAAAGTTGCCCGCAACGCTGTATTAAATTTCTGGCGAAAAAAGAGGGAGGTATCACTGGATGCAGAGGACTTGGTATGCGAGGATATTGCACAGACATTGTTCTGTAATCCACAGGATGCANCTGACACTGTTTTNCTCCGAAAACTCGTGTGGCAGGAGCTTGACATCGCCTTATCTGAATTGCCTCCCGAACAAAGTGAGGTATTCTGCCTNACAGTTTTTGACGGGATGACAATAAAAGATATATCATCGGCTACCGGTGTCCCGGCAGCNACATTACTTTCACGAAAACATTATGCAGTCAAGTATCTGCGCAAACGATTCCACAATCTATATGATGCGCTGATATTGAAAGACTGAATTAGCATTACAAACAGATGCTTAAACAATTGACTATGTGGGCATTTCTATGCGCCACAGCACCCTTCGTGTGCTCACAGGAAACCTCTACTCCCGATTCCATAGNATATTCTATATCTCCTCATTTACTTGAGGAAGTGGTAGTTAAAGCGTCACCTACCATCAACAAAACGGATGGTAAAGTTATCCGTCCCAACAATGAAATGCTNCGNACANCNTCTGATGGCATAGACCTGTTGCGCAAGCTTCANCTATCTCGTATAACNGTCAATCCGCTGACCAACAGTATTGACGTCATTGGCGGGGGAGATGTANTACTTTGTATTAACGGAGTTGAATCCACATCNNCTCAGATTATGGCGATACCCCCACGGGAGATTCTAAGAATCGAATATCACGATGCCCCCGGTATCAGATACTCCGGCGCGACTATAGTAATTGATTTCATTACCTTACGTCAAGAATCAGGAGGTAATGTTTTTCTTGACTCATTCGATGCCGTTGGAAAAGGTCGGTGGGCATCAATAGATAATTTTGCGGCTCAATATAATCAAGGACGGTCAGTATGGATAGTGAATGCCGCTTACTTCAGCAAGTGTTCGGATAACTGGCTAAGAGACTATGATGAGACGTGGAAATATCCGGATGCCATAATAACCCGACATGAATATGGATTGCCGGTAACGGTTAGTAATCATTTTCTTGAAAGTTCTGTGAATTATAACTATATGCATCCGTCCGGGAATATACTCAACGTACGTTTCGGATTTAATCTTGAAGATGTTCCGAACAAGGAAGAAGGTGATAGACATGCCATTTTGGAGACATCGGAATTTGAGCAGCCCATAGAAGTAAGGGAGCATACTGAGGAAATTTCTGTTGAAATTTCTGTTCAACCAAACTTAGGATTGTACTATCATCATAAATTGTCCGGGGAGAAAAGCCTCATATTTGATGCTCACAGTTCCTATATACATTCAAAAATGCTTCATGAGTATTTTGAGAATGAAATTGGCGAAAGTAGTCATGTGGAAGGTGAAAAACATGCTTTTAAATTTCTTGGAATGTATGAAAGCCGTGTTGGAGGTCGTGTATGGAGTATGGGAGTTTCAACCAACGTGTCACATCTTAGCAATACATATAAAAACTATGATGTTATCAATGTCAATATCAACCAGTCGGAAACAGCATTGATGAGTGAATACTCCAATCGATTTGGAAATTGGGGAATAACGGGTAATCTGAAAGCCGTTTATCGTCACCTCGGACAACAAGGAAAAAGCCTGAATAGATTATTCATTATCCCGGAGATAAATCTTTCGTATCGTCCAGTAGATAAATGTTTTATCCGCTATTCCGCATCTATGGATTACAAAATGCCTTTGGCTGCTGAAATCAGCGACGTGGAGCAACCCATACAATTGGGAATGGTGCGTCGCGGAAACCCGGACTTAAAGCCCTTCCGCGTGATTGACCAATCATTCGACGCATCTTTTGAAAGCGATTGGGTTGGTGTCAACGCCCGTGTTGAATACCGTAACGAACATAAGCCGGTAATGGAATCTGTGATATTCGATAATGGTCAGTTAGTAAAGACATACTTCAATCAACATTCTTTTCAGCGGCTGATATTCGGAGGAGCCGTGTCGTTGCGGCCTTGGAAAGATCATCTTTCCATAACTGCAAGTCCGATGTTGACAAGGTACATCAGTCACGGTATTGATTATTCTCATTGCCACAATATATTTCGTGTAG
>JAAVDH010000001.1:18305-41548 GCA_014801865.1 Bacteroides sp. | reverse complement strand
ATGAAGTCACGGCGCGGTGCCACATCCTCGCCCATAAGCATCGAGAATATGCGGTCAGCTTCGGCCGCATCGTTGATGTTGACCTGTTTAAGCAATCGATGTTCCGGATCCATAGTGGTATAACGCAATTCTTTGGCGCTCATCTCACCCAGACCCTTATAGCGCATCACCTTAGTCTTTTCGCCATACTTGGCTATAAACTGCTGCACCTGCATATCATTCCAGCAATACTCCTCGTTCTTGCCTCGGATACACTTGTATAGCGGAGGAGTGGCCAGATAGAGATAGCCGTTTTCAATGATAGGACGCATGCGGCGGAAGAAGAATGTCATGAGCAGTGTGGCAATATGGCTTCCGTCCACATCGGCATCGGTCATGATGATAATCTTATGATAAGCCAGCTTAGAGATATTCACCTCCTTGGGGTCATCCTCAGTACCTATAGTTACGCGCATGGCACGGAAGAGGTTGGTAATCTCCTTGCTGTCAAAAATCTTGTGGTCCATAGCTTTCTCCACATTGAGGATTTTGCCTCGCAGGGGAAGAATAGCCTGGAATCTGCGGTCACGGCCCTGCTTAGCTGTACCGCCCGCAGAGTCACCCTCGACTATAAACAGTTCGCAGTCTTCGGCCGTACGGCTTGAGCAGTCAGCCAGTTTGCCGGGGAGTCCGCCGCCAGCCAGAGGCGACTTGCGCTGCACCTTGGCACGTGCATTATATGCCGCATGGCGTGCCTGAGCCGCCAGAGCTATCTTCTCTACTATGGTCTTTGCCTGACGGGGATGCTCCTCAAGGTAATTGCCGAGAGCCTCACTGACAGCCTGTGATACAGCACCGGCCACTTCACTGTTGCCAAGCTTGGTCTTGGTCTGACCCTCAAACTGAGGCTCCATTACCTTTACCGATACCACGGCGGTGAGACCCTCGCGGAAGTCATCGCCAGACACATCTATCTTGAGTTTCTCAAGCAGACGGTTGTCCTCGGCATACTTCTTGAGCGTCTGTGTCAGACCGCGACGGAAACCTGTCAGGTGTGTACCGCCCTCTATGGTATGGATATTGTTGACATAAGAATATACATTCTCATTAAAGGCGGTGTTATAGGTAAGCGCCACCTCTACGGGTATACCCTGACGCTCGGTGTTGAGATGTATCACATCATCGATGAGTGACTCCTTGTTAGAGTCGATATATTCTACAAACTCGCGCAGACCATCCTTTGAGTAGAATACCTCGCTGCGAGGATTACCCTCTTCATCGCGCTCACGCATATCCGTGAGACTCAGGGTTATACCGGCGTTAAGGAACGCCAGGTCGCGCAGACGGTTGGCCAGTGTCGAGTAGTCATACTCGGTGGTGGTAAATATGCTGCCGTCAGGCTTGAAAGTAATCGAGGTACCGGTCGAATCGCTCTCGCCTTCGATAGTCAGCTCTGTCACGGGTTTACCGCATGAGTACTCCTGTACATAGCGGTGACCGTTGCGGCGTATCTCGGCACGGAGGTAGGTTGACAGTGCGTTTACACACGATACACCTACACCATGCAGACCGCCTGACACCTTATATGAACCCTTATCAAACTTACCGCCGGCATGAAGCACCGTGAGCACCACTTCAAGAGCGCTCTTATGCTCTTTCTCGTGCATATCCACGGGGATACCACGACCATTGTCGACCACAGTTATCGAGTTATCCTCATTGATAGTCACCTCAATGTGGGTGGCATACCCTGCCAGCGCCTCGTCAATAGAGTTGTCAACCACCTCATAAACCAGATGGTGAAGACCCTTGGCACTGATGTCGCCTATATACATCGCGGGGCGTTTGCGCACAGCCTCAAGGCCCTCAAGCACTTGAATATTACTGGCGCTGTATTCCTCTTCTCTTTCGGCCATATCTATATTTATTTTTTGATTTTCAATCCTTTATAATCCGGCAAAGCCATCTGTACGACTACACCGAATCAGCATACAAAGTTACAAAAAATCCATGACCAAACCAACACCCCGGTTTTCACTCTTTTCTGGCTCTCTTCATAGACATCAATTGACTCTCAATCTCAACCCCGCATGATTATTTAATCCTACCTCACCTCATTATCCAACCCGAGCCACCATCCCCAAATCGTTTTTTTCAAAAAAAATCATCCCCTCACCGAACCATTTCCCAACCCCTGACGTTATAACATCGAAAACAGCACTAAAGATGCTACTTTTCCATTGCAAGAAATGTGATAATGATTGGTTTATTATCTAAGCGAGAGGACGTTGTGAAACATCCCCTCGTTTGGTTTTATATAGGTATGTAATANCTCTNAACGACNGGTTTTTCAAAAAAAATCACCACCACACCGAACCTTTTCGCAACCCCCGGCGTTATAATATCGAAAACAGCACTAAAGATGCTACTTTTTCAATTGCAAGAAATGTGATAATGATTGGTTTATTATCTAAGCGAGAGGACGTTGTGAAACATCCCCTCGTTTGGTTTTATATAGGTACGTAATAACTCTAAACGACAGGTTTAAGACCCTTGAATAGCTTAAAGGCCTTAATAACCTTAAAGAATTTCGTAACTTTGTCGGTTCAAAGGCCCGACGGCCCAAGGTTATAACAACATTTTCGGGGTTCGACCCGCAAGATAATCCGTGACTATGCTGATGTCAGTGCCCATGTGGCTTACATACGATTTGTCGCCGGTAGTATGGACACTGCTGGCCGTAGCACTATGCGCTGTAGTGACCTTAGTGGCAATAACCCTCACCCGTATTCACCGCGTGACTTCACGCGCTGCCACCGATAATGCCGCATGCGAAGACGACGTCTCATCTACTCACCCCGACTACGCCTCTCCTCTGCCTCCGGTATCAGTAATAATATATGCGTGTGGCCATTCACGCACACTTCCTCCCCTGGCCGAAGCAATACTTGCTCAAGATTACCCATCACCGTTTGAAGTGATAGTGGTCAATGATGGTGGCGACCACACGGTGCATGACTCCATGCAACGCCTCATGCTCTCCCACCCCAATCTCTACATGACTTTCGTTCCCGAGCATAGCCGCAGCCTAAGCCGACGCAAACTCTCCCTGACGCTGGGCATCAAGGCCGCGGAATATGACACCGTATTGCTCACACGCGGCAATTGCATGGTCAACAGTTCCAATTGGCTGCGCTCCATGATGCGCCATGTCGCCCAAGGAGCTGAAATAGTGGTGGGCCACGCCTACCTCTCGGCCGATGATGACCGCCCCATTGACCGCCTTACTGCATTTGACGAAGCCTGGCAGGCCGTCACCTATCTGCCCCGCGCCATTAACGGCCGTCCGTTCCGAGCCTCAGGATGTAACCTCGCCTATGCCCGTCACCTGTTCTTTGACCACAAAGGATTCTCCGGCTCACTCAATATAAAGAGCGGCGATGATGACATGTTCGTTTACGATATGGCCCGCGGATTATCCGACGAGTTCGCCTCATCGACAGCGGTAGAATTGTCAGAAGACTCCATGATACGCATCATCGAAGATGATCCCGCTCATTCCCATGCACGACTCATGCGCGAACGTCTGTTTGCCGACTCAACGCTGCCCACACGCCCTGCGCTCATCATGGGGCTGTGCTCCTTGTCACTATGGATATGGCTTCTGTGCTCCGCTGCCGCCATAGCGCTGGCCCTCCCCTCGTTAGTTCCCGCTATAAGCGTAGCTCTTATGCTCGTACCGCTTTTAGTAATGATAATAAAGTGGCGCAAAGCCGTGCTCATCCTCAGCCGACGACGTCTGGGAGGCACTCTGCCCCTGCTCCTGCTCTGGCACCCCGTCTATCATCTCGCTCACAAACTAAGCGCACACCGCCATCGCAAGGAAAACTTCACCTGGAATTAGAGCATATCTCCCTCTCCATTTCACAGTCCCGGTAAGCCTTCAAATAAAAATAATTTTAACGACTTACTTACTCTAAATTAACTTAACACACCGGCCATAGCTAGGCCGAGGAGCATACAGAAAATATACAATTTTTATGCATTCTTCCAGACTGAAAAGATTAATATCACAATAGCGCGAAAGATTAAAAATATAACAAACAACAAAAGGGCAGTCTCACGACTACCCTTAAGCTTCAAATACACAATTATCTATAAAACAACTATTTATTGCTTCACTTTGGTTCTAAATCTTTCTCAAATCTCATCCTTCACAGGAAGATAGTATTACCATGAAAAAAGTACTCATTCGGTGAAATGACCGAATAGTATTTCGGTTGCAAAGATAAATAATAATGGATATATTATGCAAGAGCAAAACGGCCAATTATACATTTTTTAACTAAATTATTTTTTATAACTCTTTTTATTTCATTGCTGATGCTTAATGTTACCCCTACAACAATCGCAGCCATGTAAATCATTATCTCTATTTAGGGGTATAAGCATTAGAATCTTCACAACAAACACCCTACTAACCCTTATAATGACTCCATCCACTTAACATTCATAAGTTACACTGCAAAACCCTCACTACGCAAACGAGTTTTGCAAGACGCGGGCTATTCCGTAACTTTGCAGTCGGAATCATCGTCTGCCATCTCTACGGCAGACCTTCTCCCCCAACTTCCAACAGACTATCATGGATTTACCATATCAACTTTCCATAACTAAAGAGCAACTGAAGGAACTGCCCGTGGCAATGTTCCCGGGAGAAATCACCGTAGTGGAAACTCCCGAACAGGAAGAGGAGGCTTTTGCCCGCCTCAGCCAATACGACACCGTAGGATTCGACACCGAGACGCGCCCATCATTTCGTAAGGGAAAGGTCAATAATGTATCGCTCATACAGGTGTCTACCGACGACCACTGCTTCCTATTCCGCATCAATAAGTTAGGATTCACCCCCGCCATACGCCGGTTTATGGAGAATGGCGCCATCTTAAAGATAGGACTCTCGCTCAAGGATGACTTCAATGTGCTGCACCGCAACTCTGACTTCGCCCCCGACGGATTTATTGACTTGCAGCAATTTGTCAAGGAATATGCCATACGCGACCTGGCTCTCTCGAAAATCTACGGCATAATCTTCGACCAACGCATATCAAAGAGTCAGCGACTCAGCAACTGGGAAGCCCCTGTGCTCACCGAGGGACAGCAGATTTATGCCTCGATTGACGCCTGGGCATGCCTGCGCATCTACAATCGTCTGCGCTCAGGCGAGTTCCACCCTGAGGATTCACCCTACCGCTACGTGCCCGAAGACCCCGAGCAGCACGCCTGACCGATGACTTATGATGACATACATCTTCGTGCATACCTCCTTGCTTCTCACTATCCGACACTTCTAACTTCCACCACTCCCCCACTCACACACACAATGTCGTACACAAAAAAGGGTACCCCCCGACACCTCAGGCGTTCAACGGTGATACCCATACTTCTGCTCATATACCTTGCAGTCATGAGCTATATCGGCCGCGGCGAACTCGCCCAAGGCCACTATCTTTATTATTTCTCCATAATAGCACTCACATTGGCGGCTATCGTGGGAGTACACTTCAGTTTGAAGCGACGGGAACAGGCACGTCAGCAAGACGACAAGAACCCTCGCGGCGGAGACTCTTGATTTTCCACCCGGCGAATGCCAGTAAAAGCGTCATTACCGGACTGCACAGATTAAACACACAGTAGGGAAGATAGCTCAGCGTAGCCACACCGAGCACCGTTGACTGAGTGACACCACACGAATTCCAGGGTATCAACACCGAAGTCACTGACACCGAGTCCTCAAGTGTGCGGCTCAGAGCCGTAGGGCACACATGATTATCCTCATACGCCTCGCGAAACACATTGCCGCCTATAATTATCGACAGATACTGGTCGCCCGTCACCGAATTGAAGAACAGTCCGCTACCACACGTAGCCGACACCAGGGAGCGAGGCGAGCGCAGACGTCCGGTGACCTTCGATGTAATCGATTCCAGCATACCGGTGCCTATCAGAACACCCCCGAATACCATGGCCGAAAGCACCAGCATGATAGTGGGGAACATTCCCATCATGCCGCCGGTAGCCACAAGAGAATCAAGCAACTCATTGCCGGTCGAAAGTTCCGTACCTGTAAACATCGCCTGCAACGCCACCATCAGATCACTTCCGCCAAGAGCATCCACTATCTGAGGCTGAATAACAAGCATACCTGCAAGTCCGGCCACACTACCCGCTGCAAGCACCCATACCGTGGGAACACGCAATACTATCAGCACAGCCGTAAGTGCAGGTATGGCCATCAACCATGGCGACATATTAAACGTAGCCCGGAGCGCATCCACCATCTCACGACTCTGAGCGCCGTCGACTACCGTGTGGTTATAACTTGCCACACCGAACACCACCAAAGCCACACACAAGGCGGGAAGCGAAGTCCACATAAGATTACTGATATGACGCATCAGAGGCACACCGCAGCTCGACGCGGCGAGCACCGTAGTATCACTCAGCGGTGACACCTTATCGCCGAAATACGCCCCTGAGATAATGGCGCCCGCCATCCATCCGAGGCTATAGCCCAGCACACTGCCTATACCCATGAAGCCCACACCGAGGGTGGCTATAGTAGTCCATGAGCTACCCGTAATGATTGACACCACGGCACACATGGCGCACGTCATAGGCAGAAACCATTGCGGTTGCATCAGTTTCACACCCAGATCAATCATTCCAGGCACAACTCCGCTAAGCATCCAGGTAGCCGACAGGCTACCTATCAGCAGCAGGATCGGTACAGCGGGAAGCACCTGCCTCGCACTACGCACCACACCCTTGGCTATCAGTAGCGGTGAACGTTGCGGCGTAGCGATTAGCGACACTGTCACCCCCGCCACTGCCGCCAACAGAAGTATCATCGGAGCATGCTCCTGAACCGTAGAGGCCCCGCTTACAGCCACCACCACGATAAGCGCCAATATCAGCAGCGCAAGAGGTACACACGACACCCCTACCGACGGCAACGCACACTTATTGTCAGCACTACCCCCACAGAGGCGCACACCATTATTATTGCCAATATTATTGACATTATTCCGTGAATCTTTCTTTACCATTTATTAATTGTCGGTTATTAATTGCAGCCCATATAATCACCTGACACTGCTTTACTTACCTTTCAAAATCGATTTATAAATCCATTGGCGTTTCCGGACCGAATCACAGGGGACAACCCGCCTGACTCACCTATTGCAGCACTTGCTTTTTCAGCACAACACGCTACTATTCCATCGCCTTTGCACTACAAAGATAACAATTCTTCTTCCTTTACCTTATATTTATCCACATTTTAATTATCATATACACTCTTTTAGTTAACCGCATTTTAACACATCGGATGATTACAACCGACCATCCACCACCCGGACCATCGTAAACCTTTCAGCCCTTTTGACTCTATCAGATATTGAAGTCATCTTGACTTGGAGAATTGACGTATGGTTTGTAACTTTGTATTTTAATATAAAAGAGTGGCTTCCGGGAAGGCCATCCTCCACCGGATGAAGCCAACAGTATAAAGCAAGTGAACCGCATGGAAAAGAAATTCAAACGTACACTCATAACTACCGCTCTTCCCTATGCCAACGGCCCCGTACACATAGGGCACCTCGCAGGTGTGTATGTACCTGCCGACATCTACGCCCGCTATCAGCGTCTGCTGGGCAATGACGTAGTGATGGTGGGAGGCAGCGACGAACACGGTGTGCCCATCACACTGAAGGCCCGTCAGGAGGGTGTAACCCCCCAGGACATCGTTGACCGCTATCACAACATCATCAAGGACTCGATGGAGGAGTTCGGTGTGTCGTTTGACGTTTACTCACGCACTTCATCGCCCAACCACCACAAGACTGCCTCAGACTTCTTCCGTCACCTTTACGACAAGGGGGAGTTTATTATGAAGACTTCGATGCAGCCCTACGATGAAGTAGCCGGAGAATTCCTTGCCGACCGCTATGTGCGCGGCACATGCCCCCATTGCGGCAACGAAAATGCCTATGGCGACCAATGTGAGGCCTGCGGCACATCACTCTCAGCCACCGACCTCATCAATCCCCGCTCAGCTCTCACATCGGCTCCTGTGACCATGCGTGAGACTACCCACTGGTATCTCCCCCTTGACAAATGGGAACCCGCATTGCGCCATTGGATTCTCGACGAGCACAAGGAGTGGAAGACCAACGTATATGGCCAGTGCAAATCATGGCTCGACCTCGGCCTGCAGCCCCGTGCCGTGAGCCGCGACCTCAAGTGGGGTGTGCCCGTTCCCGTAGAGGGTGCAGAGGGCAAGGTGCTCTACGTGTGGTTTGATGCCCCCATCGGCTATATCTCAAACACCAAGGAACTGCTGCCCGACACATGGGAAACCTACTGGAAAGACCCCGAGACACGTATCATCAACTTCATCGGCAAGGACAATATCGTATTCCACTGCATCGTGTTCCCCGCTATGCTGATGGCCTACGGCGACAACTTCCAGCTGCCCGACAATGTCCCCGCCAACGAATTCCTCAATCTTGAGGGCGACAAGATATCTACCTCACGCAACTGGGCGGTATGGCTCCATGAATATCTGCGTGACTTCCCCGGCAAACAGGATGTGCTGCGCTACGTGCTCACAGCCAATGCACCCGAGACCAAGGACAATGACTTTACATGGACCGACTTCCAGGCCCGCAACAATAATGAACTCGTGGCCATCCTCGGCAACTTCGTGAACCGCGCCGTGGTGCTCACCCACAAGTATTTCGATGGTGTGCTCCCCGCTCGCAACGAAATGGAGGAGATAGACCGCCGTATGTTCGACGACATCCGCGCCGCCAAGGCATCGCTGTCGGCCAACCTCGACACATTCCACTTCCGCGAAGCTCTTAAGGACGCTATGGAAATGGCCCGCATCGGCAACCGCTACCTTCAGGAGACTGAACCGTGGAAACTGGCCAAGACCGATATGCCCCGTGTGGCCACCATACTTAACTGCGCCATACAGCTGTGTGCCAATCTGGCCATAGCCTTCGAACCCTTCCTCCCCTTCATGTCGCGCACGCTCGTGACCATGCTCGGCATTGAAAACATTACCTGGGATATGCTCGGAAGCGACGACCTCGTTGCCGCCGGCACTCGTATAGGTCAGCCTCAGCTACTGTTCGAAAAGATTGAAGATGCAACCATACAGGCACAGCTCGACCGCCTCGCACGTATCAAGGAGGAAAACAAGGTGAAGTCATGGAAGCCCGCACCTCAGGCAGCAGACGTAGACTTCGACACCTTCATGAAGGCCGATCTGCGCGTAGGCACAGTGCTCGAGTGCCAGAAAGTGCCCAAGGCCGACAAACTGCTCCGCTTCCTCATTGACGACGGACTGGAGAAGCGCACCATCGTAAGCGGCATAGCCAAGTATTACGCACCCGAGGACCTCGTGGGCAAGCAGGTATGTTTCATTGCCAACCTTCCGCCACGCAAACTCAAGGGCATCGTGTCACAGGGCATGATTCTCTCTGCCGAAAATGCCGACGGCTCGCTTGTAGTCATCGGCCCGACAGCTCCCGTGGCACCCGGCGCCTCAGTAAAATAATACTTCCACTCCCCACACCGACGGGATGGATTCATCCCCGCTGACTTATGGCGCATACAAGAATACTGCTCATATACACCGGAGGCACCATCGGTATGATCGAAGACCCGGTGACCAAATCACTGAAGCCCTTCGACTTCGACCACCTCATAGACAATGTACCCAAGCTACGGATGCTCAATTACGAAATTGAGCATCTGTCGCTCAATCCGCCTATCGACTCCAGCGATATGCTGCCGGAGAACTGGCGCCAGATTTGCTCGGCCATAGACGAGAACTACGACCGCTACGATGGCTTCGTGGTGCTCCATGGTACCGACACCATGGCCTACACTGCCTCGGCTCTGTCGTTCATGCTCGAGAATCTGACCAAGCCGGTAATAATCACAGGCTCGCAGCTACCCATCGGCGAGGTGCGCACTGACGGCGAGGAAAACCTCATCACCGCCATACAGATAGCGGCCGAGCGCGACTCAAAGGGGGAGCCCATGATACAGGAGGTGGCCATCCTGTTTGAGAATTATCTCTGGCGAGGCAACCGCTCCACAAAGATGAGCGCCGACAATTTCAACGCCTTCCGCAGTAATAATTATCCCCCGCTGGCCCACATCGGACTTGGCATACATTATTACACCGACTCGCTCTACCGCCCCGACCGTTCGCGTCCGCTGACCGTACACTATGGGCTCGACTCCGATGTGATGTACATAAGCCTCTTCCCCGGCATAAGCGAGCGGATACTTAACCATCTGCTCAACACTCCGGGCATCAAGGGTGTGGTCATGAAGACCTATGGCGCGGGCAATACCCCTACAGCCCCGTGGTTTACCAAGGCACTGAGCGATGCAGTGGCTCGTGGACTCATCATTCTCAACGTCACGCAGTGTATCAATGGCTCGGTACACAAGCGCTATGTGTCGGCTGACCAGCTCGAAGCCATAGGAGTCATCTCAGGTGGCGACCTCACTTCCGAGGCCGCCATTACCAAGATGATGCACCTCTTCGCCATGAATCTCACCCATGACGAGATCAAACGTCGCCTCGGCAAGAGCCTCTGTGGCGAAATGTCGCCCCCCGGTGCCATTCCGTCGTCGCTCTGACCCCTGACTTCATCTTTACTACGCCCCACTTTAACCCGCCATACACAGCTTATGAATCTCCGGCTTCTCCTCATTGCCTGCCTGCTCTTTCTGCTCCCCGCCACAATCGTAGCGAGGGTAGTCACCGGTTCGGAGCGTACCCCGCTCTATCTCCCCCTGCTCGAAGGCAAGAGAGTGGCACTGATGAGCAATCATACGGGTATTACAGGGTCAATCCACACCCTTGACCACCTGATTGAAAACGGTGTGG
The DNA here is from genome assembly GCA_014801865.1 of Bacteroides sp. Taxonomy (GTDB): domain Bacteria; phylum Bacteroidota; class Bacteroidia; order Bacteroidales; family Muribaculaceae; genus Paramuribaculum. The sequence continues at coordinate 30,591 of JAAVDH010000001.1, read as the reverse complement.
ACGTCACCACCATCTTCTCCCCCGAGCATGGATTCCGTGGCACCGCCTCTGCGGGCGAACACGTAGGCAGCTCCGTTGACCCTGAGACAGGTATACCTATCGCCTCGCTATACGATGGCAAGACACGTACACCCTCACAAGCCACTATGGACTCGTTTGATGTGCTGGTGGTGGATATTCAGGATGTAGGCACACGGTTTTATACCTACTACATCACTATGCTTGACCTCATGAACGCCTCCGCGCGCCATGGCAAACAGGTGGTAATTTTCGACCGTCCCAATCCTAACGGCATGACAGTTGACGGCCCCATACTCCGCCCCGAATACCACTCGGGGGTAGGACGTCTGCCAATTCCGGTAATGCACGGCATGACACTCGGCGAACTCGCTCAGATGATTGTAGGCGAAGGCTGGCTTGACAATGCCGCCACACTTGATCTCACCGTCATACCCTGCGAGGGCTATACTCACTCTACCCGCTATGAGCTTCCGGTGCCCCCGTCGCCCAATCTGCCCGACATGACGGCTATCTACCTCTACCCCTCACTCTGCTACTTCGAGGCCACCGACGTGAGCATCGGACGCGGAACTGACCGACCGTTCACCATCTACGGCCATCCGCTCATGAAGGGACCCTACAGCTTCACGCCTCACAACAAACCCGGTGCGGTAAATCCACCATGCCGCGACCGCCTGTGCCACGGCTACGACCTCTCGTCGCTGCCCCACGACTCCATAATAGCCGCAGGCATCAATCTCGAGTACCTGCTACGCGCATACTGCCAGCTCAAAGGACGCACCTCTGATGCCTCATCAAAGAGCGGCAAAGCATCGACAGGCCCCTTCCTGACAAAATTTTTCGAAAAGCTCATCGGCAGCCCCGAGGTGCGCCGACAGATAGCGGCCTCCGGCCTCAACGCCTCCTCTACTGACAAGGATATTGCCGACGTGGCCCGCTCAATTAGCCGCTCATGGCAGGGCGAAGTCGAGTCTTTCCGCCGTCAACGCGCCCCGTACCTGCTCTACGCCGAATAAGCGGTTATTATAATTAAGGAGCATATGGCTTCAAATCATTAATGAGTGTTAAAATTAAAAATTGAATTAAACTACTTTGCTGTCGCTCGGTCAAAGAATCAGAAAACAGCAAAAAGGTAAATAATTCAAAATAACAATATAACACCCATACTGATTATGAAAAAGAACGTATTAGGTTTCGCACTTCTCGCAATGTCATTTGTAGCCTTCAACGGCTTCGCTCAGTCAACCACCAACGCCACTACTACCACCTGCAATACAACCTGCACCTCATCTGCATGCAACGCAAAGAACCAGTGCAAAAAGTCAAAATGTGACAGACAGGCAGCTCTCTTCGCCGGCATCGATCTCACCGAAGCTCAGAAGACTCAGCTCCAGCAGCTCGACGCCACTCGCAAGGCCGATTTTGAGAAGGCCAAGGCCGAAAGAAAGGCACAGAGAGAAGCACTGAAAAAGGATGGCAATCAGCAGAAGCTCACCAAAGAGCAGAAGCAGGCCAAAAGACAGGAATGCAAGGCCAAGCGTGAAGCTGGATTCCGCAAATATCTCCAGGACGTGAAGTCAATCCTCGGCACCGAGAAATACACTCGGTTCCTTGAAAACATGGCAGTTGAGAAGCAGGTGCTCCGCGGTGATGCCAAGCACATGTTTCACAAAGACGCCAAGAAAGGCCCCAAGTGCGGTAAAGACTCCAAGGGTGGCAAAGATTTTAACGGCAAGAAAGGCACCAGAGGTGACAAAGGCCCCAAGGGAGGCAAACGCTAAAATCATCTTCCCGGAATAACTAAGGGAACTCCAATATCAGTCAAATAGGTATATTATAAGGTAAAAAAACACATCCCGGCCGTGCGCTCACTCATGACGCACGGCCTTTTCTATATCTAACCCTCCCCTCTCCGAGCGCCCTCCCCGAATGTATCTCAAATGCGTCTCATATGTGTCTCGTCTCACATGTGTCTATTGTGTCGTCGCTTGCGACGAACCTCCGTCTCACCTCCGCCACCTACCTATCCAGATTCAGCTCTTCGACGAGCCTCCTGTCAGGGCCAAATATATATACCCTCGGCACCCCCGATGAAGCAAAAAGCCTGAAGACCGCGGCATCCGTCTGCACCGATACGGGCATCGTCAGCCTTTCGCGCTCCCACACGTTCCTGACAGCCTCATAAGTTGCCGAGCGCGATATGCAAATCCATCTGATATCAGCATCCTCGCCCACCTCATCCTGAACCGCTCCATCACCCGGTAGCCTTCTCTCCTCATAAGCCTTCTGCATAATGGGCAGCTCACGTAAACAATCGGGACAATCGGGGCTGAAAAGCACTATCACAGACCATCTTCCGGCCAACGACTCATCACTTATTGTGTCGCCATCGGTAGTCACCACCTCAAAATGCGGCATCACTGCTCCGGGCAGGAGTGAATACTCCTCACCGCTGGGGCCATCATTAATACATCCCGTCATTACCATGCATAGATGCGCAGTTATCACCATCACAACTATCCAAAACGAACGAGACAAGAACTTTATTCGGTTAATATTAAACATCACGAGTGCTTTTCATGCAAAATTACTAATTACCCGCAAAAAGTTAGGCAACACACACCGGAAATGCACAAATTTGTCGTAATTTTGCAATTCTAATTCCGACGAATCTATGACTTTCAGCAACAACTCTATGACAACCCTTGTGGCCAAACGTTGGCAGTCACTGCTCATGGTGGTGATATGTGCCGTAATGGCGGGAGCATTGACTTCTTGCGACGAAGATGACTATCCCGACCCCTACGAATCATACGTCTACGGCAACTGGGAACTGATAGCCATCAACGGTGGTCCCGTACCACAGTATATGGACAGCTACTTCACATTCTCACCCTCGGGCTACGGCACCATGAGTCAGTATGATCAGTACGGCATGTGGGCCACATACGATATAACATGGGAAATGGTGGGTAACTACCTGTATGTAAAGCCTATCGGATGGGTTGATCTGTGGACGTACACTTGGTCGGCTCAGGACGACTACCTCTACCTCTACGACACCTCCACCGGCAATACTCTCACGTACGTCTACTATTATTAATCAAAGAGTTAAGGCACTACACTTATACTCTCGCACATACGTTACCGTCAATCATCGAAGATGAGCAATTGTCAACCATCAGCCACTACTCCCAAGCCCGATGTAAAAATCCTCCCGGGCGACGGCAAGTGGACCGAAATAGAACACCTCCCCGAATGGGATGAAGAATACTACGAGGTGTATACTGCAAAGAAGCATGGCAAATGGGTCATGCTCAAGACTCTGCGTCCTGCCTATAAGGACGACCCGCGCTTTCAGGCCATGATAGAGAAGGAGTTTGATGTGCGCTACAATCTGGCCCATGCTCATATCGTAATGATCAATGACTTTGAGGATGTGCCCGGACTCGGACGCTGTATCATCACCGACGATGTATATGGCCTCTCGCTGCGTAAAATCATTGATAGCGGCAAACTTACCGAACATCATCTTGACCAGGTGACGCATCAGCTCGTAGATGCCATCGACTATATACAGCGCAATCATATCGTACACTTCCCAATCAAGCCCGAGACTATCGTGTTTACCGAAAACATCGAGAATCTCAAGCTCATTGACGTAGGATTTGATCAGCGCGAACACCTCAGTCCTACCGATGCCACTGAGGATATCTACAGCTTCGGCAAAGTACTCTCCGAGGTGCTTGACAATATGCCCCAGGCTCCTGCATATCTGCGCCGCGTGGCCGACCGCTGCTGTAATCCCGACCCGAAACACAGGTACAGCAATATACATACTCTGCGTATGGCTCTTGCTCACCGATCCAACAATAATTTCTACATAGTGGTGGCTGCCGCCCTTATAGCCATGATAGCTTTGCTGCTGTGGTTCCAGTCTTCGTATGCTCCCACCAAACCCTCCTCGACAGTCCTCTATCCCTCTCACTCGGTTAGTTCTCCTCACTCCACGCTTTCATTCATCGCTCATCCCCTATGAGCCCATTCCCTATGAGTATGGCTGTAGAAATCCGTCAAGTACCCCCCGTCCGTAAGGAACTCAAGAAATTTGTACAGTTTGGTATAGACCTTTACAAAGGCAACGACTGTTACGTGCCGCCTCTCGTTTCAGACGAGATAGAGACATTGATGCCAGATAAGAATCCGGCCTTCGATCATTGCGAGGCTCAGGCTTTCATGGCATGGCGCGACGGCAAACCGATGGGACGCATTCTCGCCCTCATCAACCATAGAGTCAACGAGCGTACCGGCAAGAAGGAGGCCCGCTTCGGCATGGTCGACTTCATTGACGACGCCGAAGTGTCGGAAGCGCTCTTCGATGCCGCGGAAAAATGGGCACGAGACCATGGCATGACCGAGATAATCGGCCCCATGGGATTCACGGACATGGATCATGAGGGCATGCTCATTGACGGTTTTGACGAGCTTGGCACTATGGCTACCATCTATAACTATCCCTACTATCCCTCCCATGTGGAGCGCAGAGGATTCGCCAAGGACATCGACTGGGTGGAATACCGAATTACCATTCCTGACAAGCTTCCGGATAAGTTTACACGTGTGGCCGATATAGTGCGTCGCAAATACAATCTCCGCACCATACGCTTCACCAACCGCAGCAAGCTCAAGGCCGAATATGGCCATGCGCTCTTCAATCTCATCAACGAAGCCTACGACAAACTCTACGGCTACTCCCCCCTCACCGATAAGCAGATCGATTACTATATCGACAAATATATCGGGGTGTTGCGCCTTGACTGCGTGAGTATCATCGTGGATGCCGACTCCAAACTCGTAGGTGTAGGTATCAGCCTTCCCTCACTCTCCAAAGGACTGCGTGCCGCCAACGGTAAAATGCTTCCCTTCGGATGGGCACATCTTCTCAAAGGTATCTACGGCAAAAATGATGTGGTTGACCTCATGCTCATAGCCGTAAGCGAAGAGTACCAGAGCAAAGGGGTGAATTCACTGCTTTTCGCAGACCTCGCCCCGACATACGTAAAGAACGGATACAAGTATGCCGAATCAAACCTTGAACTTGAGGACAACACCCATGTGCAGATGCAGTGGCAATACTTTGACCGCCGTCTTCACCGCCGCCGCCGCGCCTACCGCAAACAACTATAAGACAAAAAACCGTACAGTTTCTTTCTTACCTCTAATCTCCTGCAATTTTCTATGACTGGAAATAGCGGGAGATTATTTTGTGACGTATTGATATCATGTTGATAGCCGTGACAAGCGTCATCAATCCCAAACCTATAAGCAATGTGGGCACAAGCGAGGCAGGAGATGCTCCAATAGCCTGCAAAGGAGTTGCCCACCACTGCTGCACTATGGCCGTCACAATCAGCGCCCCAATGAGCACTACGCAGTTAACTCCGGCTACTATCATGTAATAATATCGTGCTACCGCCGAAGGGGTATAGCCTAACAGTAGCAACAGATGAATCTTCTCGCTGTTTTTCTGCAACAGCAGCCATATACTCAGTAGCAATATGAACAGTGACAGAGCACTTATCACTATACCGATGGCACCCACCACTCCCGTGGTAAGACTCATAACATAGTTAGCCTTGCCGCTTACGGCACCATCGCCCGCGGCTTCATAACCGTGGCTGCGCAGAAAACTCTCCACGCCAGGATCACCCTTGGCGTCAGCTTCGATTATCAGGCGCGAAGGTCCCTCCGAGGGCGTATCGGCAAAATTCTCGTTCGCCCACTTCATAAACCCTTCGGGCACGGCTATAGTATTGAGCCTCGAGGAGAAGCCTACGATACGAGCATTGAGCCATTGCTGACGCCCGCGTCCGCTTACCGACACTTTCAGCGGCAGCAGGGAGATAGTGCTCTCACTTATCTGAGGGAGACCGCGCGAGGCCGCAAATCCGAAGTTGTAGAGGCTGAGATAATCTTTACTGAGCACTATGGGCACTGTATTGTCGCGCTCAGGATCAAAATCCCAGCCTGAGGGACGAACGTCAAAAAACTCGTCCGGTATTGACTCGAAGAAAAGATATGTCGACATGCCACGACCACCAAGCTCCACCGAGGCCGCCACATTAAAGTCGCTCGCCGTGAAACTGCCTACCTTTCGTGCCCACGGCTGCGAGGATATCTCCTCTATTTCCGCGTCAGAAAACACCGTTGAATTTCCTCCTGAAAACAACGACGTAAGCCCACCGCTGACCTTCTTGGAAATAATGAGATAGTCGCGCGATATCAGCGTGTCGTCATGTTCGCGCGCATGTGTCACATCGCGATATAGTTGCAGAGCGGTGAGCAGTATGGTAAGCCCCGTCAATCCTGCAAGAGCATAACCTGCAAGTTGAGTCACACTGATATTACAGCGCAACAGTCGCCATACCACATTATCATTCTTCTCCTTCATAATTCAAGAGTTGTAACCGAGGTCGGGAGCACAATATCATTACCAACTGAAGTAGCTATCACTCCGGCACCCTGACGTGCAGCCTCATCCATTATCATCTGCCCCACAGCAGCATTGTTCATCTCGTCAAGATGACTCACCGGCTCATCTATTAGCAGGAAGTCAAAGGGCTGACAAAGCGCCCTCACTACAGCCACTCGCTGTTGCTGACCGGCAGAAAGACGCGATGCGGCAACATTGATTCTGTCGCCAAGTTCAAGACTCTCAAGCATCTCCACTATATGACTATGCGTAAAGTGGTGTGTCAGCCGATTCTTTATCTCCACATTCTCGATAGCCGTGAGTTCGGGAAACAGTTTCATCTCCTGGGGCATATAGCCCAGGACCCTGCGGCGCAACTCACACCACCGCGCGACATTCAATGATGCAGTGTCAGTGCCGTCAAAAAGTATACGCCCCTGATAGTCGTGGCGGTCGCCGTATATATAACTGCACAGCGATGACTTACCCGTACCGGATGTGGCCTTAATCATATACACCTGTCCGCGCTCGAAAGTAACCGCCTTACGAAGCCACACATCGGATTGACGTGAACGCACGGTATTATCCTCGGCAAACACCCGTGGCAACAGTCCCTCGAGGCTAATGGTGGATATCATATTTCGGAAATTATAATTTTTAATATAACTCAAGGAGCGACTGAAATACAGGGCTATCACTACCCGGAAGCGAGAGGGTAAACTCTCCGTGAGTATCGTCGTAGCGTCCCTCGAGTCTCACACCCCAGCGTGGCATCGTATGACCGAATACGCCCAGCGACGGCAGATCTACCACCACCACACCTACCGCATCATTACACAGCGAGGCTACGGCTGTATCGGGAGTATAGTTACCGAACGGCTGATTAGATACAGCGAAATACCCGTCAAGATTGGCTACATACATTCGCGTGTCACCGAACTTTAAAACCGTTGTGCCATCGGAAACCTTCTGTATATCCACACCCGGCATACTCAGTTGATTGACAAGAGTGGCACATGCCTGATCTACTGCGGCCTGCGACATGTGCGCAAGCAGAGTCAGTTTCCATGTCTCAGGGTCAGATACATCGCCCTTATTTCCATTGGCGGGAGAGGCCGACACTATCATCGTGCCGTCCAGAGCCTTGAGATATGGAGCCAGAGTATCGTACAGACCGCGAGCCCTGAATCCACCCATAATAGTGAGGGGATTGATGAACATTTCCCAATCGACATCGCGACCATTTATCCCTGCACCTGCAAGCACAAACGACGATGACGGGATGTGTCGCAAAGCTGCCACATCCATCGGGAGCACACCTTCATACTTCACATCCTTGCCGTCGGCATTAATCATCCTCACGTCACATTTTATAGATGCCGAGTCGACATCCGTTTTCACCATCAACCACTGCGAACGGTCACTACCGCGCGTGGCTTCGGTATTGATAACCATAGTAATGTCACCCCCATCGGTAATACCGTCCTTAAGTCTGTCGGCCACTCCGTTCACCGAAGCCATATCGGCATCCGCAGCCGCATCAAGAGCCGCACGCAGATCCTCAAGGGTGGTAGGATAACTGATAATCCAGGCCTGATTGTCGCGCAGTGCCACTGTTGATGTGTTTGCCGACCTGAGTTCATAAAGCGTATACCCCTGATTCTGCACAGGAGTAAGATGAAGCGACGTGGTCAGCGCCTTTTCAAACTCCTCACGGTCTTTCAGCATAAAAGTGACAAAAGTACTGCCTCCGGTAGTAACAAACATATACGTCTGCGACAAGTCACCACAAGCATTCGCGGCAAGAAACACCGGAGCCATCTCACCAAGACTTCGCACCGTACGGTCGGAGAATGGTGTGGAATTCTCAAAATTCACTCCGCATTGAGCGGCAAGCCGAGGCAAATCAAAACATCCCACCACCTGCGCTGAAGCAGGTATGGTACGCAACAATTCGGGTTGACGGGAGCATGAGGTAGCTATGACACATAACATCATGGCCGCCCACATCCATATCGTAAGGCGCTTCATAAGTTTTCGGTATATAGTTGTTAGGAAGTTATTTAGAAGTTATAGCCGAAGGTAAGCTGCACGACATTCTCATGAAGCGAAGGCTTGTAACCGTCACTCTTCTTGGCCATATTACACATACCGAGATCGGCCTGCAGACCCAGATAATAATGCTCGGCAAAGGTAACGCCGGCTCCTATATTCCAATAGCAGTCCACACGATTGAGCATACGATTCTTACCATAAAGCGATGCAGCCTTATGTATATCATAGCCATCAATCTTCATACCGTAGTACATATCGGCCGACAGACCGACGTCAAGCATCGGGCCGGTAAACACACGAAATGAAAAATCATCCTTCAGAGGAAATGTATAACCTATCATCACAGGGATACGCATACCGAATCTTCTCACCGAGCGGCTTGTAGTCTTATAATCCATATCCGCTCCTATAGACTCCAGCATATCCTCTATCATATCGCCCAGAAAGTGATTGTTGATAGAGAAAGTGTTGTAGTAGAAACCGAGCCCGGGCTCGATGAACAGATTATCGGTAAGATCAACCTTATACACCGCGCCGAGAGAGAATCCGGCACCGCTGCCGAATATTGAAAGTTTGGTATAACCATCGCCTGTCGACAAATCGCCGGGACGGGCTGCATCAATACTCAGACGCACACCCAGACGTGACACATCAAATCCCTGCGCACTTGCTCCCAGAGCCATCACCATAGCCATTAAAGCCACTAATATCTTTCTCATATACAAATAGTCAAAAAAACGTTTTATTTCCAATGTTTTAATTATTGATTTTCAGTGACATACCCTGCAACTTCCGGTAAAGATCCAGGGCATATACATCCGTCATCCCCGACACATGGTCAATGACCGTCTGCAACTTGCCGTACAAGTCCGATTCAGGCGTCGCAACATACTGATGCGGTATCTTCGACAGCAGCAGACGTGAGTAATTAAGGTCAGGATAACGCACGGCATGCACCAGACGCTCCATGAGAAACGATATGATACTCGTACCTGCCAATTCGATATCTACCACATCGGAGGCACAGTATATACGCTCCCACGACAACGCATTGCACGCCTCATAGCCCCTACGCTGCAGGTCGGGAATATGATTGAGCAGCGACCCCTCGAATGTCCCGTTGAGTATCTCGCTCTCATGCTCCACAAAAGCTTCGGCACAGGCATGCACCAGATTTCCTATCACCGCCGAGCGCAGATATACTATCTGCTCATTNGGGTCAGTGACGCGCTCCATCGTGCGCATCATACGCTCGCGGCGTTCAGCAGTGAAGAATCCGAGAAACAGCTCCTTCACCAGCGACGTATCAAGCAGCCCGAGCTTATGAGCATCCTCGATATCCATCACCTCATAGCAGATATCATCCGCCGCCTCCACGATATACACCAGCGGATGACGCGCATAGCTCAGCATCCCGTCCCCTCGCTGTCGGCGTATCATACCCAGTTCATCGGCTACCTTCACAAAATTCTCAGCCTCACTGGTAAAGAATCCGAACTTACCCTTTCCTCCCGCAAGACGCGACTCGTATGGGTATTTCACAATAGAAGCCAGCGTAGAGTATGTCATNGCAAACCCTCCCGGGCGGCGTCCGTTAAAGCGATGGGTAAGCAGACGGAAGGTGTTGGCATTACCCTCAAAATTCGTCACATCGGCCCACTGAGAATCAGTGAGGAGAGGACGCAGCTGTGCACCCTCTCCTTCACTGAAAAATGATGATATAGCCTTCTCTCCCGAATGACCGAATGGTGGATTGCCAAGGTCATGCGCAAGGCATCCCGCCGCCACGATCTCACCCATAGCGTCCAGAGCCGCGGTCCACGGTTCGCCGCTGTATCGGCGATGAAGGCTCTCTGCGGCCTCATTAGCCATCGAACGCCCCACACATGCCACCTCTATACTATGAGTCAGGCGGTTGTGGACAAATATACTGCCCGGCAACGGAAACACCTGAGTCTTGTTTTGCAGCCTCCGGAACGGCGATGAGAACACCAGTCGGTCATAGTCGCGTTGAAAGTCACTGCGCGACCCGCGCTGAGGCTCATGCAGATCCTCCAGCCCGAAACGCTTATCGCTTATCAGCCGCGACCACTCCATAGGTTTCATAACAGAGTATTACTTATTAAATATCCTCGTCAATTGAGAATTCCTGATCATTGTCATCAAGCTCCATTTCGGCGATGTCAGTGTCATCCACCTCCACATCATCCTCATCGTCACCTTCCGACTCCTTACCCTTCTTGGACGAAGCGCCTTTGCCCTTCTTCGCGGGAGATACCGAACCNCCCTCCTTCAGAGCCTGCATAATCTTCTCTTCGAGTTCATCAGCCAGTTCNGGATTNTCCTGAATAACCAGTTTGGCTCCTTCACGGCCCTGCGCGAGCTTACTGCCGTTGTAGCTGAACCACGAGCCGCTCTTCTGAATAATATTCAGATCGACACCTAAGTCAAGTATCTCGCTCGCATGCGATATACCCTCGCCGAACATGATGTCAAACTCGGCACGCTTGAATGGAGGCGCNACCTTATTCTTCACCACCTTCACCTTGGTATGACGGCCCAGCACATCATCATTGCCATTCTTAAGCGATGTAGACGAACGTATGTCTATTCTCACCGATGAGTAAAACTTAAGCGCATTACCGCCGGTCGTTGTCTCCGAAGGACCGAACATCACACCGATCTTCTCACGCAGCTGATTGATAAAGATACATGTCGTATTAGTGCGCGAAATCGTACCCGTAAGCTTACGCATGGCCTGCGACATGAGTCGGGCCTGCAGACCCACCTTATTGTCGCCCATATCNCCCTCNATCTCACTCTTGGGAGTAAGCGCAGCCACNGAGTCGACCACAAGTATATCGATAGCCGATGAGCGTATCAGCTGATCGGCNATCTCAAGAGCCTGCTCNCCATTGTCAGGCTGCGAAATCAGCAGATTGTTAACATCAACGCCCAATTTCTCGGCATAGAAACGGTCGAATGCATGCTCGGCGTCAATGATAGCCGCCACACCGCCGGCCTTCTGAGCCTCAGCTATGGCATGTATGGCCAGNGTAGTCTTACCCGACGATTCAGGACCGAATATCTCGATGATACGTCCGCGCGGATAACCTCCCACACCCAACGCATAGTTCAGACCTATCGAACCGGTGGGGATTACATCCACCTCCTCTATCTGTTCGTCGCCAAGCTTCATGATGGCGCCCTTGCCGAAATTCTTCTCTATGCGAGCCATAGCATCATTCAGAGCCGTAAGTTTAGCCTTCTGAGGATCCACAGCCGCTGCGGCACTCTTCTTTATAGTGGTTTTCTTTTCTTTCATCTATATCGTTGATTTTTATTTATTCTAAATTCTTGTAGCCTTGGACAAAATTCTTTAGCATGGGACAAAATTATGCACACACCTGTGCAACATCATTGCCCANACCNCTTAATTATCCTTTATATCGATCATTCTTATCCTTAATANTAAAGACAACAGATACTCACAAAGATATCTATCCACAAAGATATGATATCTATCCACAAAGATATTTACAATGCTTCACATCCACAACATCCCCCACCCTTTTTCACAAAGTTTATACCACCCCGATAGTCCAAGTCGCGGACCNACGCCCTCATCCCCTAAATATGCATCTGATCCCTTAAATGTGTCTCCCGTTTTCATCGCTTGCGATGACCCTACCCCCCCCCGTAAAAGAAAAGTACAGAAAAAAGGCAAAGCCGAAGTCA
>JAAVDH010000001.1:0-18299 GCA_014801865.1 Bacteroides sp. | reverse complement strand
TGACTTCGGCTTTGCTTTTCAGTCGGGGTGACTAGACTCGAACTAGCGACCTCACGCCCCCCAGACGCGTACTCTAACCAACTGAGCTACACCCCGATGATTTTTTTAAGAGGGGGGAACCGCTGTTTTTATTAGCGGCCTTGCCTTAAAAGCGCTGCAAAGTTACGGCCTTTATTCATCCCCTCCAAATATTTCACCAAGAAAAATACTCTTCTTAACTCTTCTTAACATTTAACATCNCTTTTACCCTCTCCAAGAGCNTGATTAANCTTGAATTTCACCNCAAAAAGAAAACTGCGCCCCCTTCAACAGGCAGGCGCAGTCCTCAGAGTAATTTTACCTATCTATTACTTATTCACAGTCATAATTGTAAATGGCAGTACCGTCTGTTGTGGGCCATCCGGGATTCTGATAGATGGCAACCGTGCCGTCAGGACGNGTTGTCAGACGCAGCTCACTGATGGGTATAGGCTCCAGATAGTGAGGCTTGGGGAAGTTATATCCATTATACGCCAGTGAAGTAGTGTTCGTACGCAGAGGACGTAGGTAGTTACCGTCNCCTATCTGCGACACNGTAGTAGCGTTAAGCTCCGATATCGCATACATATCCTTCATGGGACCGCCCCAGAGATTGAAGCCTTCNGGCTGATAGTCCTTCATGTTGTCAAGCGCACGCCAGCGACGGAGGTCATCGAGACGAAGACCCTCGGCGAAGAGTTCGCAGCGACGTTCACGACGGATATTGTAGAGCGTAACGTCTACCTTCTGACCGTGTGAGTCTGTGCCGAAGTCATTCTCCTTNGAGAGGTCGGTCTTGGATATGGTCAGCTGATAATCNGTGCTTACGCCGGCGCGTTCACGCAGAGCCTTCCAGTACTTGTCGCAGTTGCCGCCGAGGCTGTGATGACGTTCGTAATACGCTTCAAGATACACCAGATAGCACTCTGCTGCGCGGAACAGAGGCACAGCCGAAGTACACTTACCCTGCAGACGCTGATCCTCATCGTTGGTCACCACCCACTTGTCTATCTCATAGCCGGTAGTAGCCTTGGCAACACCGCTGCGGGTAATGTCAGCCTTGTGGCTATAGATTGTGTCAGGCACATTGAGACCCGTATTGGGATCAACGTGGCCGGTAATGAATTCACCGCTGGCACGTACGCTCTGCTGCAGACGCTCGTCACGGTCCTGAAGTTCCTCATAGGAGGTGAGGTCACCCTGGAAACCACTGTTCTCGGCATACCAGGGCAGTCCATTCTTCATCAGATAAGTCTGCACGGCAGCACGGGTAGCGCCGCAGCCGCCGCCGCTCTTCAGATAAGCTGAGCAGCTGTGCATAATCACACCGCTGGCATAATAGCGGGCAAGTATCACTTCGTCATTCTCGCCGAAGGGGCTTTCCCANCGGTTGAACATGCTTATATAGTCGGCATTGAGGGGACGCTTTGAAGCCACNGAATCGGCAGCGCCGATTGCGCGGTCAAGGAAGTAGTTCACCTCAGCCTCAGCGCTTCCGGCAGGCCATGCGAAATCNGGATGATACTCAGCGCCGGGCCACTTGTCATTACCGGGCACGAAGCAGGTGTTGGCATGATAACGCTCGAAAGTAGCCTCAAANAGAGCCACGCGGGCCTTGAGGGCCAAGGCTGCATCAAGACTTACACGGCCCGATGCGGGAGCCGTTTCCATAAGAAGCTGACAGGCGCGGTCAAGGTCGTTGATTATGAAGCGGGCTACCATATTACGGGGCTGACGGGTCGACAGCTCTATCAGCTCGTCGCGGTCATCGCCATACATCTCGTCGACGATAGGTATATCACCCAACTGACGCAGACGCTCGAACGTATCGTATGCGCGGAAGAAATAAGCCTCGCCAAGATATTGGTTTACCAAATCGAGATTACCTGTCACACTCTCCTGATTTCCCTCTATACGATTGATGAAATAGTTGATACCACGCATGTGGTTAAACCACCATGCCTGACTGTTATTCATCGAGGGTATTACCTTCGTACCCTCGTAGAAGAGAGCGTTGGCAGAGGAGCCCATCTGATTATCACTGTCGGTATCCTTCTCGTAAAGGCCTCCGTAGAGACTTGAGTTAAGAGGCAGACAGTCCTCATAAAACTGATTGGCGGCAACTTCGAGGTCACCCACCTTATTATAGAAATCCTTGTCTGTGCCGGATGTAAGGGGCTGCTTATCGATATAATCGTTGCAGGCAGTAAGGCTCACGGCGGCCAAGGCCATTAATATATACTTTTTCATTGTCATTGACATGATTGGAGATTAGAAAGTTACTTCAAGACCCACTGACCAGGTGCGGTAGTTGGGATAGGCCTTACCGGCACCCCAGTCACCGGTTACGGCTTCCGGATCAAAGATTCTGAGGTTGGTATGTGTAAAGAGGTTTTCACCCGACACATACAGGCGGGCCTTCTTCACATATTTGGCCAGCTTAGTGTTCTCAGGCAGTGAGAAACCGATCTGAATATTCTTCAGGCGGAAATATGAGGCATCCTGAAGGAAGTAGTCGCTATCCTTGGTGTTGAATCCGTCGACACGGGGGCGTGCATAATATGCATCGGGATTGGCACCGAGTTCCGAACCTGCATAACGGAAGTAGTCAAGGTGATCCTTATAGAAGGTACGCTGCCACTCAGAGGCTATGCCGTAGAAAGGAGCAGAGCCGCTGAACAGGAAGTCACGCTTACCGATACCCTGGAAGAATGCACGGAAGTCGATCCAGCGCCACTGGGCGGTAAGGGTCAGACCGTATGCAAAGCGGGGAGTATTGTTACCGATCTTGGTCATGTCACCGGGATCGTCGATCGTCTGGGCACCATTGTTCACCGAGCCGTCGTTATTGAGGTCGGCATACATTATGTCGCCACCGCCGAGGCGGCCACGTATAGCCACTCCGTCACCCATGTTTGACATATCATGCTTGGCCACGTATGCATCCATCTCAGCATCGCTCTTGGCGATACCCACTACGCGGTAACCCCAGATTTCACCATAATCCCTTCCGGCATACCATCCGCTGTACTTATTATCGGGTGAGGCATACTTCGTGATTACGGTCTTATAGTCTGAGAGTGTACCGGTGATCGAGTAACTCCAGTCCTTGTTTATACGGTCCTGCCAGCCCAGTTCAAGTTCCCAACCGCGGGTGCGAAGCTCGGCATTGTTTGTTCTCGGGGCAGATGCGCCGAACACACCGGGCAAAGACTGAGCCGGACCAATCATATCCTTGGTCATACGCTGATACACTTCAAATGTACCGGTAAGACGATTATTGAAGAAACCGAGGTCAACACCCGCGTTGGCATTTTCAATACGTTCCCAGGTGATATCGTTGGTCACAGGAGCATAGATGGGAAGCACGGTAGCCTGCTTGTCGCCAATGACTACGTTACCACCATTCGTCTGCATCTGACGGATATAGGGGTAGAAGTTCTGAGTATTCTGGTTACCCTGTTCACCGTATGATACACGGATTTTGAAGTAATTCCAATAATCTACCAGAGGCTCCCAGAATTTTTCCTGAGCCACGTTCCAGCCTGCTGATGCCGAAGTGAACCAACCCCAACGCTTATCTTCGGGGAAACGTGAAGCACCGTCGGCACGAAGGTTGAACTCGAGCATATAGCGGTTGTCGTAGTTATAGTTGATACGTCCGAAGAAACCGAGGTTGCTCCATTCACCCTTCGATTCATATACCATTGCCTCTTCGCTTCCGACTGTGCCGGGCAGCCAGGGGCGGTCTGCCATCTGTATATCCCATGAGGCATTACGGATAAGACGCTGAGAGTACTGTTCGGTCTGCATACCGATCATGAACTTGAACTCATTCTTTCCGAGTTTCCAGAGATAATCGGTATATAAGTTGGTAGAGAAGTAATTGATTGACGTTTCGCCAACTTCATAGTAGTTTTCACCGGCTGCGGGATTAACGTCAAATGTGCCGTTCGAGGCTATCTTGTGCTGACCCTGGTTAGAGCCGATGGGAAGTACTTCGATACCTTCGGTTGCGCCCGTAGGCAGTGTCTGATATACGGGCTTGAACTGACGGGTAAAGGGATTATGCTCGATACGGCTGTTTACCTCCAGGTGTATTGTCCAGTCCTCGAGAGGATTGATAAGCAGTGTACCCTGATTATAGAATACCTGTTCCTTTGTTATCTGATCGCCACCGTCCTGAAGAGAGGGAATAAGTGACTGATAGTGATACTCACCTGCTGCGGGGCTATCCTCAGGCATAGTCACGGGAGCCAGAGGGCATATACGGCCGAGGTTGTGATAGAACAGACCGTTAAGTGCCGAAGGCTTCTTATTGCGTGTGGCCACAATACGTGAGCTCCACAGGAATTTCACATATTTATTGAAGGTAATGTTTACCTTACCGGCCAGAGTCATACGACGATAATTCTCATCGGCATACTTAAAGAGACCGTTCTGGTCAAGAAGGTTGCCCGAGAAGTAGTAGTTGGTCTTCTCGTTAGCGCCCGATACTGACAGGTTATGCTCCTGTGACCATACAACATCCTTAACATGCACGTCATACCAGTCGGTAGAGTCATACATATTGCTCTGGTCCTTTCCCCAGTGACTGGGATCCCAGGGCATAGCTACTACCTTAGGATAAAGTCCCTGAGCTGCCAGAGCTATCTTATCGAGTTCGGTTGAGTTATAGGGACCGCTGCTACCGCAGTTGGCGTAAGCATCGTTCATCATGTACGCATACTCCAGGCCGCTTGCCATGTGAGGCAGATTGATAGGCTGGGCTGCACGAACGCTACCGCTATAGTTTACTCTNGTNCCNTGTGTACCGGTCTTGGTNGTGANNATNATCACACCGAANGGNGCACGNGAACCGAAGATNGANGCNGANGCNGCATCCTTAAGNACAGAGATNTTCTCAATATCATTGGGGTTGATGTTTGACAGGTCACCNTCCATACCGTCGATAAGCACGAGGGGCGAAGCATCTGAACCGTCACCGATGCTACCCATACCACGGATATTGATGTTCATCTTCTGACCGAGNCCACCACCGGCNTCATTCGTAATATTAAGACCGGCCACGGCACCCTGAAGGCCCTGTACGGCGTTGGACAGAGGACGCGATTCCAGCACGGCATTGTCGATAGTCTTTACGGCACCGGTAGCATTGATCTTCTTCTGTGTACCGTAACCTACGATTACCACTTCATCAAGAGCGAAACCGCCGGCATACTTAAGTTCGATAAGAAGATTGTTTTTTCCATCGATCTTCACCACCTTATTCTCCATGCCGATATACGACACTTCAAGCGATGACGACTTAAGCGAAGCGACATTGAGGCTAAACTCACCGTCGATATTGGTTGACGTGCCGTTNGAGGGTTTGCCCTTCTCAAGCACTGTAGCGCCGATAGCTGGTTCGCCATTGGGCTCCATTACCACACCCTTCACGATCTCGGCGAATGACACGCCCGATACGCATATACAGATGAGTAATGCAAGAATATACTTTTTCATTATTGCAAGAGTACGTTTTTACTTATTATTTTATTTCCACCCCTTCCTGAGCCTGATAGAAAGGTATCTTATAGCAAACCAGACTATCGGATGTGAACACATACTGATANACGGGNCCGCGTTGCTTCATCTGCTTACGGAGGGTNCCGAAGGTGAGATTGATATGGCTGTCACCGCCCCCGGCCTCAGTACCGTTGGCATTGTAGAGCCAGAGGGCCTTATCGCTCTCGGGCTGTTTTGCCATCCAGCGGGCATTGGATTTGAGNGTAATCTCTACGGTNTCAGCCTCCGGACCGAATACCACAGGTTCGTACTCCACCATAGCAGCTGTCTTTTTGCTATAGACTATGACAGTATCCTTATTGACAAGCACCTTACCGTCGGCACCATACACATAGTCACTGTCACCGTTCTCGAGATAGCGGAACACNGTGTCATACTTTATAGCCTGACGGGCATAGGTAGTGTCACGACGATCCTTNACAATGAGTTGNTAAGAGCGTGCGGAGTCGAGAATTGAATTGATGACATCATTCAATTCAAGCTCGGCTTTCACGCTAAAGTCACCNGGATTCTTAGGCTCGTCCTCGCATGAATTCAGCATGCAGAGAGCAAGTCCGAGTCCGGCAACATAAGCTAACTTTTTCATGTTGTGATAGATTGATTATTATAATTTATTTCTTACAGAAGCGGGCCGAGGCTCGTATGCCCGACAGGGTGACGGCCTCTACCACGTAATAGCCCGGAGCAAGNGCCGCGATATCGGCCGTATTGCTGCGGCGCGTCGTAGCCACGCATCCTCCCGACACATTATAGATATTCACCACATCGGCCACAGCCTCGGGAGTGAAGCTGAGCATAAGGGTATTATCATCGGTAGTCGACGCACTCAGTACTGTCTCTTCATTACTGTCAGCGCGCACATCCTCTATTGCCGTATCGTAGTGATGTATCTCTACGTGGGTCACGAGGGTATCCACGTTGTGATTGAGACCGTATGTGCTCCACTTGGCCAGATTATAGGGATGCTCGGGACGCACGTCATTGCCCATATCCCAGTAGAATATACCGCCCAGACGATTGTCTGTCACATACTTCGCGCGCATGTAGGTCTGCAGAGGACCATCGAAGTAAAACTCATAGCCGCCGCTTAACCCGCAGTCTACCTNCTCCTGAGGCACATAGTCGCCGTCAAGAAATCCGTCGCGTACACCCTTTATATCAGGAGCGCCATTGGGACGCACACCGTTCTTATGACCTACCGATGTGGTGGTGGCGTACGAACAGAGTATCTTCTCCTTGGGGAAACCGTAGTTTACAAAGGCGTTGGTATAGTTGACAAATGTCGAGTAGTATGAGTGATCTTTCTGAGGGCCATACTGCTGGAATGTAAATCCGTCGCAGTTGCCCATCTTGTTCTTGGGGAACTGATAGGCTACATTATGACATGATATCATCAATGACTTATCGGCAGGAAGNGCTGCACGTATATCATCTGAGAGGTATCCCAGCTGAGTCTGTGTGCTGTAGATCCATTCGAGGTCAAGTTCCACACCGTCATATCCCTCCGACAGGCGGGCAAGGTCCTCCGCGAAGATTTTGCGCTTACCGGCATCCCACAGGGTGTTTTCCCATCCTGTATGACTCTTGACGGATATACGCACATGATAGCCGCGATGACCCTCGTAGGCCGATTCCATTATCTCCTTCCAGTGGTCCTGAGAGTAGGAGTCAAAGCCTGGACGAAGCGGGTCGTTAAAATCGAGATATGTATTTGCCTTCTGCAGCACGTCGGAAGTCTCCGTATGGTTAAGCGCCGGCATCGGAGGATTTTCCATCGTAGCACTACGTCCGATAGAGCGGTTCCATACAAGGATATTGTCCATCTTTCCGATGAAGCCCTCGCCCACTATGGCGTTGCAGTCGGCGTTGCCTTCGGGCATATTGTCTGTAGTCTGGTCTGAAGCTTCCGAGGCATAACCTACGCGCGAACCGTTGAATACAAACACGAATGTGTCACGTGTTGTACCGCCGTTCTCCGTATTCACGGCCAGATGTATCCACTTACCAGTCGACAGATTGCGCTGGTTTACAAATCTCTTCCCGTTGACTCTCACGATTACCTCGTGGTTTGACTCACGTCCGAGACTGATGGATATACCATGCTCCCCGTCGGCACTCTCCTTACGGATAATATATGCCCCTTCGACCCACTCCTCTATATAGAGCCAGCATTCAAAGGCATAGATATTTGATGTTACGTTGAAGCATTCCGGACCGCAGTCAAGAGTTGACTTACCGTCAAACGACATGACACCCTCACGACCCTCAAATTTGTCAAGACGCGTGGCATTTCCCTGAAGAGTAGCGTGACAGTTGGGAGTGCAGTATTTAAGATGACCGTCGGGATAGCTCTGTATGCCGAGTATAATAAGGTCATTGGCAAACAGATACTGATCGCGGGGTATGGAGCGGTCATAAAATCGCTCGTTGGCCGTATATGCGCTGTTTATAAGATAGGGAAGATCGGGATTTTCGGCCTCTACGCGCTTTACACCCGAGGCACTGAACACTCCGTGGTGATTCCACGTATTCTCGTCGCAGTACACTCCCTTATAGTCCACAAGGTGCTCGCAGAGCTCCTGGTCCATCTTGAGATATACCAAAAGGTCATTCCAATATGGATTGTAGCGGTTAAGCGTTGTATGCTCGAAGCGGTTAAACTCATCGGGGAGAGATATTCCCCATATCCTCACCTCGTCGATACGGCCCTTATAGCCGCCACCGAGTATGAGAGCCTCCTTATCACCGGCAGTAGCCAGAGGCTGTACCTTNGTTGACTTGCGGAAGGAGTTTATATAAGCTGTGCCATCGTTGACACGCACCGTCAGGAGNGACCATGCGTCGACAGGCACATTATTTGTAGTCAGATTTACATCGCCGATCTTGACATTCACCACGCCNGGGGTGCCAAGTGACAGTTTAAGGCCTTCGCCGCGTGAAAGCAGCGTGGCGCCTTCNGTCCATTCCGTGGGTCTTATCCACATCTGGAGAGTATAGCTTGACTTGCCGTCAAGNTCGGGCAGAGGGCCGCAATTTACATTACCGTTCTCCTCAAGCTCTATGGCGTAATTTGTNACCTGAGCCTGTAGCCCGACCGCTGCAAGCAGGGCAAGCAATAAGGTGCATAATAATTTCTTCACTGTGTACCTTCAAAAATGTAATTGGGGTGGGGAGATGGAGGGAAAGAGGAATAGGAAGTTGCCCGGGGGGGGGGGCAGACTTACTTTATGGAATTAGATTGGGTAAGCGACCATGCCGCATAACNTATATGTGTGCGGCACAGTCGCTTTATGTTAGTTCGTAAGAGACGTAAAGTTATCTCCTTTGATTACTTAACTACGAACTTGGCGGTCTTACCGTTAGCNACAGCTACATAGAAGCCGTTAGCNAGGTTGAGCTCGGCACCTTCAGCTACGAGCACGCCGGTAGCGGTGTAAACTGAAGCCACTTCGCCGAATGATACGGTGTTGCCGTTAACGGTNACNTTGAGNGTNTNAACTGCGTCAGCAGCTACGCCTTCTACTGAAGCGGGATTGCTTGACAGATAAATCCAGCTCTTACGACGGGTTGTAGCAGGGATACCTTCTTCTTCAGCATCCTTAACGAAGAACTGAATNGACTTAATCATGATGGCAGCGTTNGAGCCGGGGANTTCCATCTTGATTTTGATAGGAGCTTCCTTGGCATCGTCGTCATCTTCATTCTTTGCGCCGAGCACGTCCCATTCGTATACCATCCAGCGGTTGGGGTTCCATACGTTGATTTCGTCATCGTTTACATACTTGTCGAGATCGTCGGGNGTAGCGGTAGCGAAGTCAAGCGGACCGAAGGTGTCGTCATCCTGAAGCTCACCCCAGAGATATGCGAAGTCACCGCTGTATACATTGCGGGGAGCCTCATTGTCATTGTTAGGCTGCCAGTTGCCACCCATCTGGATATAGGGCTGGAATACGCTCTGAGTCTCTGAAAGAGTAGGCTGATAAANGTTGAGAACCACGCGCACGCGGATAGGATTCTCTACCTCAGCTTCGGTATAAGTTGCTTCGGGATCGCTGTGCCAGAAGGGAATCATGTAACCGGGTTCAGTAGTTACCTCGGGGAGCTTGGCGTCAACACCGTAAGCTTCCTTGAGTACATTGTTGATGTTTGAACCGGGGTGGTTGATAACGAGCACCTTACCGATATTGCCACCGAGATCTACNACATTGTAGCACTGATCCATGATAGCATCGTAGTTAGCTTTTAACTGCGGTCCGATCATCAGCACGCAACCATCCTTATAATGTTCGGGATTCTTACCCAGCCAGTAAACAGAGGGGTTCCATTCTGCGTGGCCCCAGTCNGCATTTGAGTAGGCGTTAACGAAGGGAATGTTAAGACCTGAGTTGAAATCGTAAGCTTTGGGGGTCACGTCGATAAGACCTGCTGAGGCCGACATGGCCATCAGAGCTGAAGCAGAAAAGAGTAAAAACTTTTTCATTGGCTTTGATTGGTTAGTTATAAATNAATATTTAGTAAAAATATGTTTAAAGTGTTAGATAAATATCTGATGATAAGGTAAGAGGTATATCGTCATGATATGATACTTAAGGTATCAGTCTCAATGGTATTATAAATTGCTATAATCTGCTACAATTCAGTNATTTATACGACTTTTAGTTTATATCTCTTATGTAGATATTTACGATGACTGCACAGCCTGTCATGTTAAGGTACATACCGTTCAACAACGCAAATATCGTCGCAAAAGTACATAAATTTGTTAAGTTTACCCCCCCCCGTTTGTTAAACTATGTTAACCCCTTTTATTATCTCTAACTTTGCACTTTGATACACTTATCACCTCCTTTCCATACGCCTGATACAATTGTTAATTTTAACATATTGTTCCCCTCACCTCTCCCGGCGTTTTTCCTGCCCTACAGCTACTTTCCCCACGATTTGTTTCAGCATTGTTAAAAAACTCCCTACCTTTACACCCCAAAACCNACTGAAAGTAAACNTACTCTAAGAGTCAGAAACATTCGTCCCTGTGCAATGTTCTTACTGTAATACTGTTTTATTAAACTCATCATGGAGAATAACAATATAAATATACGCGGCGCGGAGATAGCCGTCAATGCCGAACCCGAAAAGGCTGTGCTCGTAGGTCTTATCACCCCAAGCCAGAATGAGGCGAANGCTAATGAATATCTTGACGAATTGGCCTTCCTGGCCGACACCGCCGGAGCCGTCACGGTACGTAAATTTCTGCAACGTGTCCAGGGACCTCACTCGGCCACATACGTAGGCAAAGGAAAGCTCGAGGAAATCAAGCAGTTTGTAGAAGACAATGACATTGACGTAGTTATCTTTGACGATGACCTGTCGTCAAAGCAGGTGTCAAATATAGAGCGTGAGCTTCAGGTTAAGGTTCTCGACCGTACCACACTCATCCTTGACATATTCGCCCGACGCGCACGAACTGCCAACGCCAAGACACAGGTGGAGCTGGCGCAGTATCAGTATCTGCTGCCGCGACTGACACGAATGTGGACCCACCTCGAACGTCAGCGTGGCGGTATCGGTATGCGTGGNCCCGGTGAGACACAGATCGAAACNGACCGCCGTATAATACTCGATAAAATCTCACGACTCAAAGAAGAACTCAAGAGTATCGANCGNCAGAAAACACTGCAACGTAAAAACCGCGGTAAACTCACCCGTGTAGCCCTCGTGGGCTATACCAACGTGGGAAAATCCACCCTCATGAACCTACTTAGCAAGAGCGATGTCTTTGCAGAAAATAAGCTTTTTGCAACACTTGATACCACAGTTCGCAAAGTAATTATTGATAATTTACCATTNCTTNTGACCGATACAGTAGGATTCATAAGGAAACTCCCCACAGGACTCGTCAATTCTTTCAAATCCACTCTCGACGAAGTGCGCGAAGCCGACATCCTCCTGCATGTCGTGGACATCTCTCACCCCAACTTTGAGGAGCAGATCGAGGTAGTGAACCGTACCCTCAGCGAAGTCTGCGGCAGCGCCGAAAAGCCTGTCATTATGGTGTTTAACAAGGTTGATGCTTACAACTACGTGCCCAAGGACGAGGANGACCTNACCCCCGCGTCGCGTGAGAANATTCCGCTCGAGGAGCTGAAGAAGACATGGATGGCCCGCACNGGCGACGAGTGCGTATTCATCTCCGCACGCGAAGGTAAGAACATAGACGAACTCAAGGAGAAAATCTACGANAAGGCCAAGCAAGTGCACATGGAGCGCTTCCCCTACAACGACTTCCTCTTCCAGAAATACGACACCCTCGAAGAGCAGGACTAACCCNCAAAGAATTAGAGAGTGTTTGGATATAAATCCAAACACTCTCTAAGACTCTCTAAGAAGATGTTTACTTTTAAATGATTTCCTCACCTAAACTTATAAATAAAGACTGTATCAAAATTGATCAGGCCGTGTCAAAATTAAGTTTCCTCCGGTATCCCTAATTATGATACACACCCTCATTAGAAGTGGCGGGCGAAGAAGTCAAACTGGGGGCCTATGGAGCGGCTCCAGTATGCGCCGTTGTGCGCGCCGGGATTAGTAATGAAGGCGTGGGGTATATGGGCCTCATTGAGAGCGCGGTCAAGCGAACAGTTCACATCGTAGAAGAAGTCCTCTGTGCCGCAGTCGATTATAAGATTGAGCTGCGAGGGCTTAAGGTCAGGTACGAGCGATGCTACGGTATGTGAACGCCAACGCTCGGGATTGGAATCCTGTGTGCCCAAAAAATCCTTGATTTTCCAACTGTCAGGCCAGGGAGTGAAGTCAACGCCACCGCTTGTCGAACCGGCCGAGCCAAACAGGTCACTGTGGCGTATAGCCAGCCAAAGCGCACCGTGGCCACCCATACTGAGCCCAGTAATGGCGCGTCCGCTGCGATCGGCACGCGTGCGGTAGAGACTATCTATCGCAGGCACAAGTTCAGAGGTGATGAAGCTCTCCATCTGCATACTTTCGTCAACGGGCGAATCGAAGTACCANCTGTTGAAACCCGANGGACATACCACCAGACAATTATAGCGCGTGGCCAGACTGTCTACATTTATTATCGAAGGCCACGTACGATAATCGCCGCCGTAGCCGTTGAGGAGATACACCACGGGGTAGTCACAATCCGTAGTCTCATACTGCTCGGGGAGAGCTACGGTAACCTTCATAGGAGTTGGCAGTGAGGTGCTTGTCAGCTCTATGACACGTGGCTCGTCAGTCTTGGCCACCGTTGCGGCNGATAATGACGAAGNGATAAAACAAATACTTGCGAGAGCAAGCACACCTGAGAGAATAAATCGTACGGATGACTGCATGGCTGACAGTTTCATGGCGGAATACATATTTACGTGAAAATGAATTGAGTAAGTATAAAAGACTTTCTATGACTTACTGTTAGGATTAACATCTGCAAAGATATAGGTTTTCTATGGTTAAATGATGCAAATCCACGANAAATCGGCTTGGTGGTACGAAAAAATTTCGCTACCTTTGTATAAGACTGATACACACCTTTGCATCAATCAGCATAAATCTCATATAATTTTGGCACGATTATTGCACTACANAAGTATACCAANCAGTAAATAACCAACCGGGAAAGTCTTCAAAACATATATACTTTTTTTTGTGACTGACCTACAGCTACCGATTATACAATCATATCCACAACACAATCCCTCACGGGTGTGTTATAAATATAGGTGAGTCTACGAATTGATTCTTTAGCTCGCCGACTCCTCAACCAACATTCACAATNCATACAACGAATATGATGAATTCCAATTTTTCGCCGCAGCTTAAACAGGTGATAACCGACAGCACCCGCGAGGCACTGCGCCACAACACCACTGTGGTGAGGCCCGAGCACCTTCTGCTCGCCCTCATGAGCAGCGCCGGAAGCAAGGGATACGAACTTATAGACCGTGCCACCAACGGCACATCGGCGCAGTCACTGCGTCAGGAACTCGACCGCCATCTTTATGAAGATGCCATGGAGGGTACCGACACCGTTGACCGTACAAGCGATGAAGTGGTGATGACCGTGAGCGATCTGGCCAACCGCCTCATCAAACTCTGTGTGCTCGAAGCACGTATGCTCAAGAGCGACGTGGTAGACACCGAACATCTGCTGCTGGCCATATTTCACAACAACGAGACCGGCAAGAGCAAATACCTGGCNCCCTTCCATCAGGCCGGTATATCCTACGAGTCAATCTATCGTCTGCTGACCGACGTTAGCGACATGCCACGCATGGGCGCTTCGTTCACCGACGATGACGACGAGGATGAAGATGAAGCACCCTCACCCCGCTCCAACGGCCCCGCGGCTCAGCCCAAAAGTCAGACCCGCACCGGAGGCGGTGACACCCCTGCGCTCGACAAATTCGGCATAGACATGACGAAAGCTGCCGAAGAGGGACGCATGGACCCTGTGGTAGGACGTGACACCGAGGTAGAGCGTCTGGCCCAGATTCTCAGCCGCCGCAAGAAGAACAATCCCGTACTCATCGGCGAACCCGGCGTAGGTAAGTCGGCTATCGTAGAGGGTCTGGCCCTGCGCATCGTACAGCGCAAGGTAGCCCGCGTGCTGCTCAACAAGCGCGTGGTAGCTCTCGACATGGCCTCTATCGTGGCCGGAACCAAGTACCGCGGTCAGTTTGAGGAACGTATCAAACAGATACTCACCGAGCTGGCAAAGAACAAGGACGTGATACTGTTCATCGACGAAATACATACCATAGTGGGTGCCGGCAATGCTGCCGGCACTATGGATGCCGCCAACCTGCTTAAGCCCGCCTTGGCGCGCGGCGAGATACAGTGCATCGGCGCCACAACCCTTGACGAGTATCGCAAGAATATCGAGAAAGACGGTGCGCTTGAGCGACGTTTCCAGAAAGTGATGGTGGCACCCACCACCGCCGAAGAAACCCTCGTGATACTAAACAATATCAAGGAAAAGTACGAGAGCCATCACAACGTGAACTACACTCCCGAGGCGCTCGAAGCGTGTGTAAAACTCACCGAGCGTTATGTAAGCGACCGCAACTTCCCCGACAAGGCTATTGACGCCATGGACGAAGCCGGTTCGCGAGTACATATCACCAACGTCGTAGTACCCAAGGAAATCGAGCAACTCGAGACCGAAATCGAGGAAGTGGGACAGCAGAAACTCGCCGCAGCCCAGAATCAGGACTTCGAGAAGGCCGCCTCATATCGCGACCGCGAAAAAGACTTGCGTGCCGCGCTCGACTCCGCCAAAGCCCGCTGGGAAGAGATGCTCGACTCACAGCGCGAGACTGTCGACGAGGACAAAGTGGCCGAAGTAGTGGCCATGATGACCGGTGTACCCGTACAGCGCGTGGCTCAGGCCGAAGGTCAGCGTCTGCGCCAGATGGCTCCCACCATCAAGGACTCCATCATCGGTCAGGATAAAGCTATAGAAAAAGTAGTAAAAGCCATACAGCGCAACCGCGTAGGCCTCAAAGACCCCAATAAACCTATAGGCACATTCCTGTTCCTTGGCCCAACCGGTGTCGGTAAGACCCATCTGGCCAAGAAACTCGCCGAATACCTCTTTGACTCGCCCGATACCCTCATACGTATCGATATGAGCGAATACATGGAGAAATTCACCGTGTCGCGTCTTGTCGGGGCACCTCCCGGATACGTCGGCTACGAGGAGGGCGGACAGCTCACCGAGAAAGTGCGTCGCCGTCCCTACTCCGTGGTGCTCCTTGACGAAATCGAGAAGGCCCACCCCGATGTGTTCAACCTGTTGCTGCAGGTGATGGATGAAGGCCGTATCACCGACAGTCTCGGCCGTCAGATCGACTTCAAGAACACTATCATCATCATGACCTCCAACATCGGCTCGCGCCAGCTCAAGGACTTCGGTTCGGGAGTCGGATTCGCCACCCGCAGTTCAGAGGAGGACAGCGCCTACTCCCAGGGAGTTATCCGCAAGGCCCTCAACAAGGCCTTTGCCCCGGAATTCCTCAACCGTATCGACGACATCATCATGTTTGAGTCGCTCGACCGCGAGGCCATATTCCGCATTATCGACATAGAGCTTAAGGGCTTCTACAAGCGTATCGAAGCATTGGGCTACAAACTGCATCTGACCGATGCCGCCAAGGACTTCGTGGCCGGCAAGGGATACGACCCGCAGTACGGTGCCCGTCCGCTGAAGCGCGCCATACAGAAGTACCTCGAGGATGAACTTGCCGAGCTTATCATCAGTGGTGATCTCACTCCCGGATGCACCATCGAGGTGGACCACACCGACGGATCCGACACCGTCACCACCCGCATCCTCCCCGCCACCCAGGCTCTTCCCCAGGCAGAGTAACCATCCCTAAGCCCATAAATAACCAAGGCCGCATGTCACTACGACGTGTGGCCTTGTTTTTTGGGCTTAGGGTTAAACTCCTGTGAGATAGGACGGAATAATCGCAACGATGATTTTCGTAACATTTTCCTTTTGTTCATAGCCTAAAAACGACTATATTTGCGCCACTAATCTGGTAAATAATCAATCATTAATGCATTTAGCTATGAGGAAATTCTTACTTTGCGCTATTGCAGCATGTTCGGCATTCATAACAAATGCCGCAGGCTATGATAAGCTTAACGTCCACCTGACAGATGGAACCACTATGGAAGTAGTTCTTGTATCGGATCTGAAACTTTCGTTTACCGATACTGAGCTGGT
Source organism: Bacteroides sp. (assembly GCA_014801865.1). GTDB lineage: Bacteria > Bacteroidota > Bacteroidia > Bacteroidales > Muribaculaceae > Paramuribaculum. The sequence continues at coordinate 1,966 of JAAVDH010000001.1, read as the reverse complement.
GGCAAAGGGTACAAACGTGGAATTAACCGTACCCCGTGAATCAATCGTCAAATTTGTCCACACTCCTAATCAGGCCGGTATTGACGTAGTGACTGCAGGCGGAATGACATTGAGCGGCAACACCCTCAGTTTCGACTCACTTCCTGCCGGATCAGTTGTCAATGTATATACCGCCTCAGGTATTCAGGTACGCTCTATGACAGCCGAAGGTGCTGTAGAGATTGATCTCGATGGACTCACCGCAGGAGTCTACGTAGTGAATGCCAATGGAGTGTCATACAAAGTATCAGTTCAGTAAACAGTAAGGTCATGAAGAAACAGTTAATTCTTTGCGGCCTTGCCGCCGCATCAGTAGGTCTTGCATTTGCCTCGGTAGACAAACTCAGTTTTGTTAAAAATGATGAGGTCATCAAGACTATCCGCATCAATTCGATAGACAATATCAGTTACAAAGGTGAAGAAGGCGCGTTCACCCACCTTGACGTAACCGACAAAGACGGCTCTGTTACGTCATATTCACTTGACGGTATCGACCACCTGGCTTATGTCAAGGGGCTGCCTGAAAATCCGATATCCGTGGAGGTTGAGCCTCATCACGCTTGCGCCACGGTTAATATCACCACATCAGACCCCAACGCATGGTATCGCTTCAGCGGCATGCCTGAATCAGAACTTAAAAACATTCCCGAAGACCAGTGGCTCGATTACCTCGTAGAGGACGATATCAACTATATCTATGAGGTGAGCGCCGCTTCAGACATTGAGCTTGACGAAACTTATCTTCCACGTATTTTCGAGCAGGGCAGTCAGAAACGTGACTGGTTTCCGCCGGTGATAATCGGAGCCAACACCCCTATTGCGCTTGCCGTATATACCGCCACTATTACCGATGGAGAGGTAGTGCTTACTTCCGAACCCGAACTAATAAGATTCACCACAAAGGAGCTCTATGACCTCGGCGTGAAGTTCAACTTCACTTTCGATGTCACATCCACCACCCTCACCGTCAAGGCCGACCCCTACCATCCCGAAGGGGGCGATGCTGACATACCATTTGCCATCGAGCTCTATTCAGCTGACCAGATACTGTCCACCTCTCTTCCGGAACTTGTATCAAACTCTCTGACCCAGTATGAGAACCTTGTTTACAATTATGGACAGACGTGGGATGATGTCACATTCCGCGAACACGGCGAGAAGACCTATACCAACCGTCGTCAGGGCGACTTATGGTTGGCCGTAGCTTTCGGATGCGAGTATGGTGTGGCCACTACAGATGCCACATACGAATGGGTTGAGATTCCCGAAGCCGTCGTGACTGATGACTGCACATTCAATGTGACATTCAATCAGTTATCAGGTTCGGAGGGCACATTTACCATCACTCCCTCCAATCCCGATACCCGCTATGCGGCCTTCCTCACCGAGTCATCACGCTTTGAAGGCGAGGACGCCCAGACGCCGTCATACTATCTGGCCAACAAGGTGTATATGGTCAACTACATGAACACCTTCCAGTGGCCAACCACCAAATACGTTCACACCGGCGCTACCGAGCTCGGCTCAAAGGACGATGTAATTGACGGTAAATATCTGCGTACCGATGTCGAATACTCACTCTTTGTATGTGGTGTTGATGAGGTTGGCGGACGCACTACCGAAATCAAAGAACTGCGTTTCTCCACCTCCACTACTCCCAAACCCTCTGATGAACTGACATTTGATATTCAGTTCTCCAATTTCAATGACAATAACAACAGTAACTGGTATCACTCTATCGATGTTACCGTCACACCCTCAGACCCCAATGCAAAATATGTCATCAACTCTCACAAGATGGATGCCACATACTTCCCCGAAGGCATGAGTGATGAGGAATTCATGAAAAAATATATCGATGCGAGCGGTGCATATCTTCAGCTTTACGATGGAGAGTACAAGAAATCACTTTCCTTCTCTTCTGAAT